>JAYKJL010000022.1:0-58170 GCA_035285725.1 Nostocales cyanobacterium 94392 | reverse complement strand
CACCGTTCGCGCAGCGTGTCCGAAGGACTCAGTTTGGGGGAAGAAAATCTTCCCCCCAACTTCTCCCAATTCTTGGTTTTCCCACAAAATGAAATATAGATCGATTGATCAATCAAATGGCAACCTTGACTGAACCGTATTGGTTTATACCCCCTCAGCGATTAATCGGAAATATAAAGCTTAAACCTGCTAAAACAATTAGGTGAGCAAATGCCACATAGGTAGGTATTGGTAAATATGAATAACTCGTTTCACTGCGATTTAATATAAAAAGTAATAGATATACAATTAAAATCAACCATTCAAGATAACGTATGGTACGACGAATAGATGAAGAACTAGTTGGATTGAAATGCATGAAATAATCAGAATTGCCAATTAAGTAAATTATCTAATAAATATCATGCAACAGCAGCTAAAATTACATGCGGCTATTCCTGAATATTTGTGTTACTCAAGTGAGAATATTATACTCTAAACTGCTAAAAATTTTGAGAAAACGTTCTTGTAAACAACTTATAAAATCAGGTGAAAGTGCATGATCAGAAAATTATTTCGTTCAACTCCCCAACTAATCAAACCTTATGAAGACGATTTTTATCACCATCCCGGAACCATACCGGGAACTCTTAATATTGATAGAGACGCACCAGAAACCAAGATTTCCTTAATTGATTACAATCAAAATAAAGTAATTTCTAAAAAGATTATTATCCCAGAAGATTGCGCGGCTTATCTAGATAGTGAATCGGTTTCTTGGGTTGATGTTGCCGGTTTGGGGAATACAAATATTTTGCAGGGGATTGGCGAAGTGTTTGGACTGCATCCCCTAGTTTTAGAAGACGTGGTAAATGTTCCAGAGCGTCCGAAAGTAGAAGATTATGAAGAGCAGCTAGTGATAATTTCCCGGATGGTAATGCCAACAGAAAATTCCGATGGTTTTCACAGCGAACAGGTAAGTTTTATTCTAGGAAAGAATTATCTGCTGACAGTCCAAGAAGAACCTAGTCGTGACTGCTTTGAGTCGGTACGCTTGAGAATTCACCACAATAAAGGTATTATCCGCAAACAGGGAGCTGATTATTTAGCTTACGCCCTAATAGACGCAATCATCGATGGATTTTTCCCCGTATTAGAAGACTATGGGGAACGTATTGAAGATTTAGAGGAGGAAGTAATCGTCAATCCAACTCGCAAAACATTGCAAAAAATTTATCGTATTAGACGAGAATTGTTACAATTACGTCGTGCTATCTGGCCTCAGCGTACTGCCATTAATGCTTTGATTAGAGATAGTAATGAACTTATTAGTGAGGAGGTGAGAATTTATCTCAGAGATTGTTACGATCATGCAGTGCAAGTTATGGATATGGTAGAAACTTATCGAGAACTTGCATCGGGATTAATGGACGTATATCTTTCCGCACTCAGCAACCGCATGAACGAAATCATGAAATTGCTAACGGTGTTTTCCTGGATTTTCTTGCCATTAACCTTTATTGCTGGGGTGTACGGGATGAACTTTGAATATATGCCCGGCTTGAAAACACCTTGGGGCTTCTGGTTGTGTGTAGCAGCGATGATGGCGATCGCAATTGGTTTATTATTATTTTTCCGACGGAGGGGTTGGTTGGAAAATCCTTCCAGGATTAAAGATGTTCGAGGTGAGCGAAAAATTTAGGGGGTTATATTTAGATAAATGCAAGAACAGACGGGTACGAGTCCTGATTTACTAGTACTGACGCTTTATATCATCGGCGTTAGTTATGTTTTCAACTTAATGGTCGAGTCAATTGACGAACAAATTAAATTTACCTATGACAAGGCATCAGTTGACAAACAATTAAAAGAACAAGAACTCGATGATAAAATTTCTATTACCTTTAAACTGAAAGCTTCTAACGATATCCAAGGAAAAAATGAGGTAAATGATTTATTGCTCATCCTTGGTAATAAATCAGATAATGTTGCTGTATATGTTGACTGGGATAACTGCTCTTTTGCTGAAAAACATAAAAATGTATCGCGTCGAATAATTCGTAAATCACCAGACGTTTCCCGCGATTTAGCAGTACCTCAAAGTCCAAGCTTAATTGCTCCCAATCAAACCCTCGTACAGAGTCTTACCGCTGAAGACGTATTTACGCGAGACCAAGAAACCGGAACATATCAAGCCACAAAATCATTAGTTGATATCGCTGGACTTAAAGGCAGTCCGAACAAAGCATTTAGAAAATTATACAAACAATTTATCGCCAGAAGAAAAGAAATAGAATTTTCTCTGCAATTAGTGCTGAGATTTTCAGAAGTACGAGTGGGATTAGTCCCAGGTCAAAATATTCCTCCCATGTCTATTATTACTTGTCCTTTTATAATTAGAAAACTACCTTGGAGTTACGCCCTACCTTGGAATAAAAAGAGACCATCTTAAAGTCATTTGGAATTAAACTAGAATATTAAGAGAGAGTAGGCGAGGCAGTTGCAAATTAGTTTTAAAAGAACTATTTTGAGGAAAGTCCGGGCTTCCCAAAGACCAAACTTGCTGGGTAACGCCCAGTGCGTGCGAGCGTGAGGATAGTGCCACAGAAAAATACCGCCAATCATCAGTGAACAGTGTTAGCGCAGCGTGACGCGGTAGCGTCATACAGTGAACAGTGAACAAGCAATACTTGATAACTGATAACTGATAACTGATAACTGAAAATGGTAAGGGTGCAAAGGTGAGGTAAGAGCTCACCAGCAGCATCGAGAGTTGCTGGCTCGGTAAACCCCGGTTGGAAGCAAGGTGAGAGGAACTATGGTTGGTCTTTTTCCAGTTCCGTTTTTGAGAGCCGCTTGAGACGTTTGGTAACAACCGTCCTAGATAGATAACTGCCCTTGAACAGAACCCGGCTTATGTCCGACTCTCTCCCCCCTTTTTGGGGAGATGGGGGGAGAAGGGGACAAGGGGATGGGGAGATGGGGAGAAATTAACTCTCAACTGTCAACTGTCAACTGTCAACTCCCCTCCTCCTAACATACAGACCTTTAACCTTCAACCTTCAACCTTTAACCTTCAACCTTTAACCTTTAACCTCAATTAATGTCCGTTATTTATCCACGTCGTCAACGACAACTTGAAAGTTTGCTCAAAAAGCTAGGTCTATCAGCAGAGGCACCTTTAAAATGGGAATTGCTGGACTTGGCGCTGACTCATCCGTCTATTTCTGAGTCGGCAAATTACGAGCAACTTGAGTTTGTTGGGGATGCGGTGGTACGTTTGGTAGCTGCTCTTGTTTTGTGGGAAGATTTTCACCATCAGAGCGTTGGTGATTTTGCTGCAATTCGTTCCGTACTGGTTAGCGATCGCGTTCTTGCTCAATTAGCTAGTTATTACGGTTTGGAGCTACATCTATTGGTTGCTGGTAGTGCTTATGGAGATAAAGCAGGACAAGAAACCAGATTGGCAGATGCTTTTGAAGCGGTTTTAGGTGCGCTTTATCTAAGTACAAATAATTTAGAGTTAATTCGACCTTGGTTAGATCCTCATTTCAAACAACTTGCTACAGAAATCAGCTTAGACCCCGCAAAACAAAATTATAAAGCTGCTTTACAGGAATGGACTCAAGGACAATATAAAATTTTACCCGAATATCGCGTTACTCAACTACCTTTACCTCAACATAATCAAGAACGCTTCATTGCTGAGGTTTGGCTACACGATCAAAAATTAGGTGAAGGTAAAGGACGTTCTATTAAAGCTGCCGAGCAAGCTGCCGCGAAAGTCGCTTTTTTAGCTATAGAGCCTCCGCAAAAACCCTGAACTCAATCGGGTATTTGATAAGCTATTGATAGTAAGTTGCCATTGAATTTTAGATTTTAGATTTTAGATTTTAGATTGATTTGATTAACTGATCTTCGGAGAAAAATCGGGTTTTTACAAGGATTATCTTGTTTTATAGCTATTTAAGCTAAAAAACCCGACTTATTAATGATTGGAACTTTGATTCCATTAACTACCAATTACCAACTACCAATTACCAACTACCACTAACAACTAACTACTAACTAATGACTAATATAATAAAACTTGCTGTAATTGGAGTTGGACGCTGGGGTGTTCATTTACTGCGAAATTTTTTAGCACATCCGATTGTGAAAATTGTTGCAGTAGTAGATCCAAATCCCGATTGTTTAACTAAAGTACAGCGGCAATATTCCTTAGAAAAAGATATTTTATTAACTACTGAATGGCAAAAATTACAACAGCTACCAGAATTAAATGCGGTAGTAATTGCCACTCCTGCGATTACCCATTACTCCTTAATTATTGATGCTTTGAATTGGGGATGTCATGTTTTAGCGGAAAAACCTCTAACCCTTAATCGCACAGAATGTCGTGAATTGTGTGAGTTAGCAGAAAAACAGCAATTGATTCTCATGGTAGATCATACCTATTTATTTCATCCGGCAGTAGAAAAAGGACAAAGATTATTGCAAGCTGATATGATAGGAGACTTACGCTACGGTTATGCAACACGCACTCATTTGGGTCCAGTACGTCAGGATGTTGATGCATTATGGGATTTAGCTATTCATGATATTGCCATTTTTAATAATTGGTTAGGGCGATCGCCAATAGTTGCTCAAGCAATGGGAAAAGTTTGGTTACAAACAGCATCTGCTCATCCCCTATCGGATTTAGTTTGGGTAACGTTAACATATGCTTGTGGTTTTCAGGCATTCATTCATCTATGCTGGCTCAATCCTGATAAACAGCGACGTTTGGGAGTGGTAGGAAGTCGTGGTAGTTTGATTTTTGATGAAATGTTAGCCGATACACCTTTGATATTGATGCAAGGTGAATTTGAACGTCAAGGGAATAGCTTTATCCCCATCAACCAACAAAGAAAAGTGATAGACATTGAAAAAGGGGAACCATTACAACGAGTTTGTCACAGCTTTATTGAATGTATCTTACAAAATACCGCTTCAACGCTGTCATCAGGTTGGGTTGGTACCGAATTAGTAGAAATTCTCAGCGCTCTTAGCCAATCTCTGGAAGCTGGGGGTAAACCGATTTTTCTGGAAAAATAAAGCAGTAAGTATCAGAATTAATCATAGAAGTCGGGTTTTTAAGAGCTTGTATGTATCTTTATCATACTTATAATCTTCATAAAACCCGAACAAAGTATTGTCGCCGAACTTGGATGTAGCTAGAATCGAAAAAGGTTGCAATTGCCAACAGCTGATATTTCCTTTATACGCGATCGCACCCTAAATTCCTTAATCCCCAAATTAAGTTCTACCTCGGAAAACTCCCATCCCAGTCATTTATAATTAGAATTACTTTGAAAAGTAGCTTGTGGTAATTTATTATTCTCGCTAATCTGCTTGTTGTCAGAATCCATTTTAGTAGAAGCTATAAATGGATACTCGCTATCAATCAAAGGTAAAGTAATTTTTACCGTTGTACCTTGATTCATTCCCGCACTTTCAAGAGTTATTGTCCCTCCCATCAATTCGATTAAATTGCGCGAAATTGCTAATCCTAACCCAGTACCGTTATACTGCCTTGTATTGCTACCATCTACCATTACAAAGGGACGAAAGAGTTTTTGCTGTTGTTCGTTGTCGATTCCTATACCCGTATCAATAACAGCAACTGTTACCCAGTATTTATGATTATCTTCTTGAATTTCTGTAGTTATGCTAATGCTTCCTGTTTCGGTAAACTTGGTTGCGTTACCAATCACATTGATTAATACTTGCTTGAATTTTGCGATATCCGCATTAACCCGAATTTGCTCGTTCAATTGGGGAGCATTCAACTGCAAACCTTTTTGTTTAATATTAATCGATTGTTGGATAATTACGTCTTCTATCGGTTTACGTAGGTCAATTGGTTTGATTACAACTGAAAGTTTACCAGCTTCTATTCTAGAAATATCAAGTAAATCGTTAATAATACCCAATAGATGAATAGCGGTTTCATCTGCACGTTTGAGAAACTCTTTTTCTTCTTCTCTATCGTCGCACAAGTCATCCGTAACCAACCGTATAGAATTGATAATCACATTTAAAGGGTTCCTCAACTCGTGAGAAGTTGTAGCCAAAAAATAACTTTTGCTTTGATTCGCGGTTTTTGCTTCTTTCCAAGCTATTTCTAACTCTTGAGCCCATGCTTTGAGTCTTTCCACCATTTGATCTAGTGCTTGTGCTAGTTGATTAAATTCCCGAATATTGAAATTATCTGGAACAGAGGAAGAACTATTGTGAGAATGAAGATTTAAAGCATAATCGCGTAATTGTTCTACTGGAAGGGCTAAATAACGAGCTACATACAGCGATGCTAATAAAGTCGCACCAATCAACCCAATTGTCAAAACAAACAAAATTAGCTTGATTTCGTTCAAGCCGTATAAAGCATTATCCAAACTAGTAACAGCTAAAATTACCCATTTTTGTTCACCATTATCAACTGGGCTGTTAATAGCTGTATATCCAGCAAGTAACATACTACCTTCTTTTTCAAAGAATAAATCAACAGAATCTTTACGTCCAGATACGGCATTTTTAACTATGTTTTGTAATTTTTTTCCATCCGTGTGTTCCGTAATATTTGTACCTATTCGTTGAAAAATTGGATGTGCCAAAATTGTTCCGTTTTCTGCAATTACGACTGTATAAGCTGTTAAAAAACTAGGATTTTGTTTGATTCTTTCATGCAATAGTTGCGACTGTATACTTAAGTTATAACGCAATTTCCCTTGGGCATCGTAAACGGGAGAAGACAAATTAAGATGTAGCTTTAAAGACCGTTCTTCTAAACTATTTACGCTCAAATTTGCCGGTAAAATTGGTTCTATTTGAACTTTATTTTGTTCAAACGAAAAATTATTCAAATTAGTTAATTGTTTACCACAATTGCCAGCAATAATACTGCCGTTGTTGGGATTTGTTAATTGAATACACTTAATTTCTCTGGGTAATTGTTGAGCTAATTGAGTAACAAATTTTTCCACCAACTGAGGCTGACCTGATTGAAGGATCGTTGTTTGGGAAGCAATTAACAAGCTACTTCCCAGCATATCAATAGTATCTACAATATTCTCTCCTTTGAGAATGGCACTTTCGGTCAAATTATGACGCGCACTTTCTATCAAGCTAGAACGTGCTTTTTGATATACGACAAATTCGCCTATCAATAAGATTGGTACTGATAGCAGTAATATCTTTGATACTAGAATTCGGCGAAATGATGATTGACAAAGATTCACCATTGGCATTCTCTGATAAGTATCTGCAAAGCAAAACAGTAAAATAAAAATTATTCAACAAGTTAATGTACTTCTATTATTAAGTTGATGAATCCTAATAATCAAGTTATTAAATTGCTAAAAACTAAAAAGAAGTGGTAGATACAAACTTTTACAATACAAATAGGCTTTTTAAGATTTTGGTAATTGATAATTGTTTTTTACAATGACACTTACTTTCACTGATCCGAATAAGACTTTAACCTCATATGATATAATTTGCCATTTTACGAACGCATACTGTTTGTTATCGAGCATTTATCCTTTGAGTTGATTACAAAAAGTAATTTATCTCAAGTGGTTGGTTAAAGGCTTTGAATTTAATTACACTTAGAGGAGGGTATTTTACTCAATTATCTACTAAATTTATTTCTATTTATTATTGGTATTAGCAGTCCAAAAATATCAATATCCTGGCATATCTATAATTTCCATGACACAGCGATCGCGACCTCACATCACAGTGGTTTTAGCAATGAGTGCAGATGGTAAAATAGCAGATGTTTCCCGTTCTGCGGCTAGATTCGGATCAATTACCGATAAAGCACACCTAGAAACACAAATTGCTGCAAGGGATGCTGTTTTATTCGGTGCTGGGACTTTACGAGCCTACGGTACGACTTTAACTGTGTCACATCCAGACTTATTACAACATCGAAAAGACAATGGCAAGCCACCCCAGCCCATACATATCGTTATTTCTAATTCCGGTAAGTTTAATCCAGATTTACGCTTCTTTCAACAGCCAGTAGAACGTTGGTTAATCTCAACTGCAACAGGAGCGATGTTTTGGCAACCAAAACCGGAATTTAAACGTATACTCATATTTGAAACCGCAACAGGAACAGTTGACATTTGTGCAGCATTACAGCACCTAACTATTTTGGGTATAGCACAGTTAGGAGTTTTAGGTGGTGGAAAATTGGTAGCGAATCTGCTTAAATTAAATTTTATTGACGAAATTTGGCTGACTGTCTGTCCTTTAATTTTGGGTGGTAAAGATGCTCCCACACCAGTTGGAGGTACAGGATTTTTAGCAGAAGCTGCTCCAAAATTACAACTTATAGAAGTTCGTACCCAAAACCAAGAAGTATTTCTTCATTATTGTCTGCAACAATTCCCAGATTAGATTACTCTAAATAAAGCTTTTGCTAAGTTTTGTGTATTCAACAACCATGGTGGAAAAAATTAAGCCCAGCTATTCTCTCACCTGGATTAACAGTGTTGCCGAAGTACCTTCCCAAGCTTGGAATGCTTTGGCTGTACCGCTTCAGACTCCGTTTTTTGAGTGGGATTGGTTAAACAATCTCGAAGCTTCTGGTAGCGCTACTGCTCAAAGTGGTTGGTTACCTAATCACCTAACGTTATGGCGAGATCGAACGCTGATTGCTGTTGCTCCACTATATATCAAAGGACATAGTTATGGAGAGTTTGTCTTTGATCATCAGTGGGCAGAGTTAGCTCATCGTATTGGGGTACAATATTACCCTAAAATGCTTGGTATGTCTCCGTTTACCCCAGCGGAAGGTTATCGATTTTTAATTGCCCCAGGAGAAGATGAGGAAGAAATAACTTGCTTATTAATACGTGAAATAGATTCTTTCTGTAAAAAGCAACGTATCAGCGGCTGCAATTTTTTATATGTAGATCCCGATTTTCGTCCAATATTAGAACGTCAGGGTTTTACACCTTGGCTTCACCATAACTATGTTTGGCAAAATCAAGATTTCACTAATTTTGATGATTATTTAAATGCATTCAATGCTAATCAGCGTCGTAACATCAAACGGGAACGAAAAGCCGTGACAAAAGCTGGTTTGGAATTAAAACCATTCACTGGTGATGAGATTCCCCAAGATTTTTTTGGTTTGATGTACGATTTTTACGCCGATACCTGTGATAAATTCGGATGGTGGGGTAGTAAATATCTCACAAAACGGTTTTTTGAATCTTTATACGAAAACTATCGCGATCGCGTCGTGTTTTTTGCCGCTTATAGCGAACAAGATAACAGCCAACCCGTGGGAATGTCTTTTTGTTTGTATAAACACGATAAAATGTATGGACGTTATTGGGGTAGTTTCCAGCAAATAGATTGTTTACATTTTGACGCTTGTTATTATTCACCTATTGAATGGGCAATTACAAATAATATCCAAGTTTTTGACCCCGGTGCTGGTGGAAGACACAAAAAACGTCGCGGTTTTCCCGCTACTCCCAACTACAGCCTGCATCGCTTTTACAACAATCGTCTGGGAGAAATACTCCGTCGTTATATCAGCGAAGTAAATCAACTAGAACAACAGGAAATTGATGCAATTAACGAGGAGATTCCTTTTAAGGTTGAAGGTTAAAGGTTAAAGGTTAAAGGTTAAAAACCACTAACCACCATCCACTAACAACTAACTACTATCCACCATCCACTAACAACTAACTTTATTTCAAGTGTGTGATTACCCTTAAGACGGAAGTTTTTTAGTAATTATGAATCTACGTGATAATTTAACAGCAATTGATGACAAGCTTTCTCAACGATACATTGATTTAGATCCTGCGGGATATTTTATTATTTACATCGACCGTCAAGAAGGACTCATTTTTGCCAAACATTTTACTAACATTATCGATGAGCGAGGTTTAGCTGTCGATCCAGAAACAGGAAAGGTAATTCCTGCAAAAGGAAAAGTAGAACGAACTCACACAACGGTATATTCTGGCAGAACTGCAAAGGAATTATCTGTAAAAATTTTTGAAGAAACTCAGCCCTGCCCGACAACCATGTTTGATCATGCTGCTTATCTTGGTCGAGAATTTGTCCGTGCTGAGATTGCTTTAGTGACAGGGCAAGAGTATGTTCAAGATTAATTAGGAAATTGGGAATTGGAAATTGGGAATTGGTAATGGTATGTTATCAACTATCTCCCCATCCCCCCATCCCCCCATCCCCCCATCCCCTATTCCTTATTCCCTTGTGATGATGGCTGGAAAACCAAGTAGATATAGTATGTTGCCATGGGAATTACGGTTGCTGCAATCAATAATCCGATTACCCAAGCGGTAGCATTTCCTCTGTTGGTTTCTCCGGCTTTGGTAAAGGTTCCTTCTACTTGTACTTCGTTCGTCACTTCTGGAGGTCCAGGATCGGGTTCTCCGGAAAGTACGGTAACAAGGCGTTCTTGTGCATCTAAAAATGCTTGATTGTATTTGTTACCGTTACGCAACGGCACTAAAACCGTTTCTGATGCTATACTTTTGGCTATATCATCAGACATGACAGATTTGACTTGATCGCCGGTAATAATGGCGGTTCCGTTGGTTACAGAGTCAATAGTTAATAAAGTTTGATTTGCTTGTGCTTCTTTTGTTGGAAACCATTTTTCAAATAGAGCTTTGGTAAAACTATCGGGAGTTTCCCCATAATCTAAACGACGAATAGTTACTATTCTGACTTCGTTTCCTGTCTGTTTAGCCAATTCATCGAAGGCACTACTAATTCTACCTTCATTAAAACGGCTGATTAAATCTGCTTCATCTACAATCCAAGTATCTGAAGTCAGGTTTGGTATGTTATATACACCCGTAGCGAAAGCGGGTACTGCAAACACCAAAGAAACGAATATCATTATCGCTAGCGATAAAATCAGCTTCGCGATATTTTTTTGCCAACTCAAGAAGTGGTTGAGGAGCTGTTTCATTGCAGAAAACCACCATACGACTTTTCACCAAAAATACTACATAAGTACGATCAAAGTCTCGTTTTTGGCGAGGTTTTCTATTAAATGTTTGTAGTTGGGGTTTAGCCCTTAATTTACAGCGATCAATCGCAACTACAAACCCATGAAAATTAATGATGTGAACTATTCTAACAATCTAACAAATAGGAATAATTACTGTTTTCAATTATTTTAATCGGATAACATAAAAATTCTTATAAATTAATTAGGACTTACGCAACAAGCATATTTTCTTGCAGGGTGCTGTGAGACTTGGAACAATCTTGAAGGTAAAAATAAGGAACCTGTGTGTCACGCACCAACCAACGATTGTGACAATCGCGTAAGCCCTGTTAATGTAATTTATGATTTTCCGATTGAATACATATTTGATGATAATCTAAGAAGGCTTCTACTTGAATAGAGAGATTAAAATTCTCAAAATGCTTTTAGTGATAGTAGTCTGTTGCACTAGCAAATCTATTCTTAACAAGTATATATTAGAGCATAAGAGAAGTGGTTTATCAGGTGTAATCCAAGAAGGGTTAATTAAAATTTTTTATGTTTGTACATCAAAACTTTTAATTACCTTCGTCGATGTTGAATGACGATATTGCTATTTTTTTAGTGGATTTGTTAAAGCTAATTCTCATATATTTACATTTTGAAATAATTTAAATTATTTAGATGAATTATCTAATTGCAGTTTATTCAAATCGAATCCAAGCGGAAGCCGCTTATACTGCTTTGGAAGAAGCAGGTTTACCTACCAAACAAATTAGTATCTTGGGTGCTGGTTATAAGAGTGCAGACGAATATGGACTAATTAACCCAAATAAAAAAGCTAAAAGTAACGCACAACTTCTTACTTCTTGGCTCATTCCTTTCGGTTTTGCTGCTGGTTATGCTTTCAATTTGTTGACAAATATCGAAATAATCCCGAATGCTGGTATTATTAACCCGATTATTGGAGGCTTATTAGGAGCGGCTTCCGGTGTATTAGGTGCTTTTGTTGTTGGTGGTAGTGTAGGGCTGACAGTTGGTAGTGGAGATGCTTTAATTTATCGCAATCGCTTGAATGCTGGAAAGTATTTAATTATATTTGAAGGTTCTGAAGAATTAGTTAAACAAGCAACTAATATATTGCGTTCTTTTGAGCCTGAAAATATTCAAGGTTATGCGGAAACTTAAGGGTTGCTATTTGCTAGCATTAAGAAACCGAGCTTTTCCACATTTCAAATTGCGACAAATTATATAAATTTGTTTGTATCTGCCTGGGAATTAATTCTCAGGCTCATAGCAAAAGTATATTTTAATAGACTGAAGATAAAAAATAATTCGTATAATATACTAATCAAAAATAATTAAAGATTTTAATTATGCAAATAATCTAAATCTTGCTAAAACAGTTTGAATTGTTTGTGGCAAGATTTTATTTAATTCTTTACTGTCTTTAAACTGCATTATTTGAGTTGTACTTAAATCAAAAGGAAATTGTCCATTTTTATCCTCACACTGCATTTGTGCGAGTAAAATTTGTTCAGAACGTTTACTTTGAATAGCATAACCAATTTCGATACAGGTATTAGCACTCGGAAGTAACAAAGGTTTTTCCTTCCCGTTGTCAACACTCGTAATCGGTGTCGCATCCGCAATAAATAATAAACTCCTGCGAATTTTTCGCATCATACTGCTTCCCAAACGCATGGGAGCATCTTTGGGACGAATTGATTCAATTAACTTTAACGGAAGTCGCGATCGCAAATTTAATTTATCCAAACTATCGAGCAATCCGTCACGTAAAGCATCGCTAGCTTCAGGATACTCATCTTGATAACTCAAAAAAATCGTTGGTTCTAATTGAGCCAACAAAGCCTGCTTAGTAAAATAAATTTCATGACTAATTAGATCGATGTTGGCTACACAATAACCACCACTACCTTCAATATAAAATTCGATCTCGTCGCCTTCGAGATAGCGGCGAAACCAAGTTGAATTTTTCACTTCGTCGCTATCTTCCAAAAAATCTGCTCTCAAAGCCGATTTCAGCAGACTTTTTTTACTGATACGAATGTCTGGCTGACGTTTCTCAAACTCTGGAATCGGCTCATACTTTTCGATATACCACGCTCTCAGAGCAATAATCGACATAATTAGAGGCTATTTGTTTTCTTGTCTCAAATATTTAACTTTGTACAAGCTTACACCGAAGTGTAACCCTTCCGACAATATACCTATAGATATCATCCGAATGTAATATAGTTAATTGTCAAAGTTCGCTCTATTGTAGTTGCCCGAACTTTAATTAGGCTAGGATATCAATATTGGTGTTTGCATCTTCTGATTTATTTGCTTTTGATGGTTAATGGTACAATAGTACCATATTCTCTGGAGATTGAACGATATTAAAGATTAATTTTCGGCTTCTAAAATTTCCTTAGCCTTGAGAATATCCTGCTGATGTTGTTCTGTGGGGATAGGATAACTTAATTTAAGTTCTTTTAACCTAGAGCAAATAATATCAGCAACTGCAATGCGAGTAAACCACTTATGGTCAGCAGGAATGATGTGCCAAGGAGCCCATTCAGTGCTAGTATGAGAAAAAGCATCTTCGTAAGCGCTCATATAGTCATCCCAAAAAGCACGTTCTTTGACATCACTTGTTGAGAACTTCCAGTTTTTTTCTGGTAATTCAATGCGCTTCATAAAACGTTTTTTCTGTTCTTTTTTAGATACATTGAGAAAAAATTTGAGAATAATAATTCCATTATTAGTCAAATATTTTTCAAAATTATTTATTTCTTCAAAACGCTGTTTCCATATATGATTACCCATCACAGATTTAGGTAATTGTTGTTTTTTTAGTAATTCTGGATGTACACGTGCCACCAAAACTTCTTCATAATAAGAACGATTAAAAATACCAATTCTGCCTCTTTCCGGTAAAGCTTTGACACTACGCCATAAATAATCATGGTCTAATTCTTCTGAGGAAGGTTGCTTAAAACTAAATACTTGACAACCTTGAGGATTTACACCAGACATAACGTATTTAATTGTACTATCTTTCCCGGCTGCATCCATTGCTTGGAAAATTACCAGCAACGCATAAGTATTTTGAGCATAAAGAATATTTTGATATTTAGCTAATCGTTCAATATCCTGTTGCAGTTTTATTTTTGCATCACCTTTATCATAAAAATCACCTGTAAAAGTCGTATCGTAATCTTTTTTTAGACAAATTGTGGAACCAGGTGGAACAATAAAAGGGTCATGATTCATAGTTGAATATTCTGAATTGGGCATTAGATAAATAGATTTAAAGCTTTTATTATAACAGTTGACAGTTGCTTCTTAAATCTTAACCACTAACTACCATCTACTATCCACTAACCACTAACTACTAACCATTACCAATCATCATCTAAATTTCGCTTATTAATAGGACGCATCGCTTCTCTACCTAGAAGAAACATTCCAGTCACACCCAAACAAACAAACCAAATATACTCACCCCAATATGTAGCAATTTGTTGAGTTGGACTCATTTGTGGGTGTAGCGTAGTTAAGAAAAGCGCTAAAACCAGTATAGCTAAAGAACTAAATCCAACAAAACTTAAAGCAATCCGCATCCGAAAAGGACGTAATTCCCAATCATTAATTTGATTTAGGTCTATTTCTGCTAATTCTTCGAGTGAATCTTCAGCAATATCGTTCGCATCTTGTAAATTTTCACTGAATTTTGGCGGTAAAATCGGTACTAATGCTGCAACAGTCGGACGACGCAGAAAAGCTTCAGTATTCCGCAATATTTTAAAAGGTTTGCGAGGATTAGAAGGCTCAGCAAATTCTAATTCTTCAGTAGTTTTTTCAAGCGGGACTTCGTGTTCAAAATCCATATTTAGCCTCGTTGAAAAATTATCGCCTTGCTAATTCTATTTTTAGCTCATTTTACTAAAAGTTGTCGGGATAAATGTAATCAATATCAATCGGATTTTAGATACTTCGGCAAGCTCAGTACAAGTTCTAGATTTTAGATTTTGGATTATGAAATTGGTGGCATATAAAAATATACAGATAAATTATGTAGAAACGTTGCAGTGCAACGTCTCCTGATGTTGTCATTAAGAAGAAATTGTTTGCTGTAAATTCTTGAGTCGTGCCATTACTTCTTGAGAATGAACGATTGGATTAACTTTGACAAAAGTTTCTCGTAAAATACCTTCTGGGTCAATAATAAAACTGTGACGCATGGAAATAAAGCTCATCCAAGAACCGTAAGCTTTACTTACCGCACCAGTTGTATCGGCTAGTAAAGGAAATTTTAAACCTTCAGAATCGCAAAATTCGGCGTGAGAATTAATATCATCAGCACTGACACCGATAATTTCAGTATTTTGTTCTAAGTATTTTGGTAAGTCTTCTTGAAAACGACGTGCTTCTATGGTGCAACCGGGTGTAAAATCCTTGGGATAAAAATAAAGTACTACCCATTTACCCCGATAGTCAGAAAGGGAAATTTCTCCGTCTCCGGTGTTAGTTGGTAAAGTAAATTCTGGTGCAGGTTGATTGACTGAGGGAAGTGTACCACCCATTGCATTCACAGCAGGAGTAGAATTTAACCATCCCAAAAATACAAAGCAAGTGGCAAATAATATATTTAAAAAATTACGAAAAAAATTGCTGTTCATTTTTGTGCAGAGTACGAATAACTACTTTAAATAAGTTTACAATTACTCGTACAGCAGGTGCACTTATATTTGGCGAGTTTGATTAAAAAGTCGTGCTAAGAAACTTGACTAGATGATTCTGGTTGAGTATGAGTTTCAGTGGATTCTATGTACTGACTATCCAAGAGAAACGAGCCATTAGCAAAGCGGATACCCCAGTATCCTCCGGGACGATGGTCAATAACGATACCTTCTTCTCCTATGTGAATAATATCGGGAGGACGCAGCATCGGCATCGGTTCGGCAGTTTTGATGTAAGGTGGTAGGGCTACTACACGGACTTTGCTACCAATAGCGAATTCTTTTTTAGGCATACTAGGGAATTAGCAATAGGGAATTTATTACTTAATACTCTAACTTGAAAATAGTTGCTTTGCGAGTATTAACTGTTGTCAAGCTGCTGCTTAATAACGGTTTGAGTCCGGGTATGCTTTTAAAATCTAATTTTCGTGATTATTATAGTACGGAAAAAGTAGTAAAAAAATCAGATTATTTTTGTTTATGATTTTTAATACCTTGTATCTAGTTTACGGATTGCTGGCTGTGATTTTAATTTTCGGTGGAATAATTGCCTTTTTACGTTTTCTGTTCGCGACAATTTATGCTACTGGAAATTCCAAAGATACATTGCTTTTAAATTTAATGGAACGAGTCGGTATTACTAACTGGCAAACTTTACAGCAAAAATCGGGTGTCAGTACTACGGTGATTTGGCTGTTGCGTGACGGACAAGGAGCTTCGGTTAAGTTAAGTGAATTAGCGGATGTCGCTGCAACTCTTTTGTTACCGTTACCTGTTTTTTTACAAAAGTTAGATTTGATTGAGTAAAAAGATGGGAGATAATAAAAATACGGGGCATCCTACCTAATTTGTCTAATAAATATCAGGAAATAATCATATGCCATATAGTCAGGTTTGGAGAGAGGTTTTTTATTTCCGGAGATGTCTAATGAGTATTTTATTAGTGAATTAGGCAAGATTTTGGGAATTTTAAACAGTACAATTGTTTTTGATTAAGTAATAAATATTCCTTCCTTAAAAAGGAGGACTTAATAACAGTTAGAGAAAATCACTTTCTAGTATTCCACCACAATAATTATGAATATGAATGGTTAGTTTTTTCCCAAATTGTCTAGAGACGTTATGTATAACGTCTCTACAGCACGTCGGTAGAGGAACAAATCCCTAATAACTTATGTGGCAATACAGTTCAGCTAAGAAAATTAATTAATATTGCGATCGAACAGACTGACTTTTCTGGAGGGGGCTTAGGGGACGCAGCCGTCCCCCAATTCTTGGTTTTCCCACAAAATGAAATATAGATCGATTGATCAATCAAATGGCAACCTTAACTGAACCGTATTGACTTATGTGGCAGACTACTAGGGTGCTTGCCAGATTTTTTGATGATAATTATCGATATCTGCGTAAGGATCTATGGGTGGGTGTGAATGGTGATGGTGATGATGGTGGTCGTGGGA
Source organism: Nostocales cyanobacterium 94392 (assembly GCA_035285725.1). Classification (GTDB taxonomy): domain Bacteria; phylum Cyanobacteriota; class Cyanobacteriia; order Cyanobacteriales; family Nostocaceae; genus Rivularia. Next base: position 40,948 of record JAYKJL010000022.1, on the reverse strand, counting down.
ATGTCCGTGTCCGTGATTATCCGATACAGCGGCAGTGCGGAATTTACACATTTCACAATTCATCTTCACTTCTCCGAGTTGAGTTTCAATTTCTCGTTCTCGCAGTATTGTCAACAATTCTGGTTGCAAACCGATTTCTGGTAAAGCAGTAATAGAAATATCTGGGTATTGCTCTTGCTGTTGGGCTGTAATATTGAAGATTTTTTTCACCAATGTACCCATAAACAGAAAGTATGGTAATACAATAATGCGTTTCGGTTGATATAAACGAGCGCGTTGAAAACCTGCTTCTAATCTGGGGTGGGTAATGCCGATAAAACAAGTTTCAACGGTAGAATAACCGCTACCTTCCCAGAGAATTCGAGCTAATTTGAATATATCGCCGTTTGCGTCGGGATCACTCGAACCTCTACCGACAAACAAAAGCACGGTATCTTGACGGGAAATTTGTTGGGGATTGTGTTCGGGTTTGTCGAGTTCGGCTAGGCGATCGCGCCACAGTTCGATTAGTAGGGGTGTAATTCCGAAGTGTCTTCCGTAGTGAAATTTTAATTCGGGATATCTAACCCTAGCACGGTCTAATTCGTTGGTAACATCAAATTTATTATGTCGTGCAGCAAACAGTAAAATTGGTAATGCGGAAAGTTCCGTATAACCGTTTTTCACACATTCATCCACACCTTCTTGAATTGTGGGACCAGTTAGTTCCAGAAAACAAGGTAATACTGGACGAGAATTATCTAAAGCTTGGTAAGCACTAGCAAAATCTAACAAAGCCTGCTTTCCTTGTTCGTCCCTTGTACCATGTCCAATCATCAGCAAAGGACGCTTCATTGCTAAAGGAGGTAATTGAAGATTTTGTAGATTCGGGTATTGCAACTGGTTAAAATCTGATTTATCGATAATTTGCATTGTTTTCACAAAGCTCCTTTCCCGTGCGACGCAGGAAATAAAGTGAGCGAATAACAGATAGGTCTTCTGGCTCAAAAAATTTTGGATTTTGGATTGCGGATTTTGGATTATTATCAATTATTAATCTAAAATTTAAAATCTAAAATCTAAAATATTTTTACAGTTGCGGCACAGCCCCGGAATTGCACCGGAGTTTCCCTAATCTATTACGGTTCACGTTTGCTTAGTTATCTTAACGGAATTTGTAGCATTTGCGAAATGCAGGGGAAGGGGATGGGGGGAAAGGTTAAAGGTTAAAGGTTAAAGGGGAAAGGTTAAAGGTTAAAGGTTAAAGGTTAAAGGTTAAAGGTTAAAGGTTAAAGGTTAAAGGTTAAAGGTTAAAGGTTAAAGGTTAAAGGTTAAAGGTTAAAGGTTAAAGGTTAAAGGGGAAAGGGGAAAGGTTAAAGGTCAACTGTCAACTAACTAAATAATCGGTAACTGTTGATTTTGCGTGTAATTGGGAAATATTTTGCTAATTTCGCCTTGCTCTAAATTCATATGACTTTGTAAAACGGTAGCAATTACGTCTCTAAAATCAGTAGTTACAGCTAAATCTCTTCCTTCGTACAGTTGATTTTTGGATAAGCCGGGGAAGGTACCGTAAACTTTACCACCGCGAATGTTACCACCTAATAACCACATGACGTTACCGTGTCCGTGGTCGGTGCCACCATTGCCATTTTCTTTGACTGTCCGACCAAATTCGGATATTACGACTATATTAGTATTTTTATATACTTTTCCTAACTCTTTTTGTAAAGTTGCTAAACCATCGCCTAATCCTTGCAAGCGCTGGGCTAATTGTCCTTTTGAATTGCCTTGATTGATGTGGGTATCCCAACCACCCAAAGCTATAAATGCCAGTTCAATTCTGGAATCGCGCACCATTAATTTTGCTAAACGTTGAGCATCTTTGGCAAAACCTTTAGGTAGAGGTGCACCGTTATTCGCCATTTGCATTTCCACATCTGATTCCATTAAGGCTTCACGGGCTTGACGTGCTTCGCGATATGTCTTGCTCAAAGCATCGTTACCGCTGTATAATTTGTCGAATGCTGTTATTAATTGTGGATTATCTATAGGTAAACGTTGAGTAATTCTGCTACCAGTGGGAATAGTTGCGACAGGAGCATTTCCAGCTAAAATCCGGGGAATATCATAACCGACGTTTACAGCTTGGATAGGATTATTTTCTACAGTCATCAAAGCTAAAAGACGATTCATCCAACCATCTCTAGTATTTTTAGTTCCTGGAGTACCAGTTTCCATGTATTCTTGAGCGTCAAAATGGGAACGGGTAGATTCTGATGAGCCGCAAGCGTGAACGAATGCCAAATTTTTTTGCTTCCACAAGGGGATTAAAGCTGCAAGACTGGGGTGCAGTCCAAATTTTCCATCTAAATCTAATACACCACCAGCTTTATCTGGTTGGGGAATGGCAATTCTCTGTCTGGCTTGATAGTAAGCGGTTTCGGTATAGGGTACTACTACACTGAGTCCATCAACCGCACCACGCAGAAAAATCACTATCAAGCGTTTTGAGTTGGGATTCCCAGCGATGCTTCTACTAACCCAACCATTAGTTGCGATCGCCCGTAACGCTGGCGCGTTGATCGCAATTAAACTTGAACCCGAAACAATACCGGCTTGTTGGATAAATTTACGACGTTTCATTTAGGAGTTAGTTGATAGTTGTTGGTGGTTAGTTGATAGTTGATGGTTGTTGGTTGATAGTTGATAGTTGATGGTTGTTGGTGGTTAGTTGATGGTGGTTGGTGGTTAGTTGATGGTTAGTTGTTGATGGTTGGTGGTTAGTTGTTGGTTGATAATTGTTATTACACCTTTAACCTCTAACCTTTAACCTTTAACCTCTAACCTTTAACCTTTATCTATACATAAATTCTGGACTACCCAAGATAATAACGTCACGTTGTCTTGGAGAAATGCTTTTTAATACTTCTTGAGTTTTGGGAGAAAGGTTGTTACCAAGGGTGTTTGTTAATTCGGTGTCATCAATTGCTGCATTCGTATTTGGGGGTTGGTTTTTACTGTTTCGCTTTTTTAATCCTCCTGTGCCGATTGTAGTGGCAAAACTTAAGCGCCAGTTGATACCGTTGGTATTTAACCAAGCTTCTTGGGTGTTTTTGTATCCGTCTGGGCTGGGATTCCCATACAAGGGCATTCCCATTCTATGCAATATGCTGTTGATTCTAGCGAAATCTTCTATGGGGGTGTCGGTGGCTCGCAGACTAGATATTACGTATTGATAGGGTGTTTTAAATTTTATGTTGTAATATTTTGTATCCCAGAATTCGGAACTTTGGAATAGGGTTGTTAATACAGCGCGGATGTCGCCGTCTGTTTCTAAAAAGCGCTTTGCTAATTTGTCTACTAAATATTTTGGTGGCTCATCTGCGACAAAGTACTGAGCTAATTTGTAGCTTATATGACCTGCTGTCGCCGGATGTTTTGCCAGAATATCTAGGGCTTGTTCTCCTTCTGCGATTCCACTCCCTGGAATTCGTTGACCTAAGAAAATTTTATTGGTGGAGTCGTGACGCTGGAAATTAAAGTAAAAATCGTAACCATCCTCTAATTTTTTACCGGGACTACGAAAACCCCAACCAGTAAATATTTTGGCTAAGGTAATTACGTCTTCTTGAGTGTAACCGCCATCAACACCCAAAGTATGAAGTTCCATCAATTCGCGAGCGTAGTTTTCATTTAAACCTTTAAATCTACCCTTGGGACGATTATTCGGGGCGGTATTTTGCCAGTTGTCTAAGTAAAATAACATTGCAGGGTGACGAGCGGTGGCATCTAATAAATCGCGAAATTTCCCCAAAATATGAGGTCTAATTGCTTGTTGCTCGTAAGCACCTACCCATAAACGAGTTTGCCCTTTATCTTGATATACATTGAAGTGGTTATACCAAAAATCTACCATTATTTCTTGTAGTTGGCGATCGCTCTGTGTCGCTCGCAGCAATCGCGCTTTTACAGCTTGTTCAGCGATTAATCTTTGTTTTTTCAGCCTTTCTTTCCTGATTTCGGGGGTGGGTTTTGGTAGGCGATCGACGCTGTATTGAGAATATAATTGTGCGGGAGTTAAGCGCAGAGTTTGCAGTTGAGAAAGTTGATTTTCTAAGTTTTGTGATTCAGGTATTGATTCGGGTGTCAACTGCTGTTGGATATATTTTTCTATGCCAATTTTTTTGACTTTTTCAATATCACCCGGAGTAGCACCGAAGCTGAGACGGTTAATTACGTGAATTATTTTGGAGTTTTGATTTAAATTTTGATTTAAACTTTGAATTTGGGGTTGAGCCTGGGAAATATTCCGATCTGCGTCTAAAACGACCAATATCTCTTTACTTCTTTCCTCTGAGTTCTCTGTGCCTCTGCGGTTTTTACTTCCGTAATCTTCTACCCAGAAGGGAGTAGTTTCGTGATTTAGATTATTTAGATTATCTATAGTAGATTGATTTGCAGAAATTGCATCACAGCTTGAGTTAGTTAAGCTGACTGCGAGAAAAAGGGCAAGTATCCAGCTTTTTAGACTGAAGTTCATAAGCCAAAAAATATAGGTTAGACTGTTAATGTTTTAGACTATTGCTGCATATCATAATTACCTATTTTTGAAAGAATATTTTGATTTTAAATTAACTGAAAGTAAAGGTGGACAAGATTATTAATTATATTATCCACCTCTAACGTAAAATCCAAATATAACTATTGAGTTACTTTTTCTGTAATTGGCTTCTTTGACTAGCACGCCATTTTTCTAATGTTTGCTTTTGTTGGGGTGTCAAGACTCCTTCCATTTCTTTTTGGGAAGTTACCATAATATTTTGTAATTGACTTTGCTGTTGCTGGGTAAACTGAATGGATGCAAAAACTTGTTGAGGATTAACACCTGCTTGCAAATCGGTTTGGATTTTTTGACGCTGCTGGGGTGTTAAAACGTTTTGAATTTTGTTACGAGTAGTAGAGCGAATTTCATTGATTTTGTTGATTTGCTGCTGAGATAGCTTTAACTCTGGAGGATTTTGAGGAGTAGCCTGAGAAACTCTTTGTGGTGCATTTGCATTTGGGTTAACTTGAGCGTTTGCAGCTAAGGGAGTAATACTAAAAGCTACAGCGAACGCACCAGCGAAGAGGGATAATTTTTTAAGCTTCATTAAATGCCTCGTGGATTTATCTTTTTTGATGTAACTATTATAGAAACTCATTGCCCGAAGCCCATGAGTATAATCTGGGGTAAATCAGATTTTCTATGCTAGTTTTTGTTACTTACGTTAGCAGAATTTTAACAAAAAAAAGAAAAAGGGAGTGTAGAATCCCTTTTTCTTTGAGGAACGTGGAAGAATTGATTTTGCAAGGAAACTTGAATAAAACCCGAAGAAATTAGATGGCGGGTTGTTGAAGACGATTTCCGCGACGATTTTGGCGCATTTGACGCATTTCTTGGATTTGAGCTTTTTGTTCGTCGGTTAGAATGGCTTCTATTTGACTTTTCTTGGATTCTTTAATTCTATTAAGTTCGACTTTTTGAGCGTCAGTTAAATTTAAATCAGCAAATCCGCCACGTCTCTTCTCTCCGCTTGCTTTTGCTGCTTGCAATTTTTGTAATTGTTCTGGAGTTAAAATTCTCTCCATTTCAGCACGAGCGCTTTGCTTAATTTGCTGGATTTGAGTTTTTTGTGCGTCAGTTAAATTTAAACGCTTCCATGCTCCTTCTTTTTTCCCTTGAGCAATAGTAACGCTTGAGGAGGAATTAAGAGATGCTTGAGCAGCGAAAGGAATAGCAGTTAAAGTTAAAGCAACAGCACCGGCGAAGAAAGATAATTTTTTGAGTTTCATATGAGTAAGAGTGGATTTGTGGGTTTGTTTTGTTGGATGTCACCATCATAAAATTTTAGTTTAAGTACTCGCATGAAGAAAAAGTCACAAATAGTGCTGTGAAAATATCTAGATAAAGTCATATATAAAACCATGACTAAAGTCATGATTGATAATTTAGGAATTTATTAGCTTTAAATAAAATTAATTAAGGATAGGATAATCACAGAAGTCCGGTTTTTAGAATAAATATCTGTAACAGCGAAAAACAGTCATAAAAACCAGACTTATTACTCAATTGGGTTTTAAAATAAATAACTATTATATAACTGATAACTAGAACAAAAGCATTTATGAATCGTCCTATAGATTTCAAAAATCATCCTTTTAAGTTTTTACTTTATTTAGAATGGGTTTTGCTGGTATTTGCTGCAATTGCTTCAACCTTACCTATTCCTTTACGGCGATTTGCGACAGGAACTCCTGAATTAACGGTTATTAGTTTAACTATTTTTGGTTTAATGGGTTTAAGATTACCTACGAACAATCGCAGGAACAAAATTATCTATACGGCTTGTGAAATATTTTTAATTTTAATTATTAATCTATTTGGTGGAAGAACATCACGGTTGTTTCCGTTCTTGAATTTAATCTTAGTAACTCGTAGTTGTTTAATTTTTCAATTACCAGGACGTTTGGTTGTTGCAATATTTTCTTTTATTTTATTTTTGTTTGCATTTAAAAAACGCTTCCCTCCTCTACCATTTAGAGAATTTAGACACGCACGTAATCCATTATTTCAAGAAAAAATATGGTTTTTTCAATTCAGCTTTGTGCTGTTATTTGTATTAGCTTTAGTTTTTGTTTTATTATTGATGAATGCAGTACTTTCTGAATGGCAAAGTCGAGAAAAATTAATTGCTGCTAATGAAAAACTACGTCAATATGCTTTAAAAATTGAAAATCAAGCTACCCTTGAAGAAAGAAACCGAATTGCACGAGAAATTCATGATTCTTTAGGTCATTCTTTAACTGCTTTAAATCTCCAATTAGAAACAGCCACTAAATTACTAGATAATAATCCAGATAAAGCCAAATCTTTTTTAATTAGAGCTAAAGAATTAGGTTCTCAAGCCTTAAAAGATGTCCGAGAATCTGTTTCTAAGATGCGCTCTCATCCTTTACAAGAAAAATCTTTAGAACAAGCAATTAATATACTTGTAGAAGATTTTTATCATTCTACAAATATTAAACCCAATTGCCAAATAAGTTGTTTTTACACAATACCCCGTGATGTTAGCACTGCTATTTATCGAATTATTCAAGAATCGTTGACCAATATTTACAAATATGCTGAATCTACGGAAGTTAATTTAGAATTAACAACAACAGTTACAAGTTTACATTTAATGATTGAGGATAACGGCAAAGGTTTTGACTTAAGCCAAAACACAACAGGTTTCGGACTAAAAAGTATGCGCGATCGCACTTTAGCTTTGGATGGTAATTTTAATATTAATAGCGTTCCCGGAAAAGGTACTAAAATTATGGTTACTATTCCTTTTTCAGGCTTTTCGTTAAATCATTTAAAAATGAATAAATAAAAATAATTATGTATTGATTATGTATTAAATAACCCATTACCAATTACCAATTACCCAGATAAAATATGATTACCGTACTACTTGTAGATGACCAACATTTAATTCGTCAAGGGTTAAAAACCTTATTAGAATTAGAACCAGATTTAGAAATTGTAGGAGAAGCCGCAAATGGTAAAGAAGCAGTTGAATTAGTTGAAACATTGCAGCCGAATGTGATATTGATGGATATCAGAATGCCTCTGATGGATGGAGTTGCTGCAACAAGAGAAATCAAACAGAAATTCGCTCAAACGAAAATTTTGGTGTTAACAACCTTTGATGATGATGAGTATATCAAAGCCGCATTACAAAATGGGGCAATGGGTTATTTACTCAAAGATACACCTTCAGAAGAATTAGCTGTAGCAATTCGTGCTGTAAACAGAGGATATACTCAATTAGGACCAGGAATTGTCAAAAAACTTTTAACACAATTTCCTGCAACTACATCAACTCAATTATCTTCACCACCACCAACTTTAACTGAACTTACCAAAAGAGAAAAAGAAGTATTACGCTTGATTGCAACAGGTGCAAATAACCGAGAAATTGCTCAAGAACTGTATATTTCTGAAGGTACAGTTAAAAATCACGTTACTAATATATTAAACCGCTTAGAATTAAGAGACAGAACCCAAGCAGCAATTTTTGCAAATTCATTTTCTTCTTATTTAGAAGATAAAGAATGATACAAAATTTGTAGATATATTTGGTAATACTTAAGATGTGATTGTACTTTTATTTGTAAACGAACAAATTTACTTCAATATGTTCATTAATAGAGAAAATACAGCCTTTTACTTCAAAGATTTGGAAACATCATTGGGTAAAGCAATTAATATTACAATTGTCATCTTGGTAATGTTCTCTTCAATGATTTTTGTAGCACAAACTTATCAACTACCTGAATCTATTCGATTAGTGTTAAATATTGTCGATATATTAATTTTAACTATTTTTGCTGTAGAGTATTTATTACGTTTGTGGAGCGCAGAAAATCGAATTAACTATATTTTGAGCCTGTATTCTATTATCGATTTAATTGCTATTTTACCATTTTTTGTGGGAGCTATTGATATTAGCTATATCCGCTTGTTGCGATGGTTTAGAATTTTACGATTAATCAGATATATTGATCGTAAATTTTTATTTGGTCATGTTTCAACCGAAGATAGTGCTATTTTTACACGAATATTATTTACTTTATTTGCAATTATTTTTATCTACTCCGGCTTAATTTATCAAGTGGAACATCCTGCTCATCCAGAAGTTTTTAGTACTTTTGTCGATGCAATATATTTTTCGATTGTAACCATGACAACTGTGGGATTTGGGGATGTGACTCCAGTAACTCAAATTGGTCGTCTGTTAACAGTTTTGATGATTTTAACAGGTATCGGACTGATTCCTTGGCAAGTTGGCGATTTAATCAAGCAAATAATTAAAACTACGAATCAAGTCACAACCATTTGTTCGGGATGCGGTTGGGATTTACACGATCAAAATGCCAAGTTTTGTAAAATATGCGGTACAAAGTTATTTAGCAATAGCTGAAAATAAGTATTATTACTTGTTTAATATAGGAATCCGCTTTGATTTTTGAATAAGTTGTAAGGAGTAGGGAATAGAGAGTAGGGAGTAGTTCGTTCGGGAACTCTTAACAGGGAACAGTTAGTACTGATTTTGTTTAAAATTCAATTAGGATTCATATATAACGCTTCAAAGTTAAAATAAAATTAAATAAAATTAAATAAATTAAATAAATTAAATATTCTCAACTTTAAAATCCTCTTATTTAGACTTATGCTATCAGCGCTACCTGCTTACTGAGATTGTTCGCGGTAGTATTTCAACGTAAGTGAAAAAGTATTAATATGCTTAAATTAATCTATGTAAATCCGACTACCGGCAACGATAGTAATTCCGGTAGTCAACAAGCACCTTTAAAAACCATTAGTCAGGCTCTTCAAGAAGCTGCTTCGGGAACAAAAATTCAGCTTTTAGAAGGTAATTACAATGCTACTAACGGTGAACTTTTTCCTTTAATAGTTCCTTTTGGAGTCACAATTATAGGTAATGAAAATCACAAAGGTCGGGGCATTATAATTAATGGTAGCGGTGAATATATTAGCCGTATTTTTGGCAGCCAAAATATAACTATTGTGTTGAGTAATGGTTCTCGACTTCAAGGTTTAACCGTAACAAATTCCGCGACTCGTGGTACTGCTGTTTGGATTGAATCATCTTCACCTACAATTAAAAATTGTACTTTGAGCAATTCTCAACGTGAAGGGGTTTTTGTGGCTGGAGATGCTAATCCAGTGATCAAAGATAATATATTTACTCAAAATTCTGCTAGCGGTATTTCAATTACCAAAAATTCTCAAGGTGAAGTTAGAGGTAATAGTTGTTTTCAAACAGGTTTCGGTATAGCAATCGGCGATCGCGCTACTACCAAAATTATAAATAATCAAATTTACGAAAACCGTTCGGGAATAGTCGTATCTGGTGATGCTCGTCCATTTTTGCGAGAAAATCGATGCGAACGCAATATTCAAGACGGTTTAACTGTTGTTGCAAATGCATTACCAGATATTGGCAATAATAGAAGTTCGGGAAACAATATTTTTCGCGATAACGGTCAGTTTGATATCCAAAATGCTAGTATTAATAAACTTATTTCTCTAGATAATCAAGTAGAACCTGTCAAAGTTAACGGAAATATCCAGTTTTTTGCTGATCCCGAACCTGAACCTGAACCTGAACCAATTCCCGAACCGACTCCACAACCAAAATCTAGTAAAATTACTGATATCAAGGGACATTGGGCTTTTGAATTTATACGGGAATTAATTGAATTAGGAATAGTAGCGGGTTTCCCTAATGGCACTTTTAGACCTAATGCAACAATCACGCGATCGCAATATGCTGCATTGTTGGTAAAAGCCTTTAATCCCCAGTCTTTACGAGAACCGATTGTATTTGAGGATGTTAAACAAAACTTTTGGGGTTATCAAGCAATTCAACAAGCATATCAAGGACTATTTCTTAATGGGTATCCAAATAAAAAATTTCTTCCCAACCAAAATATTCCACGTATAGAAGTCCTATTCTCCTTAGTAAAAGCATTAGGATTCACAGAACAAGTCGAAATTGACTTGAATATATATTATGCTGACAGCAGAGAAATTCCCAATTATGCTCAAAATGAAGTCGCAATAGGCACACTAAATCGACTTATCGTTAATTATCCTCAAACTAATAAACTCAGACCAAATCAACCCGCAACCCGTGCAGAAGTCGCAGTAATGGTTTATCAAATATTAGTTATTGCTGGGAAAGTCTGGGAAATTGATTCACCTTTTATTGTTAGTTGACAGTTGACAGTTGACAGTTGACAGTGGATGTTTCAGAAGTCGGGTTTTTTGAGTTTAAACGAGATAAACATCATAAAAACCGGACTTCTCACGCCCGTTGATTTTTTAAGGTTTGTTAGCTCCGCGTGTCCGTCAGGACATAGCCCCCGGATTTATCCGTCGATTTCTACTCTGTATAAGCACCATTATTTATCTATGGGGAATTAATTACGTTACTAAAGCCGAGTCGTGCCGGGCTGAACGCGTAGCGTCTCCCGGAGGGAGATATTACGAATTACGAATTATACTCACCCACGTTAATTAACTTGTAAACTAGAAACTACTTGGTCAAATACATTTTGATAGTTTTTATCTCCTTTGGCAAAACTAATTAAAATAATTTGTTTCCCATCAGTACTAGGTAAAGCTATATTTTGGAATTCATATAAACCCTCAGTACGAAAAGATATTGCTTCTTTTCCTGCGACAATTTTTGTATTGTAACTTTCTGGGATTACATCACCAAATTCTTCATTATTACTTACCCATTGAACTAGAGATAAACCTTGAGGATTATTCTCTAACGAAATACTTACATTTCCCGGTGAAAATGTATCTTTATATTTCCCTTGTGCAATTGCTTGATAATCCTGAAGACTCCATAATTCCAAAACTTTTGATGAATTAGGAACGGATTGGGGTTCTTTAATTACAAAACCTTTTGGATAGTTAAAATTAACACCCAATCGCTGACTCCGATAAACATTTGTATTGCTAGCTGCTGCAATTTTCCTCTCTGGACTTTCGGATGCACTCCTTAAAGCTTGAACAATAGGTTTACTGGAATTCGGCTGATTTGGAGTTTCAGTTTGAGCTCCTGGTTGGGAAATATTTGGTTGAGAAGCAGCTTGAGAACCAAGTTTTTCGGTTAAAGCTTTAGAAATAGAATTATTTTCTGAAGCAGATTCACTCCCAAGTGCTTGGTTTTGATTTTGCGGTACTCTCGCAACTGAGTTCGGAGAATCTGGTGGACTTACTTGTGTGCTAACAGCTGTAGGAAAAGATGATGGTAAATTGACAGTGATTTCACCTGGTGTTTTTTGTGGTGTCGTAGCAATATTTTGATTATTGCTAGGATTAACCGGCTGTACCGTTGAATCTTGAGAATTTTTCCCTTGCTGACAAGCTACTGTCAAACTCATGCTTAAGCCAAATATAACCCCAGAAAAGAATCGTTTAATTAGGCTACTAGTTAACCTCACACCCCGAATATACATAATTTTCACTCCTTAAACACCGCTTTATCAGTTATCAGTTATCAGTTATCAGTTATCAGTTAAGACAGCCTCCTTACTCGGCGTATGGTTGGAGATATGTTATAAGGTACACGGTTCGCTAATACTAATAACTGATTTAATGTAAATTTGATAGAACTAATCCAAGCTTGACGACTTAATATTTTCTTAATGTTTCAAATTGGATATCGACCTATTTTTTCGATTAAATTCTCGGAACAGACCCTAATTCACTTTTATGAACTCTTTCTGAAAATCTTTTATCATACATTGTTCTCTACCCCAGTTATCACGAAATTTTATCTACTTTACCAAAGTTAACAATATCTGATCCAATAATTTACCTAAATTGATGGAACTTTTTAGTCAATAGCGTTGCATTAATATATACATAAAAATCTGTTTCCACACTATCCACGTAAAGTAAATAAATCGCTGAAGTGATTAATCCATAACTCAATGCAACATAAAAGTAATGCAATGCGATACTCTCTTACTACAGATATTTGCCTCAGAGGCTTATGTCTAGAGTAGTATTTTTCCGAACCAAGTAATTAAGAGTCTGCTTAAGAAATTATTAACATTAGGTAAATCTTTAGCTGTTTTGTTGTACCTTAGCATCTATGCAAGGCGATAGTTTATACCTTGGTTAGAGGATATTTCTTCCTTGTTTTCCTGGGGACAGGTACATCTGAATCTAAATTGAAATTTTTGTTGTAAATAAATGATTCAATCCATAAAATTATATAAAAGCTTGGTCTAGTAGCTATTTGATTGATTTTTTGTTGTTAAGTTCCTCTAATAATCCTGGGATTAAACATTTTGGTGTTATATTTGTTACAAACTACTTGTGTTTTTTTATAAATATCAGGATATTGTTATAATTTGATGACTTTCTTAACATATCTTTATATTTTTTGAGGTTTTATAACGTCAAAATGTAAATAGTTCCGTATAGCAAATTACAAAAAAAAGAGAAGAAAATTAGGTTTATTACCTTGTTCGTTTAGGGTAATGTTTGGGAATAATACTTACGTGTAACATAGCGAGTGGTAATTATGAGTGTGAATACGGTGTCTTCTATCAATTACTCTTTAGACGTGATTCAGGATGAAGCGCGGCGATTGGTTCAGAGGGGAGTAGTTAGCCGACAACAGCCTATATATACCTTGTGCCAATACATACCGGCAAGAGAGTGGGTTTGCGTTGAATGCGAATTAGAAAAATGTGAATTTTTGCTGCGCGATCGCATCGCCGATTTAATTGGCAGGGAAGTATGGGAAAACGACTAACTTAATTGGTGAGGGGAATGTAGGGTGGGTGAAATATTTTGGGTGAGTAAATTTGCCTGCTTAATTAGCTATAGAATCTCTGTTTTTAAATTTTAAGAATCCCATCCAAACCTATGGTTTTGACATTAATTAATTAACTATAAGTACAAGCGGTTTTATACTGCTTAAAGTAGGCACATCCTATGATTAGCCATTTGTAGCATCAACGGTTATAATATGGCTTTTAGATGGATGTGCTGCTTTTTTTGTACATTCAAAAAATATTTTTGTTTAGTGACAAACTATACTTGCTCAAAAATATCATGTCAAGCTTTCAGCCATAGATAATTGATCATTAATAATTATCCATGGGTAAAGTACACAAGTCGGGTTTTTAGCATGAATATCTGTAAGACAAAGCAATTTTGAGAAGAATCCGACTTCTAAAAATTATTTGTTTGGCGTTGCTGCTTCATAAGTATGTTAGCGGAGCGTGACCGCAAGGGCATATCAATTTTTTTAATGGATAAAGTAAACCTCTGTTGAGACACTGTAACGTCTCAACATCTAAATTCATACCCGGATTGTGCAACGCCCCTTGTTTCTGTGTGATGTGAAATATACACAATTGATAATTTTTGTCAACGTGTAAATTTTATAATTGATCAATTAGAGTATAAATTAAATAAATTAAATATTATTCACGATTTAGGCATCTACCCGGAGCAGCTAAATAGTTATGAATGAAATAGCTAAAGAACAAGCGCTTATATTGTGGTTCAATCAAATCGGCATTAATGACATTCCCATAGTCGGTGGTAAAAATGCGTCTTTGGGAGAAATGATTGGACAATTGACTTCAAAAGGTGTGAATGTCCCTAATGGTTTTGCGACTACTGCTTATGCTTATCGTTATTTTATAAAATCAGCGGGGTTAGAAGAAAAGCTGCGTCAGTTGTTTAAAGATTTAGATGTAGATAATTTACAAAATTTACGCAGTCGAGGAAAGAAAGCGCGGAAATTGTTGCTACATACACCATTCCCCTCGGAATTTAGAAGCGCGATCGCAACAGCATATACTAAGTTGTGCGAGCAGTATAATGTGGATACAGATGTTGCGGTGCGTTCGAGTGCCACAGCGGAGGATTTACCGGATGCGAGTTTTGCGGGGCAGCAGGAAACTTACCTTAACATCACTACAGTTGAAGAGGTTTTAGCGGCTACTCATCGTTGTTTTGCTTCGTTATTTACAGATAGAGCGATTTCCTATCGACATACTAAAGGTTTTGACCATTTTGAAGTTGCGCTAGCGGTGGGAGTGCAGAAAATGGTACGTTCGGATTTAGCGACTTCGGGGGTAATGTTTTCTATTGAGACAGAAAGCGGTTTTAAAGATGCGGCTTTGATTACAGCAGCCTACGGTTTGGGAGAGAATGTAGTTCAAGGTGCCGTAAATCCCGATGAATATCATGTTTTTAAACCGACTTTAATGTCAGGATTTCGACCAATTATTGATAAAAGATTGGGTAGTAAAGAAATCAAAATGGTTTACGATGACGGCTCAAAGAATGTTAAAAATGTGCCGGTGTCTTCTACCGAAAGAGCTAAATTTGCTTTAAACGACGAAGATATTTTACAGTTAGGGCGGTGGGCTTGTGTCATAGAAGAGCATTATTCTCGCGTCCACAGTAGATACACGCCGATGGATATGGAATGGGCTAAAGACGGGATTAGCAACGAACTGTTTATAGTCCAAGCTCGTCCGGAAACAGTACAGTCACAGAAGCAGCAGAATACTTTAAGAAGTTATCGCTTTGTTAAGGACAAGGAGACAAGGGGACAAGGCGACAATTCTACTTCTAACTCCCCCCATCCCCCCATCCCCCCATCTCCCACTCCTCTTACCATCGGACGTGCTGTGGGGGAAGCCATCGCTCACGGGAAAGCGCGGGTAATTGTGGATGTGAGTAAAATCGAACAGTTCCAAAGGGGAGAAATACTGGTAACGGATAGAACCGACCCCGATTGGGAACCGATTATGAAAAAAGCCAGCGCGATCGTCACAAATTCGGGGGGGAGGACTTGTCATTCGGCAATTATTGCGCGAGAGTTAGGCTTACCAGCGATTGTGGGATGCGATAATGCCACCAAAGTTTTAAAAACTTCCCAGGAGATAACGGTTTCTTGTGCGGAAGGAGAAGAGGGTAAGGTTTATCAAGGATTGTTACCTTTTGCTGTGGAAGAGGTGCAGTTAGAAGATGTACCCCGTACAAAAACGCAAATTTTGATGAATGTGGGAAATCCTCAAGAAGCATTTCGTTTATCTACAATTCCTAATGATGGTGTTGGGTTAGCACGGACTGAATTTATTATTGCTAATCAAATTCAAATTCATCCGATGGCTTTGGTTTATTTTAATGAGTTAGAAGATGCGTTTGTTAAAGAAAAAATTGCCAATATAACTGCACTTTATGAGCATAAACCGGCTTTTTTTGTCGATAAATTAGCTCAAGGTATTGCTAGAATTACGGCGGCATTTTATCCGAAGCCGGTAATAGTTAGAATGTCGGATTTTAAAAGTAATGAATATGCGAATTTGCTGGGGGGAAGACAATTTGAACCAAAGGAAGAAAATCCAATGTTGGGTTGGAGGGGCGCATCGCGCTATTATGACGAACGGTATCGTGAAGGTTTTGCTTTAGAATGTCAAGCTATTCTCCGGGTACGGGAAGAGATGGGTTTGACTAATTTGATTCCGATGATTCCTTTTTGTCGTACTCCTGATGAAGGACGTTTGGTAATAGAAGAAATGGCGAAAAATGGCTTGCAACAGGGTGTGAATGGTTTACAGGTTTATGTGATGTGCGAGTTACCAAATAATGTGATTATGGCTGAAGAATTTGCACAAGTTTTTGATGGATTTTCGATTGGTTCTAATGATTTAACTCAGTTAACTTTGGGTTTAGATCGAGATTCTTCATTAGTAGCACACTTATTTGACGAACGTAGTGAAGGTGTGAAACGGATGGTGAAGTTAGCTATCCAAGCTGTAAAAAAGCATAACCGTAAAATTGGTATTTGCGGGCAAGCACCCAGTGATTATCCCGAATTTGCCAGGTTTTTAGTGGAACAAGGAATTGATTCGATTAGTTTGAATCCGGATTCGGTGTTGAAGACGATGTTGGAAGTTGCAGAAGTGGAAAATGAAGTGGCTAACACTTAGTACGCAAAATAAAATACTCCAGTGAATTTGCTACTTAAGTGCAAATTTAGCATTGTTTTACTTTTCTTCAATGGGCTTTAAGCAAGTAAATGTTTGGCTGTACTAGGAGTAGATGTTTTGGTTGGACTGTGAATTTTCATCTAAATACCAACTTTGTAGGTGTCAAATTACCTTAATAGTTGGTTTTGTTGATATGCTGTAACTTTCGATACTTAATTTTAAATTGTTTATGTTTAGTTTGAATAATAGTAATGCGATGACAGTGCTTGCAACTCGATCCGAGCGTATTTACTCGATCGCGATCGCAATATCTGTAGACTTAATTACTGCATAAGCTTCTTCTCCTACAGCAAGTTTGAGTTCTTCGGCTGAGACTCTTGTAATTACTGAAGTGAGTTTGATTTTATGGACAATCTCTAGCGTCACTTCACTATTCACGGCTCCGGGGATAATTTGTGTTACTACACCTTTAAGAGTATTGCGAGAACTAACTTTTAATGCCTTCTTTTGACTGCTAATTTCTACATCGGGTAGGATATCGGTATCAATATTATCTACATTTTGTTGCTTGGTGGATTTTTTGCGGTTTTTTTTAGTCTCAATTTGCTCGGCTTCGGTTGGTAATGGTGGTGAAGAATGCTTACCCAAAGTCCGTACCATTTCCCGTAAAATCTCAGTTTTTGTCCGCTGAGACTGGTGGCAGAAATCTTCGAGAATTTTCCGCTCTTCCTCTGATGTTTGGAATGTAACCCATCCTTGTTCTTTTCTTGGCATAAATGCTACCAAATTAATTGGTAAGTTGGTATAAAGTTGGTATTATAAATTCAATGGTTGATTTTACGAGAAAACTTTCTTACTAGCAGTCAATAATGAACAGAAGACAATTTTTCACTTTCGTTGGTGCGACGGTTGCCAGTTTGGTTTTGACAATTGGCTTGCCGTTGCTAGGTTCCTCTGCTTCGACTGTAGTGGCACAATCAAATACCAGTTTACTAGTATCTACTGCCGCTAGTTTAAAAGACGCGATGGAAGAAGTTAAAGGCAATTACCAAAAAAGTAATCCTGGAGTTTCCATCAATTACAATTTTGGCGCTTCTGGTGCTTTGATGCAACAAATTCAGCAAGGCGCTCCAGCCGATATATTTATTTCTGCTGGTAAAAAGCAGGTAGATACTTTAGAACAGTCCGGGAAATTACTTGCAGGTACTCGTAGCATTTTGGTCAAGAATCGTTTGGTGTTAATTGTCCCCAAAAGTAGTGTTGGTGTCACCAGTTTCTTTAACTTAACTAAAGATAATATCAAGAAAATTGCGATTGGTGAACCCAGAAGTGTACCAGCAGGACAATATGCCGAACAAGTGCTGCAAAAATTAGGTATTTTTAACCAGGTGAAGCCAAAATTTGTTTACGGTAACAATGTACGTCAAGTTTTAGCTGCGGTGGAAGCTGGTAATGCTGATGCGGGTTTAGTTTACCGAACTGATGCCAAAATTTCTAACAAGGTAAAAATTGTTGTGGCTGCGGATGAGAAATATCATTCCCCTATAGTTTATCCGATGGCAGTGTTGAAACAAAGTAAGAAGGTTGCTGCTGCCAAAGAGTTTGTTAATTATTTATCTACCGAACCAGCTCAAGCTGTGTTCAAAAAATACGGGTTTATCCTGCCTTAATAATATTTGATATAGGGTTGCATCTCTACAAATAACTCTGCTTGGCTGTTATTTCTTAATAGCCAACCCTAACAAAATAAGCTGACTAAGGATTTATCGCTTTTGGTTCTTAGCTTTTAGTTGATAACTGATAACTGATAACTGATATTTTATGCCTCAAGATTTAACTCCCCTTTGGATATCAGTAAAAACTTCTTTACTTGCAACAGTAATTACCTTTTTTGTTGGGATTGCGGCTGCTTATTGGATGCTGGAATATCGTGGTAAAGGTAAGTCGTTTATTGAAGGAATATTTGTTTCTCCCTTGGTTTTGCCTCCCACTGTCGTTGGCTTTTTGCTGTTGATGTTTTTTGGTAAATTTGGTCCGGCAGGGCAATTTCTGGATAAATTCGGCGGCTTTAGTGTTGTTTTTAACTGGTATGGAGCTGCGATCGCGGCTACTGTTGTTTCTTTTCCATTGATGTACCGCACGGCTTTGGGTGCTTTTGAACAAATCGATCAAAATCTTCTACTGGTAGCAAAAACTCTTGGAGCTAAGCAATCAACGATATTTTGGCGGATTATGTTACCCCTATCGCTACCTGGGGTTTTAGCAGGAACTACATTAGCTTTTGCCCGTGCTTTGGGAGAATTTGGGGCAACTTTGATGCTGGCAGGTAATATTCCCGGACAAACTCAAACCATACCCTTAGCGATTTATTTTGCTGTGGAAGGAGGAGATAATAACGAAGCTTGGTTTTGGTCGCTGGTAATTATGGCTACATCTTTATCAGGAATTACTGGGGTGAATATTTGGCAGGAATCACGGCAGAAAAGGAAGGCGAGACGGGGAGATAGGGAGAGGGGGAGAGGGGGAGATAGGGAGAATATACAACTAACTTCTAACTCTTCACTCCTGACTCCTCATTCCCTTGTCGTTGATATATACAAGCAACTTGCTGATTTTGATTTACAAGTATCATTTAGTGCAGATAACCAACCTTTAGGATTATTGGGGGGTTCTGGTGCCGGTAAGAGTATGATTTTACGCTGTTTGGCAGGGGTAGAAACACCGTCGCAAGGTAAAATTATTTTAAATGGACGGGTGTTGTTTGATTCGCAACAAAAAATTAATGTACCATCACGCGATCGCAAAATTGGTTTTTTAGTCCAGAATTACGCTTTGTTTCCCCACATGACGGTAGAAAAAAATATTGCTTTTGGTTTACCTAAAGGTTTATCGAGTACAGCTATTAAACAACAAGTCGAAGCTCAATTAGTCGCGCTACAGTTACCGGGATTGGGAGATAGATATCCGCACCAACTTTCAGGGGGACAACAACAACGAGTAGCCTTAGCAAGGGCATTAGCTTCGCAACCGGAAGCGCTACTATTAGATGAGCCATTTTCAGCGTTGGATACATATCTACGCAGCCAGATGGAACAGGAAATGATGGCAAAGCTGGCTGATTACAATGGTGTATCCTTATTGGTAACTCACAATATGGAAGAAGCTTACCGAATTTGCCCAAATTTATTGGTATTGGAACGAGGAAAAGCTGTACAATATGGTTCTAAACAAGAGGTTTTTGAACGACCGTCCACTGTTACAGTTGCTCAAATTACAGGTTGTAAAAACTTTTCCCCTGCTGTAGTTGTAGCGCCGCAAGAAGTAGAAGCTGTTGATTGGGGTTGTAGATTACGAGTCATAGAACCAATCCCAGAGAATTTATCTTATATCGGGATTCGCGCACATCAAGTTAATTTTACCAACAATGCAGATCGGGAAAATACTTTTCCATGTTGGTTAGCAAACTGCATCGAAACTCCGCATCGAATGACATTGTTTTTAAAATTACAAAGTCCTCCTGAAAATGTTCGTGATTATCATCTACAAGCTGAGATTTTTAAGGAAAAATGGCTGACAATTAAAGATCAGTCCTTTCCTTGGTACGTGCGTTTAGATTCCTTGCGGTTGATTTTGATGGAATGAAAACTCTGGCAATCAGCAATAGTCTCAAAGATTTATAATTCAAATTAGATTCGCAACAAAATAAATCAAAAATGCGCTTCAATTATGTAGGGACGTAACTGCACGTCCTAATATCATATTGAGTTTTGGCTAGACTAAACTGATGACTAAAAAACAGTCTTCTTCTTGGTTTAAAATTGGCATCTTCTTGGTGTTTCTAATGTCAATTGGTTTGAGATTTTGGGGTTTGGGACGATTCAACACCTTGGTATTTGATGAGGTTTACTACGCGAAGTTTGCTCAAAACTATCTGACTCAAACTTCATTTTTTGATGGTCATCCACCATTGGGAAAATATATCATTGCTATAGGAATGTGGCTGAGTTCTTATTTTCCTTTTGGACAAGATACTGTAAACATTCTTACAGGTGTAGCACGCACTCCTTGGAGTTATCGATGGATTAATGCGCTGTTTGGTGCTTTTATTCCTCTAATTATTGCTGGAATTGCTTATCAATTGAGTTATCGTCGTAGTTTCGCTTTTTTAGCTGGTTTATTTGCAGCTTGCGACGGTATATTTTTGGTTGAGTCTCGCTATGCTTTAATTAATCAATATATAGTTATTTTTGGATTATTGGGACAATGGTTGTTATTAATCGCTTTAGGAAATACTAAAAAGCGACGCAAGTTTTATTTGATACTTTCTGGTATTAGTTTTGGTGCTGCGATCGCGACAAAATGGAATGGTTTATTTTTTTTAGTCGGCATATATTTAAACTGGATGTTTGGTTGGCTAAAGCAACATTTTACAGCGAAGAATATAGCAACGAATCAAACACAAATTACTGAAATTAGTTCCTATTATTCCCCAACAGAATTAAGACAATCTACTGCTACATTAGCTGTACCCCAAGAAACTACAGAAAAATCTTTATTGTTACCACTACAAAAAATTGGTCAACTGAAGATTTTTACGGTTGCATTTTACTTAGGAATAATCCCACTAATTACCTATGGTTTGATTTGGATACCCCATCTTTTACAAAATCCCAAATATGGATTAATAGAAGTTCACAAACAAATTTTATCTTTTCACAATCGTCTTGGTGGTAATAGTTCGAGTGTCCATCCTTACTGTGCAGCTTGGTATAAGTGGCCATTATTAACTCGTCCAATTGCTTATTTTTACCAAAGAGCATTGAATGTAAATGAACCCATACCTAATATTGGTCCACCTTTACCTGGGAATGCTGGTAAGGTAATATATGATGTTCATGCAATGGGTAATCCATTCTTATGGTGGTTTAGTTTTGCTGCTATTGTATTGTTAATTGTCGCGGTTTTAATTAGACAAATAGTAATTCCTTCGATTCAAAAAAAGCATTTATCTGTTAATGCATTATTTTCTATTGATACTGGAATTGCTTTATATTTAGTCTTGAATTATACTGCCAATTTACTACCTTGGGTAAAAGTGAATCGCTGTGTTTTCATATATCATTATATGACTGCTGTAGTATTCGCATTTATGGCTTTGGCTTGGCTGATAGATAAATGCTGGCGTAGCTATCATATTGAACTTAGTTCTTTTGGAGTAGCGGTGACTTTTCTGATTATTATTGCTTTCATTTTTTGGATGCCGATATATTTGGGTTTACCTCTTTCTACTGATGCTTATAAATTGCGGATGTGGTTTAATTCCTGGATTTAAACTTTCGTCATAGCTTGAGAAGTTGGGTTTTTATCAAGATTATCTGGTATTAGAGATATTTATGCTAAAAAGCCGACTTCTGACATCATAGTTGAGAATTTGGATTTTCTCAAAAAAACCGACTTTTAAAGTTGTCTCTCAAACTAATGTATCAATTTTAAATATTTTTTAACATTCGTTGATATTTTGTGATTAAGAGGGATGTTTTTGCTATTGCAATAACTACTTCTTTTTTGATGATTCTTATCGTAAATACTCTTATTAGTTTGTTATATTGAAAACGCTACATTAATTGATTGAATACTATATACCAAGATTATTTATGAACGTGAGTTCGATATTCACACTTCGATTGTTGATTAAATTATAAGGAAGCTGTAAAAACTTGATTTTTCCTGCGGTTAGAAGTCGGGTTTTTATAAAGATTGTCTGTTACCAGTGAAATTTATTCTAAAAACCCGACTTCTCTGAGAGTGTCGAACTCACGTTTTATTAGAATTTATACCGTAAAAGATTGAGACTAAAACAAAAAATATTGGAGTAGTGTAATGTTAATTGATTCAAAGTTAAATTCTTTAGATTTAACAAACTTGAAAGAACCAGTAATTAATCTGGGTAGTCAAATTCAGAATCATGGAGTGTTGCTTGTTCTTCAAGAACCCGAACTACAAATTTTACAAGTTAGTCGTAATGCAGCTTGGGTTCTCGATGTTTCTTTAGAACAACTTTTAGAGACAAATTTAGAAGATTTATTAGATCCTTATCAAATAGGAAGAATCAAATCACGTTTAACAGAAGATTCTCTTGATTTTACCAATCCCACAAAAATTTGGGTGAAAAAAAGAAGAGAAGAATATGCTGTATTTGATGCGGTATTTCATCGTAATTCAGAAGGAATTTTAATTTTAGAATTAGAACCGGCAATTTCTGAAGATAATATTCCTTTTTTAAGTTTTTATCATTTAGCGAAAGCCTCTATCAATCAATTACAAGCAAGCGCTAATCTCGAAAATTATTGTCAAATCATTGTAGAAACAGTACGAAAAGTCACCGGATTTGACAGGGTGATGCTTTATAAATTTAATGAAGATGGACACGGTTGTGTACTTGCTGAAGATAAATTAGAAAATATGGAATCTTATCTGGGTTTAAACTTTCCAGAATCGGATATTCCTAAACCAGCGAGAAAGATGTTTCTTTCTAATTTAATTAGATTAATTCCAGATACTCAAGCAGAACCTATAGAGATATATCCGAGTTTAAATCGAGTTACAGAACGTCCGATTGATTTAATTAATTCAAGTTTAAGAAGTCCTTATCCTTGTCATATTGAATATTTACATAATATGGGTGTAGGTGCTTCTTTAACTATTTCTTTGATTAAAGAAGGTAGACTGTGGGGATTGATTGCTTGTCACCATCAAACACCAAAATTTGTTTCCTATGAATTGCGAAAAGCTTGCGAATTTTTAGGAAGAATGATATTTGGTGAAATTTCCACAAGAGAAGAAACCGAAGATTACGATTATCGGATGAAATTGACCTATATTCAATCTGCCTTGGTTGATTATATGTCTCAAGAGGAAAACTTTATTAATGGTTTAATCAAACATCAGCCAAATTTGTTGGATTTAACTAACGCTCAAGGTGCAGCAATTTGTTTTGGTGGTAATTACACTTTAATCGGTGAAACTCCCAAAGAAGAGGATTTAAACTATTTAGTAACTTGGTTACAAAAAAACGTCGAAGAAGAAATTTTTCATACAAATTCTCTACCAGAAATTTATCCGGATGCAGAAAGATTCAAAAATATTGCTAGTGGATTATTAGCAATTCCCATTGGCAAACGAAATTATGTATTATGGTTCCGTCCAGAAGTAATTCAAACGGTGAATTGGGGGGGTAATCCTAATCAAGCATTTGAAATCAATCAAGAGCAGGGAAATTTACGTTTATGTCCCCGCAAATCCTTTGAATTGTGGAAACAAACCGTTCGTTTAACATCTTTACCTTGGCAATATGTTGAAATTAAAGCAGCATTAGAATTACGCAAAGCTATAGTTAATATTGTTTTACGTCAAGCTGAAGAATTAGCACAATTAGCGGCAGATTTAGAACGTTCCAACGCTGAATTGAAAAAGTTTGCTTACGTTGCTTCTCACGATTTACAAGAGCCTTTAAATCAAGTAGCAAATTACGTCCAGTTATTAGAAATGCGCTATCAAAATGCACTCGATGAAGATGCTAGCGAATTTATTGGTTATGTGGTTGGGGGAGTCAGCTTGATGCAAACCTTGATTGATGATGTACTCGCATATTCTAAAGTAGATATGCAAGGTATTGAATTTGCACCTACTTCCGCACAAGAAGCTCTACAAAAAGCTTTAAACAATCTCCGCAGACGCATTAATCAAACAGGTGCTACAATCACCCACGATGAATTACCAACCGTAATGGCTGATAGCACTCAACTGATGCAGCTATTCCAAAACCTGATTAGTAATGCAATTAAATTCCGTAGTGAAAAACCACCCGAAATCCATATTAGTGTATCTCGGTTAGAAGACCAATGGCTATTTTCAGTACGTGATAACGGAATTGGAATCGAACCACAATTTAGCGATCGCATTTTTGTGATATTTCAAAGATTGCATACCCGTGATGAATATCCCGGTACAGGAATGGGTTTAGCTATCTGTAAAAAAATCGCAGAATGTCATCGGGGAAACATCTGGGTAGAATCACAATTAGGTGAAGGTGCAACTTTCTATTTTACTATCCCATTAAAAGGACGCGAACGTGAGCGTAGAAACGGAAGAAAAACGCAAAATCATCTTTTTGGTAGAAGATAATAAAGCTGATGTTCGTCTTATCCAAGAAGCTTTAAAAAATAGTTCCTTACCTCATGAAGTGGTGACGGTTAGGGATGGAATAGAAGCTATGGCTTTTTTACGTCGAGAGGGCGAGTATAATACAGCACCTCGCCCTGACTTAATTCTCTTGGATTTAAATTTACCGAAAAAAGACGGTAGAGAAGTACTTGCAGAAATTAAAACAGATGCAAAACTCAAGCGCATTCCGGTGATAGTTTTGACAACATCCCATAATGAGGATGATATTTTTCATAGTTATGACTTACACGTCAACTGTTACATTACCAAATCTCGCAATATTAGCCAATTGTTCCAAATAGTTAAAAGAATAGAAGATTTTTGGTTAGCAACAGTCACTTTACCATCGGAAGATAGGGAATAGGGACAAAGGATGGGGGGACAAGGGGACAAGGGGACAAGGGGATGGGGAGAAATTAATTGTCCACTATCAACCATCAACTATCAACCATCAACTAACCACTATCAACCATCAACTAACCACTATCAACCATCAACTAACCACTATCAACCATCAACTAACTACTATCAACTATCAACTAATTGATAATGACAGCAGGTTCAATACATATCTTGTTAATAGAAGATAATTTAGCAGAAGCTCGATTGTTACAAGAGTTTTTGAAAGAAGCTTCTTTCAAAGAGTTTAATTTAGTTCATGTTAAAAGATTGAGTGAAGCACTTGTTCTAATCGGTAATGATTCTTCTATTCCTTGTTTATTCGATGTAATTTTATTAGATTTAACTTTACCTGATAGTCAAGGTTTAGAATCCCTCAAACCTTTAATGATTCGCGCTCCTTGTCTACCAATTGTAGTATTAACTAACACCAACGATGAGCAATTAGCTGTAGAAGCAGTACGTCAAGGAGCGCAAGATTACCTTGTAAAACGACAGATAAATCCACAATTACTCATGCGTTCTCTATGTTATGCTATAGAACGCAAGCAAGTTTTAGAAACATTACGCGCCCTTAATCAATCTTTAAAAAATAGAGTTGACGAAAGAACAGCGGAGTTAGTTGAAGCCAAAGAAGTTAATAAATTTAAATCCGAGTTTGTATCTATATTATCTCACGATATTCGTAATCCTTTAAATGCTATTTTACTCGCAGCCGGGTTATTAAAAAATAGTGATGATCAGCTAAATCCAGATAAAAAAGTTGCTCATTACCAGATGATTCGTTCGGCTATTAAAAATATGTCTTTGTTGTTAGATGAAGCCTCATTTATTGGTAGAGCCGATTCTGGTAAACTTAATTGCGAACTGATCGAAATTGATTTAGTCGCTTTTTGTCGTGCAATAATTGCAGAAATACAGTTAACTGCGGCAGAAAAAAATATCAATATAGTTTTTAATGTCCAGGGAAATAATAATGAGTTTTTAGGAGATGAAAAATTACTGCATCATATTTTAACTAATTTATTAGGCAATGCTGTTAAATATTCCTCATCAAATAGTAAAGTTATTTTTAATTTAATTCATCAACCATTACTAGTAATCTTAAGCATTCAAGATTCAGGAATAGGTATTCCGATACAAGAGCAGAATAACCTTTTTGAACCATTCCATCGTGCTTCTAATGTAGGTGGAATTCCCGGTACTGGTTTGGGTTTAGCAATTGTGAAAAAATGCGTTGAAGCTCACGGTGGTGAAATTACACTTCAGAGTCAAGAAGGGATTGGTAGTACTTTTACTGTCAGTTTACCGTTGTTTAGGAATTAGTTGATGGTTGATAGTTGATGGTTGATTGTGGATAGTTGCTTATTGTTCGTTCGCTGAGAAGTCGGGTTTTTCATAAAAAACCCGACTTCTTAATCACTAGTTGCGGTTGAGAATCAGTTACTTTTTGGTAACTACTTTACTTCGGTCAACAATTTGATTACAGTCATTTTGTGGAAACGCTTTTTTAACGAAACATTAGCGTTTTAAGTGAATTTGACAATAAATAAGAATATCCTATGTCTAAGATTGCGATTGTTTATTTTTCTGGTATGGGGCATACCCATTTGATGGCTGAAGCGGTTGCTGCTGGAGCCAAGAAGGTTGCAGATACTACTGTTGACTTATTACGTATTACTGGTGAACAAATTACTGATGGTCGTTGGAAAGACGATACAATCATGGAAAAGCTGAATCAAGCTGATGCAATTGTATTTGGTTCACCTACCTATATGGGTGGAGTTGCAGCACAGTTTAAATCTTTTATTGATAATGCAGGAGTTTGGTTTGATCAAGGATGGAAAGACAAAATCGCGGGGGGTTTTACTCACTCAAGTTCCCCAAGCGGTGATAAAGAAGGAACTTTGCTTTATTTAGCAACTCATGCAGCACAACAAAGTATGATTTGGGTGAGTATTGGTGATTTACCCAGTAATTATTTTGGTAAAGATGATGGTGTCAACCGTTTGGGTGCATTCATCGGAGTTATGGGACAATCTGCCATTGATATGAGTGGTAAACCCCCAGAAATTGACTCCGGAGACGCTCTTACCGCACAAAGGTATGGTGAAAGAATTGCGATCGCAACTCAAAGATGGCAAAAATAATCTGATTATCACCGAATAAACTCTTATGATATTCTGACCATCAGAAGTCGGGTTTTTAAAACATAAATATTGGTAATATCAAAAATTATCATCAAAACCCGACTTATTAAACCACTGATATCCTTTACGCTTACATCGGAATGATAAAAAGTATGTGCAAAAAAAACTCTGCTTTCCTCTGCGCTTACCTCCGCGTCACTTTGCGTTAAAAATATATAAGTAGGTTGGCTAAAATAAACCTAACTATATAACGAAATGTAAAAACATCGAAACCCTTGCGATTGCTTCATTTCGCTTCGCTCAATTCGCAATGACATAGTTATAAATTTTCTCCCCCACCTACTTAATTCCGATACAAACGGATTTGATTTGACGATAAAATTATTTTTAATTCTTAAAATATAATGCTAAATTTCAATGATGAATCGGTTCTTGATAGCTGGAATCAAAATGCTGATTCATGGATAAATACTATTGAAAATGAAGAAATAGCCAGTCGAAAAATTGTCACTAATCAAGCAATTATTGATGCAATTATCAGTTATTCTCCCAATTCTATTATTGATATCGGATGTGGTGAAGGTTGGTTAACTCGTGAATTAACTCTTAAGGGAATTGAAGCTTGGGGTATTGATGGAGTTCCCGCATTAATTGAAAAAGCAAAAGTAATCAATTGTGGTAAATTCTTGGTTGCGACCTACGAAGATATAATTAATAATAATATTAATCACAATCCGATAAATATATATTTTAATTTTGATGCTGCTGTTTGTAATTTCTCCCTTCTCGGAAAAGCAAGCGTAGATAATTTAATTGCTTCGATTCCTAATTTATTAAAGAATAATCAATTATTATTTATCCAAACACTTCATCCTGTAATTGGTTGTGGAGAATTGCCTTATACCGATGGATGGAGACAAGAATTATGGAATGGTTTTAATTCTGATTTTAAACAACCAGCACCTTGGTATTTTCGTAAGCTGGAAACGTGGATAAAGCTGCTCAAATCTTCCGGTTTCTCTATTTTAGAATGTCGCGAACCAATTAACCCCCTAACTCAAAAACCTGCTTCAATCATTTTTATCGCTTCCTATTCGGTTTAACAAATATTACTTGTAGGGTGTGTGACGGTTACGATAAATCATAAAATATAACTAATAAATTAATTGCTCCGTCACGCACCAATTGATTGATAATGAATGGTACGTTGCGAAGACAGGTAACACCACCCTACAATTAATCATTCATTTTTTTTCAACATCTACTACCGCAATTTCTCCTGCAATTCCATATCTACTAACACCGGAAACTGCAATATTTTCAACCTGCATATCGTTAACAAAATAGGAGTTTTCACTTTCAGAAAAAATCTTTGTAGTCCATTCATCACCTTTTTTCATCTGCACTACCCAGGATTTAATGTTTTGCTTACCTTTGGGTTGCCAATAAAGTCTTATTTGTCCTAATTTTTGATCTTGAATAATCTTGAGTTCGGGTTTATTTGGTTTAATATTATTTAACCAAGGTGTTGCTGGAACTAATGCCGGTTGAGCATAAATGTCATTTTTCAAAACATCCGCAATTCCATCGCGATTTTCCATCAAAGCATTCACCACCTCAACAAGATTTAAAAATCAAGTTAAAAGTTCCAGATATCATAAATTAGGAAAATTCTCAAAGAGTTTATCTAATCCGCTGATAGTTGCGATCGCGCCGCAAGAAATTGCCATTATGCAACTACCAATAATTCCTTGAGTTAAAGAAATGGGGACATAAAAGTAGGTTGAATAAAGCCAAAATATGGCTGCGATAAAAAGCCCTGCTAATAAACCTATCAAAAATCTTATTAATCTTATGGTAACAGACAATTTATTTGTTGGTTGAGGATTCATTTTGATCGGGATGAGTCAATTACAACATTATTTTAGCTAACTCAACAGGTTTGTAATAGTTACTTTAGTCATTTTAAAAAAATAGTTATATAGACATACAGCGATTTTCCTAGATTTTATCAATACCACCAACATCTAACTAAAGCAGACATAGTTGCTCGCTCGACAATGCCATTAGCAGCCATCGCATTATTTTTCTGAAACTTAATTACAGCAGCTTTGGTTTTCTCATCAAAAATACCGTTACTTCTACAAGAATAAACACCAACCGTTTTTAAACAATCTTGCAGATTAATCACTGCTTCTCCAGTTGAGCCTTCTTGCAGTGTGACAAAAGTATTTTCAGCCATGATATTCACCTTTTAGTTACAATGATAATTACTTAATTTAGGTTCTGTTTGCTTATTAATCAAATTAAAATAACTGTAAATAAACTAATCTTGATGATTTGAAACATTTGTTAATAATTAGAGTAATTCTTTACTTGTCAAGGAAGTTGGATAAGTTTAAATGTTTATCCTTGAGACTGAGAGTATTTCTATTTTGGAAAAATATTTTATCCGACATTATACATAGAAGTATGATTACAGATAATTCCCTATTCGGTATTTATACAAGATGCTTAATTTGTAAAATAAGGAATACCCCGATAGATGAGATTCTTATTTAGTTGTTCATTTCGAGAAGAGATAAAGCGACGAACACAATAAGGCACATCACGATAAACTGCGAATATATTGGTTTCCGAAGTTTCAACTCTTGAATGATTGCGCTTGTAAGTAACACCGCGATAAGTTAATTGCATAGTTCGATCCCGAATAATTATTGCATTTGTTCTTTTTAGAAATATAGGTGGAGGTGGAGGTGATGGTTTACGAGGAAATGGTTTTGTTAACTCTAATTTATTAACTAGCAGACGCTGCAAATCTTGATCTATGGTTACTTCTTGAGATTCGTAGAGCTTCTCACCTTCGCGATCAAATGCTAAAAGCGCAATCGGAGCTGCTGTATTTTCACTCAAGATACCTGATAGCATGGTTTGATGCTTTTGCCATTAAGTTAGGAGTTACCGAACAGCAATTTAAAGAAGCTCTAGGGGTACCCGAAAGTCCTGAATAACTGTTAAAATAACCCCCCTGCTTTTTTAAGGGGGGTTGGGGGATCTTGCAGATAATTAATGCAGCGAAATATCTACACAGCCACCTTAGACTCTTGATAAGTAGGAAAATCGGTATAACCCTCAGCTTCAAAGGAATACCAAATAGCCGGTTCTGGATCGGGATTAAGTTGCCAATTATTCGCAAAACGAGCAACTAAATCGGGATTACTAATATATGATCTGCCAAAAGCAATTAAATCAGCATCACCAGTCGCGATCGCCTTTTCCGCGCTGTCTTTGTCGTAACCGCAATTCCCGATCAAAGTACCATCATAAACTTTCCTGAATTCAGCTAAAGTCATTGGTTCACCTAATTCGTGAAAACCAAAACCCAAACCATCAAGTAGGTGGAGATAACCTAGTTGATATTGATTTAACTGTTGCGCGACATAAGTAAAGGTTTCCCGAAAATCTGGCGAACCCATATCGTTATAATTACCGTTAGGAGAAAGCCTTACTCCTACTCTCGAAGCATCCCATACGGTAAGAATTGATTCGACAATTTCTTTTAAAAAACGATAACGATTTTCTAAACTACCACCATATTTATCAGTGCGAAGATTGGTTTTGGATTGCAAAAATTCATCGATAATGTAGCCATTTGCACCATGAATTTCCACTCCATCAAAACCAGCTTGTTGGGCATTGGCTGCGGCTTGACGATAATCTTCCACTACTTGAGAAACTTCTTGGGTTTCTAAAGCTCTAGGAGTTTCATGAGGCTGTTTACCCTTAGCGGTATGAGCTTCGGAACCTTCAATTCTAATTGCTGAAGGTGCAACTGGTAACTGATTATTTTCCTGGAAACTACTATGAGAAGCTCTTCCGGTGTGCCAAAGCTGAAGAAAAATCGGCGTTCCTTTCGCGTGTACTGCATCAACAACTTGTTTCCAAGCTTCTATTTGTGCTTCCGTATAAATACCAGGTGTATGCCGCCAACCATTTGCTTGCGGAGAAATAGTAGTACCTTCGGTGATAATTAAACCCGCACCTGCTCGTTGACTATAGTATTCTGCCATTAAAGCATTAGGTATTCTTTCCGAACCCGCACGAGAGCGAGTCAAAGGAGCCATTACCACGCGGTTTTTTAAAGATAAATCCTTGATATTCAAAGGACTCAGAAGATGGGGAAGATTTGTTGTAGAAGTCATATTTTGATACTTTATCAGATGAAGGTAAATTGAATTAGTCTTAGTAGAGTATCTCAATCAAAGTTCTTGCTTGGTAGGACGAATAATCATTTCGTTAACATCAACATCCTCCGGTTGCTCGATCGCAAAGCTAATCGCACGAGCAATCGCATCGGAATCGATCGCTACCGAATACAGTTGATTCACATTTTTAGCTGTCTCTTCGTGAGAAATTGTACTCGTCAATTCTGTATCTACCGCACCAGGGGAAATATTAGTCGAACGAATTTCACCGTTGGATTCGAGTCTAATTCCTTCCGAGATAGCTTTAACTGCAAACTTAGTAGCGCAATAAACCGTACCCCCAGCAAATACTTTATGCCCCGCGACTGAAGAAAGATTGATTATATGACCGGATTTTTGTTGCCGCATTATCGGTAATACTGCTGCGATGGCGTACAATACCCCTTTGATATTCACATCTATCATTTTGTCCCACTCATCAACTTTCACTTGTTCTAAAGGTGATAAAGGCATTAATCCTGCATTGTTAACCAAAACATCTATACGTCCGTAAGCTTCGTGAGTTGCTTCTGCTAACGCTTCAACTTGAGACCTATTAGTAATATCTGTCACTTGATATTTAGCCGTACCACCATCTTTTTCGATGTCAGAAACCAATTCCTTGAGACGCTCTTCTCTCCTAGCCGCAAGCATTAACTTCGCTCCATTTTTAGCCAATCTACGAGCAGTAGCTTCCCCTAAACCACTGCTTGCACCTGTAATAATCACTACTTTGTTTTTCATGTCGGACATAATTAATTTTCTCACGGTTGATTTGCTGCTCTGATGTTTTATCCTTTACTAGGAGTTAATCATCAATTTATAGTAGACCAGTCGTCTATAAACACCTAAATAATATCTACTTAAACATTTGATTAAATCTAGCTGGAGGTAGATTTACCTAAAACTTGATCAAATATAATCTTGACAAAGGTTTGCATTGGTACCACTGATTTCGTCACCTTTGCTTGTAAGATAGCTCCTTCCCAACTAGACAAAATAAACTTAGCTAAATCATCCAGATGGCTATCATCCGCAATTTCCCCTGTTTGGTAAGCTGCTCTTAAACATCTAGCAAAAGATTTTTCCCAATCAGCAAACACTTGATTAAGACGATAGCGAAACAATTCGTTTTGGGCTGACAATTCTTGAGCAAGATTACCAATCAAACAACCATGAGTACACTCAGAGGTTTGCATTTGTGCAATTCCCGACTCAAAATAGTTACCCAGTCGCATTAAAGGAGAAAATCGCTGATCTTCTAAAATATTCTTGAGCTGATTGTGATATTCAAAGGCAAAATCATCAATAATTGCTAATCCAAAATCTTCTTTACTAGCAAAATAATAATAAAACGAACCTTTGGGAACGCCTGCGGCAGTTAATATATCATTAAGACTTGCCGCATTGAATCCTCGCTGGACAATAATTTCCCTGCCAACGCGAATTAATTGATTGCGTTTATCAGTACGTTTAATCATATTCATAATAGTAGACTAGTCGTCTATTTTTTTCAACAATAAAATATATTGAATGAACAACCAACAATCAAAAAAAGTTTTAATAATTAACTTTTGCAAAAGGATGCTCACATTCTTAATCTTAATATATCTATCCTTCGCGGTTTATATATACTTCCAAGCAGATAGCATGATTTTCTTTCCACCACCTTCAACTTACCAAGATACGAATGACATTATTAAATTGACTAGTGAAGACGGAACCAGACTTTCTGCAATTTATCTATCAAACCCCAAAGCTAAATACACTATTCTTTACGCTCATGGTAATGCATCAGACTTAGGTACTATCCAATCAAAGTTAGAAAAATTACAAAAAATCGGTTTTAGCGTGTTTGCTTACGATTATCGTGGTTATGGAACTAGTGAAGGAAAACCATCAGAAAAGAATGCTTATAAAGACATTGATACAGCATACAATTATCTAACGCAAAAACTCAATATATTACCCCAAGAAATAGTAGTATATGGACGTTCAGTCGGAGGAGGTTCCGCGATAGATATAGCAGCGAGAAAACCAATTGCGGGTTTAATTACCGAAAGTACATTTATTTCTGCATTTCGAGTTAAAGTACCTTTGACAATTTTGCCTTTCGATCGATTTCCAAACTTAGAAAAAATCAAAAGAGTTAAATGTCCAGTATTAATCATGCATGGAAAACGTGATGATATTGTTCCTTTTTATCACAGCCAAAAATTATTCGCGCAAGCACTTCCCCCAAAACTTTTCTTATGGGTAGAAGAAGCAAATCATAACGATTTTACTGATGTAGCGAAAGAAAGATATGTCAAAGTTTTAAAAGAGTTTACAGAGTTAGTCGATAAACAGGAACGGAATAGGGAATAGGGAACTCTTTAGAGAGCAGAATTGACCCTGCTTGTAAGCAGGAAATTGAAACAACGAAGATATTTTTATTCACACTACGTGCCTCAAAAATTATCTTTTTTCAACTAGGTTTTAAACTTATAACTAAACTTTTTTAGACAACAGAAACAGAATATTCCCTACTCCCTACTCCCTATTCCCTATGTAAAAAATCTTAATATTTAGGCAGTCATTTAATTTTTAAACCGTTTCAAAAAACTTAATTGTTCTTTATTTACAAAAATGTAATATTGAACGATAGTCTACACTCCTTTTTAATTAAATTTTGTGAAATATACTAATTTCAATTGGATTGATAAAACTTGTAAACATTGTTTTTGTTGATTCGTGTTTTAAATAACAAAAATGAGAATTATAGATTAAAAAATTTGTTCAAACTCTCATTTTTTGTTTTAAAATTACTTTGTAGAATACTTGATGCTTAAAGTTTATCAATTAATAACTCAATATATTAAGTTTCTTATAACAGTTGTGTCATGTTGTAAGTTAATACCGGACATTGCTGTTTAAATTGTGTATCCTGAAAAAAACTAATGAAATTTTTAATTAGCGCAGGTCTAATGACTCCTAAAATCATGCGTCAACTTTGGTCAGTAGTCGAACAAACCCAAACCATGACATTATTGCAAATGGATGATGCCAGCTTGGTTAATTTGTTGGTAAAACAAACAAAAAACCAAGCATCGCTAGATTGCCAAGAAGCCGATTTTCTTTGCGATTACATTCAATCCCGACTTCCTTTAATTCGTGACATAGCCCATGAACGTGAATACAATTTACATTCAACGTGTAATTGATCAAAAAATTGTCAAAACATCATTGCTTCTTGATCAAAAGCAACCATATATACTTTCGACAAACAAGCCCATAATACATTCATCGTAATTAACTAGCGATCGTCCTGAATTAAGTATCCGGACACCAAACAATCAGAACCTACAATTCTCATCTCTACACGTTCCAAATCCAGCGCTTGAGTCATTGTAGTAAAGCCCAAATCACCTACAGGAGTGGGAGCATTATTCCCACCGATAATTTTCGGAGCGATAAATGCGAGAACTTTTTGTACTGCCCTTGAGGCGATCGCACTTGCAGCTAAGATTCCTCCACATTCCCACAATACGCTACAAAAACCCATGTCATATAAATAACTCATTGCTTTATCGGGTGTGAGTGGTGATAATTCCACCACTTCTACACCT
This sequence comes from Nostocales cyanobacterium 94392, assembly GCA_035285725.1. Classification (GTDB taxonomy): domain Bacteria; phylum Cyanobacteriota; class Cyanobacteriia; order Cyanobacteriales; family Nostocaceae; genus Rivularia. Next base: position 5,743 of record JAYKJL010000022.1, on the reverse strand, counting down.
TGTTTTCGTAAAAATTCTTGTAACTGAGGGTTTGCTCCAGGTTCAGTTAAAACCAGAGTGGGGGCTTCCTGAATTTGCCACAGATGCGCTTGTGTGGGTAAATTAAGACTGCGAGTCATAACTACTCGTAGAGGATTGGGCGCTCCTAACAAACGAGAAGTCAGACGGGGATTATCTTGCCGTACTGTATTTCCGCCAACTATCACAGCATCGCATTGACTTCTTAGCTCTTTAACTGTATTACGGGCATCTTGATTAGTGACCCAAATACTATGTCCTGTAGTAGTAGCAATCTTACCATCCAAAGTCATAGCATATTTTAAAATACCCAAAGGCTTTTTATGAACAATGCGATGAATAAATCCTTCGTTTAACTTGCGACAGGCTTCTTCTTCTACTCCCACAATGACTTCTATCCCCGCAGAGCGTAAACGGTTAATTCCACCTCCTGCAACCAATGGATTAGGATCAACCATACCCACCACCACTTTTGCCACACCTGCGGCGATCAAAGCCTCCGAACAGGGAGGAGTACGTCCGTAGTGATTGCAAGGCTCTAAACTGACGTAAACCGTTGCTCCACGAGCATTATCCCCAGCGGCTTTAAGTGCAAAAACTTCAGCATGGGGTTCACCAGCTTTCGGATGAAAGCCTTCTCCAATAATTTCACCATTTTTAACAATTACCGCCCCTACCATAGGATTTGGAGAAGTAAGTCCTAAAGCGCGACGAGCCAGTTCCAAACAGCGTCCCATCATCGCTCGATCAAACTCACTCCCTACCGCTTTGGCTGGGTATTGTAATTCAAATTCGGCTTCTTTTTCCTTGTGGATACTAGATACCAATTTATCTGCACTAGGATTGGCAGGAAAATTATTCATAATCAAAAGGGAACTTGTGTGAATATTTTTGTATGAATATAGTCAATTTCCCATTGGAGACGGGAAACCGTTTTTTCAATTCGGTAAGAAGAATGAATTGGGAATTGCATTGACTTCTTGCATCCATATTGCCAGAGCCAGCAGAATAAATTCCAACAAAATAAAAGAGGAAGGAATCAATCAGTCAAAACTGTGATTCCTTCCTCCTTATGTAAAAGATGGGGGGATGGGGGGTACAAGGGGACAAGGGGAGGGGGTAAATTAACTGTCAACTGTCAACTGTCCACTTCCATCAAGATGATTGTTCAGCCAACTTCAACTGTTGCCACCAACGATTTAAAGGATAATAAACCACAGGAGCCCAAAGACTACTAAGAATAGCGGAAGCAAGAGTTACCTTTTTGTAATATGCCCAAATCACATCTGGGTGAGCAGTACCTTGGACAATAATCTGTAATGCGAAAATTGTATCTGCTAAAATCGCCATCGCAAAGACAATTAAGGCAATAGAAATAAAATCTTCTTGAATAAAACGTTGTTTTTGAAACAAACCAATTAGAAAACCAACTATACCCAAACTTAAAGCATGAGTTGGTTCCGATGAGGTCATTGCATCTTGAAGTAACCCCAAAACTATACCAGCAAAAGCACCTTGAAAAGCCGAACGCTTGACACTCCAAGCCACAACCCAAATTAACAACCAGTTAGCGGTAATTCCCACCAATTCCATACCGGGAAAGCGATTTGGTAACAAAAATAAACATAATAATACAGAGCCAGCAATTACCATCCAATCTACAATTTTGCGTAAATTCGGATGCCACCGAGAAAGAGGCTTGATGGGGTTTTTGAATTTTTTGCGCCGGGATGGAGGTTGCCCAGAAGTTTGCTGGCTCCTTGTCCGAAATGAAGGTTGTTCAGAAGTCTTTTTCCTTCTAGAGCGTCGGGATGGTTGTCCAGAAGCTTGCTTGCTCCTAGAGCGAAATGGAGAATGTGCAAAAATTGGCTTCTTTTTTGCCCGAAATGAAGGGTACCCAGAAGTTGATCTGTTCCTCACCCGAAATTTGGTCATATTCATTGAACTGTAGCCTTGCTGTAAACTTATTTCTGTGAATTTTTGTTTTCGGGTGCTGGGACAACGGGTGGTTTAGGATTAACTGTTACCCAGTCAAGAGAACGAATCGGAGGGAAAAGCTCGACTGTGGCAACTGAGGCGGGAAGTCTTTTTAAATCTAATGATTTGATTTTGCCTATGGGTACACCGGAGGGAAACTTGGAACTATAAGTTGATGTAGAAACTACATCTCCTGCTTTTACATTTGGTACTTTTTCATAAAATTCTAACACCGCATCAGCAGAACCATCTCCTTGTAAAATACCTTTAGCTCCAGTACGGCTGATATTTACACCTACTTGTGAAGTCATATCGCTAATTAACAAAACCCGGCTAGTGTTAGGAGTTACCTGATCGATCAAACCAACCAAACCACCTTCAGCCTTGACTACATAACCTTCCTTAATTCCTGCAAGGCTACCGCGATTTAAACTGACCTGTTGCCACCAATTGTCTGCACCACGTCCAATCACACGAGCTGGAATTGTAGGTACATTTTTTGGCTCTTTTTCTACATATTTTAATAAAGCCTTGAGATTTTGATTCTGACTTTCTAATTCAGTTATTTTGGCTTGCAGTTCTTGGACTTTAGCGTCTTTGAGATATTTTTGTTGATTTGGCTCGCTTTGAAACACTTCAAAGGGACGAGTAATACCGTTGTACAACTCAGCCAACAGTTCACCTTGAGTTTGGCGGACTATCACAACTCCACCGACTACTAACACCAATAACCCTAACTGTAACCCTTTACGCTCCCACTGGCGACGTGCAGTAAACATATAAACCGACCTATAGCAGAAAATTTACTTAATAAATAAATACTTAATTTAAGTTAACTAAGAAGATATCGGATTCTCTATAGAATCCAATATCTGATCGAGCAAAGCGAATCTACATATTGCGAGAACGAGCGCTGAATACCCGTTCTAATTGTTTGAAATTTTCTAACACCCGACCAGTACCCAATACTACACAGCTGAGAGGATCGGCAGCAACGTGTGTTACAATACCTGTCTCATGACTGATTAAAGTATCTATGCCCTTGAGCAAAGCACCACCACCAGCAAGCATAATCCCCCGATCGATTATATCTGCTGCTAGTTCCGGAGGTGTACGCTCTAGCGTCCGTTTGACTGCTTCAATAATAACTGAAAGCGGTTCAGCCATACTTTCACGAATTTCGGGTCCTTTAATCGTTACGGTTCTAGGCAGACCAGAAAGTAAATGTAAACCCCGAACTTCCATGATCGCTTCTTCATCATCATGAGTCGGATAAGCTGAACCGATACGAATCTTGATATCTTCTGCTGTACGTTCCCCAATTACCAAGTTATGAACTTTCTTCATATACTGGATAATTGATTCGGTTAATTCATCCCCAGCAATACGTACTGATTCACTCAGCACTGTACCCTGAAGACTCAGTACTGCAACTTCAGTGGTACCACCACCGATATCAATAATTAAGTTACCAGTAGGATCAGCTACTGGCAGCCCTGCCCCAATCGCGGCTGCTACAGGTTCATCGATTAAATAAACCTCTCTAGCCCCTGCTTGAGATGCAGCATCCATTACAGCCCTTCTTTCAACCCCAGTTACACCACTAGGGATACCAATGACAATCCTGGGTAAAACCAGAGATTTGCCCCCGTTAACTCGGTTAATAAAATGCTTCAGCATCAACTCAGCAGTATCAAAGTCAGCAATTACACCATCGCGTAAAGGACGCAAGGCAATTACATTTCCAGGAGTTCTACCGAGCATTTTCTTCGCATCTTCTCCCACAGCCAGCGCAACTTTTTCGTTTTTGTCAATAGCAACAACTGACGGTTCTTGAAGTACAATACCTTTGCCAGAGACATAAACGAGAGTATTCGCAGTACCCAGGTCGATACCCATATCCCGCGACAAGGAAAACTTACTGAAAAGACCCACGCGTTTTTACGCCCCCTATTCTCGTTACTTTTTACAACGTCCGAAATACCGAATCGTGCTGGATTCTATTATTTTTTTTGACTTGAGTCTAGTAAAGCAGATTAACTTTTGATATATCTTTTCCCAATCTTTACCATCTCCCAACCCCTTTGAGTTTTATATTCTTTGTCTGTGTAAACCTATCAGTACGCTTTGGCAATTTAGGTATAGTTATTTTTATCATCTATTTAATAATTTGTATTGTTAATTATTTAACACTATCTCAAATGTCTTCTAATCCGTTATTATGGATATTACAATTTCAAAGTACACTAGTACTAAAAGCTAAAGCCTATGAGTATTAATGTAGTCCACCTCATCGGTCGTGTGGGTATCGACCCCGACATGAAATATTTTGAGTCTGGCACTGTTAAGTGTAGATTAACACTAGCAGTCAATCGTCGCAAGAAAGACAGCGAACCGGACTGGTTCGACCTGGAACTGTGGGGAAAAACAGCAGAGATTGCGAATAGTTACGTGCGTAAAGGAAAACAAATTGCCGTTAAAGGTTCTTTAAAATTGGATAGTTGGAACGATCGCGCTAGCGGCGCACTTCGTTCTAAACCAGTTATTATCGTGGACGACCTACAGCTATTAGGCTCTAAACGAGATCCTGATGCTGAAATGATGGACAATCAAGAACATTTTTAGTTGGTTGTTAGTTGATGGTTGATGGTTGTTAGTTGTTAGTTGATGGTTGATGATTGACTACTAACCACTAACTACTAACCACTATCTACTAACCACTAACCACTAACTAATAACTAATTCGTAATGTCACAGATGCTGCCACTTCCTGCTCACTTCCGACAATAGGAGTAGGTGCGGCTTCAGCCATTGCTGGTGTGGGAACTGCGCTTCGATACATAATTGGTTCTGGAGTCGAAGCATTATCCACTTGAATATGAACTACTTCCTTGGGTGTAAAACCCAAGCTTGATAAGACAGTATTAGCTTGTTTCTGAGCGTCTTGAGTGGCTTCTTGAAGTGCTTGTTGACGTGCTTGAGTTATTGCTTGTTCAGTAGCGACAAATCTAACGCTATTAATTTGTGTTGCACCGGCTTTTATGGCTTCATCCAATAATTTACCAGCATTTTCTGTGGTAACACGGAAATCCACAGTATTAGTTGCTTCGTAACCTTGAGTTTGCCGTACATTATCTTTGTAGCTATATACTGGATTAAGTTGAATGCCAGTGGTTTCTAGTTTCTCTACATTCTGCGACTTGAGTAAAGTGACTACTGCATTAGATTTACGAGCCGCTTCTTGTTGTACAGCATTCGCTGTTTTTCCTTGAACCTGCACGGACAAACTAACTTGGGATAAAGTTGTCGGAATTGTTTCTAGTCCTTTTCCTGTTACTGTTAATGTTCGTAACATTATTTTCTCTTCTGTCAAACCAGGTTGAACGGAAGCAACGCTAAAAAACAATGCCATGGGGAGAATTTTGCATATTTTTGATAAACTTTTGTAACCCTGGGATTTATAGTCAAAAGTGTTGACTGTATTCATCATATTCTCACTCCTTATTAAATTATTATATGAATGACATTTATATACCAATACGGTTCAGTTAAGGTTGCTATTTGATTGATCAATCGATCTATATTTCATTTTGTGGGAAAACCAAGAATTGGGAGAAGTTGGGGGGGAAGATTTTCTTCCCCCAAACTGAGTCCTTCGGACACGCTGCGCGAACGGTGGGATTCTCCCCCAAACCCCCGATTGGGGGACGGCTGCGTCCCCCAAGCCCCCTCCAGAAAAGTCAGTCTG
>JAYKJL010000021.1:0-16022 GCA_035285725.1 Nostocales cyanobacterium 94392 | reverse complement strand
ACTCCTAACTCCTCCCATTTCTTTCACAGTATAAATCGGACGACCTTTAACTTCTTCGTAAATCCGACCAATATATTCACCTAAAATACCAATACAAAATAACTGTACTGAACCTAAAAAAAACAAGGCAATTGTAATTAATGTATAGCCAATTAAAGGAGAAGCAGAGTCAAATAAACGCCAATATAAAACTAAAAATATCATTAATAAAGCCACACCTGCTGAAAGTATTCCTAAATAAGTAGCAAGTTTTAAAGGAACTCTGGAAAAAGAAATAATTCCATTAATAGCTAAAGCCCAAGATTTGGCGAAAGAATACTTTACTTTACCAGCAAAACGTGGGTCTCTTTCAAATGTTATTGCTGTTTGTCGGAAACCTACCCAAGCACGCAAACCACGTATATAACGATTACGTTCTGGCATAGAATTTAAAATATCAACTACTTCCCGATCCATCAAGCAGAAATCACCAGTATCAGGAGGTATATTTACATCAGCTAAACGTCTTAAAATACGATAAAAAGCATAAGCTGTAAACCTTTTTAAAACACTTTCTTTTTTACGAGATAGACGTTGAGCATAAACGACTTGATAACCTTGCCGCCATTTTTCAATCATTGGTAAAATCAGTTCTGGTGGGTCTTGTAAATCAGCATCCATCACAACTACAACTCTAGCGCGAACAAAGTTTAAACCAGCAGTTACAGCTATTTGATGACCAAAATTACGAGCTAAACTGATGTAATTAAAGTGGTAATCGCCCCTTTGAATTTCGCGCATTAAATTTAAAGAATTATCGCGACTACCATCATCAACAAAAATTAATTCTGTTTCATGATCTAACTGTTGGATAACAGTTTTTAGACGACGATAAAGTTCAGGTATATTTTCTTCTTCATTGTAAATTGGGATTACAATCGAAACTATCGGTTGAGTCATCTGCAATCAATTATCAATGACCAATATTTACTTAATAGTACAAGCCCCCAGATTTACCTGTGGAAGCAATCCTTTCAATTCATTAGCGTAGCTTTCCTGCGGACATAATCTAAAATCCTCAACTCAATAACCGAGATTTTTCGGGACAGTATGGATAGTTAACGACGCAGGTTTGTCACCCGTGCCAAGTTAATCCAAAATCTAAAATCTAAAATCTAAAATTGTTTGATTATCAATCAACAATTATATATGTGGTTTTCGCGCCAATAATAAAACAGATACACCAAAAGGTAAAGAAAGTCTATTGATCAAGTGACGTTCGCTGGCAAATAACCATTTGAACAATTGATTAACTAGTTTCGATGGTAATACTAAATCACTACTGAGTTGATTTTTGTTCTGTTTTGGTAACAGTTTTCCTAAAATTCTGACGATAGCCACTACAGGAAATAAAAAAGTATTGAAATAACTTCCGTAAACTATTTCATAGCCTGCTGTTTTTACCACACGTCTTAAACCTGTTAATCGATAACGGCGTTTGTGATGGTTGATTTCATCGTGTTCGCTCCATAAAAACTTATAAGCTGGAACTGTTACTAATAAATAGCCTCCAGGCTTTAGTTTATAATACAAAGCTTTGAGAGGGGACAAATCATCATCAAGATGTTCTATCACATCCAGTATCAAAATTAAGTCATGCTGGGAAGTAAAAGGAATATCATCGGGCAGACTACCTCGTTTTACCTGAGTTACTTGCCGTTGATTTGCTAATTGACAAGCCGTTTCATCTAATTCCATCGCCGCAACTTGTCCGTGACGGGATAACATTTGTAAATTACCACCCGTACCGCAACCAGCTTCTAATATTTGAGCATTTTTTGGTAAATTTAATTTTAAAATTACTTGTTCGATAATTTGACGACGCGCTACAAACCACCAATGTTTATCTTCTACAGATGCATACTGTAGATAAAAGTCTTTTTCCATAAGTTTTTCTCCAGCTACCCAAATTATAATCAGCTTTCAAGTATCATCAGATACATAAATTTTGAAAAATCACAAGTTTTTAAGAGCTTTCTCGTGGTAGAATCTCCTATAAATTATTTTTGCGACCAAATCCAATGAAAAGCTATATTTTTTAATACATTTTCCCCTTTCTACTTATCTGCAAAAATCAATAAAAATAAATATCTAATCTAATCTATAATCTATGTTGACATACCCATCAGTCTCACGTTTCCGTAAATTATTTTTAAATAGTAATCATCAAATATCGAGAAAACAAATCATATTTTGGTTGAGTTTGAGCATAACTGTCTCAATTGTTTACGCAATATTAGCATTGCAACAAGCTTTTAACAGCGAGTATGTCGTACAGGATGATGCGAGACAGCACGTATTTTGGATGATGCGGTATGTAGATCCAAATTTATTTCCTAACAATTTAATTGCTGATTATTTTCAGACTGTTGCACCAGTTGGATACTCTAGTCTTTATAAGATTTTTGCTTTTTTTGGTATTCACCCATTATTTTTGAACAAACTTCTGCCATCAATTTTGGGACTTTTGACAACTATTTACTGCTTTGCTTTCAGCTTACAAGTAATACCTTTACCATTTACCGCTTTTTTATCTACATTAATATTCAACCAAAATATTTGGATGAAGGATGATTTGTCTTCTGGAACAGCTAGGGCTTTTACCTATCTATTTTTGCTAGCATTTTTATATTATTTATCGCGTAAGTCTTTACTACCTTGTTTGGTTGCAATTGTACTTTTAGGAATTTTTTATCCCCAGTACGTATTTATTTGTGTGGGTATTTTAATTGTAAGACTGTGGGATTGGAGTGATGGACGCTTGCGTTTTTCTGGACAAAATAATTATTTATTTTCTGTAGTAGGAATAGTAGTCGCATTTTTAGTAATGTTGCCTTATGCTCTTAAATCACCGGAATTTGGACCAGTAATTACTGTAGCCCAAGCAAAGCAATTACCAGAATTTTGGTGGGGAGGAAGGACTGCTTTTTTTCGGGAAAACCTTGTAGATTATTTTCTCAGTGGACGTAGCGGAATGTTTGCTCCTTATGCATTTTCTCCTGTTACTCTAATTGCTGCATTTTTTCTACCATTAATGAGATTATTTCCGGCGAAATTCCCCTTATTAAGAAATATTCAAAGGGAGATAATCATTTTAATTCAATTGCTGATTGTATCAATAGGAATGTTCGTTTTAGCTCATCTTTTTCTGTTTAAGTTTTATCTTCCCAGCCGCTATACAGACCATACATTTCGGGTTATTTTAGCCATATCGGCAGCAATTGTTTTTTCAGCTATTATCGAAGCTATTCTATCTAATTTTAATACAGAAACTAATTCCTATTTTCATACATATTTACGCAAGTTTTTTTCGTCGTTTCTCGTAAGTTTTATTGCTATTGGACTGCTTTTCTATTATCCAGTTTTTGTGAAAAACTTTCCTAAAACTGCTTATCAACAAGGTTCTGTACCCGCTTTATATGAGTTTTTTCAAAAACAACCAAAAGATATTCTCATTGCTTCTCTTGCTAGAGAAGCTGATAATTTACCTGCATTTTCCCAACGTTCTATTTTAGTAGGTAGAGAATATGCAGTTCCTTATCACTTTGGTTATTATAGTCAATTTCGTCAGCGAGTTATAGACTTAATTCAGGCTCAGTATAGTGAAAATCTTTTGGATGTCAAAACATTGATTCAAAAATATGGAGTAGATTACTGGCTATTAGAATCTGAAGCATTCACTCCCGAATATATCCAAAATAATCTTTTACTCAAACAATATTATCAAAGTAATCTCAATCAAGATATTTTAGTCAAAATAACCAAAGATATTTTTCAGAGATTGCAGGAGAAGATTCTTCCAGCTTTATCCCAAACAATACCAAATTGCACCGTTAGAAAAGTTCAAAGTTTTACAGTGCTAGATGCGAAATGTATTTTAAATAGTGTTAACAATTAGCAGTTATTTATTCCTTCTTCTCCTATCTACCCTACCCACAATCTCTGAGCAAATCTGAGAGAAAAAGTAGTAAGTAAAACCGCAAAAAATCCCATGGTTAAATATCCCCAACGCGGATGACGGGATAAGAGTAAACCTAGAGCGATGCTAACTGAAACAATACCATAAACTATCCGACTTAGGGACAAAGTACCTCCCGAAGCTAAAATTAATGCCAAACCACACAAACCATAAGTTACAGTTACAGTACTCAATTCGTTGCGTAATTTCCATATTAAATAACCGCTACCAAATACTGATATAGTATTAATTAAAGGGTCGCCAACTACTAACCACCAAATTACAATTAAAGCCGCAAAACCATAATCAACTTTTGCTTTACCTAACTTTTTACGGAAGCGCCATAATAAGCAATTAAGGGCGATAATAATACTAAATAATAGCGGCTGCACGAAGTCTTTTATTCCTCCTTGTTTCCAATTTGCAGTACCGATTGTTATTTGCATCAACATTTTCCACCAACCTTGCCAATCGAAACCCAGGGAATCACGCCATCCTTTTTGGGCTTCAATAAAAGCTAATGCTTCACCAAATTTAACAGCACAATAAAGACTAAATAAAAGTACTCCCGTCGCGGTAGCTAAAGCAGTAATATAGGCAGTGGGCGGTTTACGTTGCTTCCAGGATGCAATGATCAAAGCTGGAATCAATGCCAAACCTGTAGGGCGTGTTGCAGTTGCTAATCCACCCCAAAAAAAAGTCCAGCCATATCGATTTTTATCAAAAGCCTGCATCGCAGCAGTACTTAAAAATAAATATAAACCTTCTGTATAAATTACCCCAGCAAACATTGATAGGGGACACCAAGCTAATACCGCAGTAACCCAGCGTGCTTCTCGATTACCTAAATATGACTTTACCCAAAAATATACGCAATAGATTGCTGCTAAAAATGCCAAATTATTTACTAATAACCCGGAGATTTCAAAGGGCAAACCTAAATTCATCAAAAACTTGATAGCTAGAGGAAACAGTGGAAAAAATGCCACATTATGCTCTTTACCATCATCAATATATTCGTATCCTGTAGTGGCTATAGCTTGATAATGTCCGCTATCCCAACCATTAAATACCTCTAAGCCAAACCTAATAGTACTTCCTAGCGATGATGATTTTAATAAAGGTGCAACACCAAGCATGACAATCCAAATTAACAAACGACTGCTAAGCCACATTGCACCAGGAAATAATAATTCGTTTGTGTTTAAATCTTCTTTGTCTTTTTTTAGCAACTCTACTTTTGTCATAAATAAGTTGATAGTTGTTGGTTGATGGTTGATAGTTGATGGTTGTTGGTTGATAGTTGATGGTTGATGGTTGATAGTTGATGGTTGATGGTTGATAGTTGATAGTTGATGGTTGTTATTTATTTCTCCCCATCCCCCCATCCCCTATTCTTCAAGCCCAGGACAATTTATAGTAAAGTTGTCTTTTAATCTTTAATAAAATTGTGAAAGCTATCAGTCTTATTGGTTCTACTGGTTCTATTGGTACTCAAACTTTAGATATTGTTAGTCAGTATCCCCAACAGTTTCGGATTGTAGGATTAGCCGCAGGGCGCAACGTAGAATTATTAGCATCTCAGATTCGGCAGTTTCGACCGAGTATAGTAGCAATTTGTGATGAAGATAAATTACCACAACTTAAAGAGGCAATAAAAGATATTCAACCCCAGCCAACTCTACTAGCGGGGGAAGCTGGTGTTATTGAAGTTGCTCGTTGTACAGAAGCTGACACTGTAGTTACTGGTATTGTCGGCTGTGCTGGATTGTTACCTACCATTGCTGCTATCGAAGCGGGTAAAGATATCGCTTTGGCAAATAAAGAAACTTTAATCGCTGGCGCACCAGTAGTTTTACCTTTAATAGAAAAACATGGAGTAAAATTATTACCGGCAGATTCCGAGCATTCTGCTATATTTCAATGTTTACAAGGCATTCCAGAAGGCGGGTTACGTAAAATTATCCTGACAGCTTCCGGTGGTGCTTTCCGTGATTGGGATGTAAAAAAATTAGCTGATGTCACAGTGGCTGATGCTACTAAACATCCTAATTGGTCAATGGGGCGTAAAATTACTGTAGATTCGGCAACTTTAATGAATAAGGGATTGGAAGTAATTGAAGCGCATTACTTATTTAGTTTAGATTACGATGACATTGAAATAGTCATTCATCCCCAAAGTATTATTCATTCCTTGATTGAGTTACAAGATACTTCTGTTTTAGCTCAGTTGGGCTGGGCTGATATGCGTTTACCTTTATTGTATGCTTTATCTTATCCAGAACGTATCTACACAGATTGGGAACGTCTGGATTTAGTTAAAGCTGGTTCCTTGACATTCCGCGAGCCTAATCATCAAAAGTATCCCTGTATGCAATTAGCTTACACTGCCGGAAGGACTGGTGGTTCAATGCCAGCAGTTTTAAACGCTGCTAATGAACAAGCCGTAGCTTTATTTTTAGAAGAGAAAATTCACTTTTTAGATATTCCCCGCTGTATCGAAACAGTTTGCGATCGCCATTCCCAAAATCACCGCTCAAATCCTAATTTAGATGACATTCTAGCCGCTGATAAATGGGCAAGACAAGAAGTAATCAAAGCTGCTGAAACTTTACAAAATTCACCGACAGTAATTGCAATGCGATAAATTTGACAGTTGACAGTTGTTGGCTGTTAATGGTTAGTGGTTAGTGGTTGGTTGTTGGTTGTTAGTGGTTAGTTGTTGGTTGTTGGCTGTTAATTAACTTCTAACTCCTAACTCCTAACTCCTCACTTTTAACTCCTAACTCCTCACTCCTCACTCCTCACTCTTTGAATCCAAAATCTAAAATCTAAAATCTAAAATCCCATTGCTCCTAACTCTTCTTCGATGCAGAAAGCCTTGCAAAAACCTCTTTCATTCCAGGAGGTAACTGACGCATTATTTTACCTTTTTCCCTATCCATTGCTACCAAGGTCACTTTGGCACTAACATATAATTCTTGTTTATCGGTTGATTGAATCGCATAATCCCAATTGATGCGAACACCTGTGACTTCTTCCATGCGGGTTTTGACTACAGCAGCCTTGCCCAACTGAAGTGACCTATGATAGCGTATTGACATTTCTACTACGGGTAACTCGCAGCCTAAAGCTACTAAATCCGTATATTCAATGCCAATTGAGCGTAAACATTCTATTCTTGCTTCTTCCATCCAAGCAATATAAGTACCATGCCACACAATACCAGCATAATCGGTGTGGTGAGGTTGAACTCTCACCGGATATTCAAACCAGTTTTCTGATGCGTGTAAATATTGATTGTCGATCGCCCCAGTGGGAGGTAGTTGTGGTTTATCTGATTTTTCTTCGGACATCTTAAAGTTTCTTCACAGATGCTGGCAGGAGTTTCTTTATGAGTTCGCAATCACACAATAATTAATCCCGTTCGCTTTTACAGGATTCTTGATTATTATTTTCCCATGATTATAATTACAATACTGTTCGGGTGATTGGCAAGAGATCAAATTGATTTATTAATTGATTATTTGTTGTGGATTTATCAAAGCTTAATTTTTTTTTTAGTTTTCAAATTGTATTCTTGTTCAATTTCATGTTTTATTACTTAAAATAGCGCGATTAAAGTCTACAAGGACGAGATTGGGAAGCAAATAAAAATATTCTGTTTAAAATATTTGATTTCAACAGTATTGTAGAATACAATAAGATTGTGTAAATTTAATTACGCAACGCCGTTATACCTAGCACGATTCACTTTACATGACTAGTTGTATCTGTAGTTATTCGGATAAAAAAATCAAGCCTATATTGTCCGAACAGCGCGATGGACACGTGCCTGTTTCATAAGCAATCACATTTTGACATCTAAAGATTTTGACTATTGGAGTTGGTAGCCTCAATTATTAGATTTACCCCAATAAAAATTACAATGGCTCTATTGGCTATTTTCTACAAAAATACTGCCATTTAGAAAACATCAATTTTCTACTTTGACAATTTTAATTTGACAAACTATGGATACAGCAACAAGTTCAGCAACCAATGTCCGTGTCGCCACTTTATTTTATGCCTGACGCGGACTAACACAAATATTTAGTTAATGGTTCGGTAAAATTAACTATGAACTTAAAACATTGTTATTTTTTTGGTCTGAACAAGTCACTCTCAAATTACCTCGATAGAGGCTACCTTTTCCGAGCAATACTTAGTAAGGCTTTACAAGAGCTTTAGCAGCAGTAGAAGCTTCCATTGGGGGATGCTTGACTAAATCCGCTAATTCCTGTAGCTGGTTGACTGCTTCGGCACCTTCCAACTTCATTAACTCGCGATCGTCACGCATCTCAGTCCAAGTAATACCGTAATCGGACACTAAAAATCGAATCAGATGATTTTCCCCCAAACTAACCATAAATGACGCACTGTTCATTTGGTCGCCGCAAGTATAACAAGACGCAGGGTATCCTCGTCTCTCAAGGACAATTGCTAAGGCTTGTAAGTTCATAACCAAGTCTTGAACAAATTGTCGGTGTTGTTGCGCTAATCTTAGAAACACTTTTATCCTCCAAACACCACAATCATTTTAATCTCTTTTATATTTTTTTTAGATTTTCTCATCAAATGGTATTGTAAACTATATATTACAATTGTTCCCATCTCAGAAAATCTCAAAAATCGCTACCTTGGAAATGGTAGTTCATGTAAACAAGTCGTACCGTATCATAATATTCACTTTGTAACTAAAAAATTCCCGATTATTGTTGATTAAATTTTACTTGGTATTTAGATAATCGAGTTTAGGGTAGATACTGAGAATATAAATCCGCTATTACATTAACTCATATTCACTACAAGTCAACTGGCAAAAAGCGACGAATAGTATCTTTACGGGCTATCAACTGTCATAAAGGCTGGATTTAATCGTTTGATTGGCATTTTACTTCATTTTGTGACGACTAATACTTAACTTAATCTATGTACATCTAACGGTAACAAACTGTTATCCTTGGTACAAAAGAAAAATATCTCAAATTGTTCGGTTTCTCTAGCGAATGTTAAGAATTGTCTCTACATCCAACCTCAAATTCAGTTCTCGGTTCAATAACTTGCTGCAACTGCTTTAGGTAGTACATTCAATTACCTCAATGTCAAAACTAAAACTTGAGAATAACTAAATAATTAAAAGCAGTGCTGCCTAATTGGCAGAATTATTCTTAAAATTTGATAAAAATGTGTATTTAACTACTTTATGCAGTCACGAAAATAAATTTCTAATCAGGTCAATTTGAGAAATTATATAAATAAACAATGTAAAATAAAAAATAATAAATTAAATTATCTAGCAGTTAAACTTCCTGAGTTACTCATCTGAAAACTGAATAGATTTAATTATAAATATTTTATTTACTTATTTAAGTACACGTAAAATTAAATACACAGTATTATCGCAGCTACTTACAATAGGACTTTGAGCAATTAGCAGTAGTTATTAGTTTTAGGTGAAAACCAATAACTACGATACTTTATACTACTTGCCACAAACCGAAAGCAGGACCGATAAAACGAACCGTTACCCAAATAGCAATCATTAAAAAAATACCAATCCAGGCACCGCGAGTAGTCCAACTGACGAATTGTTCTGCTTGCTTTTTAGTGATCGGAATCCAGGGTAAAATACGAGAAGACTGACCGTAATCTTTACCTAATGAAGCTTTTCGCCGTTTTGCTTCGCCCATAATTGAGATTGAGATACATTTTACAAAATATCTGCTATTACCTATCCTAACGCTTATCAAACCATATTAAACTAGATATTTGATAAAAAAATATTATTGAATGTAAACTCTTGTGAGTATTTTTTTTAAATATTGTTAATTAGAACGGGACGTTTTTTTGATTTATCTCGAATCTATTTCCTTCAATGGATATGCTATGGCAATCCTATTTGTATGTATCGAAATCACGGTGTTCAGAACCCCAACTTCTTCAAGAAGTCGGGGTTCTAAATTCTTATATATATAGCACTTATGCAATATGTAGCTAAAACAGTTATTTTTGCGTAAGTCCTAATATATTTCATGATTGCTATATAACTGTCAATCAATTTTATGTTTGATTTTGGTCTTGAAATTGATACTATTTTTTTAAAATAAGCAATGATGAATTTTTTACTTAAAACGAAGAGTCAGATCAGGCTTAACTTTTCTTTTAAGAATTTAAACTTGACTCTCTTAACATTAAGTAACAAGCAAAATTTGAACCCAAATTTAGGCTTAAAGAATACAGGATTCAAAAGTCTTGAAAATTATTTTTGATTAAGCTGTTAATCTAATACCAAGAAGAATATTTTTATAGGTATTGGAACTATGCTGATTCTGTGCTGTTCACCAGGTATAGTTTTGCATGGGTTTTAAGGCACGTAGGCTAACCTACCTACCGCACTGCATAGTACATCATACGCGCAAATTAAAGATGAAATATAAGGGCTTTTCCATTTCTTTCGGCAAGAATTACCGTCTTAACTTAAAATTACCTTTGTCTATTGCTGCTTTGGTTATAGTTTCTGGTGGTTCGATGCTACTACCAGTAGAAGTTGACGCAAGTGGTACAAAACAAAGTATCGTTCAAACTTTGCTCGCACAAAATCCCGTAGCAAGCAGCATAATTTACGTAAATCCACAAACTGGTACGGATGCTACTGGAGCCGGTACTACTGAAGCTGCACCATATAAAACTATTACTTTTGCTTTGCAACAAGCACAATCGGGTACAGTAATTCAGCTCGCGCCCGGTACCTACAACAGCGAAACCGGAGAACAATTTCCACTGACAGTACCGCAAGGAGTAACACTAAGAGGAGACGAAGCTGGTAAAGGACAAGCGATATTAATTACAGGAAGTGGTAAATACACCAGTCGTACTTTTGCCGCTCAAAACGTGACTATTCTTCCTCAAAATAACTCTGTTATTACTGGTGTTACCGTTACTAATCCAGAATCTCGCGGTACTGGCGTATGGATAGAATCAACTAATCCAAAAGTTATAAATAGTACTTTTACCAACAACAAGCGAGAAGGTATTTTTGTGACTGGTACGGGTAATCCGATAATTGCCGGTAACATTTTTATTCAGAATACAGGTAATGGTGTTTCTGTCGCAAAATCTGCTACCGGAGAGATTCGCGGCAACTTATTTCAAGATACAGGATTCGGTTTAGCTATTGGTGGAGACTCTACACCTTTAGTAATTGAAAACCAAATTTTGCAAAACGTAGATGGAATCTTTATTTCCAATTCAGCTAAGCCTGTATTACGTAAAAACATCATCCAAAACAATACACGGGATGGTATTGTATCTATTTCTCAAGCTCAGCCCAACTTGGGTACGTCTGAAGAAGCGGGTGGTAACTTAATCCGTAATAACAAGCGTTTTGACTTAAACAATGCTACTCAAGGTCAAATTTTGGCGATTGGGAATGATATCGATCAAGGTAAAATTTCTGGACAGGTGGAATTTGTGGCAGCTGCTGTAGAACCACTTCCCGGTGGAGCTACGGCTTTTCGAGATGTCGCACCAAATTATTGGGCAAAAAGCTATATCGAAGCTTTAGCCACCAAAGGTGTGATTGCTGGTTTCCCCGATGGTACTTTTAAGCCTAACGAACCTGTTACCCGCGCTCAATTCGCTGCGATTATTAACAAAGCGTTTTCACCAACCCCTCAACGACAAACCATTAATTTTGGCGATGTCAGCAGCAATTTTTGGGCTTATAGTGCGATTCAAACAGCTACTAGAGGCGGTTTTCTTGCTGGTTATCCCAATAATACTTTTAGAGCGCAGCTAGAAATTCCCAGAGTACAGGTTTTAGTTTCCTTGGCTAACGGTTTAGGTTTAACCGCAAACAATCAAAATGTTCTTTCTGTTTACAGCGATGCTTCCCAAATTCCTGGTTGGGCTCAAGCAGCAGTTGCAGCCGCAACTACGAAACAGCTGGTAGTTAACTATCCAACTGCAACACAATTAAGTCCCAACCGTCAAGCCACTAGAGCAGAAGTTGCGGCTTTTGTTTATCAAGCCCTAGTCAATGCAGGAAAAGCTGAAGCAATTCCCTCTCCTTATGTAGTAACGGTTCAGCAATAAAACTACTAACTCTTAAATACCACAATCAGAAGTCGGGTTTTTAAGTTAAATATCTCTTAGACAAGACAATCATCGTAAAAACCCGACTTCTCACCCGCTTAACCACAATCAGAAGTCGGGTTTTTAAGTTAAATCTCTCTTAGACAAGACAATCATTCTAAAAACCCGACTTCAATCAAATTCAAGGTTTTTTAGTTTCTTGACGGCTATCTTCCCAACGCCAGAGAAACACCATTAAAGCGACGACTCCTAACTGAAGCGCTAAGGATGGTAAACCAACCTCAAAAGTAGTCTTTTGGGCTAGTAGCTGTAAAATAAAAATAAATGCTCCAATTAAGCCAGAGGAACCGAAAGATAGATAAATGAACTTTCGTAAACCCCGATAAGGAGATGCTGCTTCTGCTTTGAGACGAGCGTATTGCTCTGTACTTAATTGACGTTTATTAGTGCTATTTTTAGATTTTGGTTGTACCATAAAGTTCTTAATGATATAATTCGAGATTGTTTATGCCGACGTGGCTCAGTGGTAGAGCAATTGATTCGTAATCAATAGGTCGCGGGTTCAAATCCCGCCGTCGGCTTTGTTTAAATGTAATTAATAGTTTACCTGTTTAAGGATTATACGATTGCGACCTTCTTGTTTAGCTTGGTAAAGAGCTTTATCTGCTGCCAAAATTAAATTACTTGGTAAGGATTTAAAATCCGGAATAGTCGTTGCTACCCCCAAACTCAAAGTTACATAATTACTAACCCCAGATTCCAGGTGTTCTACTTGTAATTCCCTAACTCCCGATTGCATTAAAGCGGCAACGTGAACCGCACCAGGAGCATTGGTATTGGGCATAATTACAGCAAACTCTTCACCACCATAACGCGCTACTAAATCTTGATTTTTTTGTGCCGCACCATTTAAAACAGCAGCCACCTTTTGCAAGCACAAGTCTCCTGCGGGATGTCCGTATTTATCATTAAAAGGTTTAAAAAAATCGATATCGCATAAAATTAACGACAGTGGTTTATCCGAACCGGCTAAATTCATCCATTGAGTATTTAAATACTGATCAAATCGACGACGATTAGCCAACCCAGTTAAACCATCCATGTTAGCTAGTTGTTGTAAAGCTTGGTTTGCAGCTTCTAGTTGTTTGTATAATTGTGCTTGTTGCAAAAGTCGTCGCACCCGCTGACGTAATACTGCCCAGTGAATCGGTTTAGTAACGTAATCGCTAGCCCCTGCCCCGAAAGCACGATTTACCGAATCTGGATCATCCAAGCCGGTAATCATCAGTATTGGAGTACGTTCCCATAGTTTTGCAATCACGGTAGTACTTGCATAAGATTCAGTATCAAAATTTGCTAATGCCCTTGTCAAATTGTTTCTCGCAATCTGCATTAGTTCATTACAGCAGGTAAAACCATCCATTACCGGCATTAATGCATCTAATAGAACTAAATCTGGTTTTAAAGCAATATAGGCATCTAAACATTCTCGACCGTTAGTTACATCTACTACCCTATAACCTTCATCTTCCATATATTCACGTATAAGAGTCCGTATGGCTTTATCGTCGTCAGCCACTAAAATTAAAGGAGGTTTGCTAGGGATAGGAGTTGGGCTTATGCCTGACATGAGTTGCATTCCACAGAATACTAAAGTGGTAAAGCTAAAAGTAAATCCTCAATGGCGTTACAAAGAATGGGCTAATTATGCTTAGCCTACTTCTAAACTTTTCACACTATTGTTAAATTTAATGACTACAAGTATTGTTTTACCGTCTTAAAAAGTCTTTTTCATCCCCAATTATCATTACTAGCTAAAGCTGAATGACAACCCTATTGAACGAAAATAAAATTGTTCACAAAATATTTTGAAACTTTGTCTTAAAAAGGACAAGAGTACAGGAATAAAAGGATGATTTTATATTTATTTGGAGACTAATTATGACTTAT
Organism: Nostocales cyanobacterium 94392; assembly: GCA_035285725.1. Taxonomy (GTDB): domain Bacteria; phylum Cyanobacteriota; class Cyanobacteriia; order Cyanobacteriales; family Nostocaceae; genus Rivularia. Next base: position 1,939 of record JAYKJL010000021.1, on the reverse strand, counting down.
GGTTGACTTACGTATAGCAATTTTGAAGGGACTTTAAGGTGGAAAAGAAGTATTAAATAAGGTAATATAGCTTTGCTGTCTGATTGGATTTGGAAAAAGCCAACAATAATTCTGCTTCTCAATCAACTTTCGGAGTTGAGTAATTTGTGCTGCTGTCATAAACAAAATCTTTGGTAGATGAATTAATTGCATATCTAACTATGACCACGTTAACTATATAAGTATCTGTCCAGAATAGGGTGGAAAGAAAATCTTACTATCTATAGTTCCCAGATATTCATTTGCAATTACAATTTTTTGAAAAAATTACCAAAAATATTCGGTTACTAGCTCCATATCTCAGATAAATCAGCCGTAGTGTAAATAACTAAATATTACACCCTTGCCATAAATATTGAATTTGATTTTTTATTAATCCAAGTTGCTAGTTATGCTCCCGCCGACGAGAAGGCAGATATGTAGAGTCACTATTAAAAATGCAGGTTGCGGGGAATCCTATTTATGTTTCGCACAGCGGCAGGTAAAATGATCAATATAGTGCTGATAGTGCTGCGATTCTGAAATATTTCAAATTTTGATCAAAATTAAAATCCAATGCCAGATTCATTAATGTATCAACAGGATGATTACGTCGTCTTGGAAACTAACCAACCAGAACAGTTTTTTACTTCTTCAGAGTTGTTGCAAAAGCTGAAACAGACTTTACAACAACTCAAAGAAGAAGAATTACCACAGGATTTAAAAAAAATTGATTCTCTGCAAAAACGAGCAGAATACTTACTTAACACTAGTTGCGAACTTGATATTGGTCCGGGACAATATTTACAGTGGTATGCGGTGCGTTTAGAAAAGTAAACAAAAATAATTTTTGCGTCTATTCAACTATAATTATGTTTCTGGATTAGTAATCAATGCTAATTCGATTTTGTCCTCACCCATCTGTGTGATTTTGACATCTACCCCTGGACCGAAAAAAGCAATCATTTTTTGCTGTTTTTGCTGCCAAACATCTAAGGGTGCTTGGGGAGAATCGAATTCTAAAATTAAAGCATAATTACCCTCGATTTCCATTTCTCGCAATGCTACTACTTCTGGAAAGTCCTCTCCTAACTGTTCTAAGCCAAGGTGAGTTAAGGCTTTATCTAAGTGAGCATCTTGTCCGTAGCGATAGCGAGTAATATCTTCACGGACTTGATTTTGAGTCTGAGTTGCTTTCTGCTTTCGTAGCGATAAAACAGATTCTGGTGTGGGAGGAATAAATGGGACTGGTTTGAGTTCGTTTGCTTTGAGTGCAAGTCCTCCCAACAGCACGGGAATCCCGTAAAAAAAACCAATTAGATTCAGCGTAGCATTGTGGGCAGCGTAAGCGAAAAACCCGGTTAAGGTTAAAATTCCACCGATAGTTAAACCCAGCGTTCCCAAAGAAATTTTCCCAAGCATACTGTGTGGTCGTATTTTAAATTAAACTGTAACGATTGTTTCATTATCGCCGACAATAGGTAATAATTTGATAAAATAAAATCGAATAACCGCTTCTTTTGGTTTAACTTAAAAGTATTATTTAGTTTAATTCGTTTATTTTAGTTAAAAACTGTTGCAAACAATGGATGTACAAACGATAAAGGAAAGAATTGCTCTAGTTGAAAGCAAACGCGAATATTTACTCAGCTTGCTCGAACAGCCAAATTTGGGAACGTTGAGAATCGATGTCAACCAAGCTTTAGAAGAAATGGATGAATTACTTGATGAGTACAAGCGCACGTTCCCCTAAGTAGATTCAAGTAACAAAAGCCTTGATTTGAATGGAAAAATTAACACGTAAATAATCCGGGAGTAGGTCACGCCCCGTGTTTTTAAACCGGGGTGGAAAAGCGACTCGTGCAGATTTATCTGCATTCAAAAAAATGCTAAAATATTAACAGCAAGTAGGAATAACCGT
>JAYKJL010000020.1:0-53877 GCA_035285725.1 Nostocales cyanobacterium 94392 | reverse complement strand
GCTTGCTGCATTAATAAGCCACTACTACCAGCTGCTGTAACTCCAGCCAATTGTTTTTGTAACTGCGAACTTAAATCTTCCAAATTCAATTGATCGGGAGTAGACTTTGCCAGTAAATCTATTACCTGTTGCGTGGGATTTTGACCGTTTACAGCTTGATTCCAAGCTGCTTCGAGTTGATCTGCAACTTGATTAATATCTTCTTGAGAAAAATCGCTACGATTGCTAATTAAGTTAACAAAAGTATCACGGTTGATGTTTTGTAGTAAGTCTTTATTGCCAAGAGATTGTAAATTACCATCTTTGAGGACTTGATCAAATTGAGTGCGAATTTCTTGGAAATTTAATTTGGGTAAATTTACAGACTTCAAAGAACTTTCTACAGTATTTTTAATACTATTACCATCAAAGCCAGAAATTAATTCGCGACGGACTGCGGTGGTAATATCTTCTGCTGTGGAAACCATTTGATTTTTCGCAGCATTGGCTCCTATTGCAGTTGTTGCCGTACCAATAATACCTTGAATGCCGGAACTCGCAGTATTTACAAGGGAACCAATCAGCGCCCCAGCGGCTGATGAACCCAGCCACGCAATCAGTGAAAAGTACGTAGACCAAATAACTACACCAATAATTGCTCCTAAAACTGCACTTTCGATTAAACTTAGTTTTACTGCTAAAAAGCAAGCGATAAATAAAGCGATAGTCGCTGTAATTAATGCCCAAATACCGACTTTAGCTTCCACCTTGCGAATCGCTCCACCGACTGTATCAGAATTATCGTCATCAGAAAAATCTCCTCCCAAAGAAGAAATACCTACAGCGATTGACAAATTAGTCAAGAGTAATTGAAAGGCGATCGCCATTACGATTCCAGATACCAAAGCAACTAAAAATTGTGGTCCGGAAAAAATTAGTGATGCTTCTTGGGGAGTGACATATCCCTCTGTTAGGATTGGTGCTTGTCCGGCAATATTTGCGATTGAAAACATATCGAAGAGTCCTTATTCTAGACGAATCAGATAGTACTATTTCTTGAATCGAAATAACCTGTTCTCACGCTAGCTAGCAGATACCATATCTTTTACTTCCCAAAGAAATATATGTCGATATCAAAAGGATTAAATTGTAGTTATCTTAAATAACCGTTAATTACTCAGAATTTTAAATTTAATAGGACTTAGACAAGATGTAACTGAAAAAGTTATTCTTACGTAGCGGTAATTCATGAATTACCGCTTCAGTAACGTATTCGTTTTACTGAAATCTCAAATTGATTTGGAAGTTGGTATAAATTATTATAGAAATAAATCAAATCTTAATGACGATACACTTATGCTTTGGATTATCACCCTTCAAGATATATTTTACGGCTGAGAAGCGGGAAAATTTTTCAAATCAAATCAAAGCGAAAAGTCTGTTTATCAAGTTAGTTTGAAATCAGATTTTGAAGAAATAATCAATAAATGAACCTATTTTTAATCGAAAAGACGGCAAACACCACTCTAATGTTACGGTTCACCCGAATTACTCATAGTATTAATTCCCATACATTAGACATTATGAAAGCAAACACTGATTGAGCCATAACTAAGCCATAAAAAACTTATGAAGCATAACCGTCCAAGTACGGGTTCGGGAAACCACCCTTCATTCACTGGCTGCATAGGCTCAGTATATATAACAGTGTAAGCGGGACAATACCCAATTTACATGGACTATTGATGCCGATGCTGGCTGCTTTTTTTTAGCCAGTTACCTCAAAATTAAATCTTTTATATTCCCATTCATTGTTTTTGTAGTTATACGGAGCCAAGATTAAAATGGCAAAAGTAGTTGGAATTGACTTAGGTACAACTAATTCCTGCGTAGCAGTCATGGAAGGTGGTAAACCCACGGTTATTGCTAATGCAGAAGGTTTTCGCACCACTCCTAGTGTTGTAGCTTTCGCAAAAAATGGCGATCGCTTAGTAGGACAAATTGCCAAGCGTCAAGGGGTAATGAACCCTGAAAACACTTTTTATTCGGTTAAGCGTTTTATCGGACGCAAGCACGAGGAAATTACTCACGAAGCTACTGAGGTTTCTTATAAAGTAGTTCGTGACAGCAACGGAAACGTGAAAGTTGATTGTCCCCAAGCGGGTAAACAGTTTGCTCCAGAAGAAATTTCCGCGCAAGTTCTTCGTAAGCTAGTTGAAGACGCGAGTAAGTATACGGGGGAAACTATCACCCAAGCTGTGATTACCGTTCCCGCATATTTCAACGACTCTCAGCGTCAAGCAACCAAAGATGCTGGTAAAATTGCCGGTATTGAAGTATTGCGGATTATCAACGAACCTACTGCCGCTTCCTTAGCTTATGGTTTGGATAAGAAGAGCAACGAAACAATCTTGGTATTTGACCTCGGTGGTGGTACCTTCGACGTATCTATCTTGGAAGTAGGTGACGGTGTATTTGAAGTACTTTCAACTTCTGGTGATACTCACCTTGGTGGTGACGACTTCGATAAAAAAATCGTTGACTATCTAGCTGGAGAATTCCAAAAGCAAGAAGGTATTGACTTACGTAAAGATAAACAAGCTTTACAGCGTTTAACTGAAGCTGGAGAAAAAGCCAAAATAGAACTTTCCAGCGTTACTCAAACAGAAATTAACTTACCATTTATTACCGCAACTCAGGATGGTCCTAAGCACTTAGATACAACCCTGACTCGCGCTAAATTTGAAGAAATTTGCTCAGACTTAATTGATCGTTGTCGTATTCCGGTTGAAAACGCACTCCGCGACGCTAAGTTAAATAAAGACAATATCGATGAAATAGTATTAGTTGGTGGTTCTACCCGGATTCCCGCAGTTCAAGAAGTAGTTAAGCGGGTATTAGGAAAAGAACCCAATCAAACTGTTAACCCTGACGAAGTTGTAGCAGTCGGTGCTGCTATCCAAGCTGGTGTACTTTCTGGTGATGTTACCGGAATCTTACTTTTAGATGTAAGTCCGTTGTCCTTGGGTGTGGAAACTCTTGGTGGAGTCATGACCAAAATTATTCCCCGCAACACCACTATTCCTACTAAAAAATCAGAAGTATTTTCTACCGCTGTAGATGGACAAACCAACGTAGAAATTCACGTTCTACAAGGTGAGCGGGAAATGTCCAATGATAACAAGAGTTTGGGAACCTTCCGTCTGGATGGAATTCCTCCAGCACCTCGTGGAGTACCTCAAATTGAAGTTACCTTCGATATCGACGCTAACGGTATTTTGAACGTTACCGCTAAAGATAAAGGTACTGGTAAGGAACAATCCATCAGCATTACAGGTGCTTCTACTTTGGATAAAGCCGAAGTCGAGAAAATGGTTCAAGAAGCCGACAAATTCTCTTCTACTGATAAAGAACGCCGCGAAAAAATCGACCGTAAGAACCAAGCTGATTCGTTAGCATATCAAGCAGAAAAGCAGTTGCAAGAATTGGGAGACAAAGTTCCCGCAGACGATAAAACCAAAATCCAAGGTTTAGCTAAAGATTTGAAAGATGCTGTCACCAAAGAAGATGATGAGCAAATTCAAAAGCTAATGCCAGAATTGCAACAAGCACTGTTTACCGTTGGTAGCAATATGTATCAACAAGCCGGTGCTACTGCTCCCGATGATGCTAGTACTGGTGCTGGTGTTGCTGGAGATACAGCTAGCACTTCTACTGGCGATGATGTCATTGATGCTGACTTCACTGAGTCTAAGTAATCCGGCGCTTTGTTACCGCTGTTACATTTACAAAGTCCGCCTGTGCGGACTAGATTATAATCAGATTTCTTGTCCCCGCAATTCTTGGAATGTGGGGATTTTTGATTTATAAAGGCAGCCATAAACGAAGAGATGTATCTATTGTTTGTGCATCTTGAGCAGATAATTTGCCGATGAACTTAATAATTAAACTTTGTTCAATAGTATAAATTCCTCTTTTTACGGCAGTAGGAATATTTAGTTGAGCAGCTTCCCAATCAGTTAAAATAAACTCTCCAGGGAAAAGAGAATCTATTCGACTAGTAAGCGGAACTATAAGATAATCTTGGGAAGAAGATTCAGAATTTACAACAACAGCAGGACGTACTTTTATTGCTGAAAGGTCGGAAAAAGGATAGCGCACTAAAATTACACTATTTTTTGAGTAATTCGGCATAAATCTCATCCTCTTGATTATCCCAAACCTTATTTAAAGATTTTTCACTTGTTGTTAACCAAAATTGCTGCTCATCTTGATCAAAAATCAAAGTAATTAAAACTTTAGTACCTTCCGATAGTTCAATATCTTCCAATAACTCAATTTTGCCATTACGAACAGTAGCCCAGACACTTTTCAGCATTTTATTAGCTCCAAAAAATCCCAATTAAACAAATTACTATCTAATTATTTTATAATTTTCCCAATATCATCGCCTAGGTTACGCTTTGCTACAGTAAAGTTATAGTTAAACGAGAAAGCTATAAACGATTATGTCTTCCCGAACGGTAAATGAAGCCCAAAATAATTTACAAAAGTTAATTGACCAAGCAGCACAGCAGGGTAAACCGATTATTATTGAAGGCGATTCTCGTTCCGAGAGGCTTTGCCAACGCGGTAATGCGATACTGCTGGCAGAAAAAGACTGGTCTGCAATTCCGGAAACGCTTTATTTATTATCTATCCCAGGAATGCGAGAATCGATTAAATCCGGGTTGGCAACCCCAATTGAAGATTGTGATGGGGATTTGGATTGGTAAATGGAACAAGAGATTGCTTGGCAAATACTTTACACAAATCTTGCAAAAAAAGACGCGAAAAAGTTAGCTTCTAGCAATTTAAAGGATAAAGCAGAAGAATTGCTTGCTATTCTTGCAGAGAATCCGTTTCAAAATCCCCCTCCTTTTGAGAAATTAGTTGGCGATTTAGAAGGGGCATATTCTTGTAGGATAAATGTCCAACATCCATTGGTTTATGAAATTATTGAATCTGAAAAAATAGTTAAGGTAATTCGGATGTGGACGCATTACGAGTAATTTTCCAATTATCTAATTATTTCATTTTCCTGTTAATTGATGGCACGGCACAATCCGATACAAGGGGATGCGGAAACGGCTTTTGCTGCTTAAACTTGTGAAAGCGTAGTTTCCTTTATTGTTGATTATTATGCCATCTTTATTTAAAAGGATTCCCCAAAATCCCTCTGAATCTAATATTAAAGAGCAACAATTATTACTTATACCTCCTTCGGAACGGCAAGAATTCTTTTTGTTGTTTACTTTTATGACAACTTTGGGATGGATTGGGGGAGGAATTGCTAGTCTTGCTTTAGAAAAAATTCTCCGAGAGAATATAGGCGCTGATTTCGCTCAAAATCAACTGTTGTGGTATCGAATTGTCAAAATAATTGCTACTAGTTTATTTGCATTAATTTTCGCAGCAGACCAATCTATTCCTCTGAATAAATATATATCTGGTTGGTGGTGGACTTTTGCAACCGCAATCGGTTGGCTAGTTGCCGATACTGTTTCTAATGCCTGGATTGCCTATATTTCATCTATTGTTGCATCAACAAATCAAATATCACCACAAGCAGTTATTTTTTTAGGAATATTATCAAATGCTGCTTATATTTTTTCTTGGCTTTGGTTGGGTTTATTACAATATTTGGTGTTAAGAAAATATGTAAAAACTGGATGGTGGTGGATTTTTGTACCGTCTATTTCCTATTTATTTATTAGTATCTCAATGCTATTAGTTTCCTGGGGAGAAAACTTGATTCCAGTAATACATCGTCATGTAATTTTATATTTAATAAAACAAGGATTAACAGCATTTATTTTGGCTGCTATTCCGGCTATTAGTTTTTGTCGTTTGCACAGAAAAAATATTTAACTTCAATTGTAATTCGTCTCACAGCTAACTGAAAGTAGCTGTTGAGATGAATTACAAACAGAATTTATGGTATTATTGCTTATGTAGGTGTAATCCAATTAAATGCAGAAATGCAGCCTACGAAATAAAAACAACCATAATCTTAAAAAGTCCCGCTTAGCGTAGGGCTTCAAAGCTCAGTTAATGTCGTCTTTATACGAGTCGCTGAGAAGCCGTAACGACACTCGTAGAGAAGTGTAGGTACGTCACGAGGCTCTTGCTTCAATTCAATTAGAATGGAGGCAGTATCCGGTGGTTTAAACCGCAACTACACCTTCCAAAGTCCACCTACGGTGGAATAGTTAATTGATAACCCGCCTTACGGCGGGTTTTGTTTGTGTAGACGCGACTTATAGTCGCCAGGTAAAGTTGTTAATTAAAACTCAAAATTCCTTCATCCGCATCCAAAGTTACCATTACACCTACGGGTAAAGCTGCATTGGGTGCTTCATGTCCAAAAGGTAAACTCGAAACAACCGGAATAGCCAAATCACCAAGACGATCGCGCAATACTTCATCGACGGTGAAACTGGGAATATTTGGTGGTGCTTCACAATGAGTAAAGCTACCTACAGCAATGCCAGCTATTTTTGCTAAGGCTCCGCTCATCCGCCATTGAGTTAACATTCTATCGATGCGATAAGGTGCTTCTGTTACATCTTCTATTGCCAAAATTACACCATCAAGTTCTGGTTCCATTGGTGTACCCAACAGATGAGTTGCCACCGTCAGGTTTGCTGGTAACAATTTACCGATGACAATACCACCTCCCCATCCCTTACCTTGTAAAGGTTCGAGAGATTTACCTTCTACTAAGTCAAATAATCTTTGTATTGTCCAACTTGGTTCTTCAGCTAAAGTGGTCATTACGGGTGCATGAACCCCACAAATTCCGGCTTTATAAAGACTCCACAATAAAGCTGTAATATCCGAGAAACCAATTAACCATTTGGGAGATGGGACATCGGCAGTTTCTGGGTTTTGCAACATCCATGTCCATTCTTCCAAAATCCGCATCGTACCAAAACCACCCCTAGCACAAAGAATACCACGACATTCTGGGTCTTGCCATGCTGCTGCTAAGTGACTGCGGCGTTTTTCGTCATTACCCGCTAAATATCCCCATCTATCCTCGATTTCCGGAATTACCTCCACCCGATAACCCCGCGATCGCCAAATTTCTACACCACTTTGTAATGCTGCAAATTCTCGTAAAGCACCACTCGGAGCAATTACTCTCAATAAGTCTCCAGGTTGCAAGGGTTGCGGTACAAGTAAGTTTTCAGGGTGTTGAATTTTGACTTGCATTGACTGCTGGTTATTGGCAATGGATGGTAATGGGGAAGTTGTCATTTGATTTTAGATTTTAGATTTTGGATTTTAGATTTAAATGAATTGCTTTATTCTTTTAAAAACAAGCTCATAGTTTGAAATTCTCAATTGTCTTTTGTCTTTCCTATTTCAAGATTCATCGGTCTTTATCCGTAAAAATGAGGTAAAAAAATGATTAACTATCCGAAAATTTCTGCAATTTTAAAAACTGTCAACTGCCAACTGTCAACTGTTTACTATATTGATAAACCATTTTTCAAAACGTTCACCTAATACTTCTAAAGAAAATTCTTTTTGTGTAGTATCCCGACAAGTTTGACGGTTTATTTGATCTAATCGCTTTGTTGCTTCTATTAATCCGGTGATACTATCTGGCTCTACTAAAAAACCAGTTTTACCATCTTGAATAATAGATGCAGGACCACCCCGACTATAGGAAATTACTGGAACTCCACAAGCTAAAGCTTCAATTGCTACATTCCCAAATGCTTCCACCCACCGGGGTGTCATAATTAATGCCCGACATTCGCGGACTACTCGCTGCATTTCCTTAGTAGACAAAAACCCTAGATATTCAATCGGTGCATTTGGGTAATCTTGCTGAATTTTTTCCCAGTATGATTCATCTTGAATTTTACCCATAATCTTGAGAGGAATGTTAGTACTTTCTGCTACAGCAAAGGCATCTTCTAAACCTTTTTCTGGAGAAATTCGACCCAACCAAACTAATTGTTGTTTGGGTTGACTGCAAAATTCATACAAGGATAAATCAATACCACTGCTCAAATAATATATAGGTGGAGTTAATTGGGGAAAAGTTGCAGCTTGAGCGGGAGTATAAAAACCAATAGTACCGGGGAACTGCTTTGATATTTCTACGATAATTCTGTCAAGAGCATCGGAAAGAGAACCCATACTAACGAAATGAGCTATGGGATGTTTAAAAAAAGGTGTCAAGTAAAAAGGCAACCAATCGTAAGCAAAATTAACAATCAAGTCATATTCATTCTCCACTTGACGAACGTAATCCCACATATTACCTAAAATCGGATTTTCTGGCATTGTAATAGGTGTTGTACGTTCTAAACTTTGGGCAATAATTTGTAAATTTCCCGAAATCTGCATTATCGGTAATTCATCCCATGTCGAGCCACTAGGAGCAACAATTTGTAAATTGTGTCCCCGACGGATAATTTCTTGAGCTATATTGTACAAACTTAATTCCACACCACCACCAAGTCCAGAACCAAGTGCTCCGACTGGGGTAGAAACGAAGAGTAATTTCATTATTAATAGGTAATAGGTAATTCTTCACTGTCAACTGTCAACTGTCATTCTTGCGGATGTTGAATCTGGGTTTCTGCTTTTTCAGATGGTAAAATACGAATACGATTCATTTGGGAAATTGCATATTTTGCTGTTTCCTGTACCTCTGAATCTTCATCTTCCATTGCCATCGATAGCATTTGACTAATTTGAGCCATCATGTCATAAACGCGAGTTAAGTCGCGGATAGCGTTTTTTCTCACGTCGGGACTTTCATCTTGTAAAGAAACCGCTAAAGCCCGATTCATTGGTTTAAGAGTACGAGTACCAATTTCCGCTAAAGCTGCCAAAATCAAACTACGTTGCTGTGAATCAGCATTAACCATCTGTTCTACTAACGGCTGAATCGCTCGTGAGTCTCCTTTTTGTCCTAATTCCCAAATCGCTTTACGTCGCTTTGTCGGGTTGGAACTCTCCAAATCTTCGATTAATTCATCAAAAACATTGACTTTGGCAAGAAGAGAAGTCTCTTCTACTGGAAGTAATTTTGCTGATGGTGCAATTATTGTAGATGGTTGATCATCAAAATCATTGTTGGGTAAATACTCTTCCTCAGCAGCTTTGAGCTTAGGTAAAAATGTACCAACTTCGGTATCTTTGATATGTTGTTGGCGATCGCCATTTTCAAGTTTATCTGGGAATGGTTGAGCGATTTCAGTATCATCATCTACGTAAGCATGAGTATTATTTAATTGTCTGGAATATCTAAACCATTGAATGAGATAAAATAATATTCCTATAACCGCCAATATTCCTACAGCTATCAGACTAAACCGAATTAAATTACTTTGTGAAGATTTGCTCTCATTTTGTTCCGAAACAGCTTCTGGGGTGGGAGTAGAAGTAAAACCGCTTTGTTGTGCTATTTCTGTTTGTAGGAGTTGTCTAGTTCGACTACCTGCAATCCCATCCGCAACTAAACCCTTCTCTTGCTGAAACCTAATTACAGCGTTGCGTGTAGTTGTACCAAATTCTCCGTCTGTAATGCCGTCATAATAACCCAATTTTTTCAATTGGTTTTGTAAAAACTTTACATTTCCTCCCGCACTACCTACTCCTAGGTTAGAGGGTGAATTACTATCTGAGGAATTAACTTGAGCAATTTCTAATAAAAATGGTTTGTTATTATAATTAATTGCAACTGTCGGATTGATATCAATTCCAAGACAACTCAGATAAGTAAATATAACTATAGGATAATGGCATCGCCTCATACAGCAAATTTCGACAAGATAGTAGTGTAAAAGTTACTGAGACAAGGATAACTTTAATCTACTTAAAATGTTAACTTTTATCTTGACAAAAAGTTTAATGAAGATATAGTTCAATGTACCCAACGTTATTATTTAATGTAAAATCTCTGTTTCGGACTCTCTGACTTTGATTTTTAAAGGATTCAACTTGTTTTTAGATATTTCTAAAGCTGGTTGGGTAGTTGTCTGAGCTACAGTATCGCAATCGAACTGAAACGTTTCCGGCTGATTGGGATTCCCTAAAACATCCCGTTGATTAATTAAATAAATGCTGGCTAAAGTTACCATAACTCCTACCCACTGCAAACCACTCAGAGACTCATTTAACAAGATACTGCCGAATATCAAAGCGAATATGGGAGTTAAGAAGGTTAAAGAACTTAAACTGGTAAGATTTCCACGAGAAGCAAAGTAGAAAAACATTCCATAGGCGATCGCGCTACCCAATATTGTCGCATAACTCAAAGCTAACCAATCTGAAGGAATTAAATTCTGTACCTGTTGAGATTCTGTAGTTGCGGAAATTCCCCATAATGGCAAACCACCCAATATCATATGCCATCCAGTAGCAGTCACAGCATCGGCATGACGAGTCACAAATCGAATCATTACTGTTCCGACAGCCATACTTAAAGCTGCTAGCAGCATTAATAATTCACCGCTTTGGAAAAATGATTGAGAAAGAGCAAATGTATATTCGGAATTGCTGGAGAAAATACTGAGAATTAAATCGTCGGGCAACCCAATAATACTAATACCGGCAATTCCCAATACTAATCCCAACCATCCGTATAATCGAATTTTTTCCGCAAACAACCATGAACACATCAGTGCTACAGCTAAAGGTTGTGAATCAATCATCACTGAACCCAAACCCGCACCAGTTCTGACTAAACCTGTCGCTAAAAAGCCTTGAAACAGCGCTCCATCAACTAATCCAAATAGAGCAATCCATAGCCAAGCTTTCCAACCTTTAGGTTGAGGTTTACCCATAATTGCAGCCGCAATCAAAATCAATATCCCCGCCGGTAATATTCGCATCCCTGCCAGGAAAAAAGGCGTAGTATGATCAATAACTCCTTTCATCGCTACCATCGCCGTACCCCATAGGAAGAATGGCGAAATTAATAATAACGGTTTTAAAAGCGAAGAATCCAGGGACGCACTTTTATTTAACTGCATGAGATTACAAAGGCTTTGATTTACGCAGGTCAAAATTTTATATTAATCAATCTTAACTAATTATTGCGTTTTGTGAAGGAAATAATACTTATTTATTTTGGAAGTTGATGGTTGATAGTTGATAGTTGATGATGGTTGTTGGTTATTTATCCACTAACCACTAACCACTATCCACTAACCACTAACCACTAACCACTAACCACTAACCACTAACCACTATCCACTAACCACTAACCACTATCCACCAACCACTATCAACTGTTCAAACATATGTCACTAACTCGCGCTGATTTAGAATCTAGCCGGTTGCATAACATGATTTTGCAATCGGGTTTGGGAATGCAATTATTAAGTGAAAGCCAGTTGCAAGAGTCTATTCGCGTTACTTTAAAGTCTCATAAAGCAGATACGGATGTTTGGCTGTTCGCTTACGGCTCGTTAATTTGGAATCCTGTATTTAAATTTACCGAGCGTTGTGTAGGAACTGTTTATGGTTGGCATCGCCGTTTTTGTTTGCGAGCGCTGGTTGGTAGAGGAACTCCTGAAAATCCCGGTTTGGTTCTGGGATTGGATTCTGGGGGTAGCTGTCGCGGTGTCGTTTATCGTATTCCGGCTGCCGAGATACATTCAGAATTTTTGCTGCTATGGCGGCGAGAAATGGTCATCGGTTCGTATATTCCTCGATGGGTAAAGGTAGTCAATAGAACACACAAAATTATTGCGATCACCTTTATCATCAACAAACATCATCCAGATTATGCAGGTGAAATGTCTTTTGAAAGTACTGTTAATAGTATTGCTACAGCTAAAGGTGAACTCGGTTCAAGTGCTGAGTATTTAATGCAAACTGTTAAGGGTTTGCAAACAATGGGAATAGAAGATAAACAACTGTTGCAATTACAAGAATCTGTATTAGCGCGACAACGGAATTGATAATTAGGTTGACATTTTTTTGATTAATTACTAGTTAATTTACTTTTTTGATTTAGTAATTCTTTGATATCGTTAGGTAGTTGTCTAAATTCTGGATTTTGGATAGCAATTTTAGCAAGCTCTACCTGTATTTCGATTGCGATATCTTCGAGTTTTGTCTCTTCATGATGGTACATTTCTGTATTGGGAATCCACCATTCAAAGATGACATCTAAGTTTGAATATAATCGGCATTTGACGATTTTTTCGTATTGTTCGCCAAATTTTCCTAAGTATCGGGCTATTTCCGTTTTTGTCATTATTTTATGTTTTTAGTTGTTTTTTTGAATATGGCAATTACAGGGAGCAGGGGATGGTGAGACAAGGGGAGAAATTCAATTATTCAAAACAATCATCAACCATCAACTATCAACCACTGTCAACTGTATTCTACAAACTCGTAATTAATTTAACTTCAAATTGCTCTTCAAATATTAATTTGCTATAACTTAAACTCCAAAGTTCTATAGCGCAATCATCATTTTTACGAGATGGAATAACTTTTAAATATAGCTCTCTATCATCTTTATTAAAATGGCATTCGATTCTGGATATCGCACCAATTTGTCTTCGATCAAGGGATGTTGCTAATCTCAACAACGTACTTAATTGTTCTACTGCCAATCTTTGCTCTTTTGTCACAAGGTTTTTATAATTCTCATGCTTTTTCTTGGGTGGAGATTTACGATGATAACGAGCTAAATTAGCGATAATTTCGATTTCAGTTTCGTTATAACCAAGCAATCCGCTGTTACGAATTAGATAATATGAATGTTTGTGATGAGAAGAATGATTTATATAATGTCCGCAGTTGTGTAATTCTGCCGCAGCCCATAATAAAAATCTCTCTTGATTCCCCCATTGGTGCAGATGACCTTTAGTTTGGTCAAATAATGATAAAGCAAATGCTGCGATTCGTTCGCTATATTTTAAATTAACTTGATATTTATTCGCAACTTTTAACACGCTTCGTTGTCTAATTGTGCTTTGGAAGCGCAGACGACTATCGATCAAATCGTGCGCTAACATCCAATCTACAATTACTCCTTCTCTTAATGCCCGCCCGCAGGTGGTTATAGATTCTACACCTAAAAGTGTCATCGCTTCCTGTAATATTACTGCACCTGCTAGTATAACTTCCGACCTTTTGTCTGGCATGGCGGGTATATTTGCTCGTTGCTCGTTAGTCATTTTCCGCAACCGCGTTACCCATTCCCGTAAATCTTTTAAAGTAAAATTGTAACCGTTGAATGTTGAAGGGCTAGAATCGGATATTGCTTTGGCATGGATGGTGGCTAAGGTTTCAATTGTACCGGAAGTTCCTACTAAGCGGGCTTGTTCGCCAAAATTAAGGTTTGATAACACTTCTTCTGCTGCACGTTCGAGCATTCCCCTGGCATAGGCTTGCAGGTAGTTAAATTCTTGGTCGCTTATCGGATCAGTTGTGATTAATTCGCTGGTTAATCTGACTGCTCCGACTTTGCTGCTAGTAAGACATCGCTCCTCGTGGGAATCACCTAAAATTAACTCAGTAGAACCACCGCCAATGTCAATGATTATATGTGGTTCATTGTTAAACTCCATTCCCGAAAGCACACCCAAATAAATCCGTCGTGCTTCTTCTTGTCCGGAAATTAGGTCAACATCTAAATTTAATTCTTCTTTGATCCAGGATAAAAAATATTTACCGTTGGGTGCTTCCCTAACCGCACTAGTTGCGACTGTAATTATTGTTTCAGCATTTAAAGTTTTGGCAATCTCTTGAAAGCGACTTAAAGCCGCAATTGCTTTAGTCATTGTTTCAGGTTTGAGATTTCCTGTGTCAATATCGCGATCGCCAAGTCTAACGGTGTCTTTCTCTTTACCGATAATACTAAAAGATGGTAAATGCGGTTCAATTTTGACGACTACCATATGTACCGAGTTGGTACCTAAATCAATCGCTGCTATTATACGGTCAGACTTAAAGTTTTGATTGTAAACATCTGTTGTCATTCGTTGATTAACCATTTGGTTTTTTCTATAAAACGTAGTAATAGTTAGTTGTGGGGATTCTTATCGGTGCATTCCTTCTATTGAGGGAAACTCGATACAAGTCAATTTGAATAAATTTAAAAGTTAGCTTATACCATTTTTCTACAGCGTCACCTTAAAGTATCCAGAATTAGTTTAGTTTTTATTTGGTTTTTTATGATGTTTTCTAGATATCAAATTAGTTGACAGTTGACAATTGACAGTGAACAGTAAACACTGAAGTGCGAAGCTTGCCCTTTATGACATATAGGAATCTTTTTTTATTTTTGAATAAGTTGTAAGGAGTAGGGAGTAGGTAAGTAGGTTGGCGTTGAAAATTGTAATTAGGGCATAAAGTCGGCAGTCGGCAGTGGGAATAAGGGTTTCAGGGTAGTTTACCTAACCGTTATATAGTTGTATTTTTTTCTGCCGAATTACTTATTAGGGAGTAGGGAACAGTAAGTGTACTGATTTTTTTTCAAAATTCAATTAGGATTCCTATATATTTATCTATTGAATGCTTCCTCTTTTATCTCCCACCATACATCGACGAGGGAAGAAGCATCGTAAGAACAGCGTATTAGACAACTTCGAGCTCGGGAACTGATAACTGTCAACTGTCAACTGTTCACTGTCAACTGATTACTATGGTTACTCAATCAGAACACAAAATTGAATCTACATTTAGTAAAATAATCAGACTTCTACGGTGGAATAAACCAGAAGGAAGATTAATCTTGATGATTCCGGGTTTATGGGCTGTGTTTTTAGCAGCACAAGGAAAACCCCCTTTACCGTTAGTAGGGGTGATTATTTTGGGGACTCTTGCTACAAGTGCTGTCGGTTGTGTTGTCAATGATTTATGGGATAAAGATATAGATCCGGAGGTAGAAAGAACGAAAAACCGTCCTATTGCTTCTCGGACATTATCGATCAAAGTAGGGGTAGTTGTAGCGATTGTCGGAATGGCTTGTGCTGCGATTCTCGCTTTTTATCTTAACCCGCTCTCGTTCTGGTTGTGTGTCGCAGCAGTTCCGGTAATTCTGCTTTATCCCGGTGCCAAACGTATATTTCCCGTACCTCAGTTAGTGCTTTCCATTGCTTGGGGTTTTGCGGTATTAATTAGCTGGAGTGCCGTAACACAGAACCTTTCACAACCCACTTGGCTGCTTTGGGGTGCCACTGTATTATGGACTTTAGGATTTGATACAGTTTATGCCATGAGCGATCGCGATGATGATCAGCGCATCGGTGTCAATTCCAGCGCTTTGTTTTTTGGTAACTATGTACAGGAGATAATTGCTGTCTTCTTTGTGGGAACTGTTGGTTTATTAATTTGGTTGGGAATCGTTACACATCTTCATATTGCCTTTTGGATCAGTATTGCGATCGCATTTGCTGGTTGGGTATGGCAATATTTACGTTTGAAACAACCAGATTTACCCACAGCTGCTTACGGTGAAATGTTCCGAGAAAACGTCTGGATTGGTTTTATTCTCCTGGCTGGAATGATAATTGGGAGTTTTTGAATTTTTCCTGGCGGTTTCAACCGCCGGGTTTTGATTTGATAAATCTTAATTACAACCAAAATTTTACTGATTTTATATAAAAATTTAGTAAATATATCCAAGGCTAGATGTGTAAATATACGGAATCAATTACTAATTGAATATATATCTATGAAATTGAAGTGATTGATTCGATGAAGCAAGCACATTTATTGAAACTTACTACGATAGCTTTATTATCCTTGGGAAGCATAGGAGTTGTCGGGGGAGGTTTCTTTTTTACACAAGCTTTTAGTAATAGAAAAGAAATTAAGGTCGTAATAAATAATTCAAATTATCAAGATATTCGTCATAATATTTGGTCTAATCAAACACAAGTAAAACATTTTCCCGCGATTGTTCCTAGCGTTGCTAAAGATGTGCGGGTTATTTATTATCCAGGTTCTCCAGAATATGGTAGGATTTTTCAATTAAGAATGAAACTACCAGAAATACAGATAAAAAAAGCACTTGATGAATACACAAATATAGCTAAGTATAAATATCAAGGTGGTGATACAAATGACCATGCTAATCAAAAAAATGGTGTACCTACAACCTTTTTATATACTAGTGACTTGCAACCAGGAACTTTTCCATCAACCTATGAAATACTAGTATTAAATGCAAATAATCGGGGGACTCCAGACTTCCCTTGGAATCATGGAGATAGTTATGGAGTTGCAGTTGATAAAATCGCTTCAGAAATTGTTTATTGGGTTGAAGAATGGTGAAAGAATTTTGGATTTTAAATTTTAGATTTTAGATTTTAGATTGAATAAGTCGGGTTTTTCTAACAAACCCGAACTCTAATTGTGGTTATGATTCTGTGATTATATTTGCCATAGTTTACTTTCTCAAAATAAAGGAGTAGTCATGTTAATCAATATTAAAATAAAATATGATCTAAATAATTAAATTTGCGGTAATCCCAAATTCTCTCTTACCTTATTTAAAGGTTCTTCCCAATGTTCTTCAAAGCGATATCCCAGCAAAAAATTGGCATTCTCACCTAATTGTTGTCCTTTTTTTTGATTTGCAACAATTGTTTGAATTTGTCGAGGTGCAATAATCGGATAAAGTAATTTCGCCAGCCACAAGCTAATTTTTAACGATGTACTATAATTTTGTGCAGCAGCAAATGCTAATACTCCGATTTCACCTGCATAACTGGTATCAAAATTTAGTAAAACATGAAAAATATCATGAGTAATAACATATCGTAAAGCAAAAACATTGCGTTGAGCAACTTCTTCTAATTCGGAACTAATATTGAGTGGTTGAAGATTGTTTATCTTCATATGTTCAGCATACTCTCGTCCAAATGTACCTTGGGGATATGCAATTAATTGATCTAAATCAATGTTCGGGTGATATCCTACTACATTTTGCAATTTATCAGCGACTTCTGTCGAAACTTTTGCACCCAAAATATCGGATTTCAGAATAGCAAAATCACCGTAATTTTGTGAGTTTTTGTAAACTAAAGCCACTTGAATTTGTTTGAATTTATTCAGCATATAATTAAAATCAGGACTTAGCAATAACTCCTATATTACAATGTTGACAACATACACAAATCCGGTGGACATAAATCAGAAAATTCCATAGTATCTACGATTAAATCTAATTCTTGAAAATAAATTGTACCTTTTTCTTGATGTTGTTGAATTAACTTTGTAATCAATTCATCTAAAATCTGACGCTTTCCTTCACCCCTTAAGGTTGCTACTACATAACCTTGCGGGTCAATTACGACAAAAGTGGGATAAGCTTTTATTGTATATTCTTGCCAAACTCGAAAATTTTTATCAACTAAAACCGGATGTTCGATATCGTAACGTAAAATAGCTTGACGAATATTTTCAGTTTCCTTTTCATTCTCAAATTTAGCCGAATGTACTCCAATTATCGTAATACTATCTTTGTATTTATGTTCCAGATATTTTAAATCAGGTAAAACGTGCAGACAATTTATACAGCAGTAAGTCCAAAAATCTAAAATTACTATTTTACCCTTAAGTTGTTTTAACGAAAACGGTTTTTCAGTGTTCAACCAAGAGTAATTTTCTGGTAATTCCGGAGCGCGAATACGATACATTAATCAGTTATCAGTTATCAGTTATCAGTAAATAATAATCTATTGATATACAAAAAGTTTAAATATAGGAATTATAATTGAATATTGAAAAAAATCAGTACACTTAACTATTCTCTGTTTCCTAATAATTACAACTTATTAAAAAATCAAACCGGATTCCTATATGTTTAGTTTGTATTGAAAATGTTCTAATTTTTTGTTCGTAATTGCGCTTCAATCAAGATAACGCAATTACAAACCTCAGCTATACGGAAGAATATTTATTCTTCAATTAATTCTTTATTTAGTTGCTCAATTATAGGTACATTTTCAGGTACTTCAACTTCTGGAGAAACTTCGGGAACTTTACGTCGAGGAAGATTGAAATATTCTTTTAATTTCTGAGTAGTAGACTGTTTTGCTTCTGGAGTTACTTCTATTTGCGCTTCGTTTTTCAAAGGTTCGATAATTTCGGGTAATGTCGGTGGTAATTCTGGAGTAGGTTCTACTATTGGTTCCAATTTAGTATTTGTTGGTGTTTCTTTTATTGGAAATTCTGGTGTCGTAGTTTCAATTACTTCTGGAATTATTTCTTCTAAACTAGTTTCCGGTTGTGGTGTTTCAATCACTTCTGGAATTATTATTGTATCTTGTTTTTCGCGTTTAAATCGATTAAAAAATCCATTCGATTTTGATGCTTCTGGTGTTGTTTCCGGTGTAGGTTCTAATTTGGTTTCAATTTGCGGTATTTCAATCGCTTCTGGAATTGTTTCTTTTAAATCATTTTCCAGTTGTGGTGTTTCGATAACTTCTGGAATTGTTTCTTTTAAATTAGTTTCCGGTTGTGGTGTTTCAATTATTTGCGGAGTCGGTGTTTTATCTTCTCCACGTTTGAATTTATCAAAAAATCCACCTGTTGATTCTGCTGATTTTTCTACTTGCTTTTCAACGGGTATTTCATCTGCATAATTTGCGTCTACAATTCCGCGTAAATCTTCCGCTGTAAGTTCTCCTCGAACAATTTTTGCAAGAGTATCTTGACCTTTAGATTCGTAATTAATTACTCTAACTGTACTGTTAAAAACGTTTTTTACTGGATTACCTTGATGATCGAGAAATTCTAATTTTACCCAGTTCTTACCTGCATTAAAACCTTTGAGATATAACGATTGCCACCTATCAATAATAAAACTTTCACCATTAATTGTGCAGCGAATTCGCCAATCTGCGATCGCGCTATCTGGATTATCTTTAGCTAAAATATGTAAAGGAGCATTGGTCAGGTAAAAATCAAGCAAAATCGGCTCTGCACCGTAATTACCTTGGGGATGATTATAAGTTAATATTGGCAAGCTCTCATCTGGATTGTTATCATCGCTTTTAGTGAATACATAAAATTTAGTTTGAGCATAAGCACCTTCATTTTTAAAGCTTTCATGCCAAGGACGAGATGCAAATACACGTAGAGTATGAGTACCAGGTGATAAATCTACCAATTCTAACGGTTGATTTAAATCATAAACTTCTTTACTTGGTTGATTATCTAAAATTACCTTTAGATGTGAACCAAGTCCATCCACAGCGTTTTTAAATATTGGCAAATCTTTAACTTCTAAGCTCACTTGTAATTTATCTTCTTGTAATACTTCCTCTGCTTGAGGATTAAGTATTTTTACTTGGGGTTGATATACTTCTAAACTTTCACGTAATTCTTGAATAACTTCTGGAGGAGCAACTTCCGAGATTTTTCTGGAAAGTTGGGCATCCTTTTGCTCTATCGGTTCAGATAAATTAATCGATACATCTTGACTGACAGCTTTACCTCCGCAAGCTGTTAAACTCAATATCAGCATTGATATTATCAAGGTCTTAAACACCGCATACCTGTTCCGAATCAGCTTTGTTAAAGCCTTAGCAAGCAATGAATTCATCTTTTCTACCTGGTATATTACTCAACAATTAATTTTACTTCTATATAAATACTATAAATACTTGCCCATGGCTCAAGGATTACCTATGCATGAGGTTGTTGAGGTGATTGCAACAGCCCCATTGCTAAAAGGATTTCATCCTCACCCATCCGACAATACTCAAATTCGCTAAACTGAATATGTCTTCTCTTTCAAGCAAAACATGATTGCATCCTCGCAGCAAGACTACATCACCCCGGAAGAATACCTACAACTTGAATTGGAAAGCGATGTTAAGCGTCCACGGATGGAGTGTTTTCGTCGCAGTGGGGAAGGTTTGTGGTTACTACAATCTTATTCTGGGAGTGGGGAAACTTTTCGGTTGGAAAGTGTTGGTTTTGAGTTAGAAATGAATTTACTGTATGAGGATGTGGTGTTTACAGGCTGATTTGTAGTGGTTTCTTAATTTTTGTGATGCCAGTTGCTCGTACTGCTTGCTTTAGGGCTTTCTGAACTTACTGATGGGCGCGACGTAATCGCTCCAGATGTTTGCTGTATGTAAAAATAAAGAAAGAACCTATAATTAGGGGTACAACAGTGATCAAAGATGTTGAAAGGATAGGTGGAAAACCCAGATAACTGGTGATTTGCAGCATTCATAATGAATTTTACGCCAGTGGCAAACGCACAGAATTTACATATTAATTTTAAAGTTTGATTATTACCTACATATAGTTGATAAGCATTAATCTTTACCTAAAAATTTTATTAATGCTGTTTATAGTATCGATAGTTAATGGCTATTCCAAATATTGTTACCATAAGATAAAGGAATGTAAAGGTAATAGCGATGCTAGCTGGTTGTATGGTAAGCACAGCAAGAAATATATCAATTGTTACTAATTGTAAAAAAAACATATAAACTATTGACTTTTGAACCAAGACTAAAGGCTGAAAGTGCGATTAAGTAAAAAATTAGAGAAGTTTTAATTATTGTTAATCAGACGCTCACAATGTGGGATAGATGACCTTATAATTCAACGAGAAAGCAATATTCACATAGAGTCTTTGCTGCTGAAAAAAGCATATAAGTGTAAACGCTAATCGCGTAACATTTATTTGTAAAGACAACTAGTGGGAAAAGTCCTCAGTCCTTTTTATTAGAGAGGAGGTCGAATGACAATTAGTCCTCCGGAGCGAGAGGAAAAGAAAGCAAGAGTCATCGTTGATAAAGACCCGGTACCAACCTCATTCGAGCGATGGGGCAAGCCAGGACATTTTGATAGAACCCTTGCTAAAGGTCCAAAAACCACTACATGGATTTGGAACCTGCACGCACTCGCCCACGATTTCGATACACATACAAGTGATTTAGAAGATATATCCCGCAAGATATTCGCAGCCCACTTCGGACATCTAGCCGTAGTATTTATCTGGCTGAGCGGGATGATATTCCACGGCGCTCGTTTTTCCAACTACGAAGCTTGGTTAATGGATCCGTTGAATATCAAGCCAAGCGCTCAAGTTGTTTGGCCTATAGTTGGTCAACAAATATTAAATGGTGATGTAGGTGGTGGATTCCACGGAATTCAAATCACTTCTGGTTTATTCCAGGTATGGCGTGGTTGGGGTATTACCAACTCATTCCAGCTATACTGCACCGCCATTGGTGGCTTGGTAATGGCAGGTTTGATGCTATTTGCCGGTTGGTTCCACTATCACAAACGCGCTCCCAAATTGGAATGGTTCCAAAACGTGGAGTCGATGCTCAACCACCACTTATCAGTGTTGTTGGGTTGTGGTTCCTTGGGCTGGGCTGGACATATAATCCACGTGTCTGCACCAACTAACAAGTTGTTAGATGCGGGAGTAGCCCTCAAAGACGTGCCACTGCCTCATGAGTTCATTTTGAACAAAGACCTGTTGACCGAGCTTTATCCAGGCTTTGCCAACGGCTTAGCGCCTTTCTTCACCTTGAACTGGGGTCAATATGCAGATATTTTGACCTTCAAAGGCGGTTTGAACCCCGTAACAGGCGGCTTGTGGATGACAGATATTGCCCATCACCACTTGGCGATCGCGGTAGTGTTCATTGTCGCCGGTCATATGTACCGTACCAACTGGGGTATAGGTCACAGCATTAAAACAATTTTGGAAAATCATAAAGGACCCTTCACTGGTCAAGGTCACGCGGGGCTTTATGAAAACTTGACCACATCTTGGCACGCTCAATTGGCAACAAACCTTGCCTTTTTGGGTTCGCTGACGATTATTATCGCGCACCATATGTACGCGATGCCTCCCTATCCATACTTGGCAACTGACTATGCAACTCAGTTGTGTATCTTCACTCACCATATGTGGATTGGTGCCTTCTGTATCGTCGGTGGAGCGGCACACGCTGCCATTTTCATGGTGCGGGATTACGACCCCGTAGTGAACCAAGACAACCTTTTGGATCGGGTAATTCGTCACAGAGATGCAATTATCTCCCACTTGAACTGGGTATGTATATTCCTTGGCTTCCACAGCTTTGGACTTTATATTCATAACGACACCATGCGTGCTTTGGGTCGCCCCCAAGATATGTTCTCGGATACAGCGATTCAATTACAGCCAGTATTTGCCCAGTGGGTACAAAACCTTCACACTTTGGCACCTGGCGGCACAGCACCTAATGCATTAGAACCCGTTAGCTACGCTTTCGGTGGTGGTATTTTGGCTGTAGGCGGAAAAGTCGCGATGATGCCCATTGCTTTGGGTACTGCTGACTTCATGGTTCACCACATCCACGCCTTTACAATCCACGTAACCGTACTGATTCTGTTGAAAGGCGTACTGTTTGCTCGCAGTTCTCGCTTGATTCCAGATAAAGCGAACTTAGGTTTCCGCTTTCCTTGCGACGGTCCCGGACGCGGTGGTACTTGTCAAGTATCTGGTTGGGATCACGTATTCCTCGGATTATTCTGGATGTACAACTCCCTATCGATTGTAATTTTCCACTTTAGTTGGAAGATGCAATCAGATGTATGGGGAACTGTAGATGCAGCAGGCAACGTATCACACCTAACTGGTGGTAACTTTGCTCAAAGTGCAATTACGATCAACGGTTGGTTACGCGACTTCTTGTGGGCGCAAGCTTCACAGGTAATCAACTCTTACGGTAGTGCGCTTTCTGCTTATGGTCTACTGTTCTTGGGCGCTCACTTTGTCTGGGCATTCAGTTTAATGTTCCTGTTCAGCGGTCGCGGCTACTGGCAAGAACTAATTGAGTCCATTGTTTGGGCGCATAATAAACTGAAAGTAGCTCCAGCAATACAGCCTCGCGCTTTGAGTATCATTCAAGGTCGTGCTGTAGGAGTAGCTCACTACTTATTAGGTGGTATCGTTACTACCTGGGCATTCTTCCATGCCAGAATTATTTCGTTAGGCTAAGAATCGAAAAGTTAGGAGTTAGGAGTTAGGAGTTAGGAGTTGAAAGTTAGAAAGTTAGGAGTTAGGAATAAAAATCAGGATTTTTTGTTAAGAGAGAAGAGTTGAAAAGTAATAGCTCTCTACTCATAACTCGAAATTAAGTATTTCTTAACTCATAACTCATAACTCATAATTCATAACTCATAACTCTCAACTCATAACTCTCAACTCAAATTATTAATGGCTCTCATGTCAGAGGATTTATAAAACCTATGGCAACAAAATTTCCAAAATTTAGCCAAGACCTCGCACAAGACCCGACTACTCGTCGGATTTGGTATGCGATCGCGATGGGGAATGATTTTGAAAGCCACGATGGAATGACCGAGGAGAATCTTTACCAAAAGATTTTCGCTACTCATTTCGGTCATTTGGCAATCATTTTCTTATGGGCATCTAGCCTTTTATTCCATGTCGCTTGGCAAGGTAACTTTGAACAGTGGATTAAAGATCCTCTTCATATCAGCCCGATCGCTCACGCGATTTGGGACCCCCACTTTGGTAAACCAGCGATAGACGCATTTACTCAAGGTGGTGTAGATTATCCGGTTAACATTGCTTACTCTGGTGTTTACCACTGGTGGTACACCATTGGGATGCGGACAAACAACGACCTTTATTCTGGTTCGGTGTTTCTCCTATTGTTAGCAGCGGTGTTCCTGTTTGCTGGTTGGTTGCATTTACAACCCAAGTTCCGCCCTAGTCTTTCTTGGTTCAAGAGTGCAGAACCTCGTTTAAACCATCACTTAGCTGGTTTATTTGGTGTTAGCTCCTTGGCTTGGACTGGTCACTTGGTACACGTAGCAATTCCTGAATCTCGTGGACAACACGTAGGTTGGGATAACTTCCTCAGCACCCTACCACACCCAGCAGGTTTACAACCCTTCTTCACCGGAAATTGGGGCGTTTACGCATCTAACCCAGATACTGCAAATCATATATTTGGTACATCTCAAGGTTCTGGTACAGCGATTCTCACCTTCTTAGGTGGTTTTCATCCGCAAACTGAATCCTTGTGGTTGACCGATATGGCTCATCACCACTTGGCGATCGCGGTAATCTTTATTATTGCCGGTCATATGTACCGGACAAACTTCGGAATTGGTCACAGCATCAAAGAAATGCTCAACGCCAAGAACTTCTTTGGCACCAAAACTGAAGGACAATTTAACTTACCTCACCAAGGGTTGTACGACACCATCAACAACTCGCTGCACTTCCAACTTTCCTTGGCATTGGCAGCATTGGGAACAATTACTTCCTTGGTAGCGCAGCATATGTACGCACTGCCGCCCTATGCGTTTATCGCTAGGGACTACACGACACAGGCAGCGCTGTATACTCACCACCAGTACATTGCAGTATTTTTAATGACTGGTGCTTTTGCTCACGCTGCTATCTTCTGGGTAAGAGACTACGACCCAGAACAGAATAAAGGCAACGTACTAGACCGCGTGTTGAAGCATAAAGAAGCGATTATCTCCCACTTAAGCTGGGTATCCCTTTTCTTAGGTTTCCACACCTTGAGTTTGTATGTACACAACGACGTAGTTGTTGCTTTTGGTACACCTGAAAAGCAGATATTGATTGAGCCAGTATTTGCTCAATTCATTCAAGCGGCTCACGGTAAAGTCTTGTACGGCATGGACACATTGCTGTCCAACCCTGACAGTATTGCTTCCACAGCAGGTGCTGCTTGGTTGCCTGGATGGGTAGATGCCATCAATAACACTACAAATTCATTATTCTTAACCATCGGTCCTGGGGACTTTTTGGTACACCATGCCTTCGCATTGGCAATCCACACCACCGTATTAATCTTGGTTAAAGGTGCGTTGGATGCCCGTGGTTCCAAATTGATGCCCGACAAAAAGGACTTTGGTTATGCATTCCCTTGCGACGGTCCCGGACGTGGTGGTACTTGTGATATCTCCGGTTGGGACTCCTTCTACTTAGCATTATTCTGGTCATTGAATACAGTGGGATGGGTAACATTCTACTGGCACTGGAAACATCTGGGTATATGGCAAGGAAACGTAGCTGCATTCAATGAAAACTCCACATATCTCATGGGATGGCTCAGAGATTACTTGTGGAACTATTCAGCATCTTTGATTAACGGTTACAACCCCTACGGTATGAATAACCTGTCCGTCTGGGCTTGGATGTTCCTCTTCGGACACCTAGTTTGGGCAACTGGCTTCATGTTCCTCATCTCCTGGAGGGGTTACTGGCAAGAATTGATTGAAACACTTGTATGGGCCCATGAGCGGACACCTTTAGCGAACCTAGTTCGTTGGAAAGATAAGCCCGTTGCAATGTCCATCGTTCAAGGTCGTTTGATTGGTTTAGCTCACTTTACTGTGGGTTACATCCTCACCTATGGCGCATTCCTGATAGCCTCAACGGCTAGTAGGGTAGGCGGATAGAATAACCTTGAGACAGCAAGTAACTTGTTAGAAATAAAAAATCCCTCACCTGATGGTGGGGGATTTTTTGTATGAAGTTGGGAGGTTAATAATTGTTTAGCTTGATGAAAATTTTGCACCAATTTTCAATTTATGTTGATCAGAATGAGTAGTGACGTTCGTCCGTATAAGTTGAAGCAAAACTCAAAACGCTGTAAGCAATTGTAAAAACTTCATCAAGTCTCTGAATATACCGATAATTCTTTGTCGAGAATTTAATTAATACTACTAAAAGTAGCTTTACAAGACTATAAAATGTATTTGAATATAATAAAAATCATCATTTGACATCAGCGAATTCCACAAGAAGACAGCGGTCATTTGACTAAGTATATAGTGAAGCGTAAACTACATGAGAGAATTGTATTTACTAGCAACAAGCTTGTTAATCGGATTGACGGTACCAACATCAACATTACCAAAGTTAGCAACAGTTAAATCAGAATACGATCAACTTTTATTAAACGGAAAATATGGTTGGCAAGCAACAAAAGTAGAGAATACAATCTCCGAGTCAGAAATGTCTTTATCTGACTTTATCTCTCAAAGAGTTTCACCACCAACAGAATCATCTTTTAACCCTCCTCCTCAAGCTATAGAAACAAGATTAATATCTGGAAGTCAACTTTATCATCAAAGGTTAGCTGCTCTCAAAGCAGGTTATATTTATACTCGGTTGCCTAATGATCAGTTACAATCACTGTTAATTACTAAAAGAAAATCCAAGTTAACATATCAAGATTGGAAAAATTTGTTAGCGTTAGAAGCGGTGGCAATCGCTAAAGGGCAAGGTAACAATCGCTTGAGTATTATCTTAGGTGATTCTTTGAGTCTCTGGTTTCCGATAAATCAACTTCCGAGTCAAAAGTTATGGTTAAATCAAGGTATATCCGGTGATACTTCCACAGGAGTATTAAGAAGAATATCTGCATTTTCTTCTACAAAGCCAGAAATAATTTATATCATGGCTGGTATCAACGATTTAAGAAAAGGTACCTCAGATACTGTAATTTTAAACAATCATCGTCAAATGATTCGTACTTTAAAACGTACTCATCCCAATAGTTATATTATTATTCAATCAATATTACCAACTCGTTTACCAACAATTCCTAATACTCGCATTCGCACTATCAATACACGATTAGCAAGCATTGCTAAACAAGAAGGAGTTAATTATATAAATCTTCATAAATGGTTTGCTGATTTTCAAGGAGATTTACGAGAAGATTTAACTACCGATGGTTTACATTTAAGTTTAGAAGGTTATCAAGTTTGGCTAGCCGCAATACAGCAAATAGAAGAAAAGTTGGCTATTTCTAAATCGATGAGTACTGTACAATAGCAATTCATCACTAATAAAGGGAACAGGGAATAATATCTAAGAAGTCGGGTTTTTCGGATAAATTTCAGTGTTAACAGATAATCTTTATAAAAACCCGACTTCTAACCCCACGAATAATCCAGCTTTTACAGTTGCCTTATCATTTAACCAGCAATCGAAGTCGTGAATATCGAACTCAAGTTAAATTTCAATCCAACCAGATAATTCTTAATTACCATCTTGGGAATCACTTTCAACTTGTTGAGTCGGTACTATTACTGATTGAGGTGGAGGATTAGAACTTGATTGTCTTGCTGGTAACGTCGGTACTATTACAGGTTGAATAGGTTGTTTCTCAGGTTTTGGTTTGACGCTATTTTTCGGAGATGAACCACTATTGCGAGAATCTCTTACCTTTCTGAGTCTTTCTACTAAAGATGGTGAAGGAACTACTTTTTGAGGTGAAGTTGAAGCTGATTTAGGTGGGGTAGTATTACTTAATGCTGATGAACCTGAAGAATTACTGATATTCCCGGAACTCGCTTTCGACGATCGCGATGTGGACTGATTATAATCGGCTGATTGTTGGGTTTTCTGAGAAGATGAAGATGATTGAGAACTACTATTTGAAGTTGAAGCAGTACTACTACGTCTGCGTCTTCTAGGAGTATAAGCTGTGGATTCTTTTGTGGTTCTAGTTCTCGTTACTCTTCTTCGAGGAGTATTATTACTGTTTGAAGAACTTTCCGGTGGTTTTGCAGCTTCAGTTTCTTGAGGTGAAGGTGAAACCATAGGAGACGATTCTACAATCGGTATTTCTGCTGCTGTTTCTACCGATTGTTCGACAATTGGTACAGCTTGTTGTTGTCTTTCTGTTGTTGAAGCAATTTTGGTTAAACCGAAACCTAATGTCACACCAAAAATTGCTACACCCGTACCAATCAAAACTCTGGGTGAAGGAACTTTTTTAAACCAAGATTCTTTAATATTGCTAGTTACTTTTCCTGAAATTGATGTCGGCGCTAAATCTGGATCGATCGCAGCAACTGCTGGTGGTACAGGTTCGTAATTCTGGGTTGATAAATCAATCGTCGGGACTGCATGAGTCGGCACTGCTTGAATAATGCTTCTTCCCGCAGCAGGCAATAAATCTAACCATTCAGCCACTCCTTGCGGCCGAAAACGCGCTTCTACAGCCATACCGCGCATTATCGCTTGATTTACCGCAGCACTCAAATGGGGCTGCAACTCGCGAGGAGTAGGCATTTTTTCCCTATCCCGCAATAATACCGGCATCGGTACTTGTGCTGTCAGTAATGCATAGAGCGTGGATGCCAAACCATATACATCGGTTGCTGGCGATCGCGGTGCGCTGGTTAGATATTGTTCGATTGGAGAATAGCCTTCGGATACCATTCCGGTATGAGTTTGTCTGACCCCAGTATTAAATTCCCGTGCAATACCAAAGTCAATTAAAATAACTTCGTTGGTATTTTGGCGCAAAATAATATTATCTGGCTTAACATCCCGGTGTAATAAACCTTTTTGATGTACTACCCCCAAAGCCGCACCAATTTGACGAATGTAATGAATTGCAATATCTTCTTTTAAAGGTATTCCCGGCATCACAAATGCTTCACCCAAGGTATCACCAGGAATGTACTCCATTACCATATAAGGTAAATTAGCTTCGACGAAGAAGTCACTGACTCGAACAATGTTGGGATGAACACAACTAGCCAATCTTCTCGCTTCATCCTGAAATTGAGATTCAAATTTAGCGAAATCTGGATGCTTTTGAAGTTTGTGGTTAAGGGTTTTAATTACCACTTCCTGATTTAAAAAATGATGAGTTGCTTTGTAAGTAATACCAAAACCACCCCTTCCAATTTCCTGGTTGATAGTATATTTACCACCCTGTAAGGTTTTACCAGTTAGCATAGTGATTTAACTTTGGGATTTAACAATTGGCGAAAGCGGCAATCTAATTTATTTTAAACTAAGACTAGCTTGTTACCTGGATGCTTAGAAAACGAAAGTCCTTAAATAGTAACAAATAATACGTTAATATAGCTTATTTTTATTTATTGCTTTTTATCATTGCATATTAATCTTTAATATATGGCTTGGGGTAAGTATAAATCATGAATAACCAAAACAATTATTAACAACCATTTTTTTCAATAATTAATTTTTATTTTTTATTTAATATTTAAATAATCAAAAAATAATAAGTTTAGATTAGACGGGTATTATACCATGCTGAAGTTATTCTGTCTAATTCTTTTGACGACAATTAGAAGTCGGGTTTTTAGGATGACTCTGTTGTATCAACAATATTTGGAAAAAAACCCAACTTCTCACCCCACCCTACACCTACAATTAGAAGTCGGTTTTTAGGATGACTTTGTTGTATCAACAATATTTGGAAAAAACCCCGACTCCTAACTTTAACCTCTAACCTTTAACCTTTGACCTCTAACCTCTAACCTATGTTAAAATCGATGACCAATACCAAAATGAACTTTGCTTTCTCCTTGGTCATTAAGACCGTAATCAGCACGAATTAATCCTAAAGGAGAATTCAAACGCAAACCAGCACCGTAACCAAAACCTTCACCTGGTTTACCCCTAACTCCCGCAGGATTGCCGATTACTGTATCCCCAGAACCTAAATCTGTGGCAAAATCGGCGAACAATACTCCTCCTAAAGCATCTAAAATGGGGATGGGAAAGCGATATTCCGCCGAAGCTAATACGTAAGAGCGACCGTTACCAACATCACCCGCATCATAACCGCGAACGGAATTAGAACCACCTAAATTAAAGGTTTCATAAGGAGGTAAATCTCCAATTACTGTACCTGCTTGGACATTCAGAGCAAATACTTGAGTTTTAGAAGATTCAAATAATTTGACTGGTACATATTGTGTATAATCAGCCCGCAAACGGTTCATAGAGATTTCCCCTTGTCCGAAGGGAAGCGATTGTTCGGTACTTAATTTGAGAACAGAACCTTGAGTCGGATTAAAAGGATTATCACGGAGGTCTTTAGTAGCACTTAAAGATACCGTCGCTAAATCATCAATACCAGTACCGCTTTTTGTCAAAGGATTATTTTGAGCATCATTTGCTGTAATTTTACCTTCTCTATCGCTGATACTAACGCGAGTGTAGTTAAATCCTAAATTAGTATTCCATCCGTCAATTGGACGTTGAAGACTGACACTACCACCAATTTTGCCTTCTCGGACTTTATCACCATTGACTAATTTTATATCGCTGTCAAAAGTATCAGAAATTTGACGTTTACGAAAAGCATTTATACTGTAACCGAGACGATCAGGGTTATTTTCTCGATAAGGACTGGTAAATCTACCATCAAAATTGATATCACGTTGAGAGAGTTGGAGATTAACATTTAAATTTTCGTTAATACCACCAATATTGCGATCGCTATAATTTAATGTACCGATAATTCCTTGGTCGGCACTATAATTACCACCGACATTTACAGAACGCGCTCCAGTCTCTTTAATGTAGTAAACCACATCAAGGTTGTTTGCATCACCTTCGAGTTCTAAATTCACTCTTTCAAATAATCCAGTCGCATACAACCGCTGTATATCCTGTCTAATCTTGCTTTCTTGAAATACTTGTCCGGGTTGCAGTTGTATTTGCTTGTTCAAAAATTCTGATTGAGTACGTCCCTGTATTGGCTTACCTTTTTTATCAACCTTTTGATTATCATCATTAATAAAGCGGAATTTGATATTTTCAATCGTACCTTCGGCTACATTTACATCCAACATCCCTTGAGGAGTCGGTTTGATGGCAGTTACCCGCGCCAAACTATAACTATTTTCGGTATACCATTGATTTATATTTTCTACTGCTGTTTTCATCTCGCTCGGACTAATCGGTTTACCAATTTGTGATTGAAAAATTGTTTGAGCAACTTGATAAGAAAGCGCTTTTGCTCCAGTTAATTGCAGCGAATTTACAACTATCGGTTTTACTTGAAACACCACACTCAAGCCTTGCTCGTTACTGCGACTATTGACGGTAGCACCAGCAAAAAAACCTGTTTCTAAAATAGCCGCGACATCTTGTTGTAGTTGAGCTTGACTAGTTTCCCCACCCGGTTGTGTTTTAATTACATCTTGAATAACCGACTGTAACTCCGAAGTAGCACCTAGTATCCGCACCTCAGTTGCAGGAACAACGAAATCATTTCCAGTTTTTACCGGAATCTGAGAAGGAGGAAGGGGGGGAGATTGAGAGATGGGGGGATTGCTTCCATTTTTAATTACTATTTGTGTTTGTTTTTGTTGATTTTGAACTGATAACTGTTTACTGTTAACTGATAACTGGTCACTGTTAACTGATTTCTGGGAAAATTGTTGAGTAATTAAAGTTTCTGGTTGAGAAATAATCGTTGCTGATGCGGGGGTATTTTCAACCACCGGAATTACAGCATTTTCCCCTTGTTGGTTTTCGGGAATGACAGTAGAATCATTTGCAGTTGCCTGCTGGTGAATATTGCTAGCTGCTAAACTAACTAAAGTAACAATTGCCGCAGAAGAAACTCGCATAATATTTAGCCTGAATCACTGAAAGTTAGCTTGTATTTTGATAATGAGTTTTGATTATCAGGTTCGTCTTCGGGGATACTACTAACTTCCGGTTTTTTCGGTTCATTTGTAACTTTATATATCCCTCTTGCTTTTTGAGACAGTTAATTAAAAATATTTGTTTCTCATGAGTGAATTATCACCCCTTCCCTTTACTAAAAAAATACAAGCTAATATTACTACTTCAAAATTATTGGTATTAAGTAACGGACATGGAGAAGATGTGATTGCAGTTCGGATTTTACAAGAATTGCAACAGCAAGCTCTAACACCGGAAATCTTCGCTTTACCTTTAGTAGGTGTTGGAGGTGCTTACCAAAAGCTAGATATTCCTGTGATTGGTTCAGTACGTTCCATGCCAAGTGGTGGTTTTATTTACATGGACAGTCGGCAATTAGCGCGAGATGTACGGAGTGGTTTACTACAACTTACTCTCAATCAATTGAAAACCCTGCGTCGCTGGGTAAAAATTCAGAAAAAATCCGGCTATCCAGTTAAAATATTAGCTGTAGGGGATATTGTACCGTTATTATTCGCTTGGTTGAGTGGTTGTGAATATGCTTTTGTCGGTACTGCAAAATCGGAATATTATCTCCGAGATGAAACTGGTTGGTTGAAACGAGATACTCAAGCTGCTCGTTGGGAAGGTTGGAGTGGTTCAGTTTACTTACCTTGGGAAAGATGGTTAATGAGTCGCAGACGCTGCAAAGCTGTATTTCCTAGAGATTATTTAACAACACAAATATTAAAACAGTGGAAAATCCCCGCTTTTGATTTAGGGAATCCGATGATGGATGGGCTAAATCCCAGCTTCCCATTACAAAAGTTTTATAGTACCGATACTCGCAGACAGGAAATAGAACGTCCTTTAGCAGTTACCCTTTTACCAGGTTCTCGTACTCCAGAAGCTTATGCTAATTGGGACAAAATTACAATTGCAGTTTCTGGATTAATGGCTATGTTCCGCCAACAAGATTTTGTTGGACATACTTCTGGTAAAGTTGTATTCTTGGCAGGTATCGCTTCCGGTTTGGACTGTAATATTTTAGCTGAAACTGTCAAAAATCAAGGTTGGAGTCCTATACCCAATCAAGAATCTCCAATTCAGATCCCCGACAATCAAGCATTGACATTTAAGCAGAAAAATGGGTACATAATCTTTACCAAAACCAATTATAACGACTGCTTGCATTTAGGAGACTTTGCGATCGCAATGGCTGGGACAGCTACAGAACAGTTTGTTGGTTTGGGTAAACCGGCTATCATCATACCAGGAGAAGGACCCCAATTTACCTCAGCTTTCGCTGAAGCTCAAAGTCGTCTATTAGGTTCATCGGTAATTTTAGTCGAAAAACCCAGTGATGTAGCCTCAGAAGTTAAAACCTTATTTGCGAATCCCGATCGATTGTATGCAATTGCCAAAAATGGCGATCGACGTATGGGTAAACCAGGTGCTGCAAAAAGAATTGCTGAATGTTTGATCAATATTTGGTAATTGACAGTGGACAGTTGAGGTTTCAAGTCCCAACAGCAAGCCCTATTTATGTTGCCAAAATCTCTTGATTTCAACGCCAAATAAAAAGACGTAGCAATATGCCCCGTCTCTACATTATTGGTTTAATCAAGAATAAAAATTTGCATAATTCCTAATCAACTTCATTAAAAAGATGCTCTTCTAAAAATGGCTGAAACTCACGAAATTCTTCTGGTGAAAGTAATTCGGGTTTACCTTCTGAAGATATTCGAGCAAAAAATAGCAACGGATCTAATGGTGTATAAATTGCGTATTCTTGTTCTTCGTGATAAAAACTTGCGAGTAACTGTAACTGTTCTGGTTCTAAATCTGTTCCTTCGTCTTCAATTTCTAAGGTAAAAATATCTGACTCTTCAATGGGAGGTAATTCACCGGAAGCTGTTAAAGCATAGGCTGTGTTTTTTAACACTAAATTTTGCTCAGATAAAACAGCTTGGGCAGTACTAAAAATTTTTTCGATTGTAGCATCATCTTCTACAAGAACGGCTTCTTCTGTCTCACCATCGGTTTCCCAAGCAAAAATTTCTACAGGTGAGTCAACAGGAAGCAATAAAAAGTACTCTTGATCATCTACTTCAAGGGAATGCTCGACATAACATTCAAGTGATCTTCCAGTTTCATCAGTCAAGGAGATGGAACTTTGATTGGAATGCTCGTTGTCTTCAGGAAATGGAGATGGATACATAGCCGAGTAAAAGCATAAAAATTAATATCAGCTTGAAAATAGATTACTCTATCATTCAGCAAAAATTCTTAACGACAAATGGCTGACGATAGAAAAATGCTGACTTTTATTCTCAGAATATCATGACAAAAGCTATCAAAATTAAGCCTTTCTTTTAAGGGGTTTTTTGACTATCCGATTTTTGCTTGTGTTTTCTGATATCTAACCATTGTTGTAAAATTAATGCTGCGGCAAATCTATCAATTAATCCTTTATTACGGGAAGGAGAAATTTTTTGGGCAATCATCATTTGTTCTGCTTGATACGAGGTTAAACGCTCGTCTACGTATTCTACTGGTAATTGCAAAATTGCTGCTAATCTTTTTGTAAATTTCTGGACATGACGTGCTTGGAAACCCAGGGAACCGTCCATAGAATAGGGTAGCCCAACTACCAAAACCTCAACATCTCTTTCTTGGATTATTTGCTTGATTTGCTCGACATCTCGCTCGAAAGAGGTACGGTGTAATGTAGTAATTCCACTCGCAATCAAACCAGTGCGATCGCAACCCGCTATCCCGACTCGTTTACGACCAACATCCAATCCTAAAGCTGATACATAAGAAGTTGCTTTTGTGTTAATTGGGGTTTGAGAAGATAAATTTGGTAAATTTGGTAAATTTTGAGCAATTATTTGGTCTTCTCTTCCCTCTGACTCCACCACATTCTTACTCCTGCTGAGTATCGGTTGAAGGCGTTGAGGAACACCCTTCTACGCTACCTTTTTTATAAGGTACAGCAATAGTATCTGGGATAGATTTTTTTAATTTGGCTCTATCTAAAATCTGCTGGATTTTTTCTTGCTTCCACAACATTCCCCCAGGTATAGGTTTACGTGCTGGTTGCAATCCTTGTAACATTTCCGGTAGCTGAATTCCTTCTAAGGAAACAAATTTCGATTCCCGTACTTTATGCCATACGGAACGAGACATGATTAATGTGTGTTCTATACGACTTGCTCCGATTTGCTCCAGATATTCTTCCCCTTCTGGCTGATAATCTGCGGAAGCGACTTTCAGCGAAGCAGCCGGAAAATCTTGGGTAATCCGAGCCATCTGAGATAGTAACTCTGGATACAGCCAAGTATATGCTGGATGAACGGTTAAGCTGGCTATGTGGAATGTTTGTCCTTTGCGATCAATTTTCAGTTGAAAGTAACCAATAGCTGCTTTTCTTTGGGGTTCAAATACGTAACCGCTAACTACTTCTGATTTTGTTAGCCACTGCTTGATTGCATCTGCTAAAGCACCGAATAAGCCGGTTTTAAAGTCATGGGTTTGACGATCAAATACTTGACGCACTAAAGGCGGCATTGAGGCGGTATCAAGCTGATACAATAATTGAGCATCTGCATTGCTCACGGGTAGCAAATTCGGTAAATCTGGTTCTGCTTGTGCCAATGATGCTAATAATTCTGGCTCAATTTGCCAATATGTCATTTCAGCCAAACGCTGAAACCCGTTTTGACGATAAAGAGCTAGAGCTTCTTTATCATTGACATTTGCTTCCAAAATCCAAGTCCGAGCTTCTAATATCGACTCAAAGCAGTAGCGCAAAAGTTGAGAACCGATGGTTTGCTTATTGAGACTTTTCTCTAACATTACTCGGTCTACGCGCCAAGTACTGCGTGTTTTATTAAATGGTGATACCTGGATAATCCCTAACATTGTACGTCCTTGTTCTGCTACGTAAGCGCAAAGACGATGTTGTAAAGGATTCGGAAACCAACTGAGAAATTTTAGTAATCCAAAATTACGACGCAGTTTTTGCGACTCCTGAGTCGCAAAGTGTTCTTCATTCGGGTTTTGGGCTGCGAATGACTCTTGGGAGAGACGCTCGATATCATCCAAGTCCCGATATTGAACTGGTCGAATAACTATATTAATATTCTGAGAAAGTAATGATCTCATTTTCATCTTTGTCCGCGATTAAGCCCTAAATATAAATAAATCTGAGTACGAGGCAAGTGCTGCAATTATATTAACGGCTTTGGGCTATTAGCCGTTGCGTCAAAAGAGTGATTTTCATAACTTTTATGATCAAAAGCAGTCCCTAGAGAGAATAACACGTAAATATTCTTTCTACTGAACTGCTTTTATTGTATTTTAATTTAGTTAAGTTTTGTATAAGTTTAAATTGCTTGCCGAAATTGGCGAGAAACCAGTTTTTCAAAATCAGCCTGGGTTTGATGAAGTAATTCACCCCGACTGTCTTTTGATGTTTGTTTTAGGCTTGGAACCAGGTTACGAGCTTGGCATACCATATGGAACTGCAAATGAGCAACATATTCGCTAAACTCTTCATTGACTGGACTATTTCCCGTGATTATATTTGATTCCGTCGCCACAATATTCTCCTCTTAAATCGCGATGCTTTTAGAGCATATCAAAACTTTGTATTTTATGTTATCGAAGATATTTATTTTGCAATAAACTTTAACCCTTTATCTCAAAAGTATAGAGAAATGTAAACAATAATTAACTTTAGTTATCAGTCGCGGCGGTGTATCCTAGGAGACAAGTTTGTTGCATATCAATAGATGCAACGCCGAACTGAGCGTGTTTAGTGTTGAAATTTGTTCTTCAAAGCTTCGGGGACGTTTACAGCTTTGTCTAAACCACAAACATTTTCCCATATTAAACTTTCATTCCAAGTCAAGTTTTGCAAATTCGCTTCACTCAGATCAACACCGCTTAAATTTGCTTGGTTGAGAGTTACTCCACTCAAATCGGCTTCCCGAAGAATTCCTTGACTTAAATTGACACCGCTGAGGTCTGCACCTAAAATAATTGCTGAGCCTAAATTTGCATCTTCAAGGTTTGCACCGTTGAGTTTGGCGTAACTCAGGTCTGCTGCAACTAAGATAGCTTTTGTCAGGTTGGTACTAAATAAAATGCAATCGCTCAGATTTGCACCTTTAAGAGTAGAACTACTTAAATTCGCACCACTTAGGTCGGCACGACACAAATCAGCGTAACTCATTTCTGCGCCAATCAAGTTGCTATCACTCAAATTCGCGCCGAAAAGTATACTATTTTTTAACTTTGCCCCGCTTAGTATCGCATCTCGAAGATTTGCACTGGTTAAGTTGGCGTTACTCAAATTTGCTCCGTTCAAATCCGCTCCGCTCAAATCCGCTCCGCTCAAATCCGCTCCGCTGAAGTTACAGTGAGTCAAATCGCTACCAATCAAATTTGCCTCTGTAAGATTTGCACCGCTTAAATTAGCATCACCAAGATCAGCATTCCCAAGATTCACTTTTATTGCTTGTAAGCCAGTCAAATTCGCATTACCTAAATAAGCTCCCATCAGATTCCCATTGCTAAAATTGACTCCTGTCAGGTTGGCATCTCCTAAGTAAACACCTTCTAACTGAGCATAATCAAGAAATGCACCAACTACGTTACTAAAATTACCAATCTCCATGGAATCGCTGTAATTAATTACTCGCAACAGCTTTGATGTAAAAAAGTTGTTGCTATCTGGCTTTGCTGATGGATAAAAACTAATTTCAGTTTGGAGATCATCAGATTGCGATCGCAATATTTTATGTAATTCTAAAAGCAAAATCATCACATTTAGTCCAGTATTTATATCTACTTTCCGCAGCCCAATTACCACATTTTGTGCTTGTAATTGCAACATTTGCTTTTGAGCTAAGTTATGATCGGGTGCAGCATCAATAAATTCACCATCACACCAACGACGATAAAAATCTTCTAACTTTCTAAACACAATTACCGGGTTTGTATTTTCACTGTTCATAAACCTGATAATTACTGCTTTGACAATTTCTGGTTTCAATGCAATATTACTCAACATTGCGTAAATCTCTTCCCAAAACTGTCGCTGATTTACACTGCTTTTTTGCCCCCATCTTGTTAGACTCTCTTGCAGCTTTTCCTCAAAACTCAAATACGTCTTACTAAGTTCAACTTTTTTTTGTTTTTGGCGATCACTATTTACCGAAATCAATCTCGTTTTGGTTTCTGCCGATGCTCTATGCAGCAACTCTTCTAAGGACGATTGTCTCACACAAGTCCTCAAAAGCTGTTTGAGAAGTTCTATTTGCACCATGTGTATATTTTCAAACTACAATACAAGTATTTAAAAAAGCTTAACTGAAATATTTCTCTTGTCTCAATCGGTTTGAAAGCCAAAGAGACTAGTATGATTTGCTACTATTAAATAATCTGTTTTTGGGTATAATAACGGTTATTGCGGTGGAACAATGGATCAGTCCTCCTATTTTGACTAAAGTCTCTATTTAAATCTTTTTTCGTCGTTAAAAAGCACAATTGCTGAGATTTGATTGTTATACTATTTTGCCAGTGTATTTTCTGCTCTTGTTTGATGATAATAGGTATCACTTGCAACTGTTGCAATTGTTAGGAAGAATACTACAGCAAAAAGGGACAAAAAATTCCAAAATGTCATATTAACCTGACTTAAAAAGTTTTCTGCTTGATATTAGACATTTACTACAAAAATTATCGTGTTTTCAGCCATTTTGAATGGTAGTGTTATTTTCGCCGACCTTTAAGAGCGATTTTTGAAGTTATGAGGATCAAATTAGCAGAGAAAGCCTCCCCTAAGTTAAGGGACTTAAGAATTGTAAATCAATTGGATATCAGAAACTGGAGATGATTTGGATGAGAAAAAACAGCATTTATTACTGTATAAATATAATTGTGTTGCAGGGTTTATATTTAGTAACAGCCAGTTTTGGGATTAAATCCCTGGTTGTAACCGCTGAACAAACCACAACGCGATCGCAATTTGAGTCTGTAAATATTTTGAATCATCAACCGAATCGCCATCAAACGGTTTCTAAGGTAAACAAAGTTAATCAAAAGTATCGAGAAAAACTACCATTAGGGAAAGTATGGGTAGTTGGTGAACAAAAAGAAGTACGACCAGAATCATTTAATTGGGTAGTAAATGACACAAAAAAGGCAGCGCAACAGCCTTATTTAGAATTAGATAAACAACAGAATAAACCTGAAACTAAGCCATCGACAACATCGAAACCAGCAGCAAAAGATAATTTTAAAAATTTTGATACTGTAATTAAAGATACTGATATTTCCAAAGGTTTATTTACTATTTATAGAGACAAAGAAAAAAATAAAATATATTTAGAAGTTCAGCCAAATCAGCTTAAGAAGAATTATTTAGCAACAGCAACTTTAGAATCGGGTATTGGTGAAGCCGGAATTTACAGCGGAATGCCTTTACAAGATTTTCTATTTTACTTTGAACGAGTCAATAATAATTTAAACTTTGTAGTTCGTAATGTGAACTTCCGTACTCAGGAAGGAGATCCCCAATCACGTTCTTTGGCAAGGTCTTTTAGCGATTCTGTACTTTATCGAGTTAAAATTCAAAGTATTCATCCCCAACGTAAAAGTATATTGATCGATTTAGGGGATTTACTACTTGCGGATTTAGCTGGATTATCTGGGAGTTTGGGAGTTCCCGGAACTCAAGAAGAATCTTATTTTGGTAGTGCCAAAGTTTTTCCTGAAAATATCGAAATTCAGTCAATTTTGAATTTTTCGGGGGGTAGTAGTAAGACAAAAAACTCTAGATTGACAAGCTTAGCTGATAAACGTGGTTTTACCTTAAAGCTACATTACAGTCTTTCTCAACTACCGGATAATAATTATCGTCCCCGTCTAGCCGACGAAAGGGTGGGTTATTTTATTACAGCTTATCAAGATTTATCCAGTAAAGACCCCAGAGATTCTTTTGTACGTTATATAAATCGCTGGAATTTAGAAAAAAAACATCCCAATGCGAGCATTTCCGAACCCAAGAAACCGATTGTTTATTGGATAGATAATGCTACGCCCTATGAATATCGGGAAGCAATTAAAGAAGGGGTTTTAATGTGGAATCGAGCCTTTGAAACGGCTGGGTTTAAAAATGCTATAGAAGTCAAGCAAATGCCAGACAGTGCTACTTGGGACCCTTCAGACATCCGTTATAATACCATTCGTTGGATTAATACCGTAGATGGATATTTTGCCATGGGACCATCTCGTGTTAATCCTTTGACTGGAGAAATTTTAGATGCGGATATTTTGCTCGATGCGAGTTTAGTTACTTCTCTTAAGAAAGATTATCAACAAATTGTTCAACCGACGCAATCTGAAAATCGGACTTCTTTATCAGCAATGATGCAGAATCGTTTGTTATGTAATAATAGTTTGAATGTAGAAGATAGCGATTCTGAAAAACTTGGGGAACTAGAGGGATTTGTCGAAAGTTTATCCAAATTAGCGGGTAAGTACGACCTTTGTTACGGAATAGAAGCTACCAACCAATTTGGTTATGGGAAATTAGCACTTTCGCTGCTCAGAGATTTACCACCTACGAGTCAGCAAACTAAAGACTATATTCATCAATATTTACGTCTAATTGTTGCTCATGAAGTCGGTCATACTTTGGGTTTGAGACACAACTTCCGGGGTAGTACAATGTTATCTCCCAAGGAAATGAACGACAAGAGTATTACTAGGCTTAGGGGTCAAGTTTCTTCAGTTATGGACTATATTCCTCCGAATATTGCTCCTGAAGGTGTCAAACAAGGAGATTATTTTCCTAGTATTATTGGTCCTTATGATGCATGGGCAATTAAATATGGTTATGCTGAGTTTAAAGCTGCATCTACTACTGCTGAAAAGCCATTTTTACAAAAAATAGCCCAAGAATCTGATAAGCCAGAGTATAGTTATGCCACAGACGAAGACGTTTACGATTTAGATCCGACTGCCGATGCATGGGATAATAGTTCCAATGTACTACTATATTCTAAATGGCAGATGGATA
The DNA here is from genome assembly GCA_035285725.1 of Nostocales cyanobacterium 94392. Lineage (GTDB taxonomy): Bacteria > Cyanobacteriota > Cyanobacteriia > Cyanobacteriales > Nostocaceae > Rivularia. The sequence goes on along the minus strand of JAYKJL010000020.1, from coordinate 13,342 downwards.
ATGCTCGGCAAATGTGGGATAGAATCAACAAGCGTTATCCTTTGGAGGGAGAAAGTTATAGCGATGTACGCGATCGCTTTGGTGCAGTATTAAGTAACTATTTTCAACAAATTTACTATACTTCAAAATACATTGCTGGTCAGTCATTCTATCGAGTTTACGCTAGTAAAGACCAAAATCGACTACCATTTGAACCCGTATCCCTCGAAAAACAGCGAAACGCTTTATCCGTACTAGATAGTTATATTTTCGCCGAAGACGCTTTTAATTTCTCCCCAGAACTGTTGAATAAATTAGCACCATCTCGCTGGAGACATTGGGGAAGCAATCCTCAAGTCGGTCGTTTGGATTATCCCATCCATGATTTAATTTTATTCATGCAGAACATGGTTTTATCTGATTTACTTTCTAGCGATCGCCTTTCTCGTCTCAAAGATATTGAGTTAAAAAGTGAAAAAGGGGAAGCTCTGAGTTTACCTGAATTATTTAATACGCTTCAAGATAGTATTTGGACGGAAGTATTGAAATCTAAAGATAAAGACTTGGAAATTTCCAGTTTACGTCGGGGTTTACAGCGAAAATATTTAGATATTTTGACTAATATGGTGTTGCGAAAAGTTAGTGTTCCTGATGATGCACGTACTTTAGCATGGTACAAACTACGTCAATTAGGCGAAAAATTAGAAGAAGTTAATTCCAAAGATGAATATACCAAAGCCCATTTATTAGAAACACGTCAAAGAATTAATAAAGTCTTAGATGCTCCTTTACAAACTAATTAAATCAATTATCAATTTCCCAACTGACCGATTTTAGTGGGCTGAGAAGTCGGGTTTTTATCAGAATCAATAGTAAATAAAAATTTCTAAGGAAATTTAGTATCAGCGATAAGATTTTATGACTTTTAGATATACTATTTTTATGTAAAAATACTAAAATGTCAAATTTCAACTATACGTAATTGATACAGGAGTATATACCATGTCTTTACCAACCGATTTCAAATCAATAATAGAGGAAGAATATAGTAACTATGGGTGGGAGCTAGCTTGCTGTTTTAGTTTTGTTGCGGAATATCTAGGTTATAAAGTTCTGGATATTTCAGCCGTAGAAACAGCATTAAAAATGATAGCAACTACAAATGGCTCTAGTTTAAAAAATTACGAAAATCATTATCCTAAAGTATTAGATTATTATGTAAAAAGTAATTACTGTGCAATACACAATGCATTTACTCGAAGAGCGAAAATGATTAAGATTTCTGATGAAGAGAATGAATTAGATAGACAAGATAAAGTTTTAGAAAAATTTATAAAATACATAACGAAAAACGATACTACACTTTATAATATTCACTATTTTTATAAAGAGTATATAAAAACTACTTTAAAATATAGTATAGAATCAATTTTTATAGATATAGAGGAAAAAATTAATCAAGAGATAACTGATGAAGAAACAATTGATGAACAGACAATTGATAATAAGAAGATTAATGTAAAGAAAAACAAAAAATAATACAAACTATAAACAATTATCAACCATTAGATATAAACGAAATATAGCAAATTTTCGCTACGAGATTAACAAATAAGCGAGATAGAGGCTTATTTGCTGTCTGTGTATTTAGTGTCTGTAGCATTCGAGGAGCCATTAGCCTACAAACCACGAATATTTATAACCCAATTAACGGGACTACTTTTTTCGTTTAAATCCCGTTAATAGTTGCTTCACTCTGTCGTAGTTTACTATTTTGTCAAGTTCTCAAAGCCCTAACAAAACGTTGCAAACCTTTAAATATATTCTGACTTTTGGCTGCTACAAATTCACCTTCACCTTGTGGTTGTCCGTCGGATATAATTGCATCCAATTCATCACCATCCGGTTTTTGCGCTAATTCAGCAACTTTTTGATAATCACCGTCTTTTTCTACCCAAACTTCCCACAAACCGGGATAACAACGAAATACCGCAGCTTCTTCAAATATGGGACGAAGATAATAACAAGATTCAATCGTATTAATAAAACGTTGGCGAGTTTGTCGTGCTGTATAGCCAATACCGACAATACTCGCATCTTCCAAACGAGGAGCAAATATCACAAAAGGACGATTTTCGCCGATATATTCGCATATTTTTTCTAACTGCGGTACTTCCACCGAGGTAGGTTGAACAAATAAGAAAATTTCATCTTCTGGTTGAACTTTTGACTGTAATGAAGCCATCCTACCAGTACCAATATCTAAAAGTTGAAAAGGTACGTCATTCCAATCACGACGAGCCAAAGCTGCACTACCAGCATCGGCAAATAAAATCTTTAATTTATCACCATATTCTGCAAAAGCTGGTAAAAATTGTTCTGCGATTGGTAATGCTTTTAATTCTGGAAACAGTAACTCAACTTGTAGACGAGTATAACCATCTGCAAGAGCGGCTTGAGTTGCTTCACGAGCTTGAACAATTGCCTCTTCTAAAGTTCTGGGAAGTTGCATTTTAAAAGTTAGTTGACAGTTGACAGTTGACAGTTAATGGTTGTTGGTGGTTAGTTGTTGGTTGATAGTTGATAGTTGATAGTTGATAGTTGTTGGTTGTGCCTTTAACCTTTAACCTATAACCTATAACCTTTGACCTATAACCTTTAACCTTAGACCAAAATGGGACTTTCAAGACGACTCATGACTTGCTGTAATACCATTGCTACCCAGTCAACGTCTTTGATTGTGGTGTAACGTCCGAGGGTAATACGAATACCTCCCATTGCTGCACCTGTAGAATAGCCCATTGCACTTAGTATGGGACTAGGACTTAGTTTACCACTATGACAGGCTGAACCGGCACTGATACCGATTCCTGCTAAATTCAATTGACGGACAATGGTTTTACCGCTGAGTTTTTCTCCATCGGCGTATTCCAAGCAAAAACTTACATGGTGGGGTAAACGCTGCATTAAATCACCTGTAGGAATTAAACCTCTAACATCAGCTAACTGCGAAAAAAGGCGATCGCGCAATTCGATTAACCGGGGTGTTTCTAATGGTAATTCTTGGGCTGCTAACTCCGCAGCTATCCCAAATCCCGCAATTATTGGTACAGCTTGAGTACCGGAGCGCGATCGCATTTCTTGTCCACCACCACACAGTAATGGTACTAATTCTATTCCCGGACGAACGAACAATGCTCCGGCTCCTTGGGGACCATATAGTTTATGACTCGAAAGGCTAAGTAAATCTACTGGCAATTTATTTAAATTAATCGGCAATCTTCCGGCTGCTTGTACCGCATCCGTATGAAACAAAACTCCAGCACTGCGAGCAATTTTACCTAACTCTTCAATTGGTTGTACCGTACCAACTTCACTTTGTCCATAAATAATTGAAATTAAAACGGTATTATCTTGTAAAGCAGCTTGCAATTCGATTGGATTAACTCTACCTTTAGCATCAACACTCAAACGAGTCACTTCCCAACCCCAGCTTTCCAGTAAGTTCGCAGGTTCTGATACGGCAGAATGTTCCACGCTAGAAATAATTATATGTTGGGGTTGAGCATATGAGCGAGCAACTCCCATAATCGCTAAATTATTAGCTTCCGTACCCCCGGAAGTAAAAACAATCGATTCATAGGGAGCATTAACTAAACTAGCAACCTGCATTCTCGCTTGTTCTAAAATAGTCGCGGCTCGTTGTCCCCACTCATGCAAGCTAGAAGGATTCCCCCATCCTTGAGTTAATACCGCTTGCATCATCTCAATTGCTTCGGGACGAGTTGGGGTTGTAGCACTGTAATCTAAATAAATTTGCATAAATAACAAATGGTTATGGCACTGGAGAAAGCTGCTTTTTTCAGCTTATATAGTTTTACAAGAGAATTTCTTGTAGATATCTTCTTTTTATGACAAGTATGGCTCAGTTTCCTGTGAAGATTCTTTAAGGTTCGTCGTTGAGCAGAGGGCGCTGTTGATAATTATCCATCATTCCTTGATAGCACAAGCTGCGGATTGCTCCGTGAAATCAATCTTATAGTTAGAAATTATCTCCTCAATTTTGGGAAAGATAAATTTGTTGGCTTAGTATCTATCTTTCTTTAGAATCCCGTGCAAATTTTTTTTATCCATAAACGTCTATATTCTTTATTTTTACTAATATTTTCTCTCACTGCTTGTCAACAACCAAAATCTCATCATCAAACTTTAAAACCTCTACCACAAGATTTGTTAATCCAAGTTTATTTTAATCATTCTCAAGCTTCTGAATATCAAGAACCTTACCGTCAAAAATTACGTGCAGGAGATAATTTAGAACAAATAATTATTGAAGCAATTTCTCAAGCTGAATCTACAATAGATGTTGCAGTACAAGAATTACGTTTACCTTTAGTTGCTCAAGCATTAGTTAACAAACAACAAGCAGGAGTCAAAGTTAGAGTAATTCTGGAAAATAACTATAGTCGTCCTTGGAGTGATTTTACTTCACTTGAATTAACCAAATTAGCACAAAGAGAACAACAGCGATATCAAGATTTTCAGAAATTTGTCGATACCGATGAAGACGGTAAATTATCACAACAGGAAATTAATCAGCGAGATGCTTTAAAAATATTACAGAATGCCAAAATACCTTTAATTGATGATACTGCTGATGGTTCTAAAGGTAGCGGTTTGATGCATCATAAGTTTATCGTTGTAGATAACCGTTTCGTAATTGTCACTTCGGCAAATTTGACATTATCGGATATTCACGGTGATTATAGTAATGATGATAGTTTGGGTAATGTCAATAATCTATTAAAAATCGATAGTGTTGAACTAGCTGATATTTTTACCAAAGAATTTAATATTATGTGGGGTGATGGAGTCGGAGGTAAATTTGATAGTAAATTTGGATTACAAAAACCTCAAAGAGATTTTCAGCAAGTAACTTTCGGAAATAATAAAATTACAGTCACATTTTCTCCTACTTCTCCAACTTTACCTTGGATTGAAAGCAGTAATGGATTAATTGGTAAAACCTTAAATTCCACAGTTAGTTCTATCGATGCAGCATTATTTGTCTTTTCAGCCCAGGGTTTGAGCAATATTCTAGAAACACGTCATCAACAAAACTTGAAAATTAGAACTTTATTAGAACCATCTTTTGCTTATCGTTTTTATAGTGAAGGTTTGGATATGATGGGTGTGGCTTTGAGTGATAAATGTAAATATGAGCTTAATAATCAACCTTGGCAAAATCCTCTGAAATCAGTTGGTGTTCCTTTGTTAACGAAAGGTGATTTATTACATCATAAATATGCTGTCATCGATCAAAAAACAGTTATTGCAGGTTCCCATAATTGGACGGAAGCAGCAAATACAGGTAACGATGAAACTGTTTTAGTCATCGAAAATCCCCAAGTCGCTGCTCATTATGTCAGAGAATTTGAAAGACTTTATAGTAATGCTGAATTTGGTATCCCTCAAAGAATTGATCAAAAGATTAAACAGCAAGAAAAGGAATGTGGAGAGATAAAAGCCCCATCAACATTTGTAGAAAAGGAAATTATTAAAGTTAATCTCAATACAGCGACGGTGGAAGAATTAGTTACGCTTCCTGGGGTGGGGAAGAAATTAGCGCAGCGGATTATTCAAGCACGTCAGGAAAAACGTTTTGATTCTTGGGAGGATTTGGAGAGAGTCAAAGGTGTTGGGGGTAAGATGCGGGTGAAGTTGGAGGAGAGAGTTAGTTTTTGAAGTTGATAATGAAATTGCTTTGTAGGTTGGGTAGAGCGACAGCGAAACCCAACAAAATCTACATCAATCATGTTGGGTTGTGCCTTCGGCACACCTACGGTGAACGTTCCTCAACCCAACCTACTAACTGGGGTGGGGAAGAAGTTAGCAGAGCGGATTGTTAGAGCGCGTGAAGAAAAGCGTTTTGATTCTTGGGAAGATTTGGAGAGAGTTAGTTTTTGAAGTTGATAATGAAATTGCTTTGTAGGTTGGGTAGAGCGACAGCGAAACCCAACAAAATTTACATCAATCATGTTGGGTTGTGCCTTCGGCACACCTACGGTGAACGTTCCTCAACCCAACCTACTAACTACTAACTTGCAGCTGAATCAAAAACTTGTTGAGCAGTTATATTTAGTTGGGGAAAGGTAGGAGAAACGATGCGATTATCGCCAGTAAAAGCATTCATTTGATATTCGTTATCGATTAATTCGCATACAAAAATAGTTGGTTGCTTTGGATTGCCAATAAACTTACGTCCACCCAACGCTGCATAATCAGCAATCCAATATTCGGGAATGCCCATTTCTTCATAATCCCCAAATTTATTGTAGTAGTCGTCGCGCCAATTAGAACTAACTACTTCAATTACTAATGGAACCGATTCGGCTTGAATAACCGTGGATGACTTTTTCCACAAAGGTTCTGAAGCAAGATTATGGAAATTTAACAGTAATAAGTCAGGTAAGTAAGCTGATTCGGCAGATGGTGTTTTAACGTAGCCAGTTTTAGGAATTCCGTATGGTAAGTTAAGACGGTCAAACTCTACAGTTAGTTTACGTGATAAAAACGCAATAACTTTTTCATGTTCTCCGCTCGGTGGAGGCATCTTAACAATTGCTCCTTTATGTAATTCGTAGCGTTTGTCGTCGTTTGGAAGCCATTCGATAAATTCATCAAAGGTTAGGAGTTTGGGTAAAGCTTGAGTCATGGTTAACCCTTCCGAATATATTTAAGATTAGTTTTTTAAACGCAGAGGAGCGCGGAGGTAAACGCGGAGGTTCGCGGAGGTTTTTTAAGGGTTTGGGTTTTATTTTGAATTAAATCACCCGGAGTTGCTACTCCCAATAAAGCAAAAGTTAACCGTTGAAAAATGGGATTATCAACCCGTTGATTCTTGAAGAAGCGAATTAGTGCGAAAAAATCATCTAAGGAAAAATCTTGACTCAAAACCTTATCAATTTCATCGACGAAAATCACTATTGGTTGCTGAATTTTGTCTAATAAAACCTTTTCAATAAATAGATTTAAACATTGTACTGGTGAAAGAATAGTTTGATGTTTTTGCCACCATTCCTGCCAATCAAAATCAAATTTATCTTCTAATTGACAGCTTTCTGATAAATTGTAAACAATTCCCCCATACCACTGTTGTTGATTTACATTCCCAATTCCCGTCAAATCAATTGCAGCACAGACAGTCCCTTGTGTTTGTAACCGCTGCATAGTCTGCACCCGCAAGCTAGACTTACCCATCTGTCGGGAGTTGAGGACGTAACAAAATTTACCAGCTTGCAACTTTTGGTAAAACTCCTCATCCGCTTGTCGCTGTACGTAACTGGGAGCATCAACCGGGAGACTGGCTCCTATTTGGTAGAAATTGGAATTGGTTGCTGTCATATAGAACTTACCCCATCAAAATTGTCATTGCGAGCGTAATGAAATGGAGCGAAGCAATCGCAGGAGTTTCGTTATTTTCGCATTCTTGCGATTGCTTCGCTTCGCTCGCAATGACGATTGTTTAAACGTTTCCAAACTTCAGAAATTTTGCCTTTTTCATGCCAAGAGCGCAACATCCCGAAGAAATATTCTACTATTTCGCTATAGGGAAATAATCTATCGACTTCATCTAAAACTAATACTAAAGGAGAATTTATTTGTTTTAATATGTACTTTGTAAAATAAGCCGTGCAATTATCGTTACTGCCTAATAATGCTGTATTCCAAGCATTATTTACTTGATTTTCAAGTTCAAGTTCTAAAGAAACTTTACTACACAACCAGCGTAATAACTTATCTAAATTAGTAATTACTTCTTTATTCACACCACCCAAATCCAAATAAACTCCTTGATAATTCAGCTTTTCTGCCTGAGCAACAATCCGTCTCGCCAGAGAAGTTTTACCCATGAACTTTGGTGCTTTGATCCGAATTAAGGCAGCCGGTTTTTCTAAAGTTTGATAACAAAGAGACTCAATCCCATTCCTTTCCAAATAAAAAGAGGAATTAAGCGGTACAGCACCATCAGGATATTCCAACGACTGCATACAAATATTACTCCCTTCCCCCAATCTCTCTTCATCTCTTCCCTCTGCGCCCTCAGCGTCTCTGCGGTTTTTTACATCCAAAATTATTCCATCTTTCGCTCGCATATACAGTACTGGTGTAGCAAAATCCCGCTTATCAAGTCCCACTTCCATCGAAATAGCATTGCGAGTTGTTTGAATAGCTGCATCAACCGGATAACCTAGGGCTAAAGTACGGTAAAACTCCGAAGCGAACAGCTTGGCAGTAGAATCAAGTATAGAATATTGCATCGCTACTACTGCGGGAATTCCCCGACGGACTAAATTTGGTGCTGTACCTTTCATAGCTTGATTTGAAGATACCGTCGCACCTTGACAGGAATTGAGAATAACCAAACCAATATTGCGATCGCCTAAAAAGAAATTGGCGAAACTCTCATCATCCAATAATTTGGATTTACCATTATTATCTACAAGCGCAATGAAACCTTGATTATTTTTAAATACACCATGTCCGATAAAGTGAAAGACATTGTAAGGCTTTTCTCGCAGCTTTTGGTTAATATTTTGGATAGTAGCAGCTTGTAAAATATCTAACTCAATTCCAGTATAAGATTGGGACTTGCTAATTTATAAAGGTTTACTTATCTGTATTAAGGAATGAACATTTAATAACTTGCATCACTGGGAATGGTGCGTTACGCTGCGCTAACAGCACCCTACTTTTGTATGTTATTTAACCCACATTCCTAAGAGGATGTTTGAAAAGTGTAATTTAATACTTTACCTGGCGACTAGAAGTCGCGCGCCACTTGCTACAAGTCGGGGAACCATAGCCGAGCAGTGGCTTGGCTACACAAACCGGCACCCGCCGTGGCAGTGGGTTTTAAATTAACTAGTCCACGCAGGTGGACTTTGTTTGTGTAGTCGCGGTTTAAACCGCCGGATACTTTTCAAACATCCTCTAAGCCATAACTGTTTATTAAATGGATATTGAGCTTAAAAATCCAATACTCCTTTCTTATTAATAGATTCATATTTCATCAACTTATGCACTTGGGGGATGAAAATAAGAAAAATAGTAATTCTCGGTTAATGGCACAACACAGACACAAATAATTACACTAATAGTACTCCCATTAGCTTGCTGACCTATTAAACCGATGACCGAAAAATCTAGAATTTGTATCCTTGGTGGTGGCTTTGGTGGACTTTACACCGCTTTACGTTTAATTCAACTGGATTGGGGAGAATCCCAGAAACCGGAAATTGTCCTAATTGATCAAAATGACCGCTTTTTATTTTCCCCTCTTTTATACGAATTACTTACCGGGGAAATGCAAAGTTGGGAAATTGCTCCCCCCTATGAAGAACTTTTGCAAAATACAGGTATCCGGTTTTATCAAGGGACGGTATCTGGTGTTGATGCTGACCAAAAACTAGTATATTTAGAAGATGGTGCGGATATTCCCTACGACCGTTTGGTATTAGCTATGGGTGGGGAAACACCTTTAGATATGGTACCGGGAGCCGATAAATATGCTCATGCTTTCCGTACTCTGGCTGATGCTTATGCTTTAGAAGAAAAATTGCGAATACTCGAAGAGTCTGACAAAGAAAAGATTCGCGTTGCAATTGTTGGTGGTGGTTATAGCGGTGTGGAATTAGCTTGCAAATTAGCTGATAGACTTGGGGAAAGAGGACGTTTCCGATTAGTTGAAATGGCTAATGAAATTCTCCGCAATTCTCCAGAATTTAACCGCGAAGCTGCAAAGAAAGCTTTAGATGAGCGGGGTGTGTGGATTGATTTGGAAACGAAGGTAGAATCTATCGCTGCTGATGATATTTCTTTAGAATACAAAGGTGTTGTAGATTCCATTCCTGTAGATTTAGTAATTTGGACAGTAGGAACAAGAGTAACTCAAGCGGTACAAAATCTTCCTGTTAAACATAACCAGCGCGGAAAAATTACCACCACACCAACTTTACAGGTAGTAGATAATCCCGATATTTTTGCTTTAGGAGACTTAGCAGAAACATTTGACGCAGAAGGAAAACAAGTTCCGATAACTGCACAGGCAGCTTTTCAACAAGCAGATTATGTAGGTTGGAATATTTGGGCTAGTCTTACCAATCGTCCTTTACTTGCTTTCCGCTATCAACATTTAGGCGAATTTATGTCCCTGGGAGTAGATAACGCAACCCTTACAGGTTTGGGGATGAAAATGGAAGGAACATTTGGATATATTGCCCGTCGTCTTGCTTATCTTTACCGTCTCCCAACTCTAGAACATAAACTAAAAGTTGGTTTTAATTGGTTAACTCGTCCTATTATAGAAACACTCTCGTCTTAGATTTTGGTGCAATAGAGACTCTTAGTGAAGAAAATCTAAAATTAGGAAGTGAGTTCTACGGTGAATCCTCAATTACTGTTTCCCGTGAAAAGAAACTGTAAAACCTTCATTTTTCGTGAGGTAAGAAGTCGGGTTTTTATGACTATTTTCAGTTGTTATGGATATTTATCTTAAAAACCCGACTTCTATGATTTTCGTCAAACTCACGTAAATCCAAAATCCAAAATCCAAAATTGCTAAAGGTGGATGAAACAGCCGAAAGTTATTTTTTTAGATGCCGTCGGAACGCTCTTTGGTGTTAAAGGTAGTGTTGGTGAAGTTTACAGTCAAATTGCACGAGAATTTGACGTTGAAACTTCACCGACGACTTTGAATCAAACCTTTTTTCAAAGTTTTAAAGCTTCACCACCTCCAGTTTTTCCTGACGCAGAAGAACAAGATATTCCACAGCGGGAGTTTGCATGGTGGGAGCGGATTACTCGTACCACCTTTGAACAAGCTGGTGTTTTGCAAAAATTCGATGACTTTTCGGCTTTTTTTCGCGAAGTCTACATCCATTTTGGTACGGGTGAACCTTGGTTTGTTTATCCCGATGTCGAAAAAGCTTTAAATAACTGGCAAAAAAAAGGAATCGAATTAGGCATATTATCCAACTTCGATTCTCGAATTTATTCAGTTTTACAATCTTTACAACTCAGAGACTATTTTCGTTCTATTACCATTTCTACCCAAGCAGGTGCAGCTAAACCTAATCAAAAAATATTTGCGATCGCGCTCGAAAAACATAATTGTTCACCCGAAGCTGCATGGCATATCGGTGATAGCTTACAAGAAGACTACGAAGGAGCTAAAACTGCTGGGCTTAGAGGTATTTGGATAAATAGAAATCAGTTAACAGTCAACAGTTAACAGTTAATAATCATTAAATGATAGTTGACAATTGGTCACTGATAATTGATTGGCTTCATCCTCTAACATCCGAATCAGGTTTTGATCGCCCATACGTTTCGCAACTTCCAAACGACGTTGTAAATCGCGGCATAAGTTTGCTGAGTGAGTATCATTTAACTGATCATTGTTACTTTGATTGTTGGGAATAAATAGGTTTTTACTTTTAGCAAAAATAGAATTTAATTTTTTACGTTGCTTTAATTTTTCTACTTCTTCTGGATTCCCCGAATAATAAGCAGCACCGCGATAATTCAACTCAACTGCATTGCGATTTACAGGAGTATATTCGGAATGATGACACTTCCACTCCGCACCCCGATATTTTCCACAGACTCCATCAGTAGTTACTTCAACTACTACAGGAGCATATTTATATTTAATTCCACGATAAATAAGTTTCATAATCTTCCTTGCCTCTTTATACACTAAACAAAACGAGGCGCGTTCCTTCGGTTATTCCTACTTCCGTCTTTATAAGCGAGTTAACTGTCTATTTATTGTTATCTGGCAAATCAAAGATGAACGAATAATATTTCTGTATCTATTGTAACGGTTTTTTGGCAAAGTTAGGGTATCGTAACAAAATTTTCGATTTTCTTTAGAATTTGAAGTCGGGTTTTTACTCCACTAAACTTGCAAAACCCATACCTCTTCCCCAACATTCACCGATGATGTACCCACTTCTAAAACACAATAAGCATTGGTTTGAGCTAAATCAATCAAATTACCAGAACTTTTATTCCCACCTGCAACACTAAATTGGTAAACCCCATCAACTAAATTCAACTTTCCCCAAATATAAGTTTCCCGCTTACCATTAGAACTCAAATTTTGACGAGTTTGAGCTTTAACAAATGTCGGTTTCCAAGCTTCCACAATCCCGGAAAGTTTCTTAATAACTGGTTGTACAAAACGTAAATAACTAACCAAAGCCGAAACCGGATTTCCTGGTAAACCGAAATATATTGGACTATTGGACATGGGAAAAGTAGCTACAGTTAAAGGTTTACCTGGTTTCATTGCTACAGCACGTACTTTGATTTCTCCTCCTAAAGATGCTAAAACTTGCTCAACATAATCGTAATCTCCCACCGAAACACCACCGGAAGAAAGTACTAAATCCGCTTTAACAATGGCTTCGGAAATCGCTTGTTTAAGCGCTTCGGGTTGATCTTTGATAATTCCTAACATCAAAGGTTCTGCTCCACATTGTTTTACCAAAGCGGCTAAAGCATACTGATTAGAATCAACAATTTGTCCAATTTGTAATGGTTCATCGGGTGTTACTAGTTCGTTCCCCGTAGACAAAATAGCTACAATAGGACGACGATAAACATTAAACTTTGTACATTGTGCGGCTGCTAAAATAGCAATTTCCGCAGCATTTAATTTAATCCCTACTGGTAATAATTCGCTTCCGGCTTGGTAATAAGCAGCACGATGTCTGACAAATTCCTGGGGTTTTGGTGCTGCAAATATAAATACTTTGTTTGCTTCACGACGGGTGTTTTCTTGGATTACGATTGTATCTGCACCTTTGGGCATTACTGCACCAGTGAAAATCCGCGCCGCTTCTCCCGATTGAATGTTAGATTGAGGTTGATAGCCTGCGGGAATATCCTCAACAAGTTTTAAAACCGCTGGCTTTTCCTCACTAGCTTGTTGCACATCCTGATAAATTACTGCATAACCATCCATTGCCGAGTTATCCCAGTGAGGAAAGTCGAGTTTACTGGTAACGGGTGAAGCGAGAATACGTCCACTAGCTGTGAATAAATCGACGGTTTCGATATTTTGTTGATTATTTAAGGGTTTAGCTAAATTAAAGATAATATTTTCTGCTTCTTTTACTGACAGCATTGGCATGAACTCCTATTGATATTAACTAATATTTTTGGTTATTCAGTACATAGTATGCTAAAAATAAAAATTAAAAACTTGAAACTCTGACTGTGATGAACCGAAATTAGCTTTATTAATCGGTTTTAAGAATAAATACTATTTTTTATTCCTTCTTCCCTCTTCCCT
>JAYKJL010000019.1:0-60549 GCA_035285725.1 Nostocales cyanobacterium 94392 | reverse complement strand
AAGACAATCGGCAATTTCGTGCCTCAACCGTACCAGGAGGGCAAATACCCCTGGATTCAATCTTTTACATTGACCGTCCTATCGTTGAATCCCTTTGTTACGAAGCAATCCAGCAACCCGGTGCTATGCTCAATATCCGCGCTCCTAAGCAAATGGGCAAAACCTCCCTAATTACGCGCATCCTGGCTTACGCTACAACTCTGGGATATAAAACTGTTTCTCTTCATTTACAACTTGCCGACGGTGAGATTTTGCAGAACCTAGAACACTTCCTAAAATGGTTTTGCGCCAGAGTCAGCAAGCAGCTAGACTTACCAGATGCGATCGCCCAAAGAGCGATCGCATCTTTTTATAACAACAGCTTGGGTAGCAAATCGAACACCACTGACTACTTCGAGGATATTATCTTAGCTAACCTTAATCATGCAGACTCTCCCAGGAAGAATTGTCCTGTGGTAATTGCAATCGATGAATTCAATCAGCTTTTTGCTTACCCAGACATTGCTCGTGAATTTCTGCAACTTTTGCGAACTTGGTCTGAGCAAGCTAAAACAACGGTAGCAGACAGCAATCCTTGGCACAACCTCCGACTGGTGACGGTTTATTCCACCGAAATCCAAATGCCCGTTTTGATCGATAAATCTCTCTTGAATACAGGCTTGGCGATTGATTTACCTGAGTTTACTCATGCTCAGGTGCAGGAATTAGCCAATCGCTGGGGAGAAGAAATAACAGCACAACAAATCGAGCAATTGATTACCCTTCTGGGAGGACATCCCTATCGGTTGCAGTTGGCTTTTTATTATTTACATCAGCAGACAATAACCATTAAACAACTCTTAGAAAATTCTTCAATTGCTGCTGCCATTTATGCAGATCATCTAGAATCACAATCGTGGAACCTGCTACGATATCCCGATTTATTGCCATTGTTTACAGAAATCGTTAACCAATCAAGTCCTCTAGATTGTGACGCTGTGCAAGCCGGACAGTTGTGCAATATGGGGTTGGTGCGTCTTTATGGTAGAATGGCAAATTTGAGATGCGAGTTATTTCGTTTGTTTTTTCGCGATCGCTTGGCGCATAACTCTTAGCAAAAAGTGTCCGTGACACATAAGACTTATTGCCTCTTCGATTATTTTAAATCTGGAAGCTGAATAAATAATATTTTATTTTCAGGAAAATTAGATGATGCGTTGCATTTCATTAACGCACTCGAAAAAATTTTATTTGATACAATCTTCCATGATTTTATTACTCTCTTCAATTTTTAAAAACAATACAGGTTTGTCATTCACAAGCTTTTCCTCAACTTGTTTCATGCCGATTCTTTGTGCTACTTTCGTGGAATCAACATTAGGGCGATCGCAACTTGCTAAAATATACTGATAACCAAGTGAATTAAAACAATACTCTAATATTTTGGTTGCGGCTTCGGTAGCATAGCCTTTTTTAGTCGCTTCCGGTAGTAAAGCGTAAACTAATTGGGGTTGCTTTTCATCAAAAAAGTACCACAAAGCAACAAATCCGATAATTTCTTGTTGATTTTTGGTTTCAATCAACCAAAGACCAAATTTTTGTTCATTAAAGAGTTTTTGGCTCTCCATTAACATTTGTTCAACCTGTTGCAAAGACAAAATTTGATCGTCGCATAAATAGTTTCTGACGTAGGGATTGATCAAAATACTGTGTAGAGTGCTTAAGTCACTCTCTAATATCGGCTTTAATAGTAATCTTTGAGTTTCAAATATCAAATCCATTACTAAAGTTCCTACATTCTAAGTTTTATGAAAGTCCCAAATCCTCATTCAAACCTAGCATAATATTTAAGTTCTGTACCGCTGCACCAGAAGCACCTTTTCCTAAGTTATCCAATCGTGCTACTAATAAAGCCTCTTTTGTCTTGTCATTCGCAAACACAAATACTTGTACTAAATTGGTATTATTGGCTGCTTGAGCATCAAAAAATTTACCTTTACGCAATGAATCATCATTTAAAGGAGCAACAAAAACGTATTTTTCGTTTTGATAATATTCTTTGAGAGTATTGTGAATTAATTCACCACTAGGTTGATTTTGCAGCGAATGTAAAGGTAGAGGAATTTGTACCAACATTCCTTTTTCAAAGTTTCCCACAGCAGGAACAAACAATGGTGGAGATTTTAACCCCGAATGCTGATGCATTTCTTTGACGTGTTTGTGTCCGAAACTTAAACCATAGATTCCATAAGCATAATTGTCTGCTTGTTCCCCAGAAATGCTTTGATATTCTTCAATTAGTTTTTTTCCTCCTCCTGAATACCCAGAAATTGCGTTAATAGTGATGGGAAAATCTTTGGGGATAATACCAGATAGAACTAAAGGACGTACACAAGCTAAAAACCCGGTGGGATAACATCCCGGATTACTGACTCGTGTCGCGTGTTTGATTTCTTCTCTGCGGTTTTGCTCTAATTCGGGAAAGCCGTATACCCAACCATCTGCAACCCGATGGGCAGAACTTGCATCGAGTATTTTTACTTGAGGATTAGTGACAAAACTTACAGCTTCGCGAGCAGCATCGTCGGGTAAACAGAGAATGGCTACATCGGCTGAGTTGATCAATTGCGATCGCGCTTGAACATCTTTACGTTTTTCTGGAGATATGGTGATGATTTCGATGTCATCGCGATCGTTTAAACGCGAGTAAATTTGCAAGCCTGTAGTACCTTCTCCACCATCGATAAAAACAGTCGGTTTACCCATAATTACATACCTTCAGTCAAAATTCACAGATGCTTTTATATTTTCTCATTAATGTTGGGTACATGAATAAGTAGGTCAACATTAAAAATTTTAATTAGGGGAAGGGAGCAAGCAGTAGGAAGTAGCGAGTAAAGATAAAGCTTTTAAGCCAGTTTACATAATTCAGTTTTTTTGTGCCGACTTACTTAGTACTTAATAGTTTTTTACTGGTATAGGACTTACGCAATATGTCTTTGAAAAAGTGATTATTACCTAGGTAATTGATGAATTACCGCTTGAGGAGCGTTCGATTTTACCTAAGTCCTGAATTACATCTCATGAAAAAAAGCAATAATATATAGCAGGCATACAAAATAGATAATACTCAAAATATTATTATTTTATATGATTTTAAATTTCTGAATTTCAAGTATATTTACCACCAACAAATTTTATATAAAGACCTTTTTACACTTGATATTAAAATGATATTTATTGTTAGCAACTATATGGAACAATACAAACAATAATACATCCACATTGCTAGGATGATATTGTAGAGTTAATTTGTGAATACATGGAAGATAATAATTCTCAAGGCTCATTTTGGAATCCTTTTGCTCCAACAGCAAGAGATATTAAAAGAACTGAAGTATTGGCAGATAAAAATCCAGTGATTGCAGGTGTTTTAGGATTATTTTTAATGCCATTAGCATGGATTTATCTGAATCGTGGAGTAAATAATTTGAAAATTTTTGTGTACATAATGCTAGCGTCTGTTACTCTTAGTTTTTTTATCGGGGTTACTTCTAAATCAGAATCAGATGTTAATCCAATTACCGAAAAAACAAGCACTATTCTGGGTTTTGCTGGTTCACTTGCAATGACTATTGAAAATATCAGAAGTGTGACTCTTGCTCGTAAGCGTTTATCTTCCAAATAAGAAATCAAGGAATTCGGATTTGCGAGAGAAATAATTTTTAAGTATTGGTGTGTGTACTGAGATTTTTTTATCCGTTACGTAAAACAAACATAGATGTTGATTTTACTTTCGGAGCTTATGGCTTTGAACCTGTTAGTGATTCTTCCAACACCCAACAGTAATTAAAGGAGCGGTTCTTCATAGTCTGTCGTAGTGTTTGGTGATTCGTCGGGTTTTTCTAATCGTTGTGTTGTGTGACAAATATTTTCGGGAAAAGCCCGACTTCTTCATAACCTGTCGTCCTGTTCGCTCAGTTATTTTACTTAACATATTTGTGTAACAACTAATGGAATAATATATTTATTTGTAAAATCAATTTAATTTCAATTCATATTGATTGAACAATTATTTTTTATTTTCCATTAAAATTGAAAATGAAATCCGCGAATCGCTGGCTATTTTTGGGTGTTGGTGTAATTGTACTTATAGTCTTCGGCTATGGAGGCTATCAAATAGGACGCTATTTTTTAACCAAACGTATCACAAGTAATTTGGTAAGTAAAGAAATTGAAAAGGATAATAATATAAAAATAAGTTTGGGTAGTTTTCGCGAACTTGAAGGTACCCCTTATTTAATGGCACCTGTTAACTCTCAAGAAAATCATCGTCAAAGTTACTACGATACAAACACTTCACGAGCCTATAATTATTTATTTTTCAATGCTAACGATAAATCAGCACAAAGATTAGTTAATAGCAACAACTTTTTATTTTTAAATGCTCAAGAAGTAGTATTGGAAAGACGAGACGATAAAATCGTTACAGGAATGTGGTATGAAGTAGTTAAAGCTGATAGTAATAATGATCGACGTTTAGATGAAAAAGATAAGAAAACTATCTCTATTTCTGATGTTTCTGGAAGCGATTATACAGAAGTAATTGATGAAATTGATCGGCTTTTAGGTTATCATCAAAAAAATTCCACAACTTTATTAGTATTTTATGAATTTGATGGTAGGGAATATGTCGCCGAAATTAGCATTGTCAGACGTGTACTAGTTGAAAAACAAGTATTACCCTCAATAAAATAAAATTGGTAATTGGTAATGGTTAATTGGTAATTGGTAATTGGTAATGGGTAATTGGTAATGGGTAATTGGTAATGGTAAAATAATTTTTAACCTTTAACCTTTAACCTCTAACCTCTAACTTTTAATGACTGGGATGAAAATAATCATAAATTTCCTGTGCTAAACGCGAACCAATTCCAGAAACTTCGGCGATTTGATCGGGTGTTGCTAACCGAATATAATCGATTGAACGAAAATGTGCTAAGAGTTGTTGTTGACGGTGGTGTCCTAAACCGGGAATTTCATCCAAGCGCGATCGCCTTAGTTTTGCGGTACGCTGTTGACGGTGAAAGCTAACAGCAAAACGGTGTGCTTCATCACGTAAACGTCGCAATAGTTGAACTCCAGGCTGTTCGGCTTCTGTTTCTAATGGTTCGGATTCTCCGGGTAAAAATATTTCTTCTTGTCGTTTTGCAAGACTGACAACTCGAACATCTTCTAATAAGCTCATTTCTTGTAAAACTGTTACCACAGAAGATAGTTGTCCTTTTCCTCCGTCTATCATTACTAAATCGGGAAAATCGGGATTACCTGCTCGCTGTAATTGTGAGTCTTCTGCGTATTTACGAAAGCGTCGTGTGATAACTTCAGCTAAGGAAGCAAAGTCATCTGAATGACCGATTGTCACTTCCGGATTTCTAATTTTATAACGACGATAATGCTGATTTGCGGGTAAACCGTCAATAAATACTACTTGGGAAGCTACAGCATTGGAACCTTGAATATGGGAAATATCGTAACCTTCGATACGGTGCGGTAAATCTGATAAATCGAGGATAGTAGCCAAATCTTCTAATGCTGTTTGATCGCGATCGCCAAGTTTTTGTATTCTTTGCAGTTCATAACTAGCGTTTCGCTCGACCATTTCAATTAATTCTGCTTTAATCTGACGTTGGGGAGTTATGATAGAGACTTTTTTCCCTTTCCGCTGAGTCAACACATCCGCTAAAATTTCCGCATCTGGTAAATCGTGCTGGACTGAAATTTCTGTAGGGATTTCTACTGAGTCAGCAGTTTGATAATGTTCTTCTAATACTCGCTGTAAAATAGCTCCGGCTTCAGCTTGAGCGTCAGCGATAAATGCTAATCTTCCTACTAATTGTCCGGCACGAATCTGGAATAATTGGATGCAAGCGTGTTTTTGATCTGCGGCTAAAGCGATAGCATCTCTGGAAACAGTATCATCTGGTAAAGATACTTTTTGGTCGGCATTTAATGATTTTAGCCCGGAAATTTGGTCACGCATCCGAGCCGCAGTTTCAAAGTTCAGTTCTTCAGCAGCTTGATGCATCTGCTGTGTCAGTGTATCAATTAATTCAGAAGTCCGACCTTGAAAAACCATCGCTACTTTTTGCACGATTTTGCGGTATTCCTCTGGTGTAACCAATTGCTGACACACACCAGGACACCTTCCTAAATCGTAGTTTAAACAAGCTCTGTCCTTAAATAGCGGTTGTGGTCGCTGTCTGAGGGGAAATATCCGCTTACACAAATGTAATATGGAGCGCAACAATCGAGAATCAGTATAAGGACCGTAATACTTGTCCTTTTCTTTACCAATTCTGCGTTTACGGGTAATGTAAATTCTCGGATATTCCTCAGACCAAGTTATACAAACATAGGGATACTTTTTATCATCCTTGAGCAGCACGTTAAAATATGGCTGATGCTGCTTAATCAAGTTTGCTTCTAAGGCTAACGCTTCCGTCTCAGTATCAGTGACAATGAACTCAATATCTGTCACCTGTCTTACCATGGTAGCGATACGTTCCGTTAATTTTTGCGACTCCCGGAAATAAGAACGAACTCGCGATCGCAATTTTCGTGATTTACCTATATATATGATACGGTCAGTTGCATCCCGCATCAAATAAACTCCCGGTTCTGGGGGAATTTCTTTTAAACGATTTTCCAGACGTTCTGGATTTTTGAGCAGTGGTAAAGTTTCAGCAGTTTTTGTCACAAATCAAGCAAGGAAAATTTTACTGATCGACCATATTTACTATTTTAAGTAAAATCTCTAGTTTTTTGACAGAGATTTGATTTTTTTCAGTTTTTACTCTTTCTCAAAACTGAGAATTTAGATCCCCGACTTCTTCAAGAAAACGGGGATCTGAACACCGTGATTTCGATAGATACAAATCGGATTGCTATATAAAATCTTTAACAACTAGATTAGAATATTTTAAACTTACGATTATCTAAGAGATATAGACTTTATTGCCATCAAAAATATACCTATTTTGACCTTTATCTTTGTCAATTATCAATATTGTAGCGCCGAATTATAATCAATTCCTTATACTCGCTCAAACTAGATCAGCAAAATTCCTGATTTTCTCAAAAGCCTTAATTATTAAGAAAATTAACGGATTTATAGACTGCGATCGAATCAATATCATTAGTATAAATATAGCTTACATACTAATGATAAAATCATGTATCGTTTGAGATTAATTAAGTTAGATCGCTCAAGAACATTTTATCCTTATTTACCTGTTAGTTCCGACTGTTTAAGAGAAATATATTCAGAAATAGCCGCAATTGTCACAAGAACCTGGTTGGTGCCGTACTCTCACTTTCATCTGATTGCGTTAAGAATTCCTGCTGTGTACAAGCAACGGCAATAAAAGGGGGATATTATCTACACCCCTTTTTGCCTCCCCTACGAGGGAAATATGCCTTTTTTGCTAAGTCATAATATTAAGAGAAAACTAGGAGAAAAACATGAATTCCCAAGACTTTGAATCTCAATATCGTCAAGCGATGAATGAAACACTCAATGAACTGCAATCAGCAATTTTACTGTTAGCACAAGCTCAACGTAAAATTTCTATAATTGGCTCTTCTGTAAAAAATTTGAGTGAAAGTGTAGAAGAATATCTAATTAAGCAAAAGCCCGAATAAACATGATGATTTAAGTATTTTTCAACTAGATATTATACTGCAAACGGGTAAAATATGAACTTATGTCATACTGAGCGTAACGTAGTGCAGCGAAGTATCTCGGAGATTCTTCGCTTAGCTCATTCGGGACAGTTTTAAACCGTTTTTAGTATATACTAAAAACGGCTGAAAGTTATATTTTCTGAGTATTTAAAATCTGCATAAGAAAGCCTCTCTCCGCGTCGGGTAGAGGCTTGGAGAGGGGTTCTATATTTGAGCCGTTCGCAGTATATATCTGGATACTATATCTGATGACAGGATAATTCTTTTTCAATAGCTTGGGTAAGTTCGTTGAGAATTACAGGTTTAATGAAATAGCGACGGGCGCCTAAACTTATGGCTTTTTTGCAATCCGATTTAAAAGCTAACCCTGAAACTACAATTACAGGAATTTTAGCAGTTTGTGAGCTTTGCTGCATTTTTTCGAGCAGCAAGTAACCATCAATATCAGGTAACTTTAAGTCTAATACAATTAAATCTGGCTGAAAAGTCTCAACTGTAGAGAAAAATTTAGAACCATTAGGTAAGCTTTTGACTTCGTATCCACAAAAATTTAGACAATCACCCAACAGCATCCGATTAGCATCATTATCTTCAACTAACAAAATTTTTTTGATTTGATGTAACTTCAATTGCTGCTTTGTACTTATTAGCTGCACTGTCATTTTCACCTATCATCATTAGGTTACAAGTGAATTATTTGTCAAAAAATCAAATATATCATTTGCAATCAGATTGATTTTAAAGATATATATTCAGACAAAAGCTAATTAGTCAATGATTATTTATCAAGAAAATTTAGCTTCATTATTATTTATACTTATTCATACTAGCTTAAAACAAAAACTTAAAGTAAGGTTAAACTAATCTTTAACCTTACCTTAAGTTTTTGTGATAGGTTTTAGATTTTTTTAAGGAGAAATAATTTAACATCGAGAAATATTACTTTTGGTTGTATTTCACAAAATACGGTTAAGTTATATTCTCAACAGGTAAAATTTCAACTAAAATCTAAACTAAAATTTCAACTTTTGTCATATTCTGGGGAAGCCTCTACTTAGTTAGAGGTTAGACTCAGTGAAACGTTCAAAGATTTGACTGTGGCGGTAATAATTGATTAATCTAAGCTATTTTTTGCTGATCGATGCTTTGCAGCAAATAAGTAAAATGCTATTAATCCTAGTAGTGCCGAAGATTCCGGAACTTTCTTTTTATGGGAAACTTTAGACTGCCAAACACTAGTATAACTAGTAGTATAAGTATCTAAATTTGATTGCTGTTGATTTTGCGATGAAGTAGATTCAATATTATATATGATATATTTAATTCCGTCTCTGGGAATTTTGACTTCAATGTGTTCAGCAGCTTCAATTGATTGTATGGTGCTTTGAGCTTGTTGAAACAATGAATAATTTAACGAATTTTTATTATTATCCCTCGTGAATTGATTACACAAATCCAATTCGGGCAAAGATATACAAGAATCTGGTTTATTAGACAATCTTGTCTCTGACAAGGTATTTTTACTATCAGATAATAATTGATTTTGTGGAGTTTTTGTTAAATCATCATCAGGCGCAACATTTTCCAATAAACTGGCTTGTGCTTGTGCTGTAGCGCTTACATTAACTATCGTACCAAGTAATGCGTAATTAAAAACTTTTTTTATACTTTTTGTCATAAAATTAGTTCCTTAGAACTTAAAAAATAACTAATTTAGGGACTTCCAAAAAATAATTTATCCAATAACCTGACTGCGTTAGCGAAGCGTGTCCACAAAGACATACCGGAAAGCTGACTTGTAGTAGCGAGCTTTCCGGCTCGCACTACCCAATCTAAAATGGATGTTTTTTATTTGGCAGTCCCTTAATGTGAATTCGACGAATAGCTTCAATTTATAGACCCTTGTTTTGAGTGCAATTAATTCTCTAACAATAATAGGAATAGCCGCAACTGGCACATTTTGCCCGTAGGGTGCTGTGACACTTTGATTGATTTTTAACGGAATAATCAGGTTTTTGGTGTCACGCACCATCCGAGTATTGTGACAATAGCGTAAGTCCTGAATAAGTATATTGCTCCAAAACATCAAAATAATAATGCACAAAATAAGTAATACCACGCTCAGTTTAACGCGGTAACACTGTAATTGCTGATACAAATGAGTTAATTTTGGATCAATTTTAAATGAAGATTTAATGAAGTAACTGTAAAAATTGAGAAATTTTTTCTACAGCGACTTCTAATACAGGTGGTTCATGCACTAATGCAAAGCGTACATAACCTTCTCCAGATTTACCAAAACCGGCACCAGGGGAAACTGCAACACCAGTATTTTCAACTAACGAACAGCAAAACTGCATGGAATCCTTACTCCAAGGTTCCGGTAACTTTGCCCAAACATACATTGTTGCTTTTGGCACCGGAACCTGCCAACCGATACGGTGTAGACCGTTAACAAAAACATCGCGACGTTTTCGGAAACTATCTACAGTCGCTTGTACCCCCGATTGTGGACCGTTTAAAGCAGCGATCGCACCATTCAAAATTCCTCGGTACTGATTAAAGTCAACAACTGCTTTTACCCGACGTAAAGCCCCTATTAACTCGCGGTTTCCAATCGCAAACCCAATACGAAAACCGCCCATATTATAAGATTTGGATAAAGTGAAAAACTCTATTGATATAGTTCTTTCTAAGTCCGCTTGCAAAATTGAAGGAACAAGAGACTTTAGATTAGTGTTTGCTTGTGCTTTGTCTGTAAAAACCAAATCTACATAAGGGAAATCGTGAACTAGGACAATATTATGCTGCTGACAAAAAGATACAGCTTGTTCAAAAAAAGATAGAGTTGCGATCGCAGCAGTAGGATTATGAGGATAACTTAATACCATCATGCGCGACTGTGCTAATACTGACGCGGGAATTTCCTCAAATACAGGTAAGAAATCATTCTGTTCCCGTAGAACCATAGGATAAATTTCACCAGAAGCTAAGTAAACTCCCCCAGCGTGAGAAGGATAGCCAGGGTCAAGTAATAAAGCAAAATCCCCCGGATTTAAGATAGCTAAAGGTAAATGTGCCGTCCCCTCTTGAGAACCAATTAGGGGTAGCACTTCAGTTTCCGGGTCTACAGAGATACCAAATCGCGCCGAATACCACTCCGCTGCTGCTCTCCTAAAGTCTTGAGTTCCATGAAACAACAAATAACCATGAGTACTTTTGTCATCCAAAGACTTTGCGATCGCGTCGATGATATGACTTTCTACTGGTAAATCGGAAGATCCCAAAGACAAATCAATTAACTGACGATTATTAGCCAAAGCTTTAGTCTTGGCAATGTCCATAACTGCAAATACATTGGATTGCAGAGGTTCTAAACGCTTCCCAAATTGCATTTTTAATGTTGTTGGTTGATGGTTGTTGGTTGATGGTTGTTGGTTGATGGTTGTTAGTTGATGGTTGTTAGTTGATGGTTGTTGGTTGATGGTTGTTGGTTGATGGTTGTTAGTTGTTAGTTGATGGTTGTTAGTTGTTAGCTGTTGGTTGTTAGTTGTTGGTTGATAGTTGTTAGTTTTTCTAATAACCACTGTCAACTGTCAACTGTCAACTGTCCACTGCCCACTATCCACTTAAATGATTATCTAATAAGCTCATCAATTTTTCTTTATTAACAACTCCCTCGCTAGATGCTAATAGCTGATCTCCTTGAACTAATCGCAAAGCAGGCACACCTTCCACTTGATATTGTTTAACTGAAACTGGATTGGGGTCAACTTCCATTTTGACAACCTTGAGCTTGTCGCTATATTTTGCAGCAGCAGCATCAACCGCTGGGGACATCAACTTACAAGGACCGCACCAAGAAGCCCAAAAGTAAACTAATACTGGTTGTTGAGCTTGTAGTACTTCTCGATCAAAATCTGCATCATTAATGTTGATTACACCTTCGCTCATTTTAGTCTCCATTTAATAGCATCCTTAACGATCGCACAAATCAAATGTATCCCAATATGCGCTCAAGGGGGAAATGGGGGGATGGGGAGATGGGGAGAAAGCACCGGAATATAACCTTTAACCTTTAACCTTTAACCTTTAACCTTTAAGCTTTAACCTTTAAGCTTTAACCTTTAACCTTTAACCTTTGACCTTTAACCTTTAATTGCAAAAATCCCACAACTCTAGCGGCTGTGGGACTATTTTAAATAGTTAAAGTTAAAAACAATTACATTTGGTCTAACTCTTTGCGTAGTGAATCCAATTCTGCATCCACAGGTTCGCTCTTATTCTGGTTTGATTGTTTGCTATCAGTTTGTTCTGGTAGTTGAGGTTGACTTGCTGTTCCGCTTCCGGGTAAAGACATTTGTGCTTTTAAAGCAGCTAATTCATCATCTACACCGCTACCTGCTTCTAACTGTGCAAACTGACTTTCTAAATCGGCTCCAGCTAATTCTTGTGCCGATTGAGCGCGTGCTTCTTGAATCATGACTTTTTCTTCCATGCGCTCGAATGCAGCCATTGCACCGCTGGTATTCATCCCGCTGACCATTCCTTCAAGTTGCTCTTGGGCTTTGGCTGCGGTAATCCGAGCTTTGAGCATTTCTTTCTTGGTTTTGGCTTCAGAAATTTTGCTCTCTAATTGAATTAAGCTGCGCTTGAGATTCTCAACTTGAGTGGTTTGCTGGTCTAAACTTACCTTAAGAGTGTTTGCAGACTCAGTAAACGATTTTTTTCGTTCCAAGGCTTGACGAGCTAAGTTCTCGTCACCTTTTTGCAGCGCTAGCATCGCATTGCGCTGCCATTTATTAAGTTCGTTATTAGCATCGTTATATTGCTTCTCAGTACGTTTTTGAGCAGCAATCGCTTGAGCAACCCCTTGACGCAAGCGAACTAGGTCTTCTTGCATCTCGATGATGGCTTGTTCGAGTATTTTTTCTGGATCTTCGGCTTTGCTCACCAAGTCGTTGAGGTTAGCGCTGACTACTCGTTTTACACGGTCAAATAATCCCATAATTTTTTCCTCTTGAGATTTACGCTCTGGCAATAAAAAGTTAGGTTTTTTACTACTTATATATTTACCTATTTCAATGTAATCTTACTTTTCTGTGTTAGTCCCCTTTGTAAACGTCAATTCTCAAAAGAAATATTACAGTCTTGGTGTTGAGATTTCATTCATGACTGGGGAGGTTGTTGGTTTTCTTGCGTACTACTTGGTAGTTGTGCTTTCATTGCCGAAAGTTCGGCATCTACATCATCACTATCTGCCAAGCTCGCAAATTTATTTTCTAATTCGTCTGTACCAGATATGGCGATCGCTTGCTGTTTGGCTTCTAGTTCTAAAAGCTTGTTTTCCATGTTCTCAAAAGCTTGAAGCGAGCTGGTAGTACCAACATCACCAAGCATTTCTTGAAGTCTTAAAGAAGCTTCGGCAGAACGAGCGCGAGCAATATACATATCTTTTTTAGTTTTAGCTTCAGAGATTTTGAACTCTAAAGACTGCATATCCTTTTTAAGTTTAGCTACTAAAGTTTTTTGTTGTGCAACTTGTTCTCTAAGAGCGGCAGCGTTTTGTTGGTAGGCTTTACGTTTGGTAAGGGCTTCTCGCGCTAAAGTCTCATTATCTTGTTGCAAAGCCATTTGAGCGCGACGATACCATTCTTCTGTGATTGACTCAATCTGAACTGCTTGTCGTTCGGTGCGTTTTTGAGTGGCGATCGCCTGGGCTACTCCTTGTCGCATCTGCACCAAATTTTCCTGCATCTCATAAACGGTTTGTTCGAGAATTTTTTCTGGATCTTCCCGTGCAGCTGTCCAACTATTCACATTTGAACGAAATAAGCGCATGATACGCTCCATCAGCCCCATAAGTTAAGTCTCCACTTTTCAGTTATCAATGAGCAGTTAATCGGGCGTATAGCACGTTAGTACTAGTTTGTTTGATTAATTTTGGGGGGTAATTTGTAATTTGTAGTACGTTCGCGAGGGCGTGTCCGCAAGGACGTACCTCCCGATCGCAATACCGGAAACCCATCAGAATTAATCACATGGAATCATTAATTCTGATGGGTTCGTAGTTGCGATTTATCCCTCAAATCAAGGGCGGGCATCCCTTACTACAAACATTTAAATTTAATGACATGAACTACTAGAAACCATCAAGCTATCCGAGACGCTGTTAAACTTTTAACTGTCTGGTTCTTCTACTCTGGCGTTAATTCCATTTTGTTTGAGAAGTTCTAAATGTTTTTTAACTCTCTCTTTGGATTTAAAGGCACCTAAATAAATATATTTACCTTCTGGAGACACATATGCATCTGGAATTACTTGTTTAACCTTGGTGAAAGTGTCACTTGTATTATCTACGATGACATTATAAAATTGACCATTTGATGGTTTTATTTCATCAAGGTTTTGGGGTGTTGGCGTGATTTCAGGCTGAGCAACTGGTTCGTTTGGAGTACTTTGTGCAACTGTTGGAGGCACCTGCTCTACAGTTGTGGTTGCAGGCACTCCTGGGGCTGGGCTTGGGGTTTGGGGCGGTTTCGCGTTGGGTGTTGCTCCTGCGACATCATCAATACTATTTATGTCTGGAAGTGCATCCGCTGCTAGATTGGGGTTTTTCGCTATGGGGGTTAGTTCTATTTCATTTGCCTGAATATTACTTGCATTATCATTATTTGCCCTGGGGTTGTTCTCTGGGTTGCGCTTAAAAAAGCTTCCTATAGCCAGGGGCGGCAGATTCTCAAAATTAAATACTATATATCCAAAGGTAATGCTTGACACTAAAAGCAACAACATTGAGCCAATACTCAAAGGTGAGAGCAGACTATCATTACGAGTTTTCGGCTTTTGAGGTTGGGGTTGTTCTTCTGCCAAGCTTCGCAACAAAGCTTCAGATGATTCTAAATAATCGTCTGGCTGCTTACTAGTTGTATCTGAAGGTGGGGATAAATTTTCGTTTGAGGTATTTGGATTAATATCGGCTTTGACAATGCTGCTTTGATTTAATGACGATGGTATTGTTTCCTGCTCACCGGAAATCTGCTGCTGAGTTTGAGAATTGCTCTGGTTTGTAGCACCCACTTGTGGAAAAGTTTCGGGTACAGGAGGGGGAGGAGGTGTTTGGGTTTTACCCTGGAAATTACTTGCTTGTTGTTGTTTGATATAAGCAGCAGCTTGTTCACCTGTGAGTTTTTGCTGCTGTAATTGAGTATTTGCCAGAGTTATAGCATTTTGAGCTTGAGGTTTCCCAGCAATCAAGCTATCAAGACCTTTTTGAATTGGTGTTCTATGGGAAATTCGCGTTCGACGATATCGCGCTAATTCTTCATCAAGTTGGACTTCTAAACTTGCTAGTGCCGCGCTGATTGCGGGTTTTAGGTTAGATGGTTTTGATGTTTGATTACCAGAATAATATAGTGGGTTTTCACTCATTGCCCGCGTGCCTCCGTGCCGACTGACTGCCATTTATTGATAGATTATCAACTGCGTAAACGCAAAACAGATACCCTTGTGCTAATCCTAGCGAAAATTATCATATATATATGATTTCACCAAGGTGTAATTCCTTCACTCACTTTTATTAAAAATGTCCTTTGAATCAATTCCAGAGATTTTAAAAATTCTCCAAATTGAAACTTTATACCAACAACAGCCTTTACAACGCTTACTAAATTGTTGGGAAGAAGTTGTGGGAAAAACCATTGCCACTCATACCCAACCAATATCAATTGAACGGGAAGTTTTATGGGTAGCAACGAATAGCGCCGCTTGGGCGCAAAACTTGACTTTTGAACGCCAAAAACTGCTGAAAAAGTTAAATAAAATATTACCAACTCCTTTAGTAGATATACGCTTTTCTACTGCTCGTTGGCAGCCTACCAAAAAAAAAACATTCCCGCAACAGAATATTTCACCTGCGAACCATCCCAGTTACTTGGGAAATATCCTTGACTCAAACCAGAATATTCATCCCTTACCAGAAAATCCTCATACTGCTTTTGCTAATTGGTCTCAAACTATAAAAGCGCGATCGCAATCTTTACCTCTTTGCCCTAAATGTAAATCTCCCACTCCCAAAGGAGAATTAGAACGCTGGGGCATTTGTTCGATTTGTGCTGCTAAGTCTTTTTGAATTAGAAATTAGCCATGGGAAATTGGTGCTAAAAATTCAATTAATCGGTCTGTCGGACTATTTCTTGAAGCTGAACATATCTATGCTCCTATGTCTAAAGTAGGATGATTAATCTCGATCCCTAATTGGTTTAAGCATCAAATATAGAATAGCTTTGACAAATTTGTTTCTTTTTCGTTACATAAAAATTTAAAAATATGATACAAACATAAAGACATTATAAAGTTAGTTTTTGGGCTGGGATCGTGAAAAGCTAGGCACAATAATGGGTTGCTGGTTTAATCAGTATTTATGTCTAGAAGCACAATAGAAGATGTAAATCAGCCAGCTGGCGGCACTAAAAAAAATGAAAAGCAATCATATCTTCACTTCAGCTTGCCGAAATTGTCGTTACTTCACTCCAGAAGGTCGGCGTGGAGGAGTTTGTCAGCAACTGGGAGCGCCGGTACGCGGCAGTTGGAAAGCTTGTTCTTTAGCAGCCTCTCCCTTTGCTCCCTCATGGGAAAGCTTGGAAGATGCTTTGAGTTTGCCAGATGCAACTCCCGTATTAGCCAAGAGTTCTGATAATTTCGCACTCAAGAACACAGAAACTCCCGTTGAACACTTATCTAATCCAGTCAAAGTAGAAGCTTTATTAAGCTAACTTTTGATTTGAGCAGCATTTTTCCAGTTTTTCCCTAATCGCTGAAAAATTTGAACGGTTAAGTTTCAAGACAAAAAAATCATCCGTTGATAAAATCTATTTTGAAAATTTACTTTGTGGTGTTTCGATCACTCTTGCACCCTAAAAATTGCACTTTGTTTGTCAGAGTGCAATTTTTATGGGAATGGGGAATGGGAATAGGGTTGGGGGGAATAGGGAATGGGAGAAAATAAAGAAGTCGCGTTTTGACGATGATTGTCTTTTCTGACAGATATTTAAATATTTAACTTAAAAACCCGACTTCTGATTCTCTTTAAAATCTAAAATCTAAAATCTAAAATCCTCTAAGGCAGCCAAGGATATTGACGGAAATCTGGCTTGCGCTTTTCTAAAAATGCCTGTTTCCCTTCTGCTCCTTCTTCTGTCATGTAGTAAAGCAATGTGGCATTCCCGGCAAGTTCTTGTAAACCAGCTTGTCCGTCACAGTCAGCATTGAAAGCAGCTTTTAAGCAACGAATCGCCAACGGGCTTTTTTCTAAAATTTCTCGCGCCCATTCAATACCTTCAGCTTCCAATTGTTCTACTGGTACTACTGTATTTACTAACCCCATATCCAAAGCTTCTTGAGCCCTGTATTGACGACACAAAAACCAAATTTCGCGCGCTTTTTTTTGTCCGACGATGCGTGCTAAATAACTAGCACCAAATCCACCGTCAAAACTACCAACCTTTGGTCCCGTTTGTCCGAATAGAGCATTATCTGCGGCGATTGTCAAGTCACAAATTAAATGTAAAACGTGTCCGCCACCAATTGCGTAACCTGCAACCAAGGCAATTACCACCTTGGGCATGGAACGAATTAAGCGTTGTAAATCTAATACATTTAAGCGAGGAATGCCATCATCATCGATATAACCCGCTTTTCCTCGCACACTCTGGTCGCCGCCGGAACAGAAAGCATATTTACCATCAGTATGGGGACCAGCACCAGTAAATAGAACTACACCAATACTCGAATCTTCGCGGGCATCACAAAATGCCTGATACAGTTCAAAAACAGTTTTAGGGCGGAAAGCATTGCGTTTATGGGGACGGTTGATGGTGATTTTCGCAATGCCATCGGCTTTATGGTACAGAATATCTTCGTAAGTTTTGACGGTTTGCCAGTTGATTTGCATACTTTGGCTAATAGCTAATGGGTAATGGGTAATGGGTAATGGGTAATGGGTAATGGGTAATGGGTAATGGGTAATTAACTCTAGCTTGGGAATTTTATCGTAGTGTGGGTACTCAAGACTAATTTTAAATTGTTGGGATGCAAAAATAGTTATTTTGTTTAAGCATTTGATAGAACTTTTGAAAAGTTTTTTCTAAGTTTTTTGAGTCTCTTGTTGTATAATTAGCACTTATAGCTACGTTACGATTAGATTTAACGAGAGTTTTAGTTGCAGTAAAGCATGAATCTTGAAAAAACTCTACAAAGAATAAGATATTTGATGTCATTTTTTGTGACAGATATTAAGGCTGCTACAGCTATGCAGCAAACAGACATTAATAAGGTATCTGAAAATGTAGTCAGATCCATGTTCGCCGAGGTTTACGGTTATAAAAATCTCAAAAATTTGAATTATACAGAAGGTAGTAACTTCCCTGGTATTGATTTAGCTGATGAAACGGCAAGAGTTGCTTTTCAAATTACATCTACGCATACTCTTGATAAAATAAAACATACATTGACCAAGTTTATTGAATACAAGTTATACGAGAAGTATGACAGACTGATTATTTATATTTTGACAGAAAAACAAAATTCCTATTCCGATAAAGAAATTAATAAAATAATCCAAAATAAGTTTACAGCGCTTAGATCAACTGGAATTACCGGATGAGAGATGGCAGTTTTTTGCACTGTTGGCGGTATCAAAGGGGATGCTTGAAAAAGATGATATTAAAGCTATTACCCAAATGCGCGATCGCCAATTACGGCAATTACATCAATGTTGGCAAGTGACGCGCTGGATGAAGCTTACTGAGGAAAAATATTACGCTTTTGCCCACCCTTTACTAGGAATAACCTTTGCCAAAGAGTTAGGTGATGATGCTGAGGAGGCTTTGCAAAAGTTAATTGATTACTGTAGTGGTTGGCAGAAACACCAGAGTAGTTATGCTTTGAGATATTATCCAGAACACTTGCGGGATTCGGAACAATGGGATGATTTGTATGGGTTGCTGCATAATTTTGAATTTATAGAAGCAAAGGTTAATCATGCTGAAATTGGCGTAGAAGCGTTGATTCAAGATTATGCTTTGATTGAGACTAGGGGATTATCAAACTTCTCAAATGAGAAAAAACAAATTATAGAAACGCTTCAATTGATTCAAGGAGCATTACGGCTATCTGCTCATGTTTTATTTCACAGGAGAAAGTGAAATCAGATGTAGTGCATTTGCGAAAGATGGGCAGACATTAGCTGTAGGGGAAGCATCGGGACGTTTACATTTCCTACGATTATGTTTGGAAAAATTTGAATAAAGTCATATTTAATACATCATTCAATTAGCGGTCTTTACAAAACTGTCCAGTTGCTAAAATTCTCATATAGTCGGAGATAACCATGACACTTCAAAGTCTTACCAAACCACTTTTAACTATTCCTCCTCTGGAAAGCGGCGATAAACTTACTCGCGCTGAATTTGAGCGTCGTTATCACGCTATGCCCAATTTAAAAAAAGCTGAATTAATTGAAGGAGTTGTTTACTTGGCATCACCTTTAAGAATTAAAAGTCATGGAGAACCCCATGCTTTCATTATGGCTTGGCTAGGAGTTTACAAAGCTCAAACACCTAATGTTGGATTCGCCGATAATTCTACGGTACGTCTTGATGCTGATAACGAACCTCAACCGGATGCTTTGTTAAGAATTGAAAATGGGGGACAATCCCGTATTACCGAAGACGATTACCTTGAAGGTGCGCCGGAGTTAATTGTAGAAATTGCTGCTAGTAGTGCTTCTTATGATTTACATGAAAAACTTAAAGTTTACCGACGCAATCAGGTACAAGAATATTTAGTCTGGCGAGTATACGACAGTGCTTTTGATTGGTTTAAGCTTCAAGAGGGAGAATATATTCAACTCGAAGCTGATAATGAGGGTATAATTCGTTCCCAAGTGTTTCCTGGTTTATAGTTAGATAAATCGGCTTTATTATCAGGGAATTTAGCTCAAGTTTTGTTCGTATTGCAGCAGGGATTAAGTTCAGCAGAACATCAAAATTTTATTAGTTTGTAGTTGTGCTTTAGCACTAAAATTCATAAGTAAATTAATTTAATCCCTTCCCGCTCTTATGATTACTGATTAAAAAACCCTTCTAGGCGCAAAGAGCGCTTCTTGAAAGAGATAAAAAGAGATAGGTAATCTTAGAA
This sequence comes from Nostocales cyanobacterium 94392, assembly GCA_035285725.1. GTDB lineage: Bacteria > Cyanobacteriota > Cyanobacteriia > Cyanobacteriales > Nostocaceae > Rivularia. The sequence goes on along the minus strand of JAYKJL010000019.1, from coordinate 40,626 downwards.
CGGGATAGGAGTAATCAAGATGGTGCGTTACTACATTATCAAATAATTAACCACCATTTCAATAAGTTTTAGCCGTAACACACCCTACAAATTCTCTTTACGCCATTTCGCATCGGCTTTACGATTGGTGGGTATTTCCAAAACCCGAATTCCTGTATTTGGTAATGGATTCAATTTACTACACAATTCTTCCCAACAAGCAATGAACTGGTGTTTCACTCCATATGTTTGACAAAGCAAAGCAAAATCAATATCTTGTGGGGTTGCAAATAACTCTTCAAAAGGTGGTTCAAATTCCGATATCGGCAGCATTTCAAAAATTCCACCACCGTTATTGTTTATTAACACTATCGTTAAATGTCCAATAAATTTATTTCTAATTAAAAAGCCATTGGTATCGTGGAGTAGGGCTAAGTCACCCGTTAACATGACGCTGCTTTGTTGACGATGTGCAATTCCTAAAGCTGTTGATAAGGTTCCATCAATACCGTTTGCACCCCGATTAAAAAATGGTTGAACACCTAAATTATTCGGTTTCCAGAAAAATTCTACGTCCCTTACTGGCATACTGTTAGCTATAAACAAAGGCGTTTGCGGTGGTAAAACTTGAGAAAGCAACCAAGCAGCTTTACCTTCAAATAACTGCGTTTTTTCCCTCAAAGTTGTATCAATATTCTCTCTCACATCAACTTCCGCAGTCAACCAGATATCAAGATAATCATCTCCTTGTCCCCCCATCTCCCCATCCCCCCATCCCCTTGTCCCATTGTCTCCCCATCCCCCCATCCCCCCATCCCCCCATCCCCTTGTCCCCTTGTCTCCCCATCCCCCCATCACCGCATCACCCCATCCCCCCATCTCCTCAACATTCATCCGTAGATGAACCACTCTTCCATGTAAAGCATCCAGATTGTGGTTGGAAGGTTCAATTATCCAGCGTAGAGGATTATGATCGCTCAACCATTGACGTAATATTTTACTAGTAGGCATTTCGCCGATCTGAATCACTACTTCTGGCGTTAACTCGGTTGCTAAATCTCGATTTCTTAAAATTGAATCGTAGGTAGAAATAATGTAGGGATTGAGTGAAGCATAATTTCTCACTGGTGATAATCCCTCTGCTAATACTGGAAATTTCAAATTTTGGGCAAGTTGGGCGATCGCACTACAATATTTTTGCGGTTGTTGCGATCGCGAGACTCCAGCAATGATAATTCCTCGTTTGGTTTCCAACCATTTTTGGGGAATGGGTATTTGGGAATGAATTATGTTTGGTTTAAATTTATCTGTTACTGCTGCAAAAAATTCTTCCGAGTTAAAGCTTAATTCTAATGATTGTAAAGATGTTGCATTTAGAATATTCTCGTCTCTAATTGGCGCTAGGGGGTCACGAAACGGTATATTTAAATGTACTGCTCCAGAAACGGGATAAAGTGTTTGTTCATATGCGTATATCGCCGTTTGGCGCAAATAAGCTAACATTTCCATGTTTAGGTCAGGTATTGCTAATTCAGCTTGCCAGTTGGGATAATTGCCAAAAAGTTTTAATTGGTCTATGGTTTGTCCAGAATGACAATTACGCAATTCCTGGGGTCTATCAGCAGTTAATATTAATAAAGGTACTCGACTCAGATTAGCTTCCACAACTGCGGAATAAAAATTTGCTCCTGCGCTTCCGGAAGTACAAACAACAGCAACAGGTAATCCGCTAGCTTTGGCTCTACCCAAAGCGAAGAACACAGCAGAACGTTCATCAAGAATCGGAATTACTTCTATACCCTCCGCTACCGCAAAAGCAACCGTAAGAGGAGTCGAACGAGAACCTGGACAAATTACCGCACAATTTAAACCCAGTCGTTTAAGCGTTTCGGTAAATATAGAAGCCCAAACCTCGTTAATATTTCTAAATCCAATTGGCATCGAAATGTTGGTTGATAGTTGTTGGTTGTTGGTTGTTGGTTGATAGTTGTTGGTTGTTGGTTGTTGGTTTTTATGATAACTACTATCAGCTATCTACTATCCACCATCCACTATCCACCATCCACTATCCACTATCCACTATCCACCATCCACCATCCACCATCCACCATCCACCATCCACCATCAACTATCCACTATCAACTATCAACTATCCACCATCAACTATCTCATTTTATGGACTGCATTTACTTAACGGAAATTCGCGCTTACGGTTACACCGGCTATTTATCAGAAGAACGGGTATTAGGACAATGGTTTGAAGTAGATGTAAAATTATGGTTGGATTTAAGTATATCTGCTCAAAGTGATGCGATTGAAGATACGATTGATTACCGCAGCGTTATTAGTTTAGTACAAGATTTAGTCAAAACGTCAAAATTTTCTTTAGTCGAGCGTCTTGCTGGTAGTATTGCAGATGCTATTTTGCATTCTGAGGATTTAGTAAAGCAAGTCCAAGTAATTTTGAGTAAACCTGCTGCACCAATTCCAGATTTTGGTGGCAAAATTACCATTGAATTAATTAGAAGCAAATAGGTACGTACAGCGATTATCGATGCATTAAGTACTTTATCCTTGAATTTATGTTACTTAAGCTTTAACCCTAATACTTAAACTAGGCAAAGAAGTCCAGTACTTTAAGATATATTTTTGAATTTATGCCTAATAGCATATTTCAAATGAGGCTAATATTGCCTATTCTTATAAAAGAGCAAGAATTTTATTTTATCTTCTGTAAATTAACAATATTTAAAACTCTTTTTATTTGGAGTTTGAATTTTCATATGGGCTTGATTTTTAAAAGTAAACCAAAAACTATTTACTTAAACAGATGCTTGAGTATAGCAGTGATTTTCGGGGTCTTTTTCGGTATCTTTAAGACCAATATGCAGGTTTTTATTTCCCCATAATCAGTATTACAAAGGTTGCATATTGTGACTCAATTCTATGATTTAGTTATATTTAATATCAGTAGCTTGGGAGATGATTTTACAGATGGTTGGAGGATAAACTTGATATGTAATGGAGGCTGAGCAAATATGTTGCGGATATTAATATTATCTATGACTATTTTAACAGTAATATTTTTTTGCTTTTGTTAAGTAATAACCGTAGTGATTGGTATTTTTGCTCAAAACAGAATAGATAATAGTTTTTTGAGATAATTTAATACAGATAATTTTAGCGTCAATGAATATTTAGCTATAATGGCATAATATTATATCTATTCAACAATCAAATAGATGGGAAACATAGTGAAAAGAGCAGTAACCTGTGAATTGACATGATTTTAATAAATATAATTGTAAAGTAGGAACAATGTGACTATAGATATTTATTATCATAGAGTTACGGATATTTCAATTTGGTTGGTATGAGTGATAAGTCTTCTCTTCGATACGCTGAACCGCACCTTCGGTGAACGCGAATGGCATGACTCCGCTAACGCAAATGGATACAAAATTGTTAGGTAAAGCGATAGTATGAACATTTCAAAAATCTTAGTTGACGAGGCTGAACAAAAATAAACCTTTGATTTTAAAAAGAGTTTTCCTTCATTGGTAGTATACCTTTCTAGGAATTGCTAATTCAGGAAATCGCGATAAATGTAGAAATGATGGCAGGTTTATCACTGATTAGTATTTGCCTAATAGTAGAAACATATAGTAAGCAAATAGCAGGAAATATTCACAATTATTATTCAGTTTCGGTATTTAATTCTACAAATAATTCTGAATGTATAAAAATCGCATATAAGCCCTTTGTTTACATATTCAAATAGTTTATTGAAAGAGACTTACTATGGCTATCGAAATGGCTACCTACAAACACCAAATACGTGAAGGATTGCAACAAGAAAAGCAGCACTTAAGTATAATCATTGACAGTATGGGGTGTGGAGTAATTGTCACGGATATCAATTCTTGTATCGAAATTATAAATCCGGTTGCAGAAGCGTTAACTGGATGGGAAAGAAAAGAAGCTATTGGTAAAAATTTATTAGAAGTTTTCCAGCTAAAAGATACAGATACAGAGGAAGAAATCGAGAATTTAGCTGCAAGAGCAATAAAAACAGGTGAAGTTTTGAATTTACCGGAAAACTGTAAATTAATTGCAAAAGATGGAAGCGAAACATCGATTGGAGATACTGTAGCACCCCTGCGCTATCAAGATGGAAGAATATTAGGTGCGGTATTGGTGTTTCAAGATATTAGTCAACGAAAAAAAACCGAAGCGGAATTGATACGGAATGCTTTTTATGATTCGATAACGGGATTACCTAATCGAATTTTGTTTAGGGATAGACTAGCACAGGCTTTTGAACATAGTAAGCGAAGAAAAAATTATCGATTTAGCGTTTTATTCCTAGATTTAGATGGTTTCAAGGGAATCAACGATAAATTTGGACATGGGATGGGTGATAAATTATTGATAGATATAAGTCAATTATTGAAGTCTAGTTTGCGAGGTGGTGATACTGTCGCTAGATTTGGAGGTGATGAATTTGCAATTCTTTTGGAAGATATCAAAGATGTAACAGATGCCACCAATGTTGCTCTACGCATTCAAGAAAATTTAGAAACGCCATTTGATATTAACGAGCATAAAATATTAATTACGGCTAGTATTGGCATTACTGTGAGTAGCGTTAGTCATGAACAACCAACAGATTTGTTAGATGATGCAGATAGTGCAATGTACCAAGCTAAAGAGCAAGGAAAGGCTCGTTATGTCGTCTTCGAGCGAAAGTAAGGTTAAAGGTTAGAGGTTAGAGGTTAAAGGTTAAAGGTTAGAGGTTAGAGGTTAAAGGTTAAAGGTTAGAGGTTAGAGGTTAGAGGTTAGAGGTTAAAGGTTAGAGGTTGAGATGCTTTTAACCTTTTGTTTTTAGTTGTATTTATTTTTATTGCTCGTTATTTTTGAAATAATCGGGTTAAATTTAGGTTGCTCTTGATTGATGACGGATCGATGTGTCAAGCAATCTGTAGCGAAAACCAAGATTTTATTCTATTTTGTTTGCGATCGCGCTTTAAAGATTTTGCTCAGAAGAGCTATAATATCCGTACTTGAAATTACCAATAAAATTACCAATAAAACTTAAAAACCTTAAAAAAAATTAAAAAATACAAATAAATATGAAGCTGAACAGGCATCACAAAAATTATTGATGGGATGAAAAGTGGTGTCGTCAAGAGTGTTATTTGACTAACAATCAATGTTGAATTTACAAGTGATAAACAAATTCAAAAAAATATTTCAGAAACTTAAATTTCGAGTTGCTGCGATATTTATTGCTGTGATTTTTGGCATAGTATTTTTGTCAATACAACCAGCCAAAACACAGCAGCCAGTAGTCTTAAATTTACTGATGACAGCGCCCGATGCTCAGCCTTGGAGACAGGGAATAATCAAAGATTTTGAAGCCAAAAATCCCGGTATTCGGATTAATATTATTGAAGGTCCTAATGCGACAAATTTACTAGAAGACTTATACACTTCTGCCTTTATTTTAGGGGATTCTCCTTATGATTTAGTAAATATGGATGTCATTTGGACACCAAAATTTGCTGCTGCTAATTGGTTGTTGGATTTGACAGATAAAATTACTCAACAGGAATTAGCCGCATTTTCACGCCTTGATGTAGAAGGAAGACGTTACAAAGGTAAACTATATGCAATTCCCATGCGGAGTGATGTGGGAATGCTTTATTACAGAGAAGATTTACTTAAAGAAGCGGGATTTAATCCTCCAGAAAGCTTTGATGATTTAGTCAAAATATCCCAATCTTTACAAGAAAAAGGTAAAGTTAATTGGGGTTATATTTGGCAAGGAAAACAATATGAAGGATTATCAGCGATGTTTGTGGAAATCCTCGAAGGTTTTGGAGGTTACTGGGTAAATCCGGAAACTTTGGAAGTGGGATTAGATCAACCAGAAACATTAGCAGCAATCGAATTTCTGAAAAATACGATTCAAATCGGAATTTCTCCTCCTGGAGTAACGACTTATCAAGAAGAAGAAACCAGACGGATTTTTCAAAATGGAAATTCAGCTTTTTTAAGAAATTGGCCTTATGTTTGGTCTTTAGCAAATACAGAATCTTCACCGATTGACGGTAAAATTGCTATCAAACCAATGGTACATACCAAAAATGTAAATAGTGGTGCTTGTTTAGGAGGTTGGGCTTTAGGAATATCTCAATCTAGCAAACATCCCGAAGAAGCTTGGAAAGCAATTAGTTATTTTACTTCTGAGGAAGCACAGCGAAAATTTGTTTTAGAAGCTGGTTTTGTACCAAGTCGTCGTTCATTATTTCTTGATCCGCAAATTGTTGCAAAATATCCCCATTACCCCGAATTATTAAAAGTTGTAGATCAAGCAGTATTACGTCCACCCATTGCTCAATACGCTCAAACATCTGATATTTTACAACGTTATCTTTCAGCTGCATTAACTTCGAGAATGACTCCCGAAGCAGCAATGAAAAATGCAGCTTCAGAGACTCGTCAATTATTGGGGAGATAGGAAGATGACAAGGGGACAAGGGGACAAGGGGAAATAAATAACAATCAACCATCAATTTTAATAACTAACCATCAAGCACCAACAACCAACAACCATCAACTAACAACTATCAACCATCAACCATCAACTATCAACTAATATGGAAACAATTCGGAGTAGAGAACAAAAAACGGCATGGATTTTGTTAATACCAGCGATGCTGTTGCTGTTGTTAGTTTTTGGTTATCCGATTGCTCGTGCTTTTTGGTTAAGTTTATTTACGGAAAATTTGGGAACCCAATTACAACCTGTTTTTTCGGGTTTAAATAATTACGGCAGGATGTTAGGAGATGGTCGTTTTTGGCAAAGTTTTTTAGTAACAACTATATTTACTAGCGCTTCAGTAATTTTAGAATTGCTGTTTGGATTGATTATCGCTTTGGTTTTAAATCAGCAATTTTTTGGACGTGGTGTGGTACGTACTACTGCAATTTTACCCTGGGCTTTACCTACAGCTTTAATTGGTTTAGCTTGGGCTTGGATTTTTAACGACCAATATGGAGTAGCAAATGATATTTTACAACGATTGGGGTTCATTAAAACTGGTATAAATTGGTTGGGAGAACCGACTTTGGCAATGGTAGCGGTTATTGTTGCTGATGTATGGAAAACGACACCGTTTATCAGCATTTTACTGTTAGCTGGATTACAATCAATATCCAGTGATTTGTATGAAGCACACAGTATTGATGGAGCAACACCTTGGCAAAGTTTCCAGCAAATAACCTTGCCACTTTTGATACCACAAATCCTGATAGCCGTTTTATTTCGCTTTGCTCAAGCATTCGGAATCTTTGATTTAATTGCAGTAATGACGGGTGGTGGACCTGGAGGTGCAACAGAAGTTGTATCGCTTTATATTTACTCTACCATCATGCGTTATTTAGATTTTGGTTACGGTGCTGCTTTGGTTGTAGTAACTTTTATGTTGTTAGTTTTTGCAGTGTTAATTGCTAATTTATTACTTCGTATATCTCGTGTTAATTAGGAGTTAGGAGTTAGTGGTTAGTGGTTAGTGCGTTGGCGCAGCCTGCCCCGAAGGGGCATACATCTTGCTCGCTAGACAAATCTTAACCTCTGACCTTTAACCTCTAACCTTTAACCTCTAACCTTTAACCTCTAACCTTTAACCTCTAACCTTTAACCTTTAACCTCTAACCTTTAACCTTTAACCTTTGACCTCTCACCTTTGACCTTTAACCTTTAAATATTGATATGAAAGAAAATTCTGTTAAAAAAATATTATTATGGATAGCAATTATTTTTGTCGTTGTCTTTAGTTTGGCACCAGCTTTATGGCAATTGCTCACCTCATTTAAAGTTAACGAAGATATTTCCAAATTACCCACAATTTATTTTCCGACTCGCATTACTTTGAGTCATTACACAGAATTATTTACTCGCCGTCCCTTTTGGCGTTATATATTAAATAGTGCTTTTGTTTCGATTATTTCTACAGCTTTTTCTTTGGGTATAGGTGCGCCTGCTGCTTATGCTTTAGCGCGGTTGCGTCCAAAGGGTCAAAATATTATTCTTGCAGGTATTTTAATTGTAACTTTGTTCCCAGGGATTTTATTGTTCTTAGGATTACTAGAAATTGTCCAAGTGCTGCGTTTGGGTAATAATTATTTAGCGTTGATAATTCCTTATACTGCAATAAATTTACCACTGACTATTTTAGTCCTACGAAGTTTTTTCGAGCAATTACCTAAAGATTTAGAAGATTCTGCTAGGGTTGACGGTTACAATACTTGGCAAATGCTAACTCAAATCATCTTACCAATGACTCTTCCGGCTTTGGTAACAACAGGAATTCTTACTTTTATTTTCGCTTGGAATGAATTTATTTTTGCCTTAACATTTATTACCCGCGAAGACATGAAAACAATTCCCGTTGCAGCAGCCCAATTAAGCGGTGCATCAACTTTTGAAATCCCCTATGGTCCCATTGCTGCGGCTACAGTTTTAGGAACACTACCTTTAGTTTTATTAGTATTGTTCTTCCAACGGAAAATTGTCCAAGGACTTACCGCAGGAGCAGTTAAGGGATGAGTCAATTTTAGATTTTGGATTTTGGATTAAATAAGTAGTAAAGCCAAAATATGTATATAATTACTACTCAGTTATATAGCCGTTACCATTCTTTTGATAAAAAACCGACTTCTTACTCCACGAAAGATTAAGGTTTTACAAGTTTTTTCATCTCTGATTCAATAATTAACAGCAAATCGAATTCATGTTAATCTCAAAGGTAAAAAAATAGTAATCCTAAATTCACAATCCAAAATCTAAAATCTAAAATTGAAATATGGCTAAACTTGAACTGAAAAACTTAAATAAAACTTTTTCTCCGAAAGTTATTCCGGTTAAGGATATTAGTTTATCTGTAGAGGATAGCGAGTTTCTCACATTACTTGGTCCTAGCGGTTGCGGTAAGTCTACAACTTTACGAATGATTGCTGGCTTGGAAGAGGTGACGCGAGGAAAAGTATTTTTGGGAAATGAGGATATTACTTACAAACGTGCTGGCGATCGCAATATGGCTATGGTATTCCAAAGCTATGCGCTATATCCCCACATGACGGTAGAGGAAAATCTCGCTTCAGGATTAAAGTTGAAGAAAGTACCCCGTGCAGAAATAATTACGCGAGTTACGGAAGTAGCACGACTTTTAGGTTTGGAAGAACTGTTTCAGCGTAAACCCGGGCAACTTTCTGGAGGGCAAAGACAGCGGGTTGCTGTGGGTAGAGCTTTGGTACGGAAAGCTCAAGCATATTTACTAGACGAACCTTTGAGCAACCTTGATGCATTATTACGGGAAAGAGTCCGAGCCGATATCAAACAGATATTCGCAGCCCAACAAGCTCCGGTAGTTTATGTTACCCACGACCAAACGGAAGCAATGACCCTTTCTTCTCAAGTCGCGGTGCTAAATAATGGTTATATACAGCAACTTGCACCACCAGCAGACATTTATAACCATCCTGCTAATTTATTTGTTGCTGGTTTTGTCGGAAGTCCCCAAATGAATTTACTTACTTTACCTTGTCAAGAGAATAATGCCATACTTGGTAATTCCTCAGTAAATTTACCAAGTCTTCCTACTTTACCATCCCAAATTGTTTTAGGTATTCGTCCGGAACACGTTGGTGTAGCTTTACCGGAGGATGTGCAAACTCTAAAAGGGCGGGTATATTTAGTCGAAAATTTGGGGATGTATAAATTGGTTAGCGTGCGTATTGCGAGTTCTCAGACAGAATCGCCGATTATACGCGCTTTACTACCTCCCGACCAAAATTGGAATAATGAAGAAATTACCCTGACTCTACCCTCTAGAAACATCCACTGGTTTGATGTTGAGTCCGGGGATAGGTTGTATCAGGTTAGAGGTTAAAGGTTAGAGGTTAAAGGTTAAAGGTTAATACACTTTAATATAGGACTAAGTTATCGCGCATTTAATTTGTATTTTTCTAGCGGGCTGTCCGGCTCGCACTACAAGACTTTAATCAAATTTTAATATACAAATTAAAGGGTTTTTAGCTTAGTAACGAACGAACTACTTTCTAATCCCTAATTTCAACTGATTAATTCAAAAATCAAACCGGATTCCTATAATTACAATCCAAAATCTAAAATCTAAAATCTAAAATCTAAAATTGTAAAAACTTTTGTATTCCGGCTTTTACTTCTGATAAATTCATGTAAGCGTCTGCGGCTTCGAGTAAATTATTAATATTTTCTTCGCTAGCATCATCTAAATCGTCGCTTAAACGTTTACCAGTCAAAGACTTATCAAGATTGAATTGCAAACGTAAAAGCTGTTCGTGGACTATTTGCTTACTAATATATTCGTAAATACCAGAAGAAGCATCAAACAGTACACCAACAATTGGTTGAGCCCATTGTATTAAACCCCAACTTTGTGCTTGTTCAAAAGAAATAATTCGGGTTCTATTTCCAGTTCCGATGGAAAGTACGGAAATTTCTTCATTAGAAAAACCAAAGCGTAATGCTTCAGCAATACCACAACTAGAAGGATTATTTGCGGCAACTCCACCATCAATTGCGGAGTATATTGTTTTAATTGAATAAGCAGATGTTTTATCAGGAATTCTATCCCAAGCAGGATTGACTATTGCTTGTCTAGTACCGCCAATATAGTTTTTAATAATCCGAGTTTGTCCGCTACCATTACCGTCAGTAATTCTAATTTCGGCGTTTTGATATACATCATCAACGGTAGATTCATTATCACTTAAAATAATACTATTTATACTGGCATCCTTAACATTTCCGTTAACTCTTTTATCTAATTTATGGGCTGGGAAATAAGTAGGAGCGGATGCTGAAGAAACACATACTTCCCACAATGGAACGTTACCATAAGCTTTATCTGGTCGCCAACTTTTAAAAATAATTGGTTCCCGCTCGATAGTGTCATAAGATACAACTAATAGCCTTGGTGAGGTACCAAGATCGAACAGTCTTGTTTCTCCGAAAACACCTTGTAAAACTTGAATTAAACCTTTATCGGAATACTTGGGAGCGGGTATACCGTACCTTAACAGTAAAGGAATTCTTCTTAACGAAAAAAGACTTTGATATGGGAAGATAATCGAGCTTTTATTTTGGAAAAAATCAACAATTTCTTTACTACTACGTCCTGTCGCGATCGCCGCTGCTAAAATAGAACCTGTAGAAGTTCCGACAATTAAGTCAAAGTACTCATTTAACGGTTGATTAATCAGATTTTCAATATAAGCTAAAATTTTTGCTGCAACAATTCCCCTAACTCCTCCACCATCTAAACTTAATATCCTAAAAGGCATTTTGATGATTCTCCCTGGATGATAATTTGTATTTATCGATTAACTGATATATAGATATTTACCTAAATTATTATTACTAATATTGTCATTTGCTGCAATTATAAAATATACAAACAGGTACAAATCACAATTATAGATATTGTGCAAAAATCTCAAAATATTAATAATTTGCTTTGGTTAAATATCAAACATTTTAGATTTATAAAATTGTAGTACATAGTACTTACGCAATATGTGATTAATCACAGAAAAGAAGTCGGGTTTCTAAAAGAAACCCGACTTCTGAGTCAAATGATTAAACTAAATTATTTCCCTTGAATACTCATATCCATTTTTAACTGAGAAATCATGGGAGTTTCTTCTAAAGTATTCACATTTTTACCGATATATTGACTATCAGCAAGTAAAGACAGTTGAGAACTTATCGGCATAACTTTGTCTAGCTGAATTGTCGCTTTTCCTTTTGCACTGCCTTTAAATGATTGTAGAGTTAAAATACCATCTAAAGGCAATCCGGGATAATCAATTACTTGAGATGATTTTTCTTGTTGCTGTAAATCAACATTTAAAGTAGCAACATTATCCTTAAGATTTAACAATTCATAAGTAGTAGTTTGTTTGAGATTAATTCCGTTAATATCTGTTTCAGAATTAATCTGCCATTTTGCACCAATTCCCACAGGTGCTTGTGGAACTGGTGAAGATAATTGTTGCAAGGAATTAGATAATTGTTCGACAAGAAACTTGATATTTACATCTACTGTTTTTGGAATTACGTAGTTAATATTTTTAACTATTCCTTGGTTATCAATAACAGCAGAACCTGTAAAATTTTCCAATTGTTCTATTTGTCTGCTAATAACTTTAATTAATTCTGGTTTAGTTTCAGCATCACCCTGAATCTCTACATTACTATAAGCAATATCGTAATGAATATCTCCATTAGGTTCTACCTTAGTAACTGTTGAATCTAAAGTAATAATATAAGCTGGTAACTTTGCCCTAGGCATTTTAAAATCACCAATAGACATCAAAGTGTCTTTATTCAAAGTGACATTTATAGTTTGCTTAGTTCCTAATTTTGGGGTAAAACGTAATTTTTCTTTTTTACCAGTTCCCGTACTCACAACTTTTAATTGAGGTAATTTTACACTAGTAGGTTTATTAGCTTGCTTTTGAGTTTGAATAACGACTTGAGAAGTTTGAGCATTACCAGTTTTTATTTGCTCGAATCCTAACCCAGCAAATACTAGAAAAATCGAACTAGCTAAAAAGAATCTTTTCATGAGGTTAATAGGTAGTGAGAACTTAAAATATCAAGTATACAGGTGAAAATGGAAAGAGTCGTGATTAATAATTATAATCAGTTCTGACAAACTAGAAAGATGATAAACTGAAAAATTGTCAACACCAAAATCTCACTTTATTGACAACACACTATATTTGAAAGTTCCCTAACCTATAATCTAAAATTCCAAAATAAATTTTGCCTAGTTTTACATTTTAATCTAAAATTCAAAATCTAAAATCTAAAATTCAAATGAGTATTATCGTTTTTGGTAGCATCAATATCGATTTGGTAGCAACAGCACCTCGTTTACCAATCGCAGGTGAAACATTATTAGGAGACAATTTTTTTAAACTACCCGGTGGTAAAGGTGCTAATCAAGCAGTTGCACTGACAAAATTAGGCATTTCTACGGTACTTGTCGGACGTGTCGGTACACAAAGCTTTAGTGAAGAACTTCTTAATTATCTGCAAACGACTGGTGTTAAAACAGACAACGTATTCATGGATGAATCCGTAAGTTCCGGCGTGGCAATTATTACCGTAGATGATTTGGGAGAAAATCAAATTGTCGTGATTCCCGGTGCAAACGGGTGTGTCGGTGAACAAGATGTAGAAAGACTCTCACGATTATTACCCGGAAAACAAGCACTGTTATTGCAATTAGAAATTCCCATGCCTGCTGTAATTGCAGCTGCAAAACAAGCACAAAAAGCCGGAGTTAAAGTAATTCTCGACCCCGCACCAGCACAATCACAGTTACCAGAAGAACTTTATGCATTAGTAGATATTCTGACACCGAATGAAGTTGAAGCATCACAATTAGTAGGTTTTCCAGTAAACGACAAGGATTCAGCAAAGAAAGCAGCCGAAGTTTTATTACAAAAAGGAGTAAAGTGTGCAATCGTCAAACTTGGTGCAAAAGGTGTTTATTGTTGCACCCTCTCAGAAAGTTTTTTTACACCAGCGTTTTCAGTACAAACAGTAGACACCACAGCAGCAGGAGACGCTTTCAACGGTGGTTTAGCAGCAGCACTTTCCGAAGGACTTTCCTTACGTCAAGCCGTGACATGGGGTGCAGCAGCAGGAGCATTAGCAGCAACTAAATCCGGCGCACAACCTTCGTTACCTGATAGAGTTATATTTGAGCAATTTTTGCAAGAGAGACAGCGGACAGTTGACAGTTGACAGTTGTTTATTAGCAATCTAGAACCTTTGACTTTTGACCTTTAACCTATAAAAATCCAAAATCTAAAATCTAAAATCCAAAATTAAATGACTTACGATTTAATTTTACGTCGGGGTAGATTAATTACATTTGATACTGAAGATAGTCAACTTGTGGATATTGGGATTATAGATAGTTTAATTACTGCTATTTCCCCTAATTTAAAAGAATCTGCTCGTCAGGAAATCGATTTAGCATCAAAGTTAGTTTCACCGCCTTTTGTTGAGTCACACATTCATTTAGATTCAGTTTTAACTGCGGGGGAACCCCGTTGGAATCAAAGTGGGACACTGTTTGAAGGAATTCAAATTTGGGGCGATCGCAAACAACAACTTTCCATCGAAGATGTAAAAAATCGCGCTCTTACTATGTTAAAAGAGCAAGCTGCTCAAGGTATATTATTTGTCAGAACCCATGCAGATGTCAGTGAACCGCAGTTAATTGCGTTACAAGCATTATTAGAATTACGGGATGAAGTTAAAGATTGGATGACAATGCAGGTAGTAGCATTTCCTCAAGATGGAATTTACTCAGATTCGCAAAACGAGATGTTACTGGAAAAAGCTTTAGAAATGGGTGCGGATGCGGTAGGAGGAATTCCCCATTATGAATTGACACGAGATTTGGGAGTGCGATCGGTAAAACGAATATTTGAATTAGCAGCAAAATATAATCGTTTAATTGATATCCATTGTGACGAAATTGATGACGAGCAGTCACGGTTTTTGGAAGTCGTCGCAGCAGAAGCTATTCATGCACAAATTGGAAATCGAGTTACAGCTAGTCATACAACTGCTTTCGGTTCCTATAATAATGCCTATGCGTTTAAATTAATGGGTTTTCTGCAACGCGCTCAGATTAACTTTATTGCCAATCCACTGATTAATATTACTTTACAAGGACGTGCAGACAATTATCCTAAGCGTCGAGGAGTCACCCGCGTTAAAGAACTATGGCAAAATGGCTTAAACGTCAGTTTCGGGCATGATTGTGTCCAAGATCCCTGGTATAGTTTAGGAACAGGAAGTATGCTAGATGTCGCTCATATGGGAGTACATATTTGTCATATGACTGGAAGAGAAGAAGTCAACGCTTGTTATCAAATGGTTACAAGTAATGGAGCTAAAACATTACATATAGAAGATCAATATGGTGTTGAAATCGGCAAACCCGCATCTTTGATTGTATTAGATGAATGGGATTATTACGACGCTATTCGTATTCGCAATCAACCCCGCTACGTGATTTCTCAAGGAAAAATTATCGCTTCTACTATACCAGCAAAGACCAATTTTTCATTAACAGGAAATTGGATTTAATTTTTATTTTTTATTTTTTATTTTTATGTCAAAACAACTCGTATTAATGGATCATGATGGTGGTGTGGACGATTATTTGGCAACTATGTTGTTAATGACAATGGATAACGTCCAACCGCTTGGTGTTGTAGTAACAGCGGCTGATTGTTATGCACAACCTGCGGTTAATGCTACTCGGAAAATTCTCGATTTAATGGGATTTTCTGATATTCCAGTCGCAGAAAGTAAAGTGCGGGGAATTAATTCATTTCCCAATCTTTATCGTCGTGATTCCTTTGTAGTTGACCATTTTCCCATACTCAATCAACGCGAAATTATCACCACACCTTTAATTGATGAACCCGGTGAAGATTTTACCGTTAAAGTACTCCAACAAGCACCCGAACCAGTTACAATCATGGCAACTGGACCATTAACAAATATTGCAACAGCTTTACAAAAAGCACCACAAATCCAAACAAAAATTCAACGAATTGTGTGGATGGGAGGTGCATTAAATGTACCCGGTAACGTTGAGAAAAATTGGGAACCGGGACAAGATGGAACTGCCGAATGGAACGCTTATTGGGACCCAATTTCAGTAGCCCAAATATGGGATACTCAAATTGAAATCATTATGTGTCCTTTAGATATTACTAATAACGTCCCCGTGACATCAGAAATTGTCCAAAAAATGGGTAAACAAAGAAATTATCCTATATCTGATTTAGCAGGACAATGTTATGCCTTAGTAATTCCCCAAGATTACTATTTTTGGGACGTATTAGCAACAGCTTATTTAGCACGTCCAGAATTTTTTCAAATCAAAGAAATCGAAACAGAAATTATTATTAATGGGAAAAGTCAAGGAAGAACAAAAATTGTATCATCAGGAAGAAAAGTTTCGGTCATGGATAAAGTAGATAAACAAGCTTTTTATAATTATATTTTGCAACAGTGGAAAAGATAGATACAGCATCACTAATTTCACGGATTTAATTACCCAATTACCGTTCACGGATTAAAAATGATTACACTGATTTCACGGATTTAATTACCCAATTACCTATTACCTATTACCTATTACCTATTCCCTATTTAACCAAATTCAAACCCAAAAACAAAGCTGCAACAGTTCCAGCAACACAAATTTCACCTTTAATTATTTTGGATAAAACTGTATCTATAGGAATCAAAATAACTTCAATTTGTTCAGTAATATCAAACTTAATTTTCCCAGTTTTAACTACATTTTCAGCAATATATAAATGTAATTGATTAGTATCCTTACTCGGTTTATCGTAAAAAGTCGCTATCTTCTTAATCTGCTCGGCAATATAACCAGTTTCTTCTTCTAATTCCCTTACTGCTGCAACCTCACCACTTTCCGTTTCTGGATTAAAACCACCAGCAGGAAGTTCAATAAAAAAATCACCAATTGCGTGCCTATACTGCTTAACAAAAACAACTTCTTGATTACTAGTAATTGGTAAAATTATCGCTACATCTGGTTTAAGATAAACAAAATAATCATCAATTACTTGTCCATTAGGTAACTCAACTTCATCCCGTCTTACCTTACACCAAGGATGATTTAAAGCCATCTTTGATTGTAAAATCTTCCATTTATTTAAATTAGCCATTTTTAGGTTAAAGGTTAAAGGTTAAAGGTTAAAGGTTAAAGGTTAAAGGTTAAAGGTTAAAGGTTAAAGGTTAATAAAATTAAATATAAATCTCAAAAAAAAATCATTCTTCCCCTCAGCGAAACTTTGCGTTTAACCTCCGCTTACCTTTGCGTTCCAAAAAATATGATTTATTACACAAATCTGACTCATAATAAACTAAATCACTAGGTATTTTATCCAATCCCCAATTATGCAAATCGATATAGAACTATTCACCGTCAATAAACGTTTTCCCTTAACAATTAGTCGCGGTACCACAGCCAAAACAACAAATGTATGGGTCAAAATATGCGAAGATGGTATCGAAGGTTGGGGAGAAGCATCACCTTTTAACGTTGGTAATTATCCCCAATCCACCGAAATTATTCAACAATCCATATTACAAATTGCCCCCAGTTTACAACAAAAGCATCCGTCTCAACGTCAGCAAATTGAACTCATGTTAAATAAAGCACAAATTCCCTCCGCTGCCAAGGCGGCTCTTGACACTGCTCTACACGATTGGATGGGAAAACGTGCAAAATTACCTTTGTGGCAAATGTGGGGACTTGATAGAAGTAATATTAAGCCGGTTTCGGTAACTATCGGGATTAATTCTCCTCAAGGTGCAAAAGCTAGAGTCAGGGATTGGCTGCAATTTATGGATGTCAAAATGTTAAAAGTCAAGTTAGGTAGTCCCGACGGTATCGAAGCCGATCGCAAAATGCTCGATGCTGTACGAGAAGAAGCACCAACACCCGACTTATACGTAGATGCAAATGGTGGTTGGAGTTTGGAAGATGCGAGAAAGATGTGTTTTATACTTGCTGATATGGGTGTAAAGTATGTAGAGCAGCCTTTACCACGAGGACAAGAACAAAGTTTGATTGAATTAAAAAAGTCGTCTCCTTTACCCATTTTTGTTGATGAAAGCTGCTTTACTAGTAGCGATATTCCTTGTTTATCAGAATGCGCTGATGGTGTTAATATCAAGTTGATGAAATCTGGAGGATTAACCGAAGCAATGCGGATGATAAATACAGCCCGTGCTTGCGGTTTACAGGTAATGTTTGGCTGCTATTCCGATAGCGCGATCGCAAATACCGCCCTTGCACAACTTGCACCATTAGCCGATTATTTAGACTTGGATAGCCACCTGAATTTAATTGATGATCCTTTTACAGGTGCATTGATTGAAGAGGGTAAAATTTTACCAAATAACTTACCAGGGTTGGGAGTACAACTGAGTGCGTTTACCGCTTAATCAAAAAATTGCCGTTTTGCTACATGAGGGAATTCGCGGAAGTCATGGAAAAACCGGGTTATCTTTACTACGTTACAGCGATGCGCCAATAGTTGTTGCTATTGACCGCGATTGTCCTGGGCAGTCTTTCCCAGAATTAACAGGGATTCAGCGCGATGTGCCGATTGTTGCCTCAGTCAAAGATGCCATAGCCTTTAAACCCCAGGTCTTGGTAATCGGTATTGCTCCCAAAGGTGGTAGTTTACCGGACGATTATTGGCATGAAATTAAAGATGCTTTGCTCGGAGGAATGTCAATTGTCAACGGTTTACATACTCCCTTGGCTAACAGTCCAGAATTAAGAACTTTACTCAAATCCGGTCAATTAATTTGGGATGTTCGTAAAGAGCCATCTAATATCGGTGTTTGTACTCTTGCAGCAAAAAATCTTCCCTGTAGACGGGTATTGACGGTGGGTACCGATATGGCAGTGGGAAAAATGTCTACAAGTTTAGAGTTACATCGTGCGTCGCGGCTGCGGGGTATGGCTACCAAGTTTATCGCCACAGGACAAACTGGTTTAATGTTGGAAGGAGATGGTGTCCCTTTAGATGCTGTGCGCGTCGATTTTGCTGCTGGTGCGGTGGAACAAGTGGTAGTACGTTACGGGAAAAATTATGATATCTTACACATTGAAGGACAAGGTTCCTTACTGCATCCGGGTTCTACAGCAACATTACCTTTGATACGCGGTTCTCAACCAACTCAGATGGTTTTAGTCCATCGTCTCGGACAAAATGAGGTGGTAGAAGGAGTCAAAATTCCCCCTTTGGCTGAAGTTGTTAAATTATATGAAATCGTTGCCAGTGGTGCGGGTGCTTTTGCAACAGTACCTGTAGTTGGGATTGCTTTGAACACCAAGAATTTTGATCAAGCAACTGCAAAAACTGCGATCGCGCAAGTAGAAACCGAAACCGGATTACCCTGTACCGACGTAATTCGGTTTGGTGGAGATAAATTATTGGATGCGGTGATGAAAAATTAACTATGAGGTTAAAGGTCAAAAGTAAACTCATAACTGTCAACTGTTAATTATTTTGGTATTTTTACATCAATTATTGTAGTTACTATTGCTTTGAATATCAGTAAATTAAATGATAAAGATGGGATTGTTGAAGTTAAAGAAATCTGAAACATGAAATTTTATACATATTGTTTCCATAATTTATTCCTAGTAAGTATTTGGTAGTATCTAATTAAAAAAAATCAAAAAATGTATTAATATGCAAGTGACAGCTTATGCGATTGATATTTGATTGTTATTATCCAGTGTAGGGACAAGCCCTTCTCCCTTCTCAGATAAAACACGGTAGAATAAACTAAAAAATTCAATAGAGATAGGATTAGTTTTGATAAATTTAATGGTTCCTTAACCACAATCTCCTCTTACGGGTAAGTTTATAATTACTCGGCAAGATAAATACGGATTAGTCATCATAGGAACTGAAATTAAAAATGTCTTTTGTCAACATTAAGGGCATTCTCCATTGCTGATAGGTTAAGAAGCATGCTCACAGACACGATTCTCCGTAATCGCTACAAAATTCTTAAAGAGCTAGGACGTGGTGGATTTAGTGTCACCTATCTTGCGGTAGATATGGATTTACCAGGAAATCCTCGATGCGTAGTCAAACAACTCAAAACTCGTAATCCCGATAACACAATTTTGCAGATTGCGAAAAAATTGTTTGAACGAGAAGCACAGGTACTCTACCGTTTAGGTAAGGGACACAAACAAATTCCCGAAATGTTCGCGCATTTTGAAGAAAATGATGAATTTTATCTTGTTCAAGAATTCGTAGATGGACATGATTTAACCAAGGAAGTCAAACCACGACATCGATTGAGTGAAGAAAAGGTTGTTCAGCTTTTAGAGGAAATACTCGAAGTATTAGCTTTTGTTCACCAAAATAATGTAATTCATCGCGATATTAAATTACGGAATATTATGCGTCGTCGTGAAGACGATAAAATCGTACTAATTGATTTTGGTGCGGTTAAAGAAATCAAAGGTTTGAGCAAAAACGAACAAGGGGATGTCAATTCGACTTTGATTATCGGTACCCCCGGTTATATGCCAGATGAACAAGCAAATGGTAAACCTAGATTGTGTAGCGATGTTTATGCTGTGGGAATGCTGGGTATTCAAGCTTTAACCGGGATGTCTCCTCGTGAATTACCATTCAACCCCGATAACGGTGAATTGATTTGGCTCGATTCGGCAAAAATCAGCGACAGATTAGCTGAAGTGTTAACGGGAATGGTACGTCATCACTTTAGTCAGCGTTATCAAACCGCAACAGAAGCATTAGCAGCACTCAAATCGCCGGTACTGATATCACCATTAACTTCCTCGGCTTACAAAGCACCACCTGTGACTTTACCATCAACTATTCGCAAGTCTCATCCCCCGATTCTGCAAAGTTTGGGATTGGTTGGTTTAATGGGAGTTGGATTTGGGTTAGGAGTTTTCGGATGGAATTTTTTTAAACCCGCTTCTGATGGTAAGCAACCTCCTTTAAGTGAGGTTCAAGATAGTATTATGAAAAATATAAACCCTTCTGTTACACCCAAGACTACTAATAATCCAAATAATAATTCAAACCCACCGATATATTCACCTGCTACGCCTAAAGCAGAAAGTAATAGAACTTTTTTACCTTTTATACCGTTTTTTAAAGAGAGTAAAACTCAAGTTACTCCCGAAGCTTCTCAACCACAACAGAGGGATAATCAAATTCAACCCAGACTAGAATCTCTACCCCAACCTGTTGAGCCAAGAATTCCTGCCCCCAAAATTTCTACAGATCAAAAAGATCACACAAACGATAGTTCTGATTTATTAACTCCTACACCCCAAAATACTCCAGAATCTTTACCTTCCACTTCCATAACTCCGTCTCCAAGCCAAAAAAATCAAGATTCTCCCACGTCTTTACCTTCTACACCCCAAACAAACAAAGAGCAAGACCAAAATCGCGATCGTCCGACAAATTCACCTCACAAAACAGAATTAGAAGATAAACAGGAAAAAAATCCCAGCACATCTTTACCTGTATCACCAGAATCGGAAAGTAAAGACAAAGAAAAAGAAAAACCAAATCCCACAACTCCCCCTGTATCACCAGAATCAGCACAGCCAAAAAATCCAATTCCTTCTTCTCCTTCCACACCTGCGATTGAGAATGAGTCACCATCACCAAAACCAACTGCTTCCCCCAAAGCTACTACGGGTAGTGTCTTAGTTCCTACGGTTAAACCTTCAGAAACTCCAGGAGAAGAAAGTCATAACTATTTTCTAACTGTACCAACTTCACCAACACCAGAAAATCAGGTTCAGCCAACTTTTTCACCCGAAATTGAAGTTAAACCAACTCCGCAAACTTCTGCATCTCCTTTTTCCCAAGTTGAACTTGAAGTTGAACCAACTCCCCAAGCTTCTGCATCTCCAATACCCGAAATTGAGGTGCCAGCAATACCTTATCCTACAACCACCCCAGAACCTGGTTTGTCTCTAAAACGTTTCGCTATATAGATAATATAAAATAAATAGTCAAAATATTCTCATGAAATCAAAGATTTGAATGAATCAATCCTATTGAAAACTATTCAAGTTGATGATTTTGTATGTATATATATGGACGCACCTTTTCCACCATATAAATAGTATCATGAATTAGATAATTTTTTCTGTACATCAAAATATTTTTAAATTGAAGCCGGGATAAAACAGTGTTAAGTTTCCGAGAGAACTTTGCGTGAAATTGCGATCGTTCTTACACTAATAATATCGAAATCTCTTCAAATAAAAAGTTTGTTATGAAACGTCAATGGAAGTCATTGATACTCGCATTTAATTGGGTATTACTCTCGCTTGGTACTTCTGTTTTAATTATTCTGGCTCAATCTCCGCAAATTACAATTGCCGAACAACCTGCTGTAATCATCAAAACTCCTGAAAAAGATACTGAGAAAGAAACCACCGATATTAAAAAGCCAGAATCAGATACAACAGCAGAAGAAGAAGCTAAGCCAACCCCAGAAGAAATTGCCCGTCAGGAAAAACTGATCGAAGCAGACAAGCTTTACCAAGCAGGAAACATAGCCCAAGCAGAGACAATATACCGTCAAGCAAAACAACCTTTTACAAATACATCCGACATCATATCACCTAACACGGCTGTAATTGATCCTGCAAAATTACCTCCAGCAGGTAAAGTTTACTGGAGAGAAGCACAAGCGGGAATCATCAGCGATTTACAAACTAGAACTTTAGTACCATTAAAACTTTTAGTAGAAAAATATCCCGAATTTATTCCTGGTAACATAAAATATGCCGAAGCTCTGAAAAAATACGGTCAAAACGAAAAAGCTTTAGAAGTTTTGGAAAGAGCCACATCCCTTTATCCCAATCAAGCAGAATTAGTACAAGTAAGAGTTGATGCTCTTGCTGACGAAAAACAATGGATGCAAGCCTCCTTAGCAGCCCGTCAATTTGCCCTACTTAACCCAGAACATCCCCAAGCCAAAGAATTTAGTCAACAAGCAGATGAGACGCTGAAAAAATACACCTCTTATATCCGTAGAGAAACCAGAGGAAACGCGATCGCAAACATTATTACTGGTGTTGTCGGTTACGCTGCAACAGGTAGTCTACTCGGACCATTTTCCGCCCTCGATTCTACCATGATGCTATTAAAAGGTGAAGAAGGTGTAGGTCGTTCGGTAGCGAAACAAGCCAAAAAGCAATTGCAATTAATCGAAGACAAAGAAGTAAACACATATATTAATGATATCGGACAAAAACTTGCCAAAATTGCCGGTCGTGACGAATTTGAATACGAATTTTTCGTTATACCCGAAGAAAGCCTCAACGCCTTCGCTTTACCCGGTGGTAAAATTTTTCTCAATGCAGGTGCGATCGCCAAAACAAATTCAGAAGCAGAAATTGCTGGATTAATCGCACATGAATTATCTCACACAGTACTTTCCCACGGATTCCAACTAGTAACTCAAGCTAATTTAATCTCGAACGTAACTCAGTATATACCACTAGGCGGAACAGTAGGAAGAATACTCACCTTCGACTACAGCCGGGACATGGAACGTCAAGCAGATAGATTGGGGACAAGACTGTTAACAGCCGGTGGTTATGCAGCAGACGGCTTACGTAACTTAATGGTAACAATGAAAAATGAACAGAAAAATACTCCTCCAGTATGGTTATCAACCCACCCAGGAGGTAGTGAAAGGGTGCGTTATTTAGAAAATTTAATTACCACCAACGGATACAATCGTTACGCTTATGAAGGAGTTGCATCACATCAAAGAATCAAAGATAAAGTCAAACAAATAATCAAAGAAAGAAAAGATAAAGATAAGAAAGAAGACAATAAAAAAGAAGAGAAAAACACAGTGCCAACCAATTGAAACTGATTAGCAACTGTTAATAAAACCTTAATGTTAATTTTGTTAAACTAATTTGTTGCCACGATTAAATTACCAAAAAAATGTTTGCTGGGTTCTCTACATCGACCCAGCATTTTTTTTATAAAAACTTAATATTAATTTAGTTAAACTAATTGAATTATTCGTGAAAATCGATATTTTTTTGTATTTTTTTGACGTGTTTTTTCATTGTGACTGTGTTTATACTGGCACACGTCAGATATAAAACAAATCATGAATAGCAAAAATTTCCGCAAACAATCAATTAGTTTTGTCAAAACCTTTTTGGCTACAGCGTCAATAATGGCTGCTTCCGTTGCACCTGCTTTCGCTCAACCAAAAGTGCAAATTGTGGGAGCGCAATATGGTGGTAGCGGTTGTCCTGCTGGTTCAGCAAGTGTTACCGTTAGCCCCGATGGTCAAGAATTAAGCATTCTATTTGATGGCTACGTAGCAAATGCTTCTGGTCCAGCCATAGAAAGACGTAAAAACTGTAACTTAACAATTCCAGTTAAAGTTCCTGCTGGCTTTCAAGTTTCCGTCTACAAATTTGATTATCGCGGTTATGTTGCTCCTGCAACCACTGGAAGACTCACAGCAGAGTACTTCTTTGCTGGTGCAACTGGACCAAAAATTGTCAGAAACATCCAAGGTGAAAGAGACTATGTTGCTTCAGACAGTATCGAAACTTTAGTCTGGTCACGTTGTGGTGATAGTGTAAATATGCGAGTCAACTCAGCACTTTCTGCTACTGGAAGAGGAATTGCATCACTTGACTCTGTTGATGTTTCCCATGGTTTGAAATATCTTTTAAGATATCGCGCTTGTTCATAGGTGAAGATGTGAAGATTATTTTTTGACCACACAAATAAATTGAGCTATGTATTTGCGTTAATACAACTTTCCAATAGGATAGTTTGGATTAATGCAATTTTTTTGTAAGGGAACGGGGAAAAGGTTAAAGGTTAAAGGTTAAAGGTTAAAGGTTAAAGGTTAAAGGTCAAAGGTTAAAGGTCAAAGGTTAATTCACAACCATCAACCAACAACTATCAACCATCAACCATCAACTATCAAAATATTCCCGAATCATTTATCAAAAATCTTCGTCACTACAAATTAATAACTCCCTTTCAATTTTTACCGGAGGATGATTCATGTCATCTAGACCTTTTAAGTTAGTATTTTTCAGCACTTTGGCATTATCAGTATTGTTTGGTAATAGCCCTGCAATGGCACAATATGACTCCTCAAACGATGCTATAGTAGTACCCACAACCGGAAGCAGTGGAAATAGTACAACCACAACCACACGTACATCAACCCCCACAGGAACATCAACCACAACTTCTACAAGTAGTTCAGACCAAACCTTTGAAAGTGGAACTCGGTTTAGCTGTCAAATGGATAACGGTAGCTACACCGTCATGTATTCTCCTCAAAGTCAACCAAATCAATACTTTGCTTGGGCTACTCCCCAAACATTAGGTGGTGGTTGGGATGCACAGAAACGTTGCGCTACCATCGCTCAACGCTTAGAAACCTATCGTCCACAAGGATTGTTAGAACTTCGCACTTCAACCTTAAATGGATATGATGTTTTGTGTGTAACTACCGAAGCTAACCCCGCTTGTCAAATAGTCTTAACAGTTCCTCCCGGTAGAGATGCTTCTCAAGTACGCAATGACGTTTTTCAGAATCTGATTTCAGCAGACAGCGGACAGCAAACCATCAGTGTTAACACTTATAGAGGTGGTGGATTAGAAGACGCAGTTAATTTGGGTACAAGTATATTTGGCAATGGTAAACGAGTAGTATCAAAAGATGCCATTCAATTAAAACCCTTTCTGGATAAGAAAGATGGTGGTAGTGGTGAACTAATGCGAAACGTGAAAAAAACTAATCCTCAAGCTCGTCCATCTCAAGCTGGTAACAAATTGAATCCTGATAGATTCCGTTAAATCAATTTTGGATTTGGTGAAGAACTCGGGTTTCTACGATGATTTTTCATGGTAACAGGTATGTTTGAGGAGAAACCCGACTTCTGAGATTTTGCGGTTGGGGAAGAAGTCGGGTTTCTAGGATGGTTTTGGATTGTTACAGGTATTTTCTCAAAGAAACCCGACTTCTGAAATTTTGCGGTTGGGGAAGAAGTCGGGTTTCTACAATAATTTTGCGTTGTTATGGATATTTTCGCAAAGAAACCCGACTTCTAATATTTTGCGGTTGGGTAAGAAGTCGGGTTTCTACAAGGATTTTGCGTTGTTACAGGTATGTTTGGAAAGAAACCCGACGAATGGGATTTTGCGGTTGTGTAAGAAGTCGGGTTTCTACAATAATTTTGGGTTCCTACAGGTATTTTCGCAAAGAAACCCGACTTCTAAGATTTTGCGGTTGGGGAAGAAGTCGGGTTTCTAGGATGATGTTACGGGTATGTTTGAGGAGAAACCCGACGAATGGGATAGTACAATTACTATATTTATCAATCCAAAATCTCAAATGTTCCATCCCCAACCCATAGAACCCGAACCTGGACAAGAATCAGTATGGGATTATCCCCGTCCCCCTCGTTTGGAAAATACTGATAAACATATTCAAATCATCTTTAACGGTGAGACAATTGCCGATACCAAACGAGCAAAGCGTGTTTTAGAAACCAGTCATCCTCCTAATTACTATATTCCAGCCGAAGATATCAAAATGGAATATTTAATCCAAACACCGCAATCAAGTTTTTGTGAATGGAAAGGACGTGCTAGTTATTACACTCTGAAAGTTGGCGACAAAGAAGCTCAAAATGTCTGCTGGTTTTACACTGACCCCACAGAAGCATTTGCATCACTCAAAGATTATGTAGCTTTTTACGCCCATGTCATGGATGCTTGTTATGTAAACGGAGAAAAAGTTGAACCGCAACCGGGTAACTTTTATGGTGGTTGGATAACTAGCGATATTGTCGGACCATTTAAAGGAAGTCCCGGTAGTTGGGGATGGTGAGAACAGGTTAAAGGTTAAAGGTCAAAGGTTAAAGGTCAAAGGTTAACCAACAACTATCAACTAACCACCATCAACCAACAACTATCCACCATCAACTATCAACTAACAACTATCAACCATCAACTAACTCTCTATTTCTCAAATATCAAATACGTTCCTTCTAAACCTTCTAAAATAGTACGAGTATTGGCTGCCATCTTTTTTTGATAGGTGTCTGCTTCGCTTCCTGGTAAACTCAAATTCTCGGCAAAAAGTTGCCTTTGTGATATATTTACTTTTGCTTGTTCAGCTACAGCTTTGATTAATTCAGGACTAACTGTAGGCTGGACAAAAATTGTTGGTACATTGGTTTTTTGTACTGTTTTAGCTAGTAAGTTAACTTTGACATCTGATATTTGTTCTGTAGGACTAATAAACCTTAAGGTTCCTGCTAATTTCAAATTATAAGCACTAACATAATAAGCCATTGCATTATTAGTAGTTACCAAAGTCCGTTTATTCGGAGGAATAGTTTCTATTCTGGCTCTTATCCAACTATCTAATTGTAAAAGTTGATTTTTGATTTTTTTAGTATTGCTTTGATAAAGTTTGGCATTTTCAGGTATTGATTTGGCTAAATTAATCCCAATTACTTCTACCATTTTGGCTGCGTGTTTCGCATTGTGCCATACATAAGGGTCGGCTACTTTTTTTCCATTTATAGTTATCATTAATGGTGTGGGTACGGCAATTTTTGCTACAGGAAGTTTAGTTGCGGGATTTTTACTAGCTAATATAAATTTCTCTAATCCTGGCTCTAAATTGTAACCGTTAAAAATAATTAATTTAGCTTGATTTATTGCTTGCTGGTCTGCTGGAGTTGGTTGATAAACTTTGGGATTAATTAATGGTGAAGTTAAACAGGTTAGATTTATTGTTTTCGCGGCAATTTGTTTTGTTAAGTCGCATAAAACACTGGTAGTTGCAACAACTTGCGGTAAATTTTTCTGAACTGTAGTGTTAGTTACAGTTGTTGTGTAAGATGAAGTATTTGTTGAATTATCTGAATTATTACAACCGTAAAATGATACGCTAAAAATTATCAAGATAATACGCAAAATTTTGTTATAAAGTAGTTTCTCTAACATAAAGTTATAATTAACACTTGTTTTATATTGCCGCATACTACTTGTTTCTCCGAACGCGAATGATTATTATTGTCATGGAGACCAATATTTCTTCAGCTTTAAGATATCGCAATGACTATCAATACAGTTAATGCATCTTTTGATAACGAACTTGTCATAGCTTTAATGGGTAAAGGTGGAACGGGTAAGACTTTCACTTCACTGGGTTTAATCCAAAGTCTGAGAAAGTTGGATCGAGCAATGATTGTAGCGGATGCAGACACAAACAGGTCGCTTTCGCGCTATCTTGCTGCTCATTATCTGGGATATGGGGAAGAGGAATTAAAGCAACTTCCACTAATAACTCAAGCTGAGCAAGATTTTTACGATTATCAGCAACTAGATTCCGAATACACCTACCGCGAATTTTACGGTACTCCATTCGAGCGAGTTCAAAAATTTTCCGTTGAACCACCGGATTATTTTACCCAAAAGTACACAAAATCCCTTGATGATAAACTCGCTTTGATGTCGGTAGGAACCAGTGCGATGCGGATGGAAGAACTATACTCTACTCGTTGTTCTCACGCAACTCTAAACCCTTTAAAAGCTTGGTTAGCGCTGTCTACAAACGGTATTGTGGTTCTTGATTGTGGTGGTGGTGAGGATGCCGGTAGATTTGGTTTACCCATTGGTGCCAATGTGGTAGTAGTAGTAGTGGAAGCCACTCCCGACGCGATCGCAATTTCTGAAGATATTCGCGCTATTGATGAAGAATTGGGAATTCCGGTAGTTTACGTTTTAAACAAATGCCTCAATCAGTTTCCACAAGTTGAAGCTTTTGAAGCGGAACACCGAGATACTATTGTGGGTAAAATTCCTTTTATGCCTAGTATTTATGGTAAAAATCCTCTGGAAGTGTTTGACGAAATTGAACCTATATTTACACCAATGGTTGAGAAAATTCTCACTCAGAAATTAAGTTCTCCCCAACAACGATGGGAAAGAGTATTAAGATGGCAAGAACGTTTACAGCAACAACGAGAAATGACAAAAAGTCAACCCTTTAGTTTTATTTCTTAATAATTAATCACGAGCAGTAATTGCTGAATATTTACACTACTGTATGAAGCGGTTTCTCAAGCTGATTATAAGTCAATATTTCTTTCATTTGAGTTAGTTGGAGATTCATACTGTCAAATACAGGAATATCTGTATACTCGCTCAATTCTTTAATATGAAGTGGAGAACTAGAACATATCCCAGAAATTGCGTCAGGAGTTAATCCGAACTTCTGCTTTAAAACCTTTAATCCTCCAATAGCACCAAAAGCGTCAGCAGCGCAAAAAATTAGTTTATGAATACGTGATTGAACATCACGAGATTGCAGCAACATTGCTGTTTCTCTTTGATTAATACCATCAGCTATTTCTACTACCCAATAATTCTCTTTATTGTTAGCGTATTTCAAATCTAATTTATTAAAAATATCTAACACTTCAGCTTCAGAAATTAAATAGGTAGAAGGATAGCCTAGATAAGAAAAATCTGCATAAGGATTTGCTCCAGCATCATTCATATATAATATATCTTTCAAACTTGCGACTCCCGTAACTTTGGAAGCTCTTACACCATATCCTAAGGTAGTCAGCGACCAACAACAAGCTACTGCTGCCATACTTTTACCAGAATTCATCGCTGTACCACAAACCAAAATTAGCTTACTTCTAGGATATTTTTTGATAGGAATTTTTGGTGTAATTAAACAAAAAGATTTAGTATTGATTTTACTCCCATTTTCATCGTATACTTGACCCAAAATTTTAATTCGAGTTGGGTCGATAACTTTAGAATTTTTAGTTTTCACTTTACCAATTACACCAGAGCGTGCCAGTAAATCAACTTCCTCTTCTAGTTCATTGGGAATTAAACCTTCATAATAATCTGGTGCGTATCTATTACCAAAAACAAATATTCCTTTAACTCCATCTTGAATTTTGTGAATTCGTCCAGATTTATTTTCTAATTCTCTATGTAGACCAATACGACTGACTACACCATAAACTACATCACCAATTTCTGGTAAATCTTCTAAAGGGTTGTAAAATTTTAGGTATCTTGATTCAACTGTATAGGCTGCACTAGGAAGGATAAAACCTTTATTTATTTTTTTCATCGATTGTGTTGCAAAATTTAATAATACCTACAACCTACAAAAATATTTTTTGAGAAGAAAGTTTAAAACAATTCTAAACCCAAAATCAAATCAATTCTTGATTTTTTTAATTTTTTAACTTTTTAACTTTTTAATTTTTTAATTCTCCATACTTCGGACTCCACCACCCTTTAGCTGTGTTGAAATAAACGGCTTCTTTGTGTTTGTTATCTTTACGTGATGCGGAATCAGAACAGCGTAACATTATTTTATTTTGTCCATCTTTTGTGTAACTATATTCTTCCAAAGGTTTTTTACATACCGGACAAGGATACTTAGTAACTTTTACCGGAGGTTTTTGAGTAGGTGTAGTTTTGTCTGCTTTAGAACCTGGTGCTTGCCATGTTTTGTTATATTCATTCCAGAACAGAACTACATTTTCACAACCGCTGACACATTTAAGAAAGTATTTCTTTTTTACCTTACTACTCTTAATTTTTGCTAGATAATTATTACACTCAGGACAACGAGTTCTCGATTTTTCATATTGACGCTCTGTTGCGATAGTTTTCTTTGCATTCGACGATGCAGCAACGGGTACGGTTTTCGCTTTTACTAAAGCTGGTGCAAAGTAATCTTGATTCCAACTAGTCAGATATTTCTGCCAAGGTTCTTTTCCGGAAGCAATACTATCAAGAGCATCTTCCATTTTGGCAGTAAATTCGGTTTTTAATAAATCTGGTAAAGCTTTCTCTAAAAAATCATCTACTTCAAGACCTAAAGTTGTCGGTTGTAAAATTGCTTTTGTTAATTCCACATAACCACGTTTTTTCAAAGTAGCAATTGTGGGAGAATAAGTACTCGGACGACCAATTCCTTTCCGTTCCATTAATTGAACCAACTTGGGTTCACTGTACCGTGGTGGTGGTTGAGTCTGTTTCTTCTCGTGACCAGCATTTTCTAAAGTTAGTATTTGTCCTTGTTGTAAATTCGGTAAAAGTGTATCTTTACTCAAATTTGACCAATATTTAGCATAACCGAGAAACTCCACTACCTGACCTCTTGCTTGCCAAAGTATCTCACCAGATTGAATTATCACCAAAGTTTTGCGAAGTTGAGCAGGACGACATTGAGAAGCAACCGCTCTTTTCCAAATCATTACATACAAATTAAACTCATCCGGGGAAAGTTCAACTCGTAACTCAACGGAAGGACGAAATACATCAGTAGGGCGGATAGCTTCATGAGCTTCCTGAGCAGTTTTATTGCTCCGATGTCTTGCAGTTGTCTGGGGTATATTTTGCGGGTCATTTTGCTCCAACCACTTACGGACGCTAGCGCAGAATTCTGGACTCAACATTACAGAATCCGTCCGCATATAAGTAATTAAACCAGCTTCATACAGCTTTTGTGCTAAGAGCATAGTTTTTTCGGGAGCAAATTTCAATCGTGAACCAGCGGCTTGTTGCAGAGTCGAAGTAATAAAAGGTGGAGGTGGTTGACGACTGGCAATTTTTCCTTCGTATTGCACTATTTTATGAGAATGATTTCGCGCTTGAGTCACCAACCGTTCGGCTTCAGCTTCGGAAAGTACACGAGTCGATTCTGCGGTTTCTGACTGCTTGATTACCGTGTCATCATTCTCTTGAGCATCTTGCTGTACTGTTTCCGGTGGAGAATTGACCGGGGAACGCCGGTCACCGCAGGCTCCACCGAGAATCGGCGGAGTAACGGTGACCATTGCTTTATAAAAAGCCCGGAACCCTTCAACATAGTCTACCCAAACGCTCCAATAATCCTGGGGTACAAAAGCCAGAATTTCTCTTTCACGCTGACAAATTAAATGTAGAGTAGCACTTTGAACTCTACCAACGCTTTTTGCACCATTATTCAAAGCCCAAACTAACGGACTTCCCTTGTAACCAACTAACTTATCTAAGCAATCTCTGCATAATCCAGCACCAACCAAATTAGTATCCAGCTTGCGGGGTTTAGCTACAGCAGCCCGCACGGCAGCTTCCGTAATCTCTGTATACACAACCCTTTTCGGCTCTTTCAACCCCAAAGCTTCCTTGAGGTGCCACGCGATCGTTTCCCCTTCCCTATCGGGGTCTGTAGCCAAAATTACTTCCTGAACCTGGTTAGCCGCAGCTTTTAACTTACTAATAGTTTCCTTCGCTTCCTGACTGCGGGGAATGTAGCGACACCGCACATTATGACCATCCATAATAAAGCCCAAGGAATCCTCACCTTCATTACTGAGTTCTCGAATATGCCCGCAACTAGCACGAACAATCCAATCACTTCCGAGAATTTTACTCAGCTTTTTAACTTTACCAGGAGATTCTACTATCAACAGGCGTTTAGGCATGACATCAAAGTTTAGCTAGAGATGCAATCCCGAAAAAGGCTTCGACATTTTACATTACTATCCTACACCGAAACCTTACCCCGTCCCAATTTGCGGAAGAAAAAAAACAGCATTTACCTTTAACTCTTAACCGAATTTTAACTAATTATTGAATAACTCACTTTTTCAAAAAACCGAGTTTCTTAACACTGTAAATTTTCACCATTCATAGGTTATTACCATCTTTTTCATTTCTGAAATCAAAATCAAAACTATCATAATCAATGGGTATTTTAATAAGAAATGTTAAGCAAAGCGAATTCAAGTCGTCTGTCTAAAGTGATAATTATTTTCTTTGCATTAGTCTGTATACCTTTAGATAGATGATGAAAACAAATTAAAACCCAAAGAAGTACCAAAACATAATTACGAAATATTAACTGTAAAGTTTATTAAATAAATGCTCATCTTCTCCGCCAATTTA
Organism: Nostocales cyanobacterium 94392; assembly: GCA_035285725.1. GTDB lineage: Bacteria > Cyanobacteriota > Cyanobacteriia > Cyanobacteriales > Nostocaceae > Rivularia. The sequence continues at coordinate 7,938 of JAYKJL010000019.1, read as the reverse complement.
TATATACTTGATTTTCATATATGTTGAACAATTGAATATCTTGATCCCGGCGGGAATTAATTAAACTATTGCTCGATTTCAATCTATATATTGTACTTTGGAGGAAAAATAATGTCTTTGTCACAAACTACTGATATGGGAAAAACCTACTCATTATTAATGATAAAAAGCTTTTTAATCTGGACATTTACACTGGCAGTATGTTTGCTGGTTGTCGGTTTTCCTTTAGTTGTTTTGATGGCTACGATTGGATGTTTACTGTCTATTGTTCTGCAATCTGTAATGCCTGCTAGCGCGGTTTTGCTGGTAGCTGGTAGCTTAGTAATGTTTAATGTGATGGCAGTAATAGTAGCTGCTGGTGTACTAACATTCCGAGGTGTTCATCCCAATCAAATTAAATGGTTAAGCTGGCTGCATGGAGAAGAAGAAGAGTTACACACAAGTGTTTATGCAGCTTGTCCTTTAACTTGCGAAGTTGAATCCCTCAGCTTGCAATAAATTCAATAAATTATAACCATCACTATAAATTCGACAAACAGTGCATTTCTGCCCGGTGTAGCCGGGTTTTTTCATTGTTGATGGTTGTTGGTTGATGGTTGTTGGTTGTTGGTTGATAGTTGATGGTTGTGAATTAACCTTTGACCTTTAACCTCTAACCTTTAACCTTTAACCTCTAACCTTTAACCTTTAACCTCTAACCTTTAACCTTAAATATCTGGTTTTGTGACAATCGACTATTGACGAATCACCCCTATGGTAATGACTATTGACTATTAACTAGTGATTTATGACTAATTATGAAGCGAGTTTGTATTATCTTAGGTACTCGTCCGGAAGCGATTAAACTGGCTCCGGTAATTCAAACCTTCCAAAGCTATCAAGGTTTGGAAACTCAGGTGATTTTAACCGGACAACATCGTGAGATGGTTGAGCAGGTGATGGGATTGTTCAATTTGAAAGCCGATCGCGATTTAGAGATTATGCAGCCAAAACAATCTCTGAGCGATATTACCTGTCGTAGCTTACGTGGTTTACAAGAGTTATTTGAGGAAAAGCAACCAAATTTGGTTTTAGTACAGGGAGATACAACTACAGCTTTTGCAGCAGCTTTAGCAGCATTTTATCAAAAAATTCCCATTGGTCATGTGGAAGCCGGTTTAAGAACTGATGACTTATTTAATCCTTATCCGGAAGAAGCCAACCGACGGTTGATTTCTCAAATTGCACAGTTGCATTTTGCTCCTACACCTCTAGCTACAGAAAATTTACAGCGTTCTGGAGTGTTAGGAGAAATTCACATGACGGGTAACACCGTAATTGATGCGCTGTTGAATGTGGCTAAAAGCGAACCTCCTTGTAATGTACCGGGTTTAGAATGGAATAATCATCGAGTCATTTTAGCTACAGTTCACCGCCGAGAGAATTGGGGAGAACCGCTTGAAAGTATTGGTAAATCATTTTTACAAATATTAGATAAATTTCCCGATACAGCATTATTATTACCTTTACATCGTAATCCTACGGTTAGAGAACCCTTACAGGCAATGTTAGGGAATCATTCCCGAATCTTCTTAACAGAACCTTTAGACTACGCTCAACTCGTCGGTGCAATAATGCGATCGCACTTATTACTTACTGATTCAGGTGGGTTACAAGAAGAAGCACCCAGTTTAGGTAAACCAGTATTAGTACTTAGAGAAACAACCGAAAGACCCGAAGCAGTAAGTGCAGGAACAGCCAAACTTGTAGGAACCGATACCCAGACAATTGTCGCTAGTGCAGCACAATTATTAAGCAATCCCACAGCTTATGAAACAATGGCAAGTGCAATAAATCCCTTCGGAGATGGACAAGCTTCCGAACGGATTTTAGAAATTGTACGGGGGTTTTTAGGAGTTAATTAGGAGTTAGGAATTAGGTAATCCCCAGAAGTCGGGTTTCTAACCCAAAATAGTTGTTAGGACGAAAAATCATCATCGAAACCCGACTTCTCACCCAACAAGCCAATCCCCAGAAGTCGGGTTTCTATAAATACCTGTTACCACGAAAAATCATCATCGAAACCCGACTTCTCACCCAACAAGCAAATTCTCAGGTAACTCTACTCTTCATCATCGAAAATTGCTTCTAAAGGTAACTCAATTACAAATTCCGCACCATTTCCGGGAGAGGAGATGCAGTATAATTTACCACCATGTTTTTCAGTAACTATCTGATGGCTGATTGATAATCCTAAGCCAGTTCCTTTCCCTTCCGGTTTGGTAGTGAAAAATGCTTTGAATAGTTTACTTCTAACTTCTTCTGTCATTCCGGGACCATTATCAGCAAAGCAAATGGTAACTTTATCTTCGTCTGCTAAGGTACGGATAGTAATAACGTTGGGATTTTTGTCAATTTCTGTGTAAGTTTTACCTTCGTTGGATTCGTCTAAAGCATCAATTGCATTTGCTAATAAGTTCATGAATGCTTGGTTGAGTTGACCTGAATAACACTTAACTAAAGGTAATTCTCCATACTCTTTAATAACTTGAATTGCGGGACGTTCTGCTTTCGCTTTCAAGCGATGTTGGAGAATCATCAAAGTTGTTTCGATACCTTCGTGAACGTTCACAGGTTTTTTATCAGCGCTATCAGTACGAGAGAAATTCCGCAAAGACTGCATGATATCGCGAATTCTGTCAGTTCCTAATTCCATAGAAGTTATCATCTTAGGTAAATCTTCTAGGAGATAATCTAAGTCGATTTCTTCTTGAAAACTTTCAATTTCTTCCGGTGGGGATGGTACATTAGCCTGGTAAAGATTCAACAATTGCAGCAAATCTTCGATATATTGACTAGCTATGGATAAATTACCCGCAATAAAACCAACGGGATTATTGACTTCGTGGGCAACACCTGCTACTAATTGTCCCAAAGAAGAAATTTTTTCGGTTTGTACTAATTGTGCTTGAGTTTGTTGGAGTGTTTCCAGAGATTGCTGTAACTCCTGTGACTTTTCTTGTTCACGAGCGTAAAGACGAGCATTTTCAATCGCGATCGCAGCTTGTGAGGTGAGTAATTTAAGAATTTCCAAACGGGAGTTTGTAAACGCACCATTAACTTGGTTGTTTTCCAGGTAAATAATTCCGGTAAACTTACCTTGGTAGAAAATAGGAGCGCATAAAACCGATTTTGGTTGTTGTCGGAGGATATAGGAATCTTCTTTAGAAATTGCTTCTTGAGTAGCGTTGTTGAGTACCAAAGGTTGCTGAGTTCTAGAAACATAGTGGATCAGACTCAAAGGGATATCTTGACTTTCTTCTACAGGGGTTGATTGTAATACAACCAAATTGCTGTTTTGGTTGTTATCAATAGCTTCAATAAACAATTGATTGTCTTTGAGTAAGATGAGACAACCCTTTTGAGCAGCAGCATTTTCTAGAATGATCGATAATAGTTTCTCCAGGAGATGATCTAAAACAATTTCGCTGGTAATAGCTTCCGAAGCCTTGATTACCGTAGTTAAATCAAGAATACTATTGCTGTTGCTTGATGACTCTAACATTCTTGCAGAATTACTCACAATAGTTCTGGTAATATCTTGTTGTGTTACAGTAACTTGGCTGCGAATAATTAAAGCAGGATAATGTTCTTCTAAATCTTTAACTTTCGCTAAAGCACCCCAACGAATATAACCATAGTAAGCATCAGTCATATAAGTTTTAGCAATTTTTTCCTTACCTAAATTAAGATAAAACAGTGCTGCAAGTTCATTACCGAGTGCTTCTTCTTGGGTGTATTCATTTTCTTTAGCACCAGCAATAGCACGGTCATATAATTGCATTGCTTTGATATTTTTGCCGAAAATTCGCGCTTTTTCAGCTTCTACTAAATCGTACTTGTGTTGGAAATTACAAGGTGCATGATGCGCCCATTTTTGCATTTTCTTTTGATTGATACCAACTTTTTTTAAATATTGCTTTTGTTCAGTTGATGTGACGTTTTTATAATTAGCGAGGAGTGCAAGGGAGTAGTAATAATTGTTGACGCAGTAAAGATAGAAGCCTGGATTACTTTCTTGGTATTGTTCGGTTAAACGAGCGTTTTCAATTGCTTTTGTATAGTTGTAAAAATAATAATTGAGAATTGTGTGGCAATTATGGTAAATACTTAGCCAGGTTGTATTTTTGCCTAAAACTGCCATCATTTCTACTTCATTAAATACTTCCCCAATTAAATCATTGCGATTAGATGATAATCCTCGTAAATTAATTAATGTTTGTCTAATTACCCTGATAATTAAAGCTGTTGATTCTAGTTTTAACTTCTGCATTAGTTCAATATATTTGACTAATTGAAGTTCAACTTCATCCAAATTTTTACTACTCAAAAATAAATTGTAGTTTAACATCCAGGCACTATAACCAGCAAATTCAATATCTCCATTTTCTAACCCACTTTGTATTGCTTCAAATAAAGGCTTAACTGTATTTTTTACAGGTTCTTTGAAGTGCCAAATAAATGAATTTAACAAATAGTAAACTCTACATTTAAGCAGTTCGGAATTCATTTTATTTAAAACTGAAAGTCCCGATTTTCCGAGATGATAACCTCCTTCAATATCTCCAAATTTATCGCATAGCATTGCACCGTATGCATTATAAGCAAAAGCAGCAACATTTGAATTACCATATTTAACTGATAATCTAACCATTGCCAGTACAGCTAACGGAAAGTACAAAGAATTAGCCATACTTGCAGCAGGAGCTATCAGCATTAATATTTGCATTGCTGCTAGTTTATAAGGGTCACTCATCCTAGGTAAATAAGCTAAATCTTCAACTTTTTTCTTGATTAAACTTAATTTAGTTTGTGCATATCTAGCTAAGATATGGTGTTTTTGAGGCTTAGAAGGTAAAGTTACACCAAGATTATTTAATGCTTCAACACCAATATCTAAAGCTTTTAACATTTGATTTTGTGCCATATAAGATTGGATTTGAATCTGGTGTATGTTAGCTCTCTCTAGTGTAGTTTTAACTTTATTTATAATCAGATTACATAAATTATTTGAATCCTCAAAATTACTATTTAAATAAGTATTTTCTGCTAGTTCTAGATATAGATTGGCTGTCAATTCATAGTTAGTTTTCCAACTATCTGTAAATAATAAATTTAGACCTACATTCAAATACTTAACAGCAGTTTCATAAGCTGTGGCTGCCTTCGCTTTTTTCCCAGCCATCAAATTAAGTTTTGCTAATTCATATTTATCGGATTCTTCAATTAATAAATCCACTCCAACATTTAACTGATTTACAATATCTAAGATATTTTCTGAAAGTAATTCTGGTGGGGTTTGCTTTAACAGTAGCTGACCAATCTTTAGGTGAGTTGCTTGTTTTTCTGATTCAGGAATAAATGAATATGCGGCTTGCTGCACGCGGTCATGTAAAAATCTATAACCAACTCCAATAATATTTGATTTTAAGTCTTTTAAATAAAATTTTTGATTATTTATATTCTGCTCATCGTTTTCTATATCTTCATCAAATACTAAAGGAATTTTATAAGCTTCGCTCAAAGGCAAAATTAATCCAGCTTGTAATGCTGCATCTAATTCTTTGGCAGTACTGACGAGAGATTTTTGATTTACAATTGACAGCACATCAAGTGTAAATTTATCACCGATACAAGCAGCTAGTTGTAGTACTTGCTGTGTAGATTCTGGCAACTTTTTAATTCTATTGGCAACTAATTCTACTACACTTTTCTCAGTGATGCCTATAGCTTGAATTTGTTCAATATCCCAATTCCACATTCCTTGATCTTGCTGTTTATCGATTAGGGAAGAGAAGGGAGTAAAATCGAATTTTAACAGGTCTTCTTGATAAAGTGCTTGAAGTAATTGGGTGATGAAAAAGGGATTTCTACCAGTTTTATTACTAATTAACTCTGCTAACCTTTTAATTCGTTCTGTATTATCGTTTAAAGTTTCCGCAACCAACTGAGTTATATCTGCACTCTCAAGTGGTTGTAAAACAATGTTATGAATAATCGCATAATTTTTCTCTATTTCTTCTAAAGTTTGAATTAAAGGATGTATCGGACTAACTTCATTATCGCGGTAAGCTCCAATCACCAATAAATATTTGCTTTCCGTGTCACCAATCAATAATTGCATTAACTTCAATGTCCCAGAATCCGCCCATTGCAAATCATCCAGAAAGATAACTAAGGGATGTTCTTTTTTGGCAAAAACATTAATAAATTCCGTAAAAACGCGATTAAAACGATTTTGTGCTTCCGCTCCACCTAATTGGGGTACTTCTGCTTGTTTACCGATAATCAATTCTATTTCTGGAATTACATCAATAATTACTTGTCCGTTTGCACCAACAGCAGTTAATATTTTATTACGCCATTTTTCCAGTTGAGTAGCACTTTCTGTAAGTAATTGCTGCATCAAGCTACTAAAAGCCTGAATTAATGAAGCATAAGGAATATTCCGCTTGAATTGATCAAATTTACCACTGATAAAGTAACCGCGTTTTTGGGTGATGGGTTTATTAACTTCATAAACTACGGATGATTTACCAATTCCCGAATAACCGGAAACTAATACCAGTTCGCGACTTCCTCTACTTACTCTTTCAAAAGCATCTAAAAGTTGAGTAACTTGAGTATCTCTACCGTAAAGTTTTTGAGGAATCAGTAACTGACTCAATACATCCAATCTTCCCGGTGGGAACTCGATAATTGTTCCGGTTATTTCCAACTGTTCCCGACATAGTTCTAAATCTGCTAAAAGTCCTTTAGCGGTTTGATAACGATCTTCGGCATTTTTTGCCATCAACTTTTCTACAATATTTGCGATCGCATTAGGAATTTCTGGATTTAATTGTTGAATTGCAACGGGTTGTTTGGCAATATGGAAGTGAACTAATTCTAAGGGATCGTTACTTTGAAAAGGTAATCTTCCCGTAAGCATTTCATAGAAAGTTATACCCAGAGAATAAAAATCGGTGCGATAATCAAGGACGCGATTCATTCTTCCAGTTTGTTCTGGGGACATATATGTCAATGTCCCTTCGAGTTGATTGGGGTTAGTTAATTGTAGTTTTTCTTTACCGAGTCTTGAAGCGATACTAAAATCTGTGAGCTTAACTTCTGCTGTGTTCTGATTAATAATAATATTATCAGCTTTGACATCTTTGTGAATAATATTATGAGAATGCAGCGATATCAAAGCTTTTGCTAATTGTACCCCAATACTCAAAAATTCCAGTAATTCTAATTTACGCTGAGAAAGTACTTGTTTAAGAGACTGTCCCCCAAAATCTTCCAACACAAGCAGTAAACGATTTTGCTCAGTCTCAAGCCTTAATATCTTAACGATACCTTCTAAATTAAGATTTTGAGTAATTTTGTATTCATGCTTGAGCCGAGTAATCGCATCTAAAGTAGGATAATCTTCCTTAAGGATTTTAAGAATGACTTTTTCCTGGTTTAGATGCGATGTACCCCGATAAATAATAGTGTTGATTCCCTCATAGATGACTTCCTTAACCTCATAACCGGGAACCAAGGTAGATGCGAGCATTATACAATCCTTTGTAGATGACTATAAATATATACTGTATATCTAGGGTTCCCCAATATTCAGTTTTTTAAACATTTATGGTAGAATTTGATTGAAAATTTGAAATATGTTGTCAGAACAGCCAGAATATTGATATGTAGGCTTCAAAGATAAAGTCCTCAGACTAAAAGTATGGTAGATACAAAGTCTGGGGTTAAAAAACTCTTTTGTTATTGAAAAATTATGGTTCTTCAGTACATAGTATGCTAAAAATAAAAATTAAAAACTTGAAACTCTGACTGTGATGAACCGAAATTAGCTTTATTAATCGGTTTTAAGAATAAATACTATTTTTTATTCCTTCTTCCCTCTTCCCT
>JAYKJL010000018.1:0-9185 GCA_035285725.1 Nostocales cyanobacterium 94392 | reverse complement strand
TTCAGTACATAGTATGCTAAAAATAAAAATTAAAAACTTGAAACTCTGACTGTGATGAACCGAAATTAGCTTTATTAATCGGTTTTAAGAATAAATACTATTTTTTATTCCTTCTTCCCTCTTCCCTTTTTTGACTATTTTTTTAGCATAGTAACTACTGATGAGCCATATTTTTTTTGTTTTTAACTGTTTAATAAAAGACGAAGAATAGTTTTTTTAAAGTTAATTAACCAATAATTTATTTGATTTAAATTAAGCATTATTGAAGAGTTATTAAAGATTAATATTTTGGCTGTATAACTTACTGATACAGCTAAAGTTAAGGGTAAACACTCAAGCAGATACTTACAGAATTTAAGTAAAAATAACATATAAAACTTATTAATATTATGAATATGAAAAGTAAAGCTTTAGCATACGTTTTTTGGCTGTTATGTGTTTTTAGTTTATGTGGCGCTCAACGTTTGTATTGTAAAAGGTATATTAGCGATTACGAATCGTCCTGATTCAGGAGCTATCGTTTATAAATTACTTTAAAACGCGATCGCAATTGCTCGCGTCCCATGACCGCTATAGTAGGACTATGATAATTTCATGCCTTAAGACTATTTGCTGAATATGAACAACAGATAGATAGTTGAAATTGTCAGACGTAATGTGAGACAATAAGTATTTGTGTTATTATCTGCTGGCTTACATTGTTGGTCTGAATTATTATGGCTAAAAATAAAGGTGTCCGTATAATAGTGACATTAGAATGTACAGAGTGTCGTACAAACGCCAACAAGCGTTCGCCTGGTGTTTCTCGCTATACGACTACAAAAAATCGTCGCAATACAACTAGTCGTTTAGAACTGAAAAAGTTCTGTACCCATTGCAACACACATACCGTTCACAAGGAAATTAAGTAAAAATGGCTTATTATCGTCGTCGTCTGTCTCCCATCAAACCCGGAGAACCCATAGATTATAAAGACGTTGATTTGTTGCGTAAATTTGTGACCGAACGCGGTAAAATACTTCCACGTCGGATTACTGGATTGACTACTCAGCAACAGCGAGATTTGACTGCATCAATCAAACGCGCCCGAATTCTGGCTTTATTACCTTTTGTGAATGCGGAAGGTTAAATTTAGTATTTCGAGGACATAGTGTTGCGATAAAATTGATTGGTTGAAGCAGTTGAAGTAAATGTCCGAGATTTTAGATTTTTGATTATCCATGTAATTGCAATGGATGCCAAAATCTAAAATCAATTTTCGTTTTGTATTGAAAATGATTTGATTTTGGGATTTGATGTTGGATAATCCAAAATCTGGAAACTGAAATTTTGAATGAATAACAAGGCTTGTGGAAAAGGGGACGCTGGTAGAATTTAGGAATCAAGGCGATCGCCGTCTGGGTGTTGTAGATCGTGCAGATGGGAAAAGCCGTTGGATTGTAGTAGATGAACTTGGACAATCCAACAGTCTTGCGCCGAGACAATTTAGCTACGAAGTTGTCGGACAAAGCTACAAGCCTTCAGATATACCGAATTTTCTGGAACAGGTACAGTCGTATTTAGATCCTTCAAGTTTAGAGGTGGCTTGGGAATTACTGGTGGAGGATGGGACATCTGTGAGTCCTAAAGAAATGGCAAATTTGCTGTTTTCTGAAATAGAACCAGCTCAAGTTTATGCGGCTCACTGCTTGTTATCGGATGATAAGATTTATTTTAAGCAAAAAGGCGACAGTTATGAACCGCGAAGTGCGACAGCTGTTGCAGAACGCAAGCACCAGTTAGAAGTAGAAGCACTAAAAGCCAAGGGACAGCAAGAATTTTTAGCAAGAGTACAGCAAGCGCTTCGAGGTGAAACAGTAGAATGGCAAAAGTACGATCGCTACAGACTTGAAGCCTTGGAAAAATATGCAGCGTTACTCGCTGACGTAATCCGAGATAAAGTAAATTACGATTCCTTGGCACGTGCTTATCCCCCACCCGCACAAGTATTAGAAACGATGACGATGCTCGAACGCACAGCAACTCCTCAAGGAGCGTTTCAATTACTCGTTGATTTGGGTTGCTGGAGTCCCCATGAAAACTATTTTCTCCGTCGTTCCTCAATTTTGGTTCAATTCCCTAGTAAGGTAATAGATGTGGCGCATCAACGCTTAAATAGTCCTCCCCCAGATCCAGACCAAAATCGTTTGGATTTAACTCATCTGAAGGTCTATACGATTGATGATGAAACGACTAGAGAAATTGATGATGGTTTAAGTTGGGAAATGCTTCCGGACAATCGAGAAAAGCTGTGGGTACACATTGCAGATCCGACACGATGGCTGGTACCGGAAGATGAGTTGGATTTGGATGCGAGGAAGCGTGGTACCACGGTTTATTTGCCTACGGGAATGATTCCGATGTTCCCGGAAATTTTGGCAACTGGACCGATGAGTTTGGTACAAGGAGAAATCTGCTGTGCTTTAAGTTTTGGAATTATTTTAGACGAAACTGGTGGGGTAGAAGATTACAGTATTCATGCGAGTTTAATCAAAACAACTTATCGTCTGACTTATGAAGATGTCAACGATATTTTAGAATCTGGGATACCCCAAGAACCTGAAATTGCAGCTTTAGGAAAATGGGCAAAGATACGCAAATCTTGGCGATATAAACAAGGAGCTATCAGCATAAGTATGCCCGAAGCGATGATTAAGGTTAAAGATGATGAAGTGAACATCGAATTGTTAGATGATTCTCCATCACGAAAACTAGTAGCGGAAATGATGATTCTTGCTGGTGAAGTTGCGGCTCGTTACGGTAAAACTCATAATATTCCTTTACCTTTTCGCGGTCAACCGCAGCCGGAGTTACCACCGTCGGAGGAATTGCTGTTATTACCACCGGGTTTTGTTCGTGCTTGTGCGATGCGTCGTTGTATGCCCAAAAGTGAAATGAGCATTAGTCCATTGCGTCATGCGGGTTTGGGATTAGAAACTTATACCCAAGCGACTTCTCCGATTCGACGTTACAGCGACTTACTTACCCACTTCCAAATCAAGGCTCACCTTAGAGGTGATGTTCCACCTTTCAGTGCAGATCAACTCAAAGAAGTAATGATGAATGTTACAAGTATTACTCAGGAAGTTGTAATGGTGGAACGACAAACTAATAGATATTGGGCATTAGAATACTTGCGTCGTCATATAGATAAAGCTTGGGATACAACAGTTTTAATGTGGTTGAGAGAAGATACTAATTTAGCACTGATTTTGTTAGAAGATTTAGGTTTACAATTACCTATGGTCTTTAAACGTGCTGTAAATTTAGGGGAAGAAATATTAGTTAAAGTGATTCATGCAGATCCTCAAAAAGACCTGATTCAGTTTCAAGAGATAGTTTACCAAGAAGTATAATTGGCATGAGGGATTGGGCATTATGAATAAAATTATCATCTTGGATACAACTATGCGGGATGGTGAGTTAAAGCCCGGTATCAAATTTAGTTTACAAGAAAAAATTTCTATTTCTAAATTGTTAGAAGAAATGGGAGTTGATGTAATTGAAGTTGGTTATCCAGGAAGTTCATCTGCAAATTATCAACAAGTATTGCAGATATCTCAAATAATTAATAATTCAACTATTTGCGGATTAGCAGGTGCAAATAAAAAAGAAATCATTGCTGTTGCTCAAGCGATTAAACCAGCTAAAAGAGGTAGAATTCATACTTATAATAATGTGAATTTAAGCAATAAAGATAAATTTAAATTAGAACAAGAATTAGAAAGTATTAAATATCATATATCTGTAGCGCGACAGTACTGTGGAGAAGTCCAATGGAGTGCTTTTGATGCACCTAGAAGTGAACCGGATTTTTTGTGTAAAGCGATTGAAACAGCAATAAACAGTGGTGCTACAATTATTAATATTCCAGATAGCTTGGGTTTATCATCACTCGAAGAGTTTTCCCAACTTTTACAAATGATTTTTAATCAAGTAGCAAACATTGACAAAGTAGTTGTTTCAGTTCATTGTCATAACGATTTAGATAAAGCGGTAGAAAATTCTATTATTTCTCTAAATTATGGTGTTAGACAAATAGAATGTGCTATTAACGGTTTAGGTGCGAGAGCAGGTAATGCAAATTTAGAAGAGATTGTTAGAGAAATTTCTGAAAAAGAAAATTATCAAACTAATATTAAAGCTTCGTTAATGAGTAAAGTTTCAAATTTGGTTGCTCAAATAACTGGAATTAACAAACAGCTTAAAGTTTAAAGAATTTAATTGTTCAAATAAATGATAATTGATAAATGAAACTTATTCTTCATATTACACCCCGTGAAGATTGGGAAAAAGCCAAAGCAACAGGAACTTACCGCACTGATTCACTGGAAACAGAAGGTTTTATATCAGGTTCGTTTAATTACTTATAAAACAATGACAACTTACGCAACTGGCACATTTTTTTGTAGGGGAGGCAAAAAGGGGTGTAGATAATATCCCCCTTTTATTGCCATCCGGATTTGATATAAGAGCTAAAATTGATACTTATAATAATGTAAATTTAAGGAATAGTTGAATGAAATTAAAACACAAAGTTTTTTGCCATGACTATTAATAATATTCAATTTCCTTGGCAGAAAAATACAATAGTACATCACACTCAAGTTTTGATATCGAGTTTCGAGCGTTGGACTGGACGTACCTTGTTAAATTGTACAGGTTCTGCTCAGGAAATAGCTGTCATTTTATTTGAAGCAGATTTTGCTTTGGTATCTCATGGGATAGAAGCCGACCCAATTTTTAACTATGGTAATCGTAAAGCATTACAATTATGGGAAATTTCCTGGGAAGATTTTACCTCAATGCCTTCACGTCGATCAGCACAGGAAGTAGTTCAAGAAGAACGTAATCGACTTTTAGCTGAAACTAGTATAAAAGGTTTTAGTCATTTTTCCGGGGTTCGTATTTCCAGTAGCGGTAAGCTTTTTCGTATAGAAGATGGTATAATATGGAATATTCTAGACGCAGAAAATCAATATTGTGGTCAAGCTGCAATCTATTCTAATTACAAATTTCTCGATTAATTTTCAACTAAAGTAGCATCAACACCATACTTTTTCAGCCTTCTTAATAACAACTGTCCTTGATGTTTATATATAGGATAGTCCAAAGTACCAGGTAAATTAGACATTAGATTTCGTGCCATTTTTCTGTTACAGCCACTAACAAAAGCGATAATCGCAGCTGCTTTGAGTATGATATCTTGGGATGGTGCTTCTTTAACCTTTAATTTATAATTGGGTAGTTGGCGATCGCCATTTTCAATTTTTTGTAGACTGTCGAAATTTGCGAGAATAACAATTCTATCTCCGGGTTCTAAAGGTGATTTATCCCAGTAACTAGGCATAATTTTAGGATGGGATTGTTTAGATGTTTTGTAGAGAACAGGTACGACTTCATACCCATAAGCAATTTCAAACAGAAAAAATCCATTTAAAGTATCTCCTGGTTTGATAGTGTATTCTGCAACCAAAATATTTTGCTCGTTCATCCGCAACATATTGCGAATGTGTTTACCAAAAGCATTACTTACAAATGTTTCTGCTGCAAGTTCATAATCATTAATTACTTTTGCATAAGGTAAATATTCCTTAATTTCATGAGTTTTATGATAGTCAAAAGTGCGAATAATTAAGGTACAGTTAGGATTTACTTGATAAGCTTTTAAACTAATATTGATGTTATCATCCTCATTATCGGTGACAATCACAACGCTTTTAGCATTAGCAAGATTAACTTTTTGCAAATTATCAATAAAACTACCAATTAATAATTGCATTGGGGATAAAACAGTCCGTTTTACCTTTTTATCATTCATACCATATACTGGTTGCTGCCATTTTTGTAAAAAATCGGCAATTTTCTCACCCAGTTGACTTAACCCAACTACCACAATATGGTTACGTTTAGGATAAATAAATAACTGCTGAAATTTTTCGTTTAACACCCATTGAGTTAACCAAGCTTGTAATACACCCATCAATAGGATACCACTAAGCATATAGACAAAATTTATAAATCTTTTTAATATTTCTTGATCTTCGTCTTTCAAATAAACACCGTCATATCCTCCTAAAAGCATGACACCCGTAGTATACAAAGCTTTCCAAAAATCATATTTTAATACAAATGTGAGAGTTAAAATACCAACGATAAACAAAATAAACCAAGTTAAGAATACGATGCGAATAATTGGTTGATTGATTTGTTGTGTAATCCATTCTTGTAAAGCAAGAGCTTTTTGTCCTCCTTTTTTTCTAGATAAAAAATCAATAATTTGCTGCTTAAAACTACTATCTTTTTCTGAGAATAAAGAAGATGATTCACCATATAAATTAACTAACTTATTATTAACTTCTATATAAATCACTTCATCATTGGGATGCAATATTAAATTAGGTTTCCACTTGTGAAATAAAGTTGGAACCTGTTTTCGTGCAGGAATGTGACTGAGTACCCGACAATCTTTAGTATTAATTTGATGTAATTGACGACTCCGCCATTTATGATAAGGATGAATCTTGACTTTAAATATCCCCACCCATTCATCTTCCAATCGAAAAAAACCGCGATTTTCATCTGCTAAAGCACGGGTTGCAATTACTTGTGCTGGTAATTCTGTTGCATCACAAACTACTAAATTATTTATATTTAGCTCATTTATATTATGTAATTTTTTTTGAGATGAACGTACAATTACACGAGCTTGAAGTTCAAGTTTATTTATTTCATGAGCTACTTTTATATTTACTAATTCATCATCTGTAACTATTAATATCGCTCGACATTCTTTGATATTAGCCTGTCGTAAAATATCTAATTCTTGAATATCACCAATTAAATAATTGTTTTTAATATAATTGGGTATTCCATCAACTTCCCATTTAATTTTTTCTTGTTTATCAATTGCAATTACAGATACACCAAAATTATTGAGTAGGTTGACACAATGTTGACCTAAACTACCCAAGCCACAAACTATAAAATGCGAAGATTGAGTCGATTGATTCTGTTGTTCAGATAGCGACATTTAGGAAACCTATATAATTATAATTTTTGTTGGCTTCGAGTAATTAATAGTGATACGTATACTTCAATTTACAATGAAGCTACCGCATCACTGAAACGAAAGTTTGATCAAATGGGATAAATGCAATAAATAACTAACTAGAATAAAAAATATATTTTTTGTGATTGTTAATTGTTATAAATACGACAATTAACTTTAAATATAAGAAGTAAGTCGGTACAGAAAATAATCATTGAGACAAGGCAAGAGACTGTCTTGGTTTAATATTGATTTGCATTTCTTTATATAGCGTGATTTTTTTGTGCCAGCTTACTTATGCCAAAAATATTATATATAAATGTTTTTTGATATTTTGATGTTTGAACTACGCTAATGGTAAAAAATATTTAATAATTAAATTAGTTCATCATAATTTTAATAATATTTAAATTAACATGAGCTTGATGTTCATTCCTTCGATTATTCGTGGGGTTAGAAGTCGAGTTTTTCAGATAAATCTGGGTTGTAACAAACAATCATCATAAAAACCCGACTTCTTTCTATTTCTTGAATTGATGTTAAATTAAATTTAATCTTATTAATCTTATATTAAACAACTATCAAGAGTAATTTGTGGTGCAAATATAAAAAACCCGGTATTCTCAAAAAACCGGGTTGATTAAAATTGTAATATCTGATAAAATTGCGAAAATTATCGTTTAATTATCCTGATAAATTATCCAAAATTCAAACTTTGTGATTGTATTGAAACTAGAAATTTACTCAAATCCAAAATCCTCTTCTGTTGTTATTGGTATTTCCGATTCAGAAGGTGATTCTTCGGAAAACTCAACTTCACGATTTTCTGAAGGTAATTCTGCTTCATCGTTGCTAGGAACAATAACTTCCGACTCAGAAGTATCTTCAACTGCTGTTGTTGGTTGTTTGGGATTTTGAGATGAAACAATTTCTTGCATCAATTGCTCAATGACTTCTGTTTGTTCAAAATTACTTTGTTTGCGATATTCTTTATGAGCGCGTTTGAGAGCTTGCTGAGCTTTCTTTAATTCCCCTTGCTTGTAGAAAGCTACTCCCAAATTGTAATAAGCAGAAGGATTATCAGGAATGCTACGGATAGCTTCAATATAAGTCTCAATCGCTTCGGGAGTTTGACCTCTAAGAGCTAATAAACCACCCAAATTATTATATGCTGCAATATTCTGGGGATTTAAAAGTAAAACTTCTCGGTAAGCAGAAATCGCTTTAGCTGTATCTCCTTGTTGCTGCAAAGCTATTCCCAAATTAAAGTGAGCATTGGCATTGTTTCTGTCAAGATGGATTGATTGCTCGTAAGCCGCGATCGCCTCTTCAGTTTCTCCTTCCTGATACAATACCAGTCCAAGATTATACTGAGCATTAGCCATTGTCGGATCAACTATTAATGCTTGACGGTAAGCGGTAATTGCAGCTTGATTTTGTTTTTGTTTATGCAACGCTAAACCCAAATTATAATAAGCTTCCGCTAAGTCGGGATTAAGACGAATCGCTTCTCCATATTCTTGTACCGCTGCATCCAAACGATTTTGCTTTAAAAAAATATTACCTAAATAATTCCGTGCTGCACCAAGATTAGAATCCCGACTTAAAGCAGCCCGTAAAGCCGATTCAGCCCCTTGTAAATCGCCAGTGTTATAACGCATAACTCCCTGCTGAAATAAACCAGCAGCTTCTAAATCTTGGGTGACAGCGGTTTGTGCTAAAAGCTTATTTCCAGGTAAATCCGCGATCGCAATTCCCACGAAGGTAGCACAGGAGCAAAATAGTAAAGGAACAGCAGCGCGAATCACACGCTGGATTTGTGAAAATTTTTGAGACATTTTGGGCTTTCCCTGCACTTATTACTAGATGCTGTTTAAGTTAGAATGCCCATGATCGAGAGTAAAATTGAAGTTCTTTGAATAATTTTTGAGTAGGTCAAAGGTTAAGGTCAAAGGTTAAAGGTCAAAGGTTAAAGGTTAAAGGTCAAAGGTTAAAGGTCAAAGGTTAAAGGTCAAAGGTTAAAGGTCAAAGGTTAAAGGTCAAAGGTTAAAGGTCAAAGGTTAAAGGTCAAAGGTTAAAGGTCAAAGGTTAAAGG
>JAYKJL010000017.1:0-2817 GCA_035285725.1 Nostocales cyanobacterium 94392 | reverse complement strand
TATCAGCCTTCTATGGATGCGATCGTTGCTAAGTACCGTCCTCGTTTGGAAGGTAAGACAGTTGCAATGATGGTTGGTGGTTTACGTCCCCGTCACGTTGTACCCGCTTTCCAAGATTTGGGTATGAAGTTGGTAGGTACTGGTTATGAGTTCGCTCATAATGACGACTATAAACGTACTACTCACTACATTGAAAACGGTACTATCGTTTATGACGACGTAACCGCTTTTGAATTTGAAGAGTTTGTTAAAGCTCTGAAGCCAGACTTAATTGCTTCTGGTGTGAAAGAGAAGTATGTATTCCAAAAGATGGGTCTTCCTTTCCGTCAAATGCACTCTTGGGATTACTCCGAACTTGATGATGTTTCTTGAAAGGTGCGGTAATTTTAGGTTTTTTAGTTGGGTAATTATGAGATTTTAATTTTTAGCCTAAATTGATTTTATTATGTTCTAATATAACATTGTTTATGGATAACTGCAAGTGGTAAGGATTTGATGTTTCAGGGTTTGAGGCTTGGCTTAAATTTGGCTTAAATCAAGAATGTTTAATATAAAACTTTTTTATTGGGAATTTTATTAGACTAAATAGTAGGGTATGTTAGATTATTTGTTCAATGTACCCTAATAACTATTTTTTCCATTATTCTTGTGGATCATCTTCAGGAGGATGTAGACCACTTTCAACCCATCTTTGTCGAGATTTCTGAATGAATTTTTCTCCACGACGTTCATCATTTAGATCAAGACGTTCGCAGGTTGCACGTCCCGTAGGAGTTGTGCCAATAATACATAAACCGTCAAATGTCCACATAAAATGTTCAGACCAAACTTGCTGACGTGGATTAAACAAGGGAGTTTCTTTTCCAGTGTCAGGATCAATACCTGTAGTAAAATTGTAGCGTCGTTCATTGCAACGACGACAAGCCAGAGCAAGATTATCGAGATTATCAGTACCTCCCAAAGATTGGGGTTGTAGATGGTCAATGGAAAGGGGTGCTGTGCTGAGAAGTTCAGGGTAATGACAATATTCACAGCGACATTGAGCGCGTTGTCTCACCTGCTGATAACGAGTTTTAGAAATGGGCATTTTCTTGAGCAGCAACAGTAGCGTTAATATAACTAAAGATGTCGTCAAGTTCCCCTATTGCTTCTAATTCTATTGCTTCTTCTGGGGTAAGAGTATTCAGTTTGTTTTTATCAAGGAGTTCTTGCATCCTTTCCGCTAGTTTATCGGTAAATTTGAAGAGGGTGAGGTTATTAATACGCTTGATGCAGATTCCTTCTGGTAGTAATTGGGATGGTTTAATGAGTGTAGTTGTCATGGGTGGATTGTTTTGAGTTTTCTTGATTTTATCATTGGATATTTAGGATGAGGCGATCGCTCTTTAGGGTTTGGGGTTGAGGAAGTGCGATCGCTTTTTGGGTTTAACAGTGCAATTAAGCTAATTGCTGCATAGGTTTAAACCCCTTTGAATAAAAGGACTTATATTAACTTTTAAACCAGAAGTATTGGGGTTATCTTTCCAAATAGGATCAATATCTGGGTATCCTAAACCTTTGGCAATTCCGTTAATTGCATAGGTTTTATTATCAGTTGTAAATGTGATAGCAGGATATTTATCTCCTGGATTGACACAAGAGAGAATACCATTAGATACTGTAAATGCCCATTTGTCACCATAATCAGATTGACGGATGACTTTCTGCCTAGCAGAAGACGCAAAAGCTGGCGATGTAAGCAGTAAAAATAGGCACATCAGAATTACAAAAAAGTGACTACGTATCTTCATGCAAATCTCCATAATTTTCTAAATAAGTAGTTATACCATTCAAATACGACTATTATAGTAATTATTAATTGTTTCTTTAACATAGGGCAGCTTTCTTATGGCATATCTCACCTTCACTAGCAAAGAGTTAGACTACATATCCGCTAAAGCTAGAATTGTGGAAAGATGTTATGAAAATGACTATATTCCTCAGTATTTAAAAGCTACTGAAATAGCTACATATATTAATCATTTGTGTAAACGAGGCGACAGTTGTTCAGCAAGAATGGTAAATGAAGCTCTTCTCCGGTGTTTTGGAGATACTACTTTAGATGAAAACAATAATTGGGAAATTCCTCAGATTGTACCGCCAATTCTTTATCAGAAGCCACACACCAAAGGTAATCCTAGTTCTGTATACAAGTGGCATAAAATATTAATTCGAGTAATAGATGATCAAATATTTGGCAATCAAAATCCTTTATTACTAGCAGAGAAGATTTTGGATTTAACACAACAAACATCTTCTATGAACTAAAACTACCAAACTAATATTTGGTATCAGAAAATAAACAAGTTTGTAGGTTGGGTTGAGAAAACCCAACATTATTACTTATTCTGGTTTTCATCCTGTAAATCCTAAAATCCTGGACATCCTGATTCAGACAAATGCTACAATTAACAAATCACCACAAGGAGTAAAAAACTATGCCCATCATGACAATTAAAGATGTGGAAAAACTGCAAAGTGCTATCAATGATGCAGGTTTAGATTATGATCTAGAATTAGAAAATGGGAGCATTTCTATTGTGGGTCCATCAGATATAGTTTCTAGTGAAATTTCTAGTCGTTTAATAGCTTGTCTCTTTGGTTGGATTAATCCCCGTCGTTTAGGAAGAGTTTTTGATTCTGCGGGTGGTTTTATTTTACCAGATAGCAATTTAACCGCTCCCGATGTTTCTTTTGTGCGTGCTGCAAGGTTGCGTCAAAGTCCCCGTTATTTTGGTGAACTTGTGCCTGATTTAGTAGTAGAAATTAAATCTCAAA
>JAYKJL010000016.1:0-5837 GCA_035285725.1 Nostocales cyanobacterium 94392 | reverse complement strand
GCTTCAATTTATTAAATGCTTATCCGAAATTAAGAAATTTCCTTCGCAGTCCCTGGTATCCAGACTGGATAAATTATGGTTTCACTTTAACAGCTTTTGCCGTTACTATTGGTATTCTATTTCTCGGCCCGCAATCGCGAGATCAAAATTTTGCCCTCAATCTATGTTGGGCTTGGTGGTGGCCTTTTTTCCTGTTTCTCTTCCCGTTTTTAGGTCGGATTTGGTGCGCTTTCTGTCCGTTTATGATTTACGGTGAGGTTACGCAGAAATTATCGTTGTGGTTGTTTCCCAGAAAACTTCAATCTTGGCCCCGACAGCAAGCTGAAAAATGGGGTGGATGGTTTTTGTTTACCATGTTTACTTTAATTTTTCTCTGGGAAGAACTCTGGGATTTAGAAAATACTGCTTATCTTAGTGCTTGTTTGCTGTTATTAATTACTGCGGGAGCAATGATTTGCTCTGCCATTTTTGAAAGACGGTTTTGGTGTCGGTATTTATGTCCTATCGGTGGGATGAATGGCTTATTTGCTAAGTTGTCAATGACGGAATTAAGAGCGCAACAAGGTATTTGTTCGGCTACTTGTACTACTTATCAATGTTACAAAGGTGGACCACAAAAAGGTGAGGGCATGGAAACAAATGGCTGTCCTTTATATTCTCATCCCGCACAGTTGCAAGATAACCGAGATTGCGTGTTGTGCATGACTTGTCTCAAAGCTTGTCCTCATCGCTCGGTTGAGTTTAATTTACGTCCTCCCGGTATCGAGCTTTGGACAACTCACGTACCCCATAGTTATGAAATCGCGCTGTTATTTCTGCTTTTAGGAGGAGTGTATCTGCATCGCTTACCGGAAATACAACAAGTAATGAATTTGCAATTAGATTTAACTGACTTTGGGCAACATTCGGAATTATCAATATTTGCTTTAATTATCCCTGTAATTGTTCCTTTTGCTGCTTATGGTTTAATGCAGTTATTTTATCGATTGAATTGTTATATTAAAAAGCTCAAAAATCAAAACATAAATATAATTAAACCCAAACCTTTTTTAGAACTTGCCTATGGTTATTTACCATTAATATTGGGTGGTAGTGTAGCCCATTATTTACGTTTAGCTTTGAACGAAGCAGGACGTATATTACCCGTAACTTTTGGTACTTTTGGATTGAATGGTGCATCTCTACCAATATTAGTCGCTCACCCCGCAGTCATCGCTTTTTTACAGGGTACTACTTTAATTTTTTCAACTTTATTAACGGTATTATTAACTCAGAAAATCGCTCGTCAACCCCTACGTTGTTTGTTTTGGCAACATTTAGCAGCTATTACTCTAACAGTAAGTATGTGGATAGTTATTGTATAAATTAAGTATAAACATCAAAAATATCTTATTTTCATGAGGGGTATGACCCAGTATTATAAACCGCAAGCTATACTTAGAAAAACCTTGAGCTTCATATTAATTTGATAAAGTAGTTTGATATCTTTAACAAAATTTAATATTTTCTACGTAAAAATTATGTGATTTTATTTATACTGAGAAAAATAAATTATAAAATCATTGCTTAAAGTGAGTATTCTAAGACTTTAGCAAATCACTTTTAGCTTACTTAGTATCTAAATATTTAAGTGATTAATTGTCACGCAGATACAAAGGAACTAATAGTAAATAAGCTAAGTCCTGGAAATCGTATTCAATAAATATAGCTTTGGTTTCTTGTTAAGTGTTCCCTAAAATCGGAGCTAAGTTTTACGGCTAGATATGTTTAATATTGTTGACTTAACTGTCATCAAATTTGTCATCAGTATTTAAACTTTCAAGATAAAATCACCGTCTAATTTTTGCTCTATTATTAAGTATTTGGGAATAATTTGACATTATGGTTATCAGTATATTAGCCATCAACATGAATAAATTAGGTATGAGATAAAACTTTATAATTTAAACATAAAAAACCTAATTTGTCTTTAAAAGCCTTATTTTTTGATTACTAACTCAAGACATATCCTGAAACGCTGGAGGAAAGGTTGAAAACATTTTATATTTCCACAAACTAAGCAAAATAAGATGTGTCTGAATTTTGGCTTGTATTAAAGACAATATAAATAATATGAAAAAAAACTTAAACGAACTCGCTATTTTCGGTGGTCTACCTACCTTTAAAGAAAAATTACACGTAGGTCGTCCTAATATTGGTTCTAGAGAAGTTTTGCTACAACGTATTAACGATGTTTTAGATAGAAAATGGCTGACAAATAACGGACCATTAGTACAAGAATTCGAACAAGCGATAGCTTCCTTAGTAGGAGTAAAACACTGCATTGCTACTTGTAATGCAACTGTAGGCTTAGAAATTGCCATTAAAGCTTGCGGACTTAAAGGTGAAGTCATCATTCCTTCATTTACTTTTATTGCTACTGCTCACGCTTTGCAATGGCAAGGAATAGAACCTATTTTTTGTGATGTTGACCGTAATACTCATAATATAGATCCGCAAAAAATAGAGCCATTAATTACAGAAAATACTACGGCAATAATGGGAGTACATTTATGGGGAAGAGGATGTGATGTAGAAGCACTTGAAGAAATAGCTCGTCGTTACAACTTAAAACTTCTATTTGATGCTGCTCATGCTTTTGGATGTTCTTATCAAGGACAAATGATAGGTAATTTTGGTAACGCAGAAGTATTCAGTTTTCATGCAACCAAAGTTTGCAACAGTTTTGAAGGAGGTGCAATTGTTACCAACGACTCAGAATTAGCTAAAAAAATTCGTTTAATGAAGAACTTTGGATTTAGTGATTACGATTGCGTTGACGAGCTAGGTATTAACGGAAAAATGAATGAAGTATCTGCCGCTATGGGGTTGACATCATTTGAGAGTATAGACAATTTTATTAATATAAACCGAAGAAACTATAATAAATATCAACAAGAATTATCAAATATTCCAGGTGTAAATTTAATAATTTACGACAATGAAGAACGATGTAATTATCAATACGTAATTGTGGAAATAGATGAGTCAATAACTGGAATTGACCGCGACCAAATTTACAGAATTTTGTGGGAAGAAAACATACTTGCAAGACGCTATTTTTATCCAGGTTGTCATCAAATGGAACCCTATCGCTCTCGTATTGCTGATATGGGATTGATGTTAACTAATACCAGACATTTAGCAGTGCGAGTACTAGCATTACCTACAGGAACAGCAATAAGACCAAGAGAAATTAGTAAAATTTGTCAGATATTAAGACTTGCAATTACAGGGGGAAAAATAACCAATGAAATGCTCTGCCAAAATATTCATGCCTGCTAATAATTTACAACTAACAGAAAATAATATTAAAGTTAGTGTATCTCTTGTTACTTTTAATCATGAAAAATTTATTGCACAAGCTATAGAAAGTATACTGTTGCAGGAAGTGAATTTTAATTATGAAATCATCATAGGAGAAGATTTTTCTAGTGATAAAACGCGGGAGATTGTAATTGATTACCATCAACAGCATCCAGATAAAATTCGCTTGATATTACCTGAAGAGAATTTAGGCTGCTACGGTCAAAAAATTTTTGTACAAACGCTTCAAGCTTGTCGAGGTGAATATATTGCGTTGTTAGATGGTGATGACTATTGGACTTCTCCCTACAAGCTACAGCAACAAGTAGATTTTTTGGATAATCATCCTGAATGTGTAATTTGTTTTCATGATGTGACGACAATCTTTGAGGATAAAGCTGAGCTACCTCGGAAATATAATAATGTTGAACCAAGCCCATTTTCTGGATTAGAAAATATTCTAAAAAGTAATTTTATCCCGACTTGCTCGACTTTATATAGAAAAGGTTTATTTGATCAATTTCCAGACTGGTACTACGATGCCGTTTGTGGAGATTGGGTACTTCATGTAATGAATGCAAGAAATGGCAAAATCGGCTACATCAATAAATCAATGGGAGTTTATCGGGTGCATAAAAACGGTTTATTTAGTGGGATGAAAAAAATACAGCAGCATATAGAGGTAATTAAGTGTTATCAGCTTTTAAATGAATATTTGAAGTTTGAATATAACTATATAATTAAGTCAGAAGAATTTTACCGTTATTTAACTTGTTTTGCGATTTATCAAAAAGAAGGAAGTTTAGAGCAGAAAAAGCAATTTTTTCACAAGTTAATCCTAACTTTAGGAAAACATCCTTTGATTAGTTGTGTTGCAATTTTTAAATTTATTAAAAGAAGCATTTTTAATCAAATAAGTAGATACAAGTGGCGGCTAAAAAAGCAGAAGCTCAAACTGCTCACCTATGAATATTCAAGTAATTGATTACCAAAACCCTTTGTGGCTGCAAATTTTGGGGAAACTACGTTACGATGTTTACCATTTACCAGAATATGCTCATTTAGAAGCAAAAAGAACTAAAACACTCAGCCAAGCTTTTGTAATTATTGACAGCGACAAAATCTTTTTCTTACCTTTTTTAATTCGTTCTTGTCATGACATCTTAGGTGCAAACAATCAAGATTATTTTGATGCAATATCTCCCTATGGTTATCCTGGGATTTTATTAAGTGAAGAGGCTGCGAATAATTTTGCTTTTGCTAATTTTGCTTTGAATGAATTAAATAATTATTTAAAAGAAAAGGGTATATGTTCGGCATTTTTACGACTGCATCCGATTTTAAGTAATCAATTAAATAAAATGTTGTCCCAAGAGACTGTTAATAAAATTGGTGAGACGATTTCCATCAATTTAAAACTTTCAGAATCACAAATTTGGGCAAGTACCAGAAAAGGTCATCAAAGCACAATCAACAAGTGTAAGCGGCTTGGCTTTACTGCCAGAATGGTAAACTTAGTTGAATACGTCGAAAACTTTCAAGCGATTTATCACGAAACCATGAATCGGGTAGCAGCGGAAAAAACTTATTACTTTGACCGAGAATATTTTGCCGATTTAGTAAACTTAAATGGAAACATTCACCTGTGCTTAGTAGAATTAGAATCAGAAATTGCCGCAGCTTGTATACTTTTTGAATGTGGTGGCATAGTTCAAGCTCATTTAGGTGGAACTAAAAATAAATTTTTACACCAATCTCCATTTAATTACTTATTAGATTATGTTCGATATTGGGCAAAGCAACGTGGCAACGAATTGATGCATATAGGGAGTGGTGTTGGAGGTACAAAAGATAGTCTGTATCATTTCAAGGCAGGTTTTTCTAAACAAAGACATGATTGGTTTGCGCTGCGATTGATTCCAGATATGGAAAAATATAATTATCTAACTCATCTACGAGCCGAATCTTTGAATACCAAAGTTGATCAATTACTTCAGTCTAATTTTTTCCCCGCTTATCGATCTAACGGGACTTAGCCTCAAATTAGCTTTAAATATTTCGTCTAGATAGTAAACAGGGAATAGGAAAGCTTTATCTAACTGAGTAGTAAATATTAAGTAATCCGGGCTTGATTATAAGTAGTAAACAGTTTACAGTTCTGTTGTATCTTCGTTTGAGGAAACATATTGCTTTAGATTAATATTTACTTTTTGCCAGTTTTGAGAATTAGAATTCAGCTTGATGAAGTTTTGGGACAATGCTTGACCATTAACTTGTAAATTATAATCACCTTGCATTAAGTTTTCTAGGTAATAAACGCCAGCACTATTGGTAATTGAAAAATATTTCTTGCCTGTTTGAGAATCGGTTCTTGCGTACTTAGCGTGCTAAATTAATATTATAGTGCCAAGAAAGTAAAGCTCTAATTTCAAAATTACGAAAATTTCTAAAGCCAAATCCACTTCGTTTTATTAGTTTCAGTTTATTATTAA
>JAYKJL010000015.1:0-21036 GCA_035285725.1 Nostocales cyanobacterium 94392 | reverse complement strand
GGAATTGATGCAAGAATTGTAAACTGATGCGATGGCACAGATGGTTTCATTCGTGAACATTGAGCCAATGTCGGCAAAATTGTCTTTATCAGGCTCCAGGTAGAGATAATCTTCCTTTAACAACGTTAGATTAAAGGCATTGAAGCAACATTCCAAGGTTCGCTTATCGACTCCTACTGAAGCATTAAAGACCTTGCTGAGGGTATTGGGAGTTAAACCTGTTTTCTCACTGAGGTCTTCGAGAGTATATCGCTTAAAGTTTTGCTGAATTTCTACTTCAGCTTTTGCCTGATTGAGTTTTTTAAAGCCTTGAGCAGTTAGAGTTGCACCCCGTCGCCGTAGTTGATTTTTTGATTGTAATTGCATTTTTAACTACGAATAAAAGTATCAAAATGTGTTTAGTAATCCACTTAGTCAGGACTTACGCTATTGTCACAATGCTAACTTGATGTGTGGCACAGAAGAAGCTTATTATTACGTTAAAAATTATTCAAAGTGTCACACACCCGTTGCAACAAAAATTTGCCAGTTGCGTAAGTCCTATTAGTAATATGGGTGGACACTGTTATTACTTATGCACTTTACAAGTTTATGCAACATAGTTATAAATCTTACAAATACAATTCCAAAAAGTTTATTTTGAATAAGCCTACACTTGACAGAAACAGGGAAATTCTATATTGTCAATACTTCTAAATACATAAATATATAATCTCTGAATTGAAGTTTTCTCTGGGAAAGATAAACGGAAGCATAGTTATTAACTTGGGGCTTTTTCCAAAGTTAAGAATGACGTTAACTAATGATTACGAGGTTCTTAAATTTTCGGTGACTGAAACCAATATGAGGAATGGCTTTGGGGATTTGCTGGTGCTAAATCCTTAACTTTTTTCTTAAAGTTGTAAACTTTGGTGGTTCTGACGGCAGAAAATCCGCATGATTGAGTTGTAAGCAGATTTAATTTCAGATGTTTTCTCTTGATATGAATCTATACGATAAACACAATTAAGCAAAGAACTTAGCTGCAACCAAACCCGATCAAAACTGGGCTTAAATTATTAAATTTAGATGCGCGTCAGCTTAAAACAATGAACTTAATTGCAAATCTGACAAAACAAAGAGGTAACTATGCCAACTCGTAGTAAATCTGCGGTTTCTAAAGCCGAAACTCCGCAAATCAATCGTAAAGCCTTACTGGTTGCGATCGATGATTATCCAGGTATCAGCAATGACCTGAATAGCTGTGTTGCAGATGCCAAAGCAATGACAGCACTGTTGCAAACTTCTCCTTATAACTTTGAGGAAATCCAGACCTACACGAACGAACAAGCCACCATTGCCAATATCAAGGCAGGACTAGAATGGCTAATTAGCAATGCAGCGTCGGATCGCGATCGTCTCGTCCTCTTCTTCAGTGGTCATGGCTTCCGCACCAAGAAAGACGGAACCGATAAAGACGGTGTGCTGCATGAGTGTCTGTGCTTACACGATGGTTTTCTGTTTGATACCGAACTGACCCAACTCACGCAAACCCTACCACCAGCTATTCTCAGTATCTTTCTAGACTGTTGCCACTCTGGAGGAATGGAAAAGAACTTTGTGCTGAGAGACAGCAAAATTAAAACCTTTTTTCCGACTGACCCGCAAGAAATTGCTAAGGCATTTGCCCCCAAACCCACGTCCCCTCCCATCAAGCCATTTGGATGTTCAACCCAGTTCAATCCTGATGCACCTGCAAATAAGGAATTTAAGGAACCCGAACAGCAAGTCAATGGACTAATCATCACTGCTTGCCAAGCCGAGCAAGTTGCATTAGCTGGTTCCCCACAAACAGAAGGCAAGTCTGCTTTTACCTATAGCTTGCTAAAAGTACTCGAAACACTCAGCCCGAATGCTGAAGTCTCGAATCGTCAACTCTTCGAGCGAACTTCTGCTGTTCTCAAATCGCTCCATCTCGAGCAAATCCCGGTGTTACACGAGCCTCCGAATGCACCGGGTCTGCAAGACAAGTCGTTCATTACCCTCCGACCTGTATCGGTGTCGCAGGATTCCCCAGCCCCCGTATTTCCGAACTTTCCGACCGAACCAATTGAAACTACAAACAAAGGAACATCTAATATGTCTACTACACAATCTTCTGTATTGAACTTGAATCGTCCCCTCACCGAAGCAGATGCTCAGTTTTGTACTGACGTTCTCAAATATAGTCTGGAAGTTATGCCAAGGGTAATGCAATCGGTCAACCAACAGGACTCAAAGGCAAATGGGCAAGAACCTATTGGTAATAGCAAGTTTTGGGGGGGACTGGCAGTCGGTTCAGCGATTCCGTATGTCCTTAACTGGGTCCAGGGCAAAAGCTGGGAGACCGAGATCGAAGATATAAGTGCTGATGAAAAAGCAGGCGGCGCAGTTCTTGGTTTAACGTTGGCTGGGGTACTCACTGGTATCATCCCTGGCGTGGTAAGTGCTTTCAAAGGCGCGACGGACTCCAAAAACTTGAATCGTGACCTCACCGAGGCAGATATTCAGTATTGCACTAAAGTGGTCGAGTGCAGTCTGCGAGTCATGCCAAAGATGCTGCAAGCGATCAGCCCGCAAAATTCAAAGGCGGTGCCTTGGGGCGCTGCGGTTCCCGGCTTGGTTGCTGGTATTCCGGGGCTTATTGCTTTAATCAGGGGCAAAGACTGGAAGATTGAGAGCGATGCACCGATTACTGAGGAAAAGTTTTGGGCTGATGTGCTTGGGGCAACCCTTGGTGCGAACCCTGGTAACTTTTTTGGTTTTACGAAAGGCGTGACGGACTCCAAAAACTTCGATCCTAAAGAATCCAGTGCTGCTCCTGCGTCTAATGGTGCTACTTCGGCTGAAGTGGGTGAGGAACTCGTGGACGCAGTGATGACTAGATTGGCATCTGCACTTTTAGCGGCTCGTTAACTTTCCCTTAAAAATCCCTGGTACGTGCCAGGGATTCCTAACTCAATCATGCCATGCAAAGCAAGTGTTAGCCGATTTCCCGTAGGTTGGGTGTCAGCGAGTGCGTAACCCAACATATGATATTGGGAAAATAAAGATTCTTTAAATCACAAAAATATCTAAATTCAACGATTAAGAGAAGCTTCAAACAAGTTATAAAATGTTGGGTTACAACGCAAATCTAGATTTTTCATATGGCTGCAAATATCTCTTGTGCGTTTCCACCCAACCTACAAGACTTGTGCGAATAGTAGCTTTGTATATTAATGCACAGTCTATTCTAGAGCTATTTGTGGTGAGATATATACAATTTTATCTCGACTTTGTGAAAGCGATCGCGATTCATCACATTCAGATAAAATTCCGCGATAGAGAAAATACAAAATCTCAATTCCGGCATTTATCGCAGATTATGCGATCGCTATTTTTGTAGAGACAGTTTTAAAAGGAGTGCGTAGGCGTAGCCCGTCGTAGACATCGCTTTTTGATATGGGTTGTGGAGTGCGATCGTTTCTGATGGTGATGAGTGTACTATAATATTGATTTAGTCAGTTGTTGGATCGGGAGCGATCGTACTTACAACATTCAACATAAACGAAACCTCTATTTAAGCAACAGCAAACTCAGTTAACTTACGAGATTCTGGATCGTGAAAAGCTAGAACAATATCCTCTTTAGGTACATTTTCCTTTAATAACTCAGTAGCAATTCCTTCCTCCGTCCAATCTTCCTCAATATAAATCTTCTCGTTTTTAATGCGAATATGAACTTGAATATTTCTGATTTTTTTCTTTCCTTCCCAACCCATAAACAGCCAAAAATATTGGTCGTGTATCTCGTCAAAAACAATACAACTTTCTCGATCTAAATTGGCTGAACCAGAAACCCATTCATGATATTCTGTTAATATTGTTTTAATATCATTACGATATTTTTCTAATTTATCCATTGCAAAATTTCCTCCTGTTCCATATCAACAATAATTAAAAGTAATTTATTTATTTTAGTAATATCTTGAATTGAATCTCGTTTAAAGAAGTTTTCGTAAATACTATCCTTAATCGCTAGATAAATCTGATATTCTGGCTCTGTAAAATTGATTAAATTTCGATATAAAATATATTGTCCTAAAGCCATCTCAAAATCCCTCATTGGTGAGGGGCTTAAAAAGCTTTTAATTTCTACAACAATTTTGCGCCCATTTTGTTCAGCAGCAAAAGGTTTTTCTACTGCTAAATCAGCAAATAATTCAGCATCTTTGTATTTAATTTTATAAGGATCGGCTAAAATGCTCCAACCGTCTTTAATTAAAGCATTTTTAACTGCATTGTGGTAAACATCTCTTGCTGGCATTGTCCTCCTTGGAATTTACATAATCATTTTAAACCAAAATTTTTATGTTCGATCGCCCGATCTTGTAGAAACAGTCTTAAAAGTAATGCGTAAGCGAGTTTGTTTTGCTCTTTAGTGCGATACGCTTCCAGCGTTAAGCTTTGCTTATCGCAATCTCCTGTAGGTTGGGTGGAGGCTTTGCGTAACCCAACATATGATATTGGGAAAATAAAGATTCTTTAAATCAGAAAAATATCTAAATTCAACGATTAAGAGAATCTTCAAACCAGTTATAAAATGTTGGGTTACAACGCAAATCTAGATTTTTCATATCGTTGCAAATATCTCTTGTGCGTTTCCACCCAACCTACAAGACTGGTTTCTCCAAAACAATAAATCTTTAGATAAAATTAATTCATAAAAGATATTTTAAGCTATTTTTATAGATTGGGTTGATGTAAGGAAACCCAAGATTATTTATATTAATTTCAATCCCATAACCTTTGAATGGGATAAGCATCAAACTTGACATCTCGGCTAATCAAGATAAAAGAGGATTTATAGCTTGAACAATTAACATTCAATCAAAGGGATCGCGATGATTTCATGGTAAAGTAAGTGCTGAGTATAATTCAATATCTTTATTGATAATAGGTAAGATTTGAATATTTATAGACTGCAATTCTTGAGATAAATCTTCAATCGGTCGATTTATTTGCAGCTTGCCTATATTAATTTTAATAGCAATTTCCCATAGACTCACTATACTAAAATACAAGCTTTCTTTGGCATCAATAATATCCTTGGCTTTAATCGTTAGATTAGTATCACCTAGTAAATACCAAAGAAAAGCATGAGTATCTAAAATATATTTCATGTTACATATATTCTAACAAATCTTCTAATGGTTCATCAAAATCATCTGACATAATGATTTGACCTGCCCAAGTACCATAAGCCCGATCAGCTTCCATCTTTTCCTGAGATTGTTTATTGTCTGGATATTTTTCTCTTAAATATTCTGCATAATGTAATAGCTCCATTTTCAGAGATTCAGGCAGATTAATAACAACTTTCCACAAAGCTAGTTCAGTATTCATAAACTTTTATCTTAACCAGATTTTACTATTTATTATTTATTTTCTGATTCTATCAGAATGTAGTGCGTAGACGTAATCCGTCGTAGGCATAGCAGGTTTCGTAAAGTAGATAAGTACAGTTTCCAATCATCTATTTTCAATTAATTTAATCGGAAGCTTGCTGTCAAGGTGACTCAGAGGGTACGGGAATTGTTAAATTTTCCTCAGTAGGAATCAACTGATTTAAAACATTGATATAGCTCAAAACAGTATTACGCTGTTGTTCTAAATTAACCGCTACATTAATATTCTTTTTAGAAATAGCCTGTTGCAATTCTTTGATTTTGTTAATATTCAAACTACCGTTAACATCCTTAACCTTACCTAAAGCTGCTGCTGCTTCCTCTAAACGACTATTTGCTACACCAAAGTTACGCGAATCTAAATTAACTGTAGTATCATACAAATCACCACGAGCTTCCATCAAATAAGCTCTGTTTTCCGCTGTAGTTAACTGTTCTTTTGTTTGTTGTAACTCTGACTCTAATTGAATTTTTTCATCATTTGCAGAAAATTGAGAACGTGCTTGCAACCAACCAGCACCGTATAAAGCTGCACCCGCAATAGTCGCAACTACAACACCAATCAGAATTTTTTTAATTTTGGAAAATGCCGAATTTTTAGTCGTTTTATCGGTTATTTTCACTTCATTTATTTCACTCATAGTTTTTAATCTTGCTTCCCAGCTACAATATATTCAGAAAAATTTTATATTCCTTATCTTTAATTATCTCAAGAATATTCCCAAAACCCTTGTGATTTGATATACCGAGTAATTAATAATTCCTAATTCCTCACTCCTAACTCCTAACTCCTTAAAGCGGGCGCTGAGCAGGTACACCCACCCCACGAGGAAACTTTGCGGGTGTACTAGCGACTTTTCGTAAATACAAACAATGGCGATCGCTATTACTTATTGGTGTATTAAATTGTTCGATTGATTCTATAATTCCACCTAACTGCTGCACAGCATTTTCCATATTAATAATTTCTTCGTCCGTTAAATTACCCCGGTAAATTACAGCTAATCCCTGTTGTTTCAATAATGGTAAAGTATATTCCGCACAAGCCGAAGCTGATGCTACAGCCCGAATCAGAGCAATATCATAAGTTTCTCGATGCTGATTTTCTCTACCAATTTCTTCTGCTCTACAAGTAGTAGCAAAAACATTATTTAACTGAAGCTCAGGCAAAATACTATCTATAAAATTAATTTTTTTCTTAGTAGAATCAACTAGATTGACAGTACATTTTTTAACAGCAATAGCTACCGGAATACCAGGAAAACCCGCACCAGTTCCCAAGTCAATAATATTAATTTCCTTATCTTCCCGGTTTTCTTGCGAAATTAAAAACTTTACTCCTCTTAAAGAATCCCATAAATGTTTTTCCCAAAAATCTTCAGGGTCAGTAATACGAGTTAAATTTAGCTGACGGTTCCCTTCAATAATCAACTCATACAAACGTTGAAACAGTTCTTGTTGTTGAGGAGATGGTTTCCAATCAAGGGTTTTTTCCCAGATATCCATCATCTGGGGTAGACAAAATATAGTTGAATCGTTCACGAGTAAAATAACGAGTTATGTTCGAGTACAAAATAGTATTTTAGATAGTAACTTGAGAAAGGTTAATTAAAAGGTTTGAGATTTGGAGACCAAACAACCAACCCTACTACGATTAGAGCAAGTCAGTTTAGTAGAAAAATTGACAACCCAAACCAAGGATAAATTACCAGAATATCCTATATTACAGGATATTTCCTTTGAGATTTATCAAGGCGATCGCGTTGCGATTGTCGGACCAACTGGAGCGGGTAAATCTTATTTATTGCGTATTTTAAATCGTTTATGGGAACCTACAAGCGGTAAAATTTATCTAGAGAATCGGGAGTATCGGCAAATTCCCGCAATAGAATTACGCCAATCCATAACCCTTGTAGCCCAAGAAACAAAGCTTTTGGGAATGAGAGTCAAAGATGCTCTGATATATCCTTTAAAGCTACGAAACTTATCAAAACCTCAGATTGAGGAACGTATAAGCTACTGGATCGAACAGCTAGATATTCCTAACGATTGGCTGAATCGGACAGAAACACAACTTTCCGTAGGACAGCGACAGTTAGTAAATCTGGTTAGAGGTTTAGTTATCCAGCCAAAAATTTTATTACTAGATGAACCAACCTCTAGTTTAGACTTAGTTACCGCCGAACGGGTCATAGAAGTTTTAAATCAGCTATACAAAAAACATCAGACTACAATTGTGATGGTAAATCACCAGCTAAACATAGCCAAAATGTTTTGTACCCGGCTTTTATACCTAAAACAAGGAAGTTTAATCACAAATCAAACAGCTTCTCAAATAAACTGGAATAATTTGCAAGAAAACTTGAAACAAGCAGAAACCGCCGATGATTTTGAGTTTTAAAGGTTAAAGGTCAAAGGTTAAAGGTCAAAGGTTAAAGGTCAAAGGTTAAAGATAAACTATCAACCATCAACCATCAACTATCAACTATCAACTGTCAACTAACCCCATTCTTCTTCATCATAGTATCTTTCAATTTCTCGACTTTTTTCTCTGGGTGGACGACGACGGGGACGATTGCGGGGTGTTTCTTCTCTATCATCGTAAATGCGACGACTTACTTCTTTAAAATAATCTTCCCGTAGAAAAGGATAGTCGCTTACCCATAAGTTGCGACTGGGAATATAGATGTCGGTTATTTCTTCTATTGTGCTTAAATCGGCATAGTTGGACATGACCAACATTTCTGCTACTTGTCCGCGATTAATCATTTTATGAGAAACTTTTAATGGTACTTTGAGCAAAGCAGTAAATCCGGTTTCGTCTCCAACCTCTAGGTTAAGCCGTTTTTCGCGATTTTCGACAATTACTAAATCACCTCTGTTGTTAACTGTTTCTTGCTTACCAAGCAAGTCTTCTGTAATCCACCAGTCCAAGACTCTACCGCGAAAAAAACCACTGTACTTGTAACGACGACATTTTATATTTCGTAAACTAGCCCATAATACTGGACCCCACAACCAATAAAAAGCCCCTATCAGTCCCAAGAAAAATAGAATTGGACCTGAAGCAAGCCGAAAAATAACTTTTACAAGTAAAACAATTGCTGCAATAAGTACAGATATTAATAGTCGTTGCAAGAAACTGGAAAATTTCCCCCAATAGTATTTATACTGAGAACCAGTTGCGATTAGGGGAATTAATTGTTCAAATTTCTCGCGTGTCAATGGGACAAGCATTTTTAGATTTTGGATTTTGGATTTTGGATTTTGGATTTTGGATTATTCGGTCACTGCGTTGCTCTTCAAGAGTTATGACAAGTGTCCGGGTTTTAGATTAAATAATCTTCTCTAATCCATATACTAACGACTTTAGCTGAAGAACTTTGCGAATTGCTAGTAATACTCCTGGCATATAGCAAGTTCTATCGCTGGTATCATGTCGTAAGGTATAAATTTCACCGGGTGAGCCAAAAATAACTTCTTGATGAGCAATTAAACCAGGTAAACGAATACTATGAATTCTGATTCCTTCATCGGCTTGACTTCCCCGCGCTCCGGGTATTTTCTCCGTTTCATTTACTATAGCTTGGTTGTAGGTTTTACCTAATTCTCCGAGCATTTGAGCGGTTTTGATTGCGGTTCCACTGGGAGCATCAGCTTTTTGGTTATGATGCAGTTCGATAATTTCAACATGGTCAAAATACTTCGATGCTGTAACTGCTGCTTGTTGGAGTAATACCATCCCAATGGAAAAATTAGGAATAATCAAGCATCCTGTAGAAGCTTTATCAGCAAAATCTGCCAAATCTTGAATTTGCTCCGGACTTAACCCAGTAGTGCCAACCACTGGACGCACACCATAGGCGATCGCGCTACGAATATTATCATATACTGAATCGGGATGAGTAAAATCAACAACAACCCCCGGTTCTCTTTCTTGAGCAGCAAATGCCAGCATCGGTTCCATTTGGTTGGTAATAGGAACTTCCAGAGGTTCGCTTAAGCCAGCTAACTCTCCTGCGTCCTTATTCTGGTGTTCGGGACTAGTATCAATAGCACCCACTAAATTCATATCCGGTGCTTCCGCAACAGCTTTGATTACCTCCCGACCCATTTTCCCCGCAGCACCATTCACAACAACTGGTATAATTCCTTGACTAGCCATATTTTTACTTATTACTTTTAAAATCTACAAAGGAATTGTAGACCCTCTAGGGGTAGTGCGGGAATCACCAGGGCAGTGGACAGTTGACAGTTGTTATTTATTTCTCCCCATCCCCCCATCCCCTTGTCCCCCCATCTCCCATCCCTTTCCCCAATTGGTAGGGAACTTGACTAATATAAAGGCAGTCGATGCTTTAAACTTGTTATAAATTTCAAGTTATCTTTTGTTATCGTTGATTGTGCAATTATTGGGTAAACTATTTTCACGTTCAATTGTGCTGTTAGCAAATAAAAAAATCAAAATTTTCAGGGTGAAGCAATTCCGAAGATTAAGGACTATAACTGAATTTCTACCTTTTATTTCCTTAGGAATAAACGGCTATTTTCGCCTTATCTGGTAGATAGGAGTAGTATTGTATAAAATTTACTGAGCAGTTACCAATTAATGTGAAAAAATTAAAGTCTTAGAGCTTCCCTATTACAACAATTGTCAGATAAATGAACAAAAAATTTTTTCTTGCGTTACTTTCCAGCCCTATTTTGTTTTCGTCTATAGTGTCAATGGCAGTTTTTACTCAGCCAGCTAGCGCTAACCAAACAGTTAATCCCACTCCAGGTGAGTTTTCTTGCGGACGAAAAGCACCTGTAGCTGTCGCAAATCCAAGTTTGGCTTGTACTCGCTTGAATAGACAAAATGATTTAAATTCTGATGAATTACCTCAATTGGAATTCACTGAAGAAGAAAGCGATGCTTCTGTTGTTTTGTTTGGTTGTGATTGTCCGTCTTGCTTAAATGCTTTACGTCAAATACGCGGTTTACCTCCTTTAGTTTAAAAGCCAAGAAGTCGGGTTTTTCGGATTTGTAAAGTTCTGACAGATATTTATCCTAAAAAACCCGACTTCTCTACTCTACAAACCAATTTGTAAAGGAGACTAAGAAGTCGGGTTTTTAGCAAATTTGTAAAGCTATGACAACTATTTATCCTAAAAAACCCGACTTCTCTACTCTAGACACAACTGAGAATTAATAATTGCTCTAATCGCGCTCAAATAATCTACACTCGAAGAGATAGGCTTTATATTCGTCTGCAAAATGTCCTCTTCTTTAGATTCTTTACCACCCGCTCTTGCAAAAATTGTTCAACGATTCCAACGTTCTTCTGACCCCAAGCGACGTTATGAACAGTTAATTTGGTATGGTCAAAAACTACCTTCATTCCCAGAATCGGGCAAAATTCCCGAAAATAAAGTTCCTGGCTGCGTTTCTCAGGTTTTTGTTATTGCTTGTTTAGATGATGACAAAGTAACTTTTCAAGGTGATTCCGATTCTCAATTAACTAAAGGTTTAGTAGCACTTTTAATTGAAGGGTTGAATGGATTAACACCGACACAAATTGTTCAACTAAATCCAGATTTTATTCAAGAAACTGGTTTAAATGTCAGTTTAACCCCTTCCCGTGCTAATGGTTTCTATAATATTTTTAAAACTATGCAGAAAAAAGCATTAGAATCTCAACAATCTGCATCAAACTAAACCACACTCAACGGTAAAATAGATATTAACTTTCAACCTTTAACCTTTACCCTTCACCCTTTACCCTTTGACCTCTAACCTTTAACCTGATCAGGGATTTTTTGTATGAAAACAGACATGGAATCTACTTCTAGTCCCGTGCGGATTGGGGGAGTAGTACAACAGTTTTTATGGAATCGGGAAGACCAAGATTTTCCAATAGTTTATGAATCTTTGGGTCAAGGTTCTCCTGTGTTACTGCTTCCGGCATTTAGCACCGTTTCTACACGTTCGGAAATGAGCGGACTTGCTAAACGACTGTCTGCTCAAAAATATCAGACGATCGCGGTGGATTTTCCCGGTTTTGGAGATTCTGGACGACCGAGAGCCGATTATAGTCCTGCTTTATACAGAGATTTTCTGGAAGATTTTGTATTAACCACTTTTGACAGAAAGCCAGTTGCGGTAATAGCTGCTGGTCATAGTTCGCCTTATGTTTTATGGTTAGCAGATAAATATCCTACCGTATTTTCGCGGATAGTGTTGGTAGCACCAACTTGGCAAGGTCCGTTTGCGGTAATGGGAGTTAACGGAATAGTACGGAATTTATTCAAGGAAGCGGTGAGATTACCAATTGTTGGTCAAGTCCTTTATCAACTCAACACCTTGCCATCATTTTTAAAATTCATGTATCGTCGTCACGTTTACGTCGATGGAGAAAAATTAACTCCGGAGTTTATTCAGAATAAATGGGAAAATACCCAGCAACCCGGAGGAAGATTTGCTCCTGCGGCTTTTGTGACTGGTAATCTTGATCTAACAAAAAATAGAAACGATTTACTCGGATTTATTCGGGGGATGTCAATACCGATTATGGTGGTAATTGGTGAGTCTTCCCCTAAATCATCGCGACGAGAAATGGAAGCTATCGCTGCTTTACCAAGAGTTGAGAGTGTGCTGCTTTCCGGCTCTTTGGGAATGCATGAGGAATTCCCTGATGATATAGCTGAGGTGATTTTACCTTTTTTGACCAAATAATTGGTAATTAATTCCCGTTATAGTATCAAACCCCTACATTCATGTATGGGGTATCAATTACTGATCAGGCTGTGGTAAGTTATCAAAGTAGCCTACCGATATCTACCAATATCTAAATTTTTCAATCATCAAACCGGATTGCTATCTTTTTTTTGAAATTATTACTGATATAACTTAGTAATAATTGACTATTTATTAAAAGAAATAAATTCCAAGCGTTACTTTAGTTATGTGATTAGAAATTGTTAAGTAGGTTGGCGTTGAAAATTGTAATTAGGGCATAAAGTCGGCAGTCGGCAGTCGGCAGTCGGCATTCGGAATAAGGGTTTAAGGGTGTTTACCTAACCGTTATATAGTTCTGTTTTTTTCTGCCGACTTACTTATACAGAATCAAGAGTAACACCAAAAATTTTTTGTATATTATTTGTATTAAACATTTGAGAATTTGAGAGGAATATATGATTAGTACAGAAACAAACTTGGTACCAGTAACCGTTTTAACTGGGTATTTAGGAGCAGGAAAAACAACTTTACTAAATCGGATTTTGACTCACGAACATGGTAAAAAGGTCGCAGTCATAGTCAATGAATTTGGAGAAGTGGGTATTGATAATCAGTTGGTTATTGATACTGATGAAGAAATTTTTGAGATGAACAATGGTTGTATTTGCTGTACAGTTCGCGGTGATTTGATGCGGATTATCGGTAATTTAATGAAGCGTCGTCACAAATTTGACCATTTAGTCATTGAAACTACGGGCTTAGCCGACCCCGCACCAGTAATTCAAACATTCTTTGTAGATGAAGATATGCGGGAACAATTATTACTCGATGCCGTGGTAACTGTAGTTGATGCTAAGCATATTTGGCAACATTGGGATGCGGAAGAAGCTCAAGAACAAATCGCTTTCGCTGACGTAATATTACTTAATAAAACAGATTTGGTCACGAACGAGCAATTAGAAGAATTGGAAAATAGAATTCGGGGAATGAACGCGATCGCAAAAGTTTATCGTACCCAAGATGCAAAGTTGGAAATGGATGCATTACTTGGTGTAAAAGCGTTTGACTTAAATCGTGCGTTGGAAATCGATCCGGATTTTTTGGGTGAAGATGCTCACCAACACGATGAAAGCGTTTATTCAGTTGCATTGGTAGAGGAAGGTGAACTTGATGGTGATAAATTGGATAAATGGTTAGGTAATTTATTACAAACTCAAGGTCCCGATATCTTCCGCACTAAAGGAATTTTAAATATTGCTGGGGAAGAAAACCGTTTTGTTTTTCAAGGGGTACATATGTTATTAGATGGTAGAGCAGATCGTCCTTGGAAAGAAAACGAAACTCGTAAAAATGAACTTGTATTTATCGGACGTAATCTTGATGAAGCCAAGTTAAGAGAAGAATTTAAAGCTTGTGTTGTGTGAACTGGGAATTGGTAATTGGTAATTGGTAATTGGTAATTGGTAATTGGTTATGGGAGTATGGGATACAGGAGATTATCGGAAAAAAAGAAATTTTAATTCATAACTCCAGTGGTAATAACTAATAACTCCTAACTCCGGTGGTACTCACTCCGGTGGTACTAACTCATAACCCCTAACTTTTCAATCCAAAATCCAAAATCTAAAATCCAAAATTCTATGAGCCAATCTACCGTTAACTCCGAACAATTTTCCCTAATATCATCACAAACTCTCTCAGATTACGTTACTGCTGTTGCTTGGTCAACCCAAGGGGATGTTTTGGCTGCAACTTCTGCTGCTGGAGAAGTGCTATTTTGGCAAAATGACGATTTGGTTACTTTGCAATCTGGTAATGGTGAATCTGTAGATTGCCTTGCTTTTTCCCACGATGGTAAATTTGTCGCAGTTGGTGGACAAAATGGACAAGTCAAAATCTGGAGAGAAACCGAGTTAATCGCAACTTTAGAAAATGCACCGGCTTGGGTTGATAAATTGGCTTGGAGTCCTAAATACAATCATTTAGCTTTTGTTTTGGGACGTAAAGTCCAAATTTGGGATGCTGATACCCGCGATTTTGTTGCGATTTTAGATTTTGATCACTCTTCCCCATTAGGTATTGATTGGCGAAATGATGGGAATTATATTGCGATCGCGGGACATCTCGGTGTAAAAGTTTGGAATACTCATTTTTGGGATGATCAACCATACATTCTAGATATTCCTTCTACAAGTTTAACCATGGCTTGGTCTGGAGATGGAAAATATCTTGCTTCTGGGAATATCGATAAAACCATTGCGGTGGTCGAAACTCAACAGTTAATCTCTGAAGATGAACCCAGTCCGTGGATTATGCAGGGCTTTCCGGGTAAAATTCGTGACATGGCATGGTCACAGATTAATTCGGGAAATGGTGCGCCTTTACTTGCCTGTTGTAGTGTTGATGGTATTGTATTATGGGAAAAACAACCTGGTGAAGACTCGGACTGGGAAGCAACAATTTTAACAAATCATGCGGATATAATTCAAGGGATTGATTTTGCTCCCAACAGTTTTTTACTTGCTTCTGCTGGAAGCGATGGTTGGTTATGTATATGGGAAAATTCTCAAGTTTCACAAATTATTACAGGTGTTAGAGACGGTTTTACCTGTGTTGCTTGGCACCCTCAAGGTAGTAAAATCGCCGCAGGGGGAGAAAATGGTGAGTTATTAATTTGGGGAAAGTATTAAAGGGAGTAGGGAGTAGGAGATGGGGAGATGGGAGATGGGGAGAAATAAATATCAACCAACAACCAACAACTATCAACGGGAACAGAGATTTATGCAATAAGTCGATAAATAGTAGCTGTCATCTCAGCAAATATCAAGATATCATAGGTCTAAGTCGAAAATATAATCTATATAATCAATAAGTTATGATTATCGCTAAACTTGTTTTATTTGCTTCACCTTTACTAATTGCTTCTATGTTGTTTTTCGCAAATCCCGTAGCAGCATCCCCGATTAATTCTGCATCTACCAAAACACATATTAATACTGTATCTGTATCATCAAAATCAACTCATCAATTAATTACCTTAAATCAAACTGATAAGTCTAATCCTATTCTTGATAACCTTGCTTGTCAGTGTGCTTATTGCACTAAAGCTAAATTACAGCTAGAAGGTAAATTATCAATTTCTAGTATTTTGTAAAACTAAATACTTATTTTAATTATTTGTATCTAATTTTTAGCCCGTTTGTACGGGTTTTTTTTATTCTATTTGGTGATTAGTCGGGTTTTGATGATATTTGGTGAGAAGTCGGGTTTTTATAATATTTGTGTTGGGTTAGAGATATTTAAATTAAAAACCCGACTTCTTAATGGTTTCAACTTTGTTAAGTATAAATAGATAAGACTTATTGTCGTACATAAATAAATATAATACAAACACTTTATGTAACTAATTGCAACCGATTTAAATAAATTTTTGAGTCCAAAATAATTAAAAAAACTTTTGCAATATTACTTTTAATTACGGTAGCGATAAATACCTTGTCGATAATGATTATGATTGTTCCCGGCAATCATTTATAAACTATTTGAC
Source organism: Nostocales cyanobacterium 94392 (assembly GCA_035285725.1). Taxonomy (GTDB): domain Bacteria; phylum Cyanobacteriota; class Cyanobacteriia; order Cyanobacteriales; family Nostocaceae; genus Rivularia. The sequence goes on along the minus strand of JAYKJL010000015.1, from coordinate 5,304 downwards.
TCAAGAGAGAAAAGCAAAATGACACCACAAGCTACTGCAAATCCTATTGAGCAAGATTTTGTTGTGAATTCTTCTCAAAAATCACTATCTGTTGTAATTGAAGGAGAAAAAGCGACATCTGTAGATAGACTTCCCCAATCTTGGCAAGATATTTATGCAGGTAATTCTAATACTAAGCTTTCTAACCCCGAAGAATATGTGAAGATGGCGCAATTATTTCTTCACAAAATGTCTAACGGTGATGTTGATTTATTCAATGAATCTGATGATTTACATCATTTAAAGCCCGCTTTTTGCCAAATATTCGGTACTTTAGGCTGGGAAGCTCTGGAATTCTACGGTAAAGATTTTGATGTAGATCGATATCCTAACTTTGACTTGATCGAAAAACAACTTTCTCCCGAAGAAGATGATGATCGCGATAGCCACAGCCGTGCGGCTGAACGCAAACAAATTGTCGCAATTGGGAAAGCTTTATTTGCGGAGTTTGGTTACGATTTACCCGCTTCTTTTTATCACGTACATTTAGCTCCCGTTTACAGAGAAGAAGTTTCAGAAGTACGTCCGTTAAGATTTTCTGAAGAAGACAAACTGAATGCTCGTGCTTGGGATGCTTCTTTACACGGACAAAAGGTATTTCCGATTCAATTAATGGTACAAAGCATCTCTTCCAAACATGGATTTTTCCAAGAACATGGTTGTGGTTGTAACCATGCTATGACAAGAGTTGGTGCTACTGATACCTCTTTTGATTATCAAATTCGTCCAGAAATGCGATCGACTTGGATTCGTGATTTCATCTGGACTGTATGGTATGAATATGCTTTCTTTAAGTTTGTGCCAGTAACTCGTTTTTTAATTAGTTAAAATGTTTTTGGCTTCTAATTGAATTTATTATCGGTCGGTTAAGATATCGTTATGATTTTAACCGACTTTGATTATTTTTGATTTAATTTTAGTTTAAAGAATCATCAAAGATTTAGGGCTAAAACTCTGAGTGCGAAGCAATAATTTGTTGTCTATTTTGTCGAAAAATAATAATTTGATTCTATCTTGCTAAATTCCATCCATCAATATTTTAAGATGTTATGATTTGTTGAGAATACTTTTTAAGACGATAGGAGTTGTAGCATGAGTAATCCATCACCCCCAAGTTATCCCAGTCGCTCAAAAATGTTACAAAGTCTGTTTTCAGAAGCGTATAAAACTGCGAAACAGGGATTATGTGGAGATAGAATTCTTGCTCAAAAGACTAATGTAGAAAGAAGATTGGAAATTTGTTCTAATTGTGAAAAATACAATGCAGAAGCCAAACGTTGCACTGTATGCGGATGTTTTATGTTAGTCAAGGCAAATATTGAAACTTCGGAATGTCCCGATGGTAAGTGGTAATGTTGTATTCTAAATCATAATTTTTATGGTTGTTAAATCTCTGGTTCATTATCCCAATTCTTTATTAAGGGAAATATCAACTAAAATCGATGTTTTTAACTCGGATTTTCAAGTTTTGGTAGACAATTTAATTGATACCATGTTCGCAGAAGATTCTATGGGATTAGCAGCACCTCAAATTGGAGAATTGAAACAGGTATTTGTTTTAAATCCACAACGTATTGCGGGTAATAAAACTAGAAATTATCAACAAAAAGATATATTGTGTATTGTTAATCCTCAAATTGAAAATCAAGACTGTTTAATTGATTCGAGTGAAGGATGTTTAAGTTTTCCGGGACGAAGAGAAACCGTAAAACGTTTTAATCTGGTCAAATTAAAAGCTTGGAATCGAAAAAATCAACCTTTTTCCCTTACTGCTCAAGGAATGTTATCGATTCTGATTCAACATGAAATTGACCATTTGAATGGAATTCTTTTTATTGATAGAAATATAGGTAATGAGTAATGGGTAATTAAATCCGTGAAATCAATGGAATCCATTTCAATCCGTGTTCGGGAATTGATAATTGTCAACTGTTTAATTGTGCGTTGGAATTAAAAAACTGACGAGAAAGAGCTTTAGTAAGTAATATTGTTGTTAATAGGTTGTTAAATGCGACCATAAACATCAGTAAAATTTGGTATGATGCGGATTCTGATGCGGCTTGAAAAGGAATTTTGTCGTAATCTACACCGCTAATTATTAATCCACTCATAAATCCCGGTATTGTTACCATGCCAATTATCATCATTTGGTTGATGGTGGGAATCAATCCGGCACGAATAGAATCTTTTTTATACTGCTTAATTGCTTGTTGTGGAGTTGCACCCAAACTGAGGTGAGTCTCTATTTCTGCATGATTTGCATTGATTGTACTCACTAATCTTTCTCCAGAAATTGCTGCTGCATTCATCGCATTTCCTAATACAACTCCAGCTAGAGGAATTACGTACTGTGGCTGATACCATCTATCGGGTTGAATGATCAGAAAATTCGTATAAATCAAAGTAAATGCAGTACTCAAGAACATTGAACCCCACACTAAAGGCAATACTTGGGGTATTTTGTTGGTAATGCGATTTTTGGCAACAATCGCCCCAAGAGTCAACATTACTGCTAAAATCGCCAAAACTGCCCAAATATTATTTAAAGCAAGAATGAAATCTAAAATATATCCCAATACTACTAACTGCAAGATAGTTCTACCACTAGCAACCGCTAAATTTAACTCCAGTCCGATTTTTTCCCAAATTGATAAACCAATGGCTATTACCATTAATCCTACAGCGATCGCCAAATCCAAAAAATCTAGTTGTATTAATTCTGACATCATAATAAATTATCGCAACTACTATTTATCTTCTTACAATCAATAGACTTTTAAATTAAATTCTAAGTATTTATTCTCGGATGAACATAACTAGGTGATGTATCAATATAGAAAGTTCAAGATGATAGACAACAATAGAATCCAGATGTTATATTGCCGAAAATTAAGTGAAAGTCTTGGACGGTTGCGTATTAAGGACGACAGTATAAAACCATAAATAGGATTAAAAATTTAACAAGTCCCGAAGGCATTATTATCTATTTTCATATAAAAAAAGCTCATGTTACAAAGTGTCAATTCTATTCCTGCTTTTGATAATCAACAGCAATATTCTACTATTGCTTCAGAAGTAAATGAAGCAGTCTTGGAGGTTTTATCTTCTGGACGTTATATTGGTGGTCCTTTAGTTGAGAATTTAGAGCAACAGCTTGCCGTTTATACAAATGTCAGCAATTGCGTAGCTTGTAATTCAGGTACGGATGCTCTTTATTTGGCTTTAAGGGCTTACAATATTGGTGTGGGAGATGAGGTAATTACCACACCTTTTACTTTTGTTGCTACCTGTGAAGTTATTAGCGCTGTGGGTGCTAAGCCGATATTTGTCGATATCGATCCAGCTACTTACAATTTAGATTTGCAGCAAGTAGCTTGTTCAGTCACCTCTAATACTAAGGCAATTATTCCGGTTCATTTGTTCGGACAACCTGTTAATATGACAGAGTTAATGGAACTAGCATCTGCTAAAAATTTGTTGGTAATAGAAGATTGCGCTCAGTCAACAGGAGCAATGTGGAATCATCAAAAAGTAGGAAGTATTGGACACGTCGGTTGCTTCAGCTTTTATCCTACTAAGAATTTAGGTGGTTGTGGTGATGGTGGTGCCATTACCACTAATGATACAGAAATTGCAGCAAAGTTACGAGTATTAAAAGACCACGGTCAAAAAAGTAAATACCAATATGAAGAAATTGGTGTCAACAGTAGATTAGATTCTATTCAAGCAGCTATTTTACTAATTAAGTTACGTTATTTAGATATTTGGAATCAGCAAAGACAAAAAATAGCGTCTCGTTACCATGAATTTCTCACACACGTTTCCGATATTATTATCCCACAAGAATTAACTTTTGGAACAGGAGTATGGAATCAATATACTATTCGCGTTCAGAATGGTAAAAGAGATTTATTACGCAATCAATTGCAAGAAAAAGGTGTAAACACAGCGATTTACTATCCCTATCCCTTACATTTGCAGCCAGTTTATCAAACTTTGGGCTATCAACCGGGACAATTACCGATAGTAGAACAAATTTGCAACGAAGTTCTATCTTTACCTATGTTTCCCGAACTTTCAGAAGAACAGCAAAACCGGGTAATTTATAGTATTAAAGAAGTGATGAAATAAAAGTTAGGAGTTAGGAGTGAGGAGTTATAAATCTAAAGAAGTCGGGTTTTTGGGATAAATATTGGTAACAAGCTGAGAAATCTCAGAAAAACCCGACTTCTATATCTAACTAACCATCAGAATTGATTTGTTAACGATTAACTTCAACTTTTGCTTGACTTCCAATTGCTTCAACTAAACCACGTACAGCAGCAATCATGGCAATTTCGCTGTTAAGTTGGTTGATTGCCGAACCTACTCCCACACCAGCAGCACCGGCTGCAATTGCTAAAGGAGCGGTAACATTGGAAATCCCAGAAGCGCAAAGTACAGGTACTGATACAACCCTAGAAATTTCGTAAGCTGCTGCTAAGCTGGGAGCAGCTTTTTCAATTAGTCCCAAAGAACCGATATTTTGGGGTTTGCTGCTGGTACCCCCTTCTGTTTGAATAATATCTGCACCAGATGCAACTAATTCCTCTGCCAATTGTACTTGTTGGTCTAATGTGAGAATATGAGGAACTGTCACCGAAAGAGTAATTTTGGGAAATAAAGCACGAGTTTGTTTTGTTAAAGCTAAAACTTCTTCAGCTTCAAATCTGATTCCTTGAGCGTAGAAACAATCAAAGTTACCAATTTCAATTAAATCAGCACCAGCGGCAACAGCTTTGAGAAATTTTTCTGGCTCTACTGCCGATACACAAATCGGTAAATCAGTCAACTGTTTTGCCATTTTCACTAAATCGGCATCAGCAGCAATATCGAGAAAAGTTGCACCACCGTGATGTGCTGCTTTTACAGTTGCAGCAACACGGTTAGAATCGAAATTATTCAAGCCGCTAATTACTTTGAGTACACGGCGATTGGTAAATGCACGTTCTAGTGTAGAATTCATCATCATAGTTACTTTTGTGATGCTGGGGCAAATAAAGATTATTTTACCGTTAATATATTACTTTCCATTACCAATTACCCATTACCAATTACCAATTACTAATTACCAATAGACTCGTATCATAAATATATATATAAAATAGCCAAAACATTACGGCATAATATGGGCAACATTTGGGAACTAGATTACTACTCGCGTCCGATTTTGGACGAAAATAACAAGAAAATTTGGGAAGTATTGATTTGCGAAACTCCTTTGGA
>JAYKJL010000014.1:0-44807 GCA_035285725.1 Nostocales cyanobacterium 94392 | reverse complement strand
AACTGCTAACATACAGACCTTTAACCTTTGACCTTTAACCTTTAACCTTTAACCTTTAACCTTTAACCTTTGACCTTTAACCTTTAACCTTATGAATACTTTATCAGCTTTACAAGAATTAATCGATGTGGTGGCAAAATTGCGATCGCCGTCGGGTGGTTGTCCTTGGGATTTAGAACAAACTCCCCAAACTCTTACTCCTTATGTGATTGAGGAAGCTTATGAGGTGGTTGATGCGATTCAAAGCGGCGATAAAAATCATGTTGCTGAAGAGTTGGGGGATTTACTTTTACAGGTGGTGTTACAAGCACAAATTTATGGCGAATATGGTGATTTTACGCTCTCAGAAGTCGCTCAAGGTATTACTCAAAAGTTAATTCGTCGTCATCCTCATGTTTTTGGTGATGTGTCGGTAGAAAATGTGGATGAGGTGAAGCAAAATTGGGAAGAAATCAAAGCTGCTGAAAAGGGCGAAAACACGGATGATAGTCACAAAATTAGCAATAAACTCAGTGGTTATACTCGTAAGCTACCACCGTTAATGGCGACGATGAAAATTTCTCAAAAAGCTGCTGATATTGGTTTTGAGTGGGAAAATATCGATGGTGTTTGGGAAAAATTTGAGGAAGAATTAGCAGAATTTAGACAAGCTTTGATGGAAGAAACCCCAGAAAGACAGCAAGAAGAATTAGGTGATTTACTATTTACTATTGTTCAGTTAGGAAGATGGAATAATTTAGACCCCAGCGAAGCTTTACAAGGAACAAATAAACGATTTATTCAGCGATTACGTCATATGGAAGATTTTGCCGAGCGTCCACTTTCGGAATATAGTTTATTAGAGTTGGAAACACTTTGGCAGCAAGCGAAAGTAAAATTAAAATAATCTATTTACCCGGAGGTGTAGGTGTTTAAAATGTTAGCCTAAATCTTGCGCCTGAAAAAAAATTAAATCATAGGATTAATTATGACTGCTTTAACTTTACAAATACCTCCCGAACTCAAGTTTACAGATGACGAATTTGAACAAATTGTCGCTTTTAATCAAGAATTACGTTTAGAATTAACAGAGCAAGGGGAATTAATTATTATGTCACCAACAGGAGGAGAAACCGGAAATCGTAATTTTGATTTAATTGGTCAAATATGGTTTTGGAACCGTAAAAATAATTTAGGAAAAGCTTTTGATTCTTCTACAGGTTTTAAACTTCCTAACGGTGCTAATCGTTCCCCCGACGCTTCTTGGATAACAATGGAAAGATGGGATTCCCTTACACCACAAGAAAGAAATTTTTACCTTTGTGTCCCGATTTTGCTGTGGAATTGGTATCTGAAAGTGATGATGTGGAAGATGCCAGAAAAAAGATGCGCGAATATATTGCGAATGGTTTAAGGTTAGGTTGGTTAATTAACCCGAAAGATAAACAAGTTGAAATTTATCGTACTGGCAAGGAAGTAAAAATTTTGCAATCTCCTAAAAGTTTATCTGGGGAAAATATTCTGACTGATTTTACTTTAGATTTACAAAACATTCTTGCATAAATTAAACTTTCTTTCGCCCACCCTTCCATTATTGTACCGCTAAGAAGCGGGAAACTTCTGAACTCCAAAGAGTGGTAGCATAAACCTCATCTAATTGTACCAACTGTTTCCAACACTCTTCGACTAGCTCAAAAATTTCCGACTAAAAAAACTCCCCTGCTCTTAACTTTCCTAAACGTTCATCTGCTGCTTTTGATAAAGCGAATAATACAACCCTTTCTGCCGCAATAATTCATCATGGGTTCCTCTCTCGGCAATAATTCCTTTTTCCATGACTAATATCATGTCGGCGCGTTTCAATGGTGCGAAACGGTGTGCGATTAAAAATAATGTCTTTCCTTGGGACATATTTTGTAAATTTTGCAACACCTGCTGTTCCGTTTCGCTATCGAGAGCGCTGGTTGCTTCATCCAAAATTAAGATTGGTGCTTGCAGCAGGAATAATCTGGCTAACGCAATTCGCTGTCTTTGTCCCCCGGATAATGCGGTACCTCTTTCACCGACGTTGCTTTCATAACCTTGGGGTAGTTCGCTGATAAAGTCGTGAGCAACTGCCATTCTTGCGGCTTGTACTACTTGCTCGGCGGTGATTTCGGGGTTTCCTAGAGTTATATTTTCTAGGATGCTGCCGTTGAACAAGAAGTCTTCTTGCAAAACTACACCTATTTGTTGACGCAAGGAAGCTAAATCAACGCTTTTCACATCGAAACCATCGATGAGAATCCTTCCCGATTCGATTTGGTAAAGTCTTTGTAGTAATTTGGAAAGCGTACTTTTACCGGAACCGCTGCGCCCAACTATACCGACAAATTGACCCGGTTCTACGTGACAAGAAATTCCTTTGAGAACAGGTTCGGTATCAGCGTTGTAACGGAAGAATACTTGGTCAAAGGTGACTTCCCCTTCGAGGGGTGGTAATACTAATCCAGTTCCTGGTTCTGCTTCGGGGGAAACGTTGAGAATGTCGCCGATTCTATCTACAGATAGCAATACTTGCTGTAAATTTTGCCACAGTTGAACTAATCTTAATAAAGGTCCGGTAACTCTTCCCGAAAGCATTTGGAAAGCTACCAATTGTCCGACGGTAAAATCATTTTCAATAACTAATTTGGCTCCAAACCACAGAATCAACAGGCTGGATAGTTTAGTCAGGAAGTCGCCGATGTTACTACTAATATTAGATGTGGTAGAAGCTTTGAAACCCGTGCGGATAAACCGAGCAAATAAACCTTCCCATCTATCCCTTGTTGCTGGTTCGGCTGCGTGGGCTTTGACGGAATGAATTCCTGTAACTGTTTCTACTAAGAACGATTGACTGTCAGCGCTACGATTAAAGGTTTCGTTGAGCCATCTGCGGAGAATTGGTGTTGCTGTTAGCGTTAACATCGCAAACAAAGGTAATACAGCCAAGGCGACAAGGGTTAGTGTCGCGCTATAGTAAAACATCAGTACGAGATAAACTACAGCAAAAATGCTGTCGAGAACTACAGTTAATGCTGTACCCGTGAGAAATTGCCGAATTTGTTCTAATTCCTGCACCCTTGCCACTGTATCGCCTACCCGTCGCGATTCAAAATAAGATAAAGGTAGACGCATTAAATGGCGAAATAACTGTGCTGATAAACTTAAATCCAAACGACGCGCCGTGTGAGTGAAAATGAATAAGCGGAGAATTCCCAGCACCGACTCGAATCCTGCCACTAATAACAGCGCGATCGCCATTACGTCAAGAGTCGCGATACTCTCTTGCACCATCACCTTATCGATGATGACTTGGGTAATTAGTGGTGTCCCTAATCCCAGCAGTTGTAAGGTAAAGGATGCTAAAAGTACTTCTGTAAGTAAACCTTTGTATTGCCAAACTGCCGGTAAAAACCAACTCAGATTAAACTTTTCTTGTTTTTGGACAAGTTCTACTTGCCATAAATAGCCATCCCAAAACTGTTCAAGTTCGGCACGGGTTACTGTTTCGCAAGTACAGTCGGGATTTTGCGGGTTAGCAATAATCAATTTATTGCCTTTGGTTGCATAAGCTACTACCCAATTACCTGCATCCGATTCTCCCCATAATAATAAAGCGGGAAAAGTAATTTTTTGTAAATCATCCCAACCTAAACCCAATCTCCGCAAGATAAAACCCAGCTTCTCACCAGCTTCCACGACGCTTTTGGGACGTTGCGATCGCACTTGACGCTGCACCCACTCCAACTTCACCGAAACTTCCAAAAACTGCGCCACCATTGTCAAGCAAGCCGCAGCACTATTCGAGCTATAAACGAACGGATAACCCGATGTGATGGGAAGAGTAGGGAGAGGATGGGGGGATGGGGGGATAGGGGGATGGGGAAAATTTTTTTCTAGATTCTCATCTTGTCCCCTTGTCTCCTTCTCCCTTTCTCCCCCTACCCAAAACTCTTCAATTTGCGGTGTGGATAATTTTGCCCATAATCCTGTATCGGTACGGAGCAATAAAACTTCTTTACTCGCTCCAACAGCTTTACATTCTGTGGGATAATTATTTAAATCACCGAACCAATCTCCTGCTTCTAAGGTGGCTAAAGGTTTACCAACACCTTCTTGACGCAGACGGACTTTGCCAGAAATAATCAGAAATTGATCACCATCTGTATCTTGGTCCCAAATTTTTTCTCCTAAACGAAATTCAAGGATATCCGAGCCCTCTTGCAACAGAGTTTTTTGTTCAGCACTTAACCAGCATAAAGGTGGTTGATGCCAAGCTGGCGAATCTAAAACTGTTGCTTGATGAAATTGATCATCTGAAAGCTTTATTTTACTTGTAGTTTGACTGTCAGCTTTTGAATTTTCTCTGCTAGCCATTTCTCGAACAGTTCATTTTGTAGTGCTTGCTTAAGTTGAGTATCTTCTAATGATGCTGGTAAAAGTTGTTCTAAACGAAACAATCCATAGCGTTCCTCTAGCTGTATTGGTCCTAAAATATCTCCAGGATTAGCTACATCTACCGCAGCTCGCAGTTTATCCGGCATTGTTCCCCGACTGACTGGTCCCATCATTCCGTTCACAATCTTGTCGTCAGCTAAGGAATATTCCCTCGCGAGCTGTTCAAAACTAGTTCCCTCTTCAATTTGGGTGTGCAACTCTTCGGCTAACTCACGATTATCAACAATAATTCGAGAAAGTACAACTCTATCTAAAAAAATTTTTCTTTCAATAAAATATTCCCCTAACTTTGAGTCTGCGATCACGCTTTTGAGCTTTTCTAATTTAAACCCAAAAGCAACTGTAGCGTGAAATGTATCATAATCGGTACCGCTATTATTTAACCAATCCTGAAACTTTTGGGGGTCGCTAAGTTCATTTTTGAGTCGAAAATCAATAATTGCTTGTTCGGTTAAAGCTGGAGACAGTTCTATCTCAGTTCTAGCTTTAATTTCTTGCTCGATCACATCTTGGCGCAGAATATCCCTAATAAACTGCCCTAACTTTCCACTAACTTGTAAATGTTTTACTGCCTGCTGTACTGAAATTAATCGGTCATCAACAGTCAAAAACGATGAAGATTCCATAAAATGCTTACTTAGAAATTACCTTAAAAAATATACAGCAATAAAATTGAAGCAAATCCTATTCAACTGACACTTAATAAGGACAATGCTATTGTAATGCCAAGTTGTCTCGCAGTAATCCCGCAACAAATCTTGATAAATATTATGTATAAATACTTATAGATTTTTTAATTTTTAACAACTTGTATTTGAAAACACATTATATTCTAAATAATATTTGCTCGCATCCAGGCAAATAGCATCGCAGTAGCAGCTCCTATCAAAGTGTTGAGAACATTAACTAATTCATTAGTCAGCCACTGCCATCGGGATTGCAATGTCGCTCCAATTACGCTTTCTAAATTAGTGGCAATAAATGCTGCTAATACGCACCATAAAACACCCCACACATCAATCAAGCTCAGACTCCACCCCAAAATTGCCATTACCACGGAAGCGAAGATTCCCGCAACAGTTCCTTCAAGGCTAATAGCACCTTCAGTTCCTCGTGGTACTGGTTGCAAAGTCGTAATCAAAAAAGTCCGTTTACCGTAAGCTTTACCTACTTCACTAGCACAGGTATCGGAAAGTTTGGTGCAGAAACTCGCAACATAACCTAATAGCAGTAAAGAACGCAAGATAGACGTTTCACTACTTAATCCATCAATAATTCCTACTCCGAAAGCACACAAAGCCGCAGTCAAAGCGGAACCCCAAACATTTTCTGGACCTCTAGCACCGGAACGCTTTTCGGCAATTCCTTCGGCTTCTTTTTGAGCCATGCCGATACGAGTTACAGCTGAACCAACTATAAAGTAAACGCCAACTACCACATACCCAGACCAACCAAGGGTTATCCAAATCAAAACACCCAGCAACCAAGCATTAAATATTCCAGAGGTTGTCAGCAGTTTTTTCGGTGCTAGCCAAACTATACCTAAAAGTACGGTGTTCAATCCTACTGCTAGGAGCCAACTGTTCGGAAAATTGTATAAAGACAGCATCAGTTATTTTTCACCAATGTTTTTGTCACATCACAAGTATTGCAATTAACCGTCCATAAGCCAAGATGCACTTCCATAATTATTTGATATCAGTAATCACAGCACAATTCTGACTGAGTTTTAAGTGACTAGGGAATTCTTAACACTCAGCGGTCATATTTTTTTAAAGTAATATATTTTTCGATTTCAGTAAATTATTTGTGCTTGTCTATTTTCAATAATTTTTACTTCAATCCCTACAGCAAATAACTGCATCAAGTAAAATAAGTTTCCTATTATACCGATTATTTGAATCACAACTCTTTGAGTAAGGGAGCATAAAATTACAACGTATTATCCGGAATAATTCGGACAAGTGTTAAGCGAAGGTTTGAATAATAGATGATTTTTCTTCGGTTGTAGCTTTTATTTACGGCAAGATCAACCTTGCTTGTTTTACCTACTTTTGATTTTTTCGGGATAACTAAAAATTAGTAACAAATAGCTTTAAACTAGAAAAACCATTTACCATAAAATCACCCGATAATTTTTCTTGTAAGGAGGAAAATTTGCATATTTTCTCCAGATAAACAATTTTTAAAATGAAAAATTTTGATGAAGATTAAGTAAAATTATTGTGGTATTAAGGTTAAAGTAAGCACATAGTCTCTCTTTTGACATTGAAAAAGACTATTTATAGATATTGAGTTAAAAAATACTGTTTTTTCGGATTTGAAAAGTATGGCAGAAAATGCACTCAGAGGATATTTGGATTCACCAATCCAGTTAAGTATTAATACTAACCCTCAAATTTTTACGGATACAGTTAGCAGTCTTGAAGCACATGATTTATACAGCTTCAATCTCAAAGGACGTAGTAGTTTTGACTTGAATCTTGATGGTTTAAGTGCAGATGCAGACGTAAAGTTGATTCAAGATCGAAATGGGAATGGAAAATTCGAGAAAGACGAAACAATCGCTTATTCCAATAATGCAGGTAAATTAGCCGAATCCATTCGCACTAGTTTAGAAGCAGGTACTTACTATATTGAAGTTTATCCTTATGGTAATATCCAAACCAATTATCGTTTGAGTGTTTCAGCAGTACCGTTTGACATTGCCGGAAATAATTTTAATGATGCTCATGAAGTTGCTATAGATTCTCAGACTAAAAGTATTAGTATTAGCGATTGGGTGGGTAAATTAGACCCCAAGGACTATTACAAATTTAATCTTGAGAGTACCAGTGACTTGAATATAGTTCTGGATGGTTTGAGTGCTGATGCTGACTTACGATTGCTGTCGAGTCAAGGGAATATTCTTGCTAGCTCGGTGAATATCGGTCCCTTGAATAAAGCGATGATCGCCGAAACTTTAGAAGCGGGAACCTACTATGTACAAGTTAATTCCTACAACAACAGCGAAACTTACTATAACCTTCATTTATCCGCATCTTCTTTAGTCGAAATAATTCCCATATCTGCCGATAATACAACAGTAAATGCGGGGACAACAAGTGTATCATCTCCGATACCCACTTCTGCTATTCCCCAAACTACCAATACGTTCCTAGGAACTTTAAGGGCTGATACATTTACATACCAACCAGGTTACAGTCGCACAGTGTTTTCGGGTAACGGTAACGTTGACTATCGTCGTGGAGCGCGGGATTTACTGGATTTATCCAATTTTATTTCATCTTCGGTTGTTTTGAATTATGCTAATAGTCCCGATGGTGGTGTAGTTTATAATTCGGGTAACGGTAATCGGATATTTGATGCTCTAACTTTTGCTGATGGTAGCGAAATTTTATTTGAAGGTATTGAAGCAATAAAATTTGCTGATACAACCATGGATTTATCAGTAACTCCTAACGATCCTTTGTTTAACCAACAGTGGAATCTACATGGGATGGGGGTTCATAATGCATGGCGCTTTACAACTGGTTCGGATAATGTCATAATTGGCATCCAAGATACTGGCTTGGGAACTGATAGCAGTGGAAATATTCATCCAGATTTACGCGGTACTAGTTTTATCGGTAATAACTACTTAGATGAATGGAGTAAATCGAGTGCTTTTTCTCATGGAACTTTAGTCCAGGGAACTATCGCTGCTGCTAGTAATAACGGAATTGGAGGGGCTGGTATTAACTGGAATTCAGACGTAATCAACATCGATGTTGTTGGTGATGATGCTCCCAATTACAACTTAGCTACTGCAACCCAAGCAATGATAGACCAATCCAAGGCTCAGGGTAAACGTCTGGTGGTTAATATCAGTTTGGCTGGTGGTTATTCCCCTGAATTTGAAGAACTAATAGCGAATAATCAAGATACAGCTTTATTTGTGATTGCTGCTGGTAATGGAAATACTAACAGTATTGCTAGTCCGGCAGATTTAGCGCAAAAATACGGTAATGTTGTGGCTGTCGGTTCATCTTGGGGTACGTCAGATTATTACGGTAATCCTAGAACACCAGGGGAACGAATTTCCTATGATAATTGGTGGGGTTCTAATTATGGTAATGGTTTAACCGTTACTGCTCCGTCTGAGTTTATTAGTACCAGTGCAAATCGCAATGCTTCGGGTAGTTTTGATTTTGATTACAATCAGAATTTTAATGGAACTTCAGCTTCTACAGCTAATGTTTCCGGTGTTGCTTCGTTGATATGGAGCGTTAATCCCAATCTGAGTGCTACACAGATCAAAGCAATTATTTCCGAAACAGCTTATGATTTGGGTACTCAAGGCTATGACACTGTTTATGGTAATGGATTTATTAACGCCGATGCAGCAGTAAGAAGGGCTTTAGCCATTGCACGGGGTTTTGCTTAGTTCACTCGAATATATATAATCAGGACTTACGCAACTGGCATATTTTTCTTGTAGGGTGCTTGTACACTACAGCAATTCTTAACGCAATCATATGAAAGTGAGAGTACGGCACCATCCGAGTTTTGTGACACGCAGCCTTAGTCCTAATAATCTTGAACACTGCATTCAGCTTTGCAAGAATAAATAGGGCTTGCTGAATAAAATTATAAGTCTTGTCATATAAAGCTTTCAAGCTTTTTTCTTCCTTTCAAGTGCAAGCTTATGTCATATACTGGCTCAAAATCCTTGCACTAGTTTAAGAAATTATTCCTTAAATTTAGAATGCAAGCCGCGAAACCTACTATTTTTAGAGCTGTGTGGGTTCTATTTTAAATTTCTAAGCTTTTTCAGCAAGCCCTACTTAAACCACGTATTATCCAGCACAAAAAGGCAATTATTGGCAACTATTTCGATTGCCAACTAAATACTAAATACTAAAAATTAAAGATAATAACTTTATAATTCCTGCATAGGTTGAATTAATACAACACTCTTTGTATGAAAAAAAATATTTTAAAAACAATAATTATTATAAAAGATTTGGGAATACTAAATCTATTAAGTATTAAGAACTCACTGGCATGCATAACATTGTTGGATATTCCATCAACGAAAAACCTATCGATTTTGCGGCTATCCTCAAAGCCTCTGAAGTACTTTTGGGTATTATTCAATTGGATGAGTTGCTGCTTCAATTTACCCAAATTATTCTGCAAAATTCGGGAGCTGATTGCTGTTCCTTAATACTTCCCGATCGCAATGGAGTGTGGCACGTTCAAGTCATTGCTACATCTGAAACCACAGAACTTTGCTCGCAAACTCTTGAAGGTAATCCTAGCCTACCCGTTAAGTTAATTGAGTATGTTAAAAACACCCAAGAAGTGGTGATGGTTGACAATTTTAATACCGATCTACCTGTAATTGACGAGTATCTTAGCCAGCAAAAACCCTACAGTCAGCTGTGTTTACCTGTCATAAATAAAGGACACTTGTTGGGTATTGTGTATTTGAGTAGCCACTCCATTGATGCTGTATTTACAAGCGATCGCATCCTTATACTCAACTTCCTTTGCACTCAAGCAGCAATCTCACTAGAAAATTTGCGGCTTTCTCAGGAACGCGATCGCGCACAAATCTGCTTCCAGCAAAATGAATCTTTTGTTAATGCTCGCTATCGTACCTTGATAAATGGAGCAAGTGATGCTGACTGCAAAGAAGACGAGCGGAAACAACAGCAGTTAATTCAAGAACTATCCGATTTCAAATTTGCCCTCGATCAATCTGCGATAGTCGCCATCACTGATACCGCAGGAGTTATTACCTACGTCAACGAGCGCTTCTGCGATATTTCTGGCTATTCCTGCGATGAGTTGATTGGCAATACCCATCGGATTGTAAATTCTGGCTATCATTCCTCCGCTTTTTTTCAAGACTTGTGGAGTACCGTCACTAGTGGTAATATCTGGCGAGGTCAAATTTGCAATCGGAATAAGAATGGTAATCTGTATTGGGTAGAAAGTACCCTTATCCCATTTTTAGACAAACAAGGGCAACCTTTTCAGTATCTAGCGATTCGCTTTGATATTACCGGACGCAAAAAAGCTGAACAAACAATTTCTCAACAGGTAGAACAACGAGAAAAACTACTTAGAGAAATTACCCAGCGAATTCGACAATCCCTAAATCTTCAGACCATTTTCAATACCGCTTGTAAAGAAATCCGTCAAGTGATTCAAGCCGACCGAGTTGGTATTTTCAAGTTTAATCCGGAATCTAACTTTGATAATGGCGAATTTGTGGCTGAATCGGTTGTAAAAGGATTTTCCTCAGTGATCGCGATCCGAGTCCACGACAACTGCTTTGGCAAAAATTTTTCATCCCTTTATTCTAAAGGCAGATTTCATGCCGTTGATAATATCTATAGCAGCGGGCTATCAGGCTGCCATACTGACATCTTAAGTCAGTTTGAAGTACGCGCCAATCTAGTGATGCCGTTACTTTGCGGTGAGCAGTTATGGGGCTTGCTATGTATTCATCAATGTGGAACAACTCGTAAATGGCAACAGTCGGAAATTGACCTGACCCAGCAATTAGCCAACCAACTAGCAATCGGAATTCAGCAAGCTAGCTTCTACGATCAAATACAGTCTGAACTGATAGTACGGCAGCAAGCCGAAGCCAGAATTGCCCTACAACTGCGACGACAGCAAGCTCTAGGGGCAATTATTCAACAAATTCGAGAATCATTGAACATTGACGAAATTCTGTCAACAGTTACCGAGCAGGTCAAGGATATAATGCACTGTGATCGCGTCATTGTACTTCGATTTTTTGGTAATGGCAAAAGTACAATTCTTGAAGAATCCGTATCCGATAAGTTTCCTGTGCTTAAAGGTCGTAATTGGGACAATGAAGTATGGTCTCAAGAAATACTT
The DNA here is from genome assembly GCA_035285725.1 of Nostocales cyanobacterium 94392. GTDB lineage: Bacteria > Cyanobacteriota > Cyanobacteriia > Cyanobacteriales > Nostocaceae > Rivularia. The sequence continues at coordinate 33,446 of JAYKJL010000014.1, read as the reverse complement.
GATTGTTACTGGCAAGGTCAGCCTCGCATCGTCCCCGATGTCATTGACGATATCTGGACAGAATGCTTAGTGGAGTATTCGCTTGAAAGTCAAATAAAATCCAAAATAGTTGCGCCTATTTTGCAAGAAATGCATATTCGCGAACATCATCCTTGGGTTGCTTCAGGAGAGACTAATAAGCTTTGGGGGATTTTAGTAATCCATGCATGTCAAACAAAACGTGTATGGCATGAATCTGAAGCGGAACTTTTGCAACAAATTGCCAACCAACTCGCAATTGCCATTCAACAAGCTAACCTATTCAATCAGTTGCAGCAAGAACTAGCCGAACGACAACAAGCTCAACAGCAGCTGACCGAACGCAATCAGCAACTTGCCGTATCTAATGAAGAACTTGCCCGCGCTACTCGCCTTAAAGACGAATTTCTTGCTAACATGAGCCATGAACTTCGTACCCCCCTTAATGCCATCTTAGGGATGAGCGAGGGGTTGCAAGAAAAACTCTTTGGACAAATCAACTACCGACAACTCAAAGCATTACAAACCATTGAGGGAAGTGCTTCGCATTTGCTCGAACTGATTAACGATATCTTGGATGTCGCCAAAATTGAATCAGGTCAAATGGAACTCGATATCATCCCTACTAATGTCGCTGCACTCTGCCAATCAAGTTTAGCTTTTATTAAACTGCAAGCTCTGAAAAAACGTATTCAGCTACAAACTAATTTGCCCCAGGAATTACCCGATTTATTGATTGATAAACGGCGGATCCGCCAAGTCTTGATCAACCTGCTCAACAACGCCGTTAAATTTACAGAGAGGGGAAGTATTATTCTAGAGGTCAGCCTTCAGCAACCCTTTACCGAAGTAGATTGCACCAATAACCAATCCCAAAAGTTCCTACGAATTGCCGTCATTGATACAGGTATCGGTATTGCGCTAGAAGATATCAAAAGACTGTTTGAGCCCTTCGTCCAAATCGATAGTGCCTTGAATCGCCAATATACAGGAACCGGCTTAGGGCTTGCCTTAGTGAAACGCATTGTCGAACTCCACGGTGGTCAAGTGGGGGTAACTAGTAAGTTAGGGGTTGGAAGTTGCTTCACCGTTGATCTGCCTTGCGTCCCGTCTGCATATTGTTCTTTTCAAATAAAAACCCAGCCAGAACTCAGCATTGAACCGAGCTACCCAGTTGAGGAGACATCCAACTTAATTTTACTGGCTGAGGACAACGAAGCCAATATAAATACTGTTTCAAGCTATCTCAGAGCTAAAGGCTATTGCCTGCTTTTAGCGAAAAACGGGCAAGAGGCAGTTGCTTTAGCCAAATCTGAAGCGCCTGAATTAATTTTGATGGATATTCAAATGACTGGTATGGATGGGATAGAAGCAATCCAAGAAATTCGCCGCAATCCAAACTTAGCTTCAGTGCCAATCATTGCTCTGACGGCTCTAGCGATGAAGGGCGATCGCGAACGTTGTTTAGCTGCTGGAGCTAATGATTACCTCAGTAAACCTGTCAAACTCAAGCAATTGACATCGACCATTGAAAAACTTTTAGCGCTAGGGAGAAGACCTCATGAAGAAAGCATCCGTTTTAATCATTGATGACGAACCCGATAATTTTGATGTAATTGAAACTCTACTGAGTGTTGGTGCTAGCCAAGCAAGTTCTCCGGAAAATCATGATTATCAATTGCACTATGCTGCCAATGGGCAAGAGGCGATCGCATCTCTCGACATTTTTAAACCCGATATTATTTTGCTTGATGTGATGATGCCGGGAATAGATGGGATCGAAGTCTGCGGGCGTATTAAAGCAATGCCTCGGTGGCAATCAGTCCCAATTATTATGGTAACGGCTCTTAACAGTAAAGAAGACCTAGCTAACTGTCTAAAATCAGGAGCCGACGACTTTATCAGTAAGCCCGTTAATGGTGTTGAACTGCGTGCTAGAGTAAATTCCATGCTGCGAATCAAGCATCAGTATGACGACCTGCAAACCCTGCTCAAGCTGCGGGAAGATATGGTTAATATGGTAGTTCACGACCTACGAAATCCCCTTACTGATATATTGCTGGGTGTGGAGATTCTCAAAAGTGGCAATTATCCCACGGACAACTACCAGTATAAATTAAGTCGAATATATTCGTCAGCACAAGCGCTACAGGTATTGATTGATGATTTACTGACTATGGCATTGCTCGAATCTGGTAAAGTGTCTCCGAATTACAAGGAAGTTTATATCTGTGAACTTATACAGTCTGTCATATCAAACTTTGAAGCAATCGCAGCTAAAAAAAATCAATTACTGGTAAGTCAATTACCAGAAGAATCTAGTAGAAAAGTTTTGATTGATGCGACAATGATGCACCGAACCCTCGATAACCTCTTGTCGAATGCAATTAAGTTTTCGCCACACGATAGTCAAATAATATTTAAAGTTGAATTTCTCACATCCGGTCATTGCAAAATCCAAGTTATTGATTCCGGACCGGGTGTTGCTGATGCACTCCAACAAAAGATTTTTGAGAAATACGAAATTGGAAAATCGATGTCGAATGTTTCTCAAATAGGCTTGGGTTTAGCATTCTGCAAAATGGTTGTTGAAGCACATGGGGGAGAAATTTGTGTTAAAAATAACCAGCCTCAAGGAGCCATTTTTGAAATCATTTTGGCTACACGTTAGTATTGACTGTTTCGTAAATCTAGAAACTGACAAATTTTTGAGGGGTTGCAATATTGAATCAGTGAACAGTGAACAGTTATCAGTTATCACGGTTTCAGTCGGGGATTTAACCCCGACTGAAACACACCACTTTTAGAAGTGGGGGACTCTGACTCCCAATTGATTTACAGTTTTTAACTGATAACTGATAACTGGTAACTGTTGAAGACCGTATTGTTAGTTTAAATCAACCACATATCCGTCCAATTGTTCGAGGTAAAGTGGGGAAACCTGTAGAGTTTGGAGCGAAATTATCAGCTAGCTACTTTGACGGATATGTATTTTTAGACCATATAAGTTGGAATAACTTTAATGAATCAGCGAACCTAAAGTCACAAATAGAATCTTTCAAAAACTATACTGGTTATTATCCAGAATCCGTTCATGTTGATAAAATTTATCGCACACGAGAAAACGCCCGCTTGGTGTAAAGAACGAGGTATTAGAATCAGTGGACCTCCTTTGGGTAGACCTTCTTCCAATATTACTAAAGAACAAAAAAAGCAAGCTGCCTCGGACGAGAAAATTCGTAGTTTTATTGAGGGAAAGTTTGGCCAAGGTAAAAGAAGATTTGGTCTCAATCTGGTAATGACTAAGCTTTCTCAAACTTCTCAAACTGCGATTGCAATTACTTTTTTAGTGATGAATCTTTCTACTCATCTATCACGTCTACTGAAGGATTTTTTATGTCTATTTTTCAGAAATACATCTTTTTTACAGCTTAGTATTACTAAGGATTATACTTTACTTACTTTGAGTAAATAAAAACTTATGTTTTATCCTTCCTCTAATAAATAATAAATCTCCATACCGCTCTTTTGTTACTTTTTCAGCAAGCCCTAAATATATCAGGTGATGATTTCACATTGGGGGAGACGTAGCCGGGCGTTACGTCTCTACAGGTATTAATTAATTAAAATAATTTATTAAATAATTAATTGATTTTTCCGGATTAATTGATTTTTCCTTGAATATAATAAATTTTTAATTTGATATTTATTCCTGAATCAATTTTTACACAATTCATGTCTTAGATTTGTCTCTGTCTACTTAAGTACCATGTTTGTATTACTAAATTTCAATAATTGAAAATATAGCATTTTTTATTGCTGTAAGTATTATTTATGACAGGATATATATTAATCAGAAAACTATTATTTGCTTGCAAGCTTTATCTATAAAGGCTTTCGGCGATATATTTACTAAATATAAAAAAAATAGACTACTTTTAAATAACTTTATAAAGTATTCCATGAATACTGAAGTTATTGCAATTAATTTTGTTATTTGTACGTTTTATCTAAGTGAAATATGCTATTTTTTTATATTTAATTAATACGTAATTTTTCCCTAGCTGTTTTGTGAATGTAAGTTGCACTATAGAAGTTCCTATCAAAAAGATAGGAAAATTTACAAACTACTATAAAAACTTTACCTTGTTTGTATACAAGGTGCTGTTGACAAACTTGATTTACATCACAAAAAGCAGCCGTATATTATGCAGATAGATAATGGGGGAAACTTTTTAGGTTCTTCGACTCCTTTAGATATTAATCAAAAGTGGCAAGTTATCAAAGAAAAGGTTGGTTTGGACAATACTGATGATTACTATACCTTTAAATTAAGCAATCGCAGTAGTTTTAACCTTGTATTGAGTAATTTATCGGATAATGCAGACGTTCGACTGTTAAATGATAATGGTTCAGAAATTGCCAAGTCATCGGCTCAAGGTACTGTAACTGAAAGAATCAATCAGATTTTAGATTCAGGTAGTTATCATATTCATGTTCATCAGGTTGGTAATACTGCTACTTCCTACAATTTGAGAATCAGAAGCAACCATATACCACAAGCATTTCAATTTAATACAGAAGCGATTGCAGGTGGTGTACGTCTTATTGATACCAAAGTTTTTGATGCTGACGGTGTAAATGACATCGGAACAGTGGATTTTTGGTTGAAAAAACAGGGTGAAAGCTGGAAAAAATTTGGTAGTGTATCTGAATTTAGTACTAATACCGATGGTTCAATCGGTTTTAATTACGATATCAGTAATCTTGAACAAGGGAAATACCATGTTTGGGGTAGAGCTACCGATAAATTTGGTGCTAGAAGCAACGCTTGGACAGAATCTTTTAACGTTGAGAATATTGTCAATATAGCTCCCCAAAATCTAGGCTTTACAATCGAGCAAATTAGTGGAGGCGTTAACCTAACTAACACTAAAGTATTTGATGCAAATGGTATAGATGACTTGGAAAGAGTCGATTTTCAACTGAAGAAAGAAGGTGGTGAGTGGGTTGATATTAAAGACGCTCTCAACTTTTATCAAAATCAGGATGGTTCAATTGGCTTTAATTACGGTATTAGGGATTTAAAACAAGGGAATTACGAGTTAAAAGCTATAGCTTACGATCAAGCCGGTGCTTCGGGAGATGCACTAACAAGTTACTTTAAAGTTAATAACCTTGCACCTTCTAATTTCGAGTTTGACATTGAAGCTATTGAAGGTGGTGTCAGGGTTCTCAATGGTAAAGTATTTGATGCTAACGGTATCGATGACTTGAACCGAGTTGATTTTTGGTTACAAAAACAGGGTGGAAATTGGCAAAATATCGCTGATGCAGTGGAATTCCACAGCAATGGCGATGGTACTTTCGGTTTTGATTACAGTATTGATTCCCTGGAAGCCGGTAACTATGTATTATGGGCAAGAACTCGCGATAAGATAGATGATTATAGTAATATCTGGCAAAAGTCTTTCCAAGTTGTAGATAAAGTTTCTCAACTAGATTGGTTTGACCAAAATATTCAAGATACAAGCATTCGTGAATTAAGCAGGTCGTTATTTTCAGACAATATTATAGACCGTAACGACGCGATCGCGATTCTCCGAGATGCAAAAGATGATAGTGTGGTTGATTCAACGGAGTTAAATGATTTACGTACCATAATTAATCATGCTTATGACTTGGGAATAGCAGAGTATGTGAGAGTTTTATCAAATAAAGTGGTGAATGGTGATGTTGCGAATAAATCAGATAATTTACAAGCTGGAAGTAGCGATGTTCAATTGGAAAGGCTGATTAACAAATGGTTTTTAGGAAGCGAACGTCCGATAACTACTCACACTTATCGATACACAGAAGGTTCTTTATTCCAAAATGGTATCAGTCATGATGATATCAAGCAAGGTTATATCAATGACTGTTTCTTCTTGGCTGGTTTAGGTGCAACTGTCGTACAATCTCCAGAAATTATCCAAAATATGTTTATTGATAATGGAGATGGTAGTTTTACCGTTCGTTTTTATAATAAAGGAGTTGCCGATTATGTCACGGTAGATAGATATTTACCAACTAATAATATCGGTAATTTAGTATATGCGAATGCGGGTGATTATCACGGTAGTAGTAATAATGAATTGTGGGTTGCATTAGCAGAAAAAGCTTATGCTCAACTTAACGAATCTGGGTGGATTAATCAAGATAATACCAATTCCTATAACGGTATTGGTAATGCTGGATATTTGAGTGATGCATTCACTCATATTACCGGAGAAAAATCCGCTTTAGGTAGAAGACTCAATTTTAATACAGTTATTGATGCTTTTAGTTCTGGTGAAGTTGTCGGATTTGGCTCAAAATCTAATGGAGTAGAATCAAATATTGTCGCTTCCCATGCTTACGCTTTAATTGATTATAATGCTACAACTCAAAAGTTTACTTTATTAAATCCTTGGAGTACTGATAATAGTGCTTTAAAATCGCGAACTTTAGAATTAAGTTGGAATGATATTAGCAATAATTTTAGTTATTGGGATTCTACAATTAAAAATGTAGTTTCTACGTAAACTGTCAATAAAATTCGGCTTTTTACATAAATAGGGTTTACCCAACTGGCACATTTTTTTGCAACGGGTGTGTGACACTTATAGAAATTCTGAACGTAGTAATAGGGCTTGTGGTGTCACGCACCAACCACTGATTGTACTTATAGAAAATCTTGATAAAAACCCGACTTCTTGAACACACTTGATAAACAGAAGTCGGGTTTTTACATAAATATCGGTACTTATAGAAAATCTTCATAAAAACCTGAATTCTTCAATACACTTGATAAACAGAAGTCGGGTTTTTACATAAATATCGGTACTCAGAGAAAATCTCCATAAAAACCTGACTTCTTGAAATAAAAAGTCTACTGTACACATTACGATAATGAATAAATGTTTGATTTGAATATTATTTTTTTATTAAAAACACATTTATATAAATAAATTCATTGGAAAAAAGCTGACTGTTAAATTACTAGCAATTTCCAATTAAAATTCATAGTAATTATGGTTAATACGAATATTTTTGCAACTTCAAATTTGAATTGTTTTCCGAATTTTCACTATTGATGATGTCATCAAAATAAAGATTAATTTATTTAAGGTATAACTTTATGCAACCTAACTTGAGCGATAGTAATTTATTCCCTGAAAAAACACAAAATAACACAGCATTTATTACAACAGATGAGTTAAATTTCCAGATTGAACAAAATAATTTTAACTCTTTAAAGAGTAGTAGTTTTGATTGTTCTACAGATAATTTAATTGTTAAAAACTCTGAAGAAACTGTAATACCACATATAGATAACAATATTCAATTAAATTCCCAACAAAATATTTATACTTCCAGCACTCAAGGATACAACTCTGAAAATGGTTATGGTTTAGCAAATGCAGCAGCAGCAGTAGCTAAAATCATTGGAGAAGACACATTTGCGAATGTTCCTGAGCTAGGAGGTAAAAATTGGGGTGCTGATGCTGTGAATGCACCGGAAGTATGGGAGCAAGGATATACTGGCGAAGGTGTGGTAGTTGCAGTATTAGATACTGGTGTTGATTACAATCACGATGATTTGAAAAACAATATTTGGACAAATAAGGGTGAGATTGCCAATAACGGTAAAGATGATGATGGCAACGGTTATATAGATGATGTCTATGGCTGGAACTTTGATGGAAATAATAATAACACTATGGATGTAGATGGACATGGTACCCACGTTTCTGGTACTATTGCCGGAACAAAAAATGATATTGGTGTAACTGGTATTGCTTATGATGCTCAAATAATGCCAGTAAAAGTTTTAGATGATTTTGGTTCTGGTTCTACTACTGCGGTTGCTGATGGAATTTATTATGCTGTAGATAATGGAGCGGATGTCATCAACCTTTCATTAGGTGGTTCTTTTCCTAGCTTTGGTATAGAAAGAGCCATACAGTATGCTAATGATAAAGGAGTAACCGTAGTTATGGCAGCAGGAAATAGCGGTGGTGAAACACCACTTTATCCGGCTAGTTATGCAGATGAATATGGAATTGCTGTTGGAGCTATAGATGAAAATAAAAATATGGCTTCATTTTCTAACCGTGCAGGAACCGATACTTTAACATATCTTACCGCTCCAGGAGTCGATATTTACTCTACACTTCCAAATAATAAGTATGATTCCTATAGTGGTACATCTATGGCAACTCCCCATATTGCAGGGGTAGTAGCTTTAATGTTAAGTGCTAATCCCAACTTGACTAGTAAGCAGATACGTCAAACTCTGGAAGAAACAGCTAGTAATAATATCCAAACTATCAGTTTAAAATTCGATTCTACTGACTTAGTTCAAAGTAACAGTTTTGATCCTAATTTTGATGCTGGATATACAAATAAAAGTTTTAGTACAAGCAAAGATTTTGGCAATACTGAAACTTTTAATTTATCTGCTATTGCAAATGTCAACAAGTCTACAAATTCCTATTTGGAATCGCAGTTTATTAATTATCAACAGAATACTTCAGCAAATCAAAATAACCAAATCTTCAAGGACGATTTTGAAAGTATGCTAGAAGAAACTGATATTCTAATTTAGGGAATAGGGAATAGGGAATAGGGAGTAGTTTAGACTTAGAAATTAGTTTTTGTAAAAGTTACCCGACTTGTGTACTCTGAATAATATCAAGTCTGGATGATTAGTTATTATCCCTATTCCCTTCAATATCATAAAAAAAATCAAGCGCATCCTCATTAAGGAATAATTTCAACTTCATCCCAGCAAGGTGATAATAAAAACAAGCTTTTATTGTGGTAATCAGCTACGCTAAATAATAATTATATTACCAAAAAACTTTCTCCAAAAACACCGTACATGAATCTACGTTTAATTGAGGTTTATTTACCACAAGAAAAGAGTCAACGATTAGAGGAATTAATCACAGAATATGCTTCATTAGGAGTTTGGCAAAAAAAACTAGAAAACAATCAACTGGAGTTTAAAATACTGCTTTCTTCAGGGGAAGTAGAACCTTTAGTTGATTGTTTAGTTAGCCAATTTACCGATGTAAAAGACTTTCGATTACTGCTATTACCAGTAGAAGCTTCCTTACCTCGACTTGAATCATCAGAAAATTCAGTCGGCTTACCATCCGCACCAACTCGAATTAATCGCGAAGAAATTTATACTAATGTAGCTTCAAGTATTCATTTCTCCTGGACACAAATTTCCTTGTTATTATTATCTTCTAGTATTGCTGCTGTTGGTTTGGTACGCGGTAGTGAAGCAGTAATAATTGGTGCAATGGTATTAGCACCATTACTTAAACCTAACATGGCATTAGCGGTAGCCACTATTTTAGGCGATTTTACTTTAGCTGTACAAACTATCAGAGTTGGTGTAATTGGAATTGTCATCCCGATTATTTTTTCGATTTTAATCGGTTTGCTGTCTCCTGTTAATCCAGACTTACCAGAAATAGCCATCCGAACCAAATTAACGTTAGCCGATATCGTCGTTGCCCTTGCTTCCGGTGCTGCTGCTGCTATTTCCTTAACCGCTGGTGAAATCAGTTCCATCGTCGGAGTAATGGTTTCAGTTGCCTTATTACCACCTTTGGTAACTTGGGGAATGTTGATGGGTTCTGGTGAATGGCTGCCTGCATTCGGAGCAATGTTATTATTAATTGCCAATATTGCTAGTTTAAACTTAGCGGCGATCGCCACTCTTTTACTTCAAGATTTGCGCCCCACAGGTTGGTGGGAAAATATCAAGGCTAAAAAGTTGACTAAAATAGTAACTGGAGTCTGGGTATTACTTTTAACTGGATTAATCAGTGTCATTTTTGTTTTAAAGTATAAAGGTGGTTAGTTGTTAGTGGTTAGTGGTTAGAGGATGTTTTAAAAGTATCCGGCGCTTTGTTACCGCTACTACAGAAACAAAGTCCCTGAACCGCACGCTCCGCGTGAACGGGTTCGCTAGTTTTGGGGACGGAAACCGACACCCCTTTCCTTGACTCACCACCGTAAGGTGGACTATTTAATTTGAAACCCGCCTTACGGCGGGTTTTGTTTGTGTAGCCGCGACTTATAGTCGCCCGGTAAAGTATTAAATTAGACTTTCAAAACATCAACCATCAACCATCAACTATCAACTATCTCACAGAAAATGCTTCGCTAAACCGTCGCGTCACAGGCTCAACCAAAAATGTCAAAATCGACTTTTTACGAGTTACAATATCCGCATTTGCAGCCATTCCAGGCGTAAATATTACTTCTTTGTCACGCAATACAACAGATTTTTGATTCAGCTTAATAGTGGTGGGAAATATCAACCCTAATTTCTCATCTACTATGGCATTCGGACTTACACGTACTACCTCACCGGGAATAGTACCAAATTCTTGAAAAGGAAAAGTTGCCATTTTGACTTTTGCTTTCATTCCTTGACGAATAAAGCCAATATCACGGTTGAGAACTTTGACTTCTAATAATAATTCTTCTCCTTGGGGTAAAATCGAAAGCAACTGTTCTCCTGCTTGCACAGGACCTTTACTTGCTTTAACATCGTAAACTATCCCCCTTACCGGAGACTTAATAGTTTCTAATTGTTGCTGTTTTTTCGCTTGCTCTAATTGACCGACAATGTTGCTCAATTCTTCTTTACGTTGATTAATTTGAGTCAAAATTTCACTTTGACGCTCCGAAGCTAGACGTTGTGCTTGACTACTTGCTGCTTCAAATGCTGCTTCTGCTTGGCTAATTTCTTGCTGTTGAGCAGCGATATCTTTCTCTAAAGATGTAACTTTGTCTTGGGCTTCTGTTATTTTATTATCAGCGTTGACTATTTGGTCTTCAGCTCTGGTTATTTCAGCATTCGCACGGTTAAGTCTATCTTGTGCATCTAAATAGTCGAGTCGGGGTATTGCACCTTCAGTAGTTAATCCCCGTAAACTTTTCTCTCTCGTTTTCGCTAATGTTACACCACTGCCAACTTGCTTACGAAGTTCTTGAGCATTTTTCAGATTTGTTTTAGCATTAATTAAATTGGTTTTAGCGTTAGCAAAATTTTCTTGCAAACGAGTCAAACGTACCTTTGCTTGTTTTACAAGAGCTGCTTGACGATTTGCTTCCGCTTCCGCACTAGCTTGACGTGCTTGATAATCTTGCAAACGAGACAGCAACAATTCATCTTGTAACTGATTACCTGCTGTTTTAATCCCAGTACGCTCCGCATCCAAACGGCGTAAATCTTCCCGAATCAACCTAGCATTTTCCCTTAAACGAGCAACATCCGCTTGCTGCAAATCTGGGTCACGTTGAATTAAAACTTCACCTCTTTCTACTTTATCACCTTCTTTGACATTCACTTCGACAATTGACCCATTACCCAAAGATGTTACAGGTCTAACCTGTGTAGAAGCAATGATTTTTCCTGACGCACTCGCCACTTCTTCTACTTTCGAGAAATAAGCCCAAGTAATTGAACCAAAAATAATCGCGCTAATGGTTCCTGCTAATAATCTAGTATAAAGCGGTGGTAGTTCCTGTACGGCTTTACCCAATTCATAAGATAATTGTTCATCAGGTCGAGCAAATTCTTGTTTGGTTCTACGTGCTTGAGATGGATTTGCAGCTAAAGAATACTTCATGAAAAGTTAGTTGATGGTTGTTAGTAGTTAGTAGTTAGTGGTTAATGGTTGGTTGTTAGTAGTTAGTGGTTAGTTGTTAGTTGTTAGTGGTTAATGGTTAGTGGATTGTATAAAATGTTGCCATCAACCATCAACCATCAACTAACAACCATCAACCATCAACTAACAACTAAATAACGTCTTAAAAAACTTTCTAGGGTTTCTAATTCAAAACCGAAAATTTCTTCTAAGTTTTTAACTTCTTCTGTTGTACAGAAAAATTCATTGGCTAGTAAAGTGCGAAAAGTACCTAATTCTGTTTGTGTTTTAGAATTAATTAAACCTAATCCACTCCGCAATCCATCAATTAAAAATAATGGCGCGTTAACTATTAATGGTTCTTTATTAAAAATACGACCGAAAATATGTGGTATATCTTCTCTGTATAAAACCTCTGCACCTCCCACAGGTAAAATTTTATTGCGAGCGCTTGACAGAATGATAGAATCAACTATCATTTTTGCTAAATCATCTGTACTAACTATAGAAGTGCGGTTTTTAGGGTCACCGATAAGTAAATAAAACCCGGTTTCGCGAAATCTTTCAGCTAAAGTCAATAAATTAGATGCTAATCCAGCAGGTCGTAAAATTGTGTAGTTTAAGCCGCTGTTTTGGAGATATTGCTCTACAGCAAGTTTGGCTTTAAAAGTCGGAGCATCTTCGTAACCTCTATCTACACCCAATACGGAAATAAAGACAAAGTGTTGAACTTCATTGGCTTTTGCTTGGTCAATTAACTCGATATTGGCGCGATAATCCAAGGATAGCGCATCACCATCTGAACCGTGAGCGCTAACAATATAATCAACTCCTTGACAAGCTTTGCGAATGTCTTTTTCTTCCCGTAAGTCACCGATAAAAATATCGGCACCTTGATGTTGTAGTTCACTATAACGCGAGGTGAGACGGACAAAAGCTTTGACTAACATCTCTCGTTCCCGCAGCAGTCGTACTACTCTGGTACCAATATCTCCGGTTGCACCTGTGACTAAAAACATAATTGGTAATTGGTAATTGCTAATTGGAAGTTACTAACTCCTAACTTCTAACTTCTAACTCCTAACTCCTAACTCCTAACTTCTTACTTCTTACTTTTTACTCCTAACTCTGATCATCCCGAAGGTCTTCTAAAATTCCACAATAACAGGGGCATGGTCGCTTGGTTGAGTTAATTTTCTGGGTTCGATATCAATGATGCAACTTTTTGCGCGATCGCACAAATCAGGTGTGAGATAATGATGATCAATCCGCCAACCTCGGTTACGAGGAAATCCTGCTGCACGGTAGTCCCACCAACTGTAATGTCCGCTTTCTAAGGTAAATTTACGAAATGCATCAGTAAATCCCAAGGCTAAAATTTCTCGTAAAGCTTGCCGTTCTGCGTCCGATGACATGATATGATTTTTAGGGTCGGCTTTTTCGTGAATATCTTTATCTTCTAAAGCAATATTAAAATCTCCGCACATACATATATCCGCTGTTAATTTTTGCTGCTTTTGTAAATAATCCCTTAATATTTTCAACCACTGCAATTTATATTCATATTTTTCGCTACCTATTGCAGAACCGTTAGGTACGTAAAGATTAATAATTCTAATGCCATCGATTACACCCGAAATTACTCGTTTTTGTTCGTCCCATTTGGAATCGATATTTTCTAAGACTGAAGTAAAACCAAAGGAAACATCTTTTAAAGGTTGACGAATGATTATTGCTACACCGTTGTATGATTTTTGTCCATAAGTGTAAAGATAATATCCTAATTCTTGAAAAGGTTCTTGGGGAAATTGTTCATCTACAACTTTAGTTTCTTGCAAACAAAGCACATCAACAGCACTTTCCTCCAACCAGTTAATAACCTGTTCTAAACGAGTTCTTATTGAGTTGACATTCCAAGTTGCAATTTTCATAATTTCCCTTGCGATACCTCATCGTTCTGGACATAATTCCAGCATATTCGATTACACATCATCAACATGATCAAAGCAAAACAGCAGTATGAGGAAGAGATTCAGGTTAAAAGCTTTAATTCTCCTTCAACTTCTTTTTTTTGTTCTCTCTCCTAAAAAGCTCCGAAAAACGCCTAAAACTCGCAAATAAATCAATGAAAAGTAAAGTTGCTTAAAAAACTGTATTTTGATATACCAAAAAAATAATTTTCTATGATTCCCAGGATAGATGTTCAAATAAGCAAACAAGCTGTAATTTGTAAATGTAGTTACTTAATAGTTATTAATTTTTGACAGACTGAGATAATTTGAAAGATTACTCAAAATTTGATTAACCAAAAATAGACTTATTAAAAGTCAGTATGGTTAGTTAGTTTTCGTGTGGGTGAGAAATTTTTTCTCTAACCAGTGAAAATCTGAGTCCTGCTTAACAGTGAACAGTGAACAAATAATCTATTAATATGCTTCCGACGTTATCTAACACCATAAACCGTCGTAACTGTCAACTGATAACTGATAACTGATAACTGATTTAACATGGACTTTTTTAGTTGTACAAACACAAATAATTTATGAGAATCGCTCAAGTAGCCCCTTTAAGGGAAAGAGTTCCGCCTCCTTCTTATGGAGGAATAGAGTTGGTAGTTGCTCACTTAACCGATGAATTAGTTCGTCGGGGGCATGAAGTAACATTGTTTGCTTCTGGTGATTCGCTGACTCTTGCTAAGTTGGAAGCTGTTTGCGATCGCGCTTTGCGTTTAGATCCTAACGTTTCAAACTATGATGCTTATGAACTGCTCGAAATCAGCCAGGTTTACCAACGAGCGGCGGAATTTGATTTAATTCATTCCCATAATGGCGTTTTGACTTTGGCAACAGCCGGATTGGTGACAACACCCACTGTACATACTTTGCACCATAGCTTTAATCAGGATACTGCGAAGATTTACACTCACCACTATAAGCAACCATACGTTAGTATCAGCAATGCCCAGCGTCACATAGACCTCAATTACATGGGGACTGTTTATAACGGTATTGATGAAACGGATTATCCATTCATTGCTGAACCCGAAAATCCACCGTATTTGGCATTCTTAGGGCGATTTTCCCCAGAAAAGGGACCCCATCATGCTATTTCCATTGCGAAACAGACAGGTTGGCATTTGAAAATGGCAGGAAAAGTAGATGAGGTTGATCGTAAATTTTTCGAGCAACAAATTGCTCCTCATATTGATGGTAAACAAATTCAATTTTTAGGCGAAATTACTCACAACGAGAAAGCCGAACTTCTGGGAAATGCTGTTATCACTCTATTTCCGATTACTTGGCAAGAACCTTTTGGCTTAGTCATGATTGAATCAATGGCTACAGGTACCCCAGTGATTGCAACTAATTTAGGCTCAGTTCCAGAAGTTGTAAGTCACGGTGTAACTGGTTTTATTTGTGAAAGTAGTGAACAAATGGCAGCAATGATTCCTAAAGCTTTGGAACTTAGCCGTCATGAGTGTCGCAAGTATGTAGAAGATCGATTTACCGTTAGCAAAATGGTCGATGGATACGAAGCGGTTTACAAACAAATCCTTGAAAATCGCCTTCAGAAAAACGGTTTTATTCACTCTACAAAAATTACATACTAAACAGTTGACAGTTGTTAGTTGATGGTTGATGGTTGTTTATCCACTAACCACTATCCACCAACCACTATCTACTAACCACTATCAACTAACCAAGATTTTTGGATGCTGCTGAAGAATTATTGCGGGAATCAGGAGAGATGCTTTCTTGCGATCGCGATTTTTGGGAATATTCTTCGCAGCTTTTTGTTTGTATTAGTTAACAATAATTATTCCTAAATTGTGAAAGTTGGAAGATTAAAGTTAGGACTTAGCAAAAAAGGTACATTTTTCTTGTAGGGGAGGCAAAAAGGGGTGTAGATAATATCCCCCTTTTATTGCCGTTGCTTGTACACTGCTGCAATTCTTAACGCAATCAGATGAAAGTGAGAGTACGGCACCAGGCGCACATTGTGACAATTGCGGCTATTCCTGAAAGTTTCATTAGGCTGTTGAAATTACAGGAAATGGGCAGCAAGTTGTCTTGGGAATGTTGCAAGATATAGATTTGGGACATTCATAATAGGTTCGCGGTAGAGTTGATCCGATTTGCTTTATGACACAGTAAGTAGGTTGGCGTTGAAAATTGTAATTAGGGCATAAAGTCGGCAGTCGGCAGTGGAAATAAGGGTTTAAGGGTAGTTTACCTAAGCGTTATATAGTTCTGTTTTTTTCTGCCGACTTACTTACCGTTTAATAGTAATGCTTTGGTTGATGATCAAATTGCTTGCCATTGCAGTACATTTATACTGAATAATTCCAGAAAATCCTGTAGAAGAGGTGAACATCATAACGTCTCCAGATGAATTTCTTGCTTTCAACACCTGATACCATTTATTCTAGATATAAGAAATTAATCAATTCTTAAGACCGGGGTGAAGTATCAAAAGCAATCCATATGTTATGAATCCGCAGGCAAATTCTATTAATCCCAATCTAAACAGCTGTCTAAAGATATTTTCTCTTCTTAAGTTCTATAAATTAGGAAACTGAAAATTATTGAACGCAGTTATAAAGAAGGATTTATTTCTGTAACAAGAGCCTAGGCTTTAAAGCACGCTTTTTGTATTGTTTGTGCTTAGTTTTCATGCATCTAAAATCAAAGTTATGGATATATCTGTATATCTCTATGATCCGATATATACCAAGCTTATATAGAGTGAAAACAATGCAATACCCAGAAAATGATTATAACTAAACTTTAGCGAAAAAGCAATTATTGTGTTAGAAGCATTTGTACTTGCAACAATTATATGCGGATTTTTGGGCATCATCTTTAAAAAAAACTTGGTGATGAAAATAGTAGCGATGGATGTAATGAGTACAGGAGTCATTGCTTATTACATTGCGATCGCATCACTTAATGGTTCATTTACACCGATTTTTTCAGGTGTCCAAAACCGTGATTATGCCGATCCAGTTCCTCAAGCAGTCATCCTCACAGCGATTGTGATTGGCTTTTCAATTCAAGCCCTAATGTTGGTTGGTGTGATGAAGCTAGCGCGGGATAATCCCACTTTAGAAACCAATGAAATAGAGAAGAACAATACACCATGATCAACAATATTACGATTGTCTGGATTGCACTTCCGTTTTTTTTAGGATTCACGATTTATTTAATCCCCAAACTTGATCGTCCCATAGCATTATTAGGGACGGTTGCATCTTTTGCCTATGCATTACAGTTGTTTATCCAAAAGTCTCCAGTAACGCTTCAGTTAATGGATAATTTTGGTGTCACCTTGATGGTAGATCAACTGAGTGGTTTTTTTATATTAACCAACGCTCTCGTAACAGCAGCAGTCATATTGTATTGTTGGCGGAGCGATAAATCAGCTTTTTTTAACACTCAAGCCATCATTTTGCATGGTAGTGTCAATGCTGCATTTGCCTGTACAGACTTTATTAGTTTATATGTAGCCTTAGAGGTGAGTGGAATTGCGGCATTTTTGTTGATTGCTTATCCCCGTAGCGATCGCTCTATTTGGGTAGGTTTGCGTTACCTATGTGTGAGTAACATCGCGATGCTGTTTTATTTGATGGGAGCAGTACTGGTTTATCAAGGTAATAATTCGTTTAGTTTCATTGGTTTACGTGATGCACCACCATCAGCATTAGCGTTGATTTTTTTGGGACTTTTTGTCAAAGGAGGACTGTTTATTTCGGGATGGTGGCTACCTTTGACTCACTCGGAATCGGAGACACCCGTATCGGCGTTGTTATCAGGAGTAGTAGTTAAAGCTGGAGTTTATCCTTTGTTGAGGTGCGCCTTAATTGTCGGGGAAATCGATCCGATTATCCGTATTTTCGGAGTAGGGACAGCATTGTTGGGAGTATCCTACGCTGTGTTTGAAAATGATACTAAGCGAACACTGGCATTAAGTACGATTTCTCAACTAGGTTGGGTACTCGCAGCACCTGAACAAGGAGGTTATTATGCATTAGCGCATGGTTTAGCAAAGTCCACACTGTTTTTTACTGCGGGTAGTTTACCGAGTCGCAGCTTCAAAGAATTGCAACAAACTAAAATTAATACCCCGACTTGGATTGTCTTGGTGATAGCCAGTCTTTCAATATCAGGTTTTCCCTTGCTTTCTGGCTTTGGAGCAAAAGTATTAACCATGAAAAATCTTCTACCTTGGCAAGTTATCCCCATGAACGTTGCGGTTGTGGGAACGGCAATAGTATATGCCAAATTTATCTTTCTTCCCCAGGGGAAAGGAAATAAACCAAAGCTTGGTTTTTGGGCAGCAATTATACTTTTGCTCGGTTGGTTGATTACAGCTAATACCTTTTATTACCAAGCTTATACATTGGACAATATTGTCAAAGCAATCGCAAAGATTGGTTTGGGCTGGTTGCTCTATTGGTTCATTTTTAAACGTGTAGTCTTGAAATTACCCCGTGTACTCGAAGAATTTGAGCATCTCGTCGGTGTAATGAGTGTAATGTTGATTTTACTCTTCTGGATGGCATTTTCATGGTTGGACACTTAATATTACGACTTACTATTTGGTTTCTGCTCACATCCGATTTTAGTGTGGTAAATATCATCATCGGCGTAATTATTGCTTTATTTTTGCCCCGTAGCTATCCATCTCCAGAAACCTTAAAAGATTGGCTGGACATTTTGGGTAAAATTATCGTCGCAATTCCTCAAGCATATATGGAAGCAATCGAAATTATTCTTCGTCCTCATAAATACGAAGATGTGATTCTGGAACGAGTTCAAGGAGCGCGATCGCCCCGGTTGATTTTCCTAGATATATTTTTAATCACTTTTACTCCCAAAACAATTGTTTTTAAATACCGTCAAGATGGCTGGTATGAAGTACATCGAGTCAGACCAACGAGGGCAGTCAAAGATGAATAACTTAATTTTAATTGCCATGCTTCTAGCTTTAATTATACCTATCTGTGAAGCTTGGAAAGATGAAAACATCTGGCAAACAATGCTGGCTTTTGCCAGTATTTCTAGTAAAACAGCGATTATTGCCCTTGTCGTCTCGGTGTTGCGTGATGATTGGATGATTGGTGTAGTTGCAGCGATTATCTTGACTGTCGGCAATGCCGGATTAATGTTATTAGCACATATACTCAAACGTTTAAGAGAAACATCATAAATATGATCAATATTATTAGTTACATCTGTATTGGTATAGGCATTTTCTTTTGGTTTTGGGGTACCTTTCCTCTGTTGGGTAAAAGATCGGTTTTGTATAAACTGCATACTCTTTCCGTTGCGGATACTCTTGGTTCGATCGCGATTGTTTTCGGATTGCTGTTGAAAATTCCCAGTGAATGGCCTCTACTCATTCTCGTCATCATCACTTTAGCAATTTGGAACACCATGTTGGGTTACGTTTTGGCTTACTGTTCGACTTCTGGGGACAACAACCATGAACAATCCTGATCTTTACGTGAATATCATCGTTGCTCTGCTGCCTACAACTGCTTGTTTAGTGATATTTCAGGTCAATCCTTACCATGCTTTGGCACTGCGGGGAATATTAGGCGCGATCGCGGCATTGGTTTATGCTGTTTTGGGAGCTGCTGATGTCGCTTTGACTGAAGCTTTGATGGGTACACTACTGGCAATTACTTTGTATGCAGTGGCAGTGCGTTCTTCACTCGTGTTGCGTTTAGGAGTACTTGAAGATCAAACAAACCACTTACAAGAAGAATCGGCTTTCCAAGAATTAATGAATCAATTCCGCAAAGTCATTGATCAACATTATATGCGGTTGGAATTGGTAATTTACAACGATAAACAGGCTTTACAGCGAGCATTAATGGAAAAAGAAATCCATGCAACCTGTACCACTTCGTCAGTAATGGCAGGTTACGATAGCGACTTGGATAGCGAATGGCAACCTTATCAAACCACAATTCGGATTCAGCGCATCTATGACATCATGCAAACTGAACTTTCGTCGCCAAAAACAATTCTTCGCTACGTAAATATATCAGATATTCATGTACCAAAATTAGAGGGTCAGCATCTATGAAATGGATTTATGTTGTCGCTGGAATTGCACTATTTATGAAAATGCTATTTGAAGCAAATCCAGAATCAGAGTTATCAATGTCGATTGTTCAAGCAGTTGTAAAAGATAGTGGAGTACCGAATGCCGTTTCCGGTATAATTTTTCGCAATCGTTTGTATGACACCATTTTTGAAGTTGTCGTATTTACGATTGCCATCATGGGAGCTAGTTTTTTGCTCGCAAACGAAAGACCATTTTGTACGATTTATCATTTTACCGATAGACCATCAATTATTTTAGCCCGGTTAGGTGCCACAATTTCGGCTATAGTAGGTATCGAATTAGGGATTCGGGGACATCTCAGTCCTGGCGGTGGATTTGCTGCTGGAGTCGCAGGAGGAACCGCGATTGGTTTAGTGGCAATTACCGCATCATCGGAATGGATGCAAGCAATTTACCAACGCTGGCACGCTTCTAAATGGGAGAAAGTTTCGGTGTTGGTTTTTATCATCCTTTCAGTAATTACCCTGTGGGGATTTGAGTTACCCCATGGACAATTGGGTACATTATTTAGCGGTGGAATTCTACCTTTACTCAATTTTTTGGTAGCCATTAAAGTTGCTTTGGGTTCATGGGCTGTTCTTTTGGTATTTATTCATTATCGGGGATTATTGTAAGACGAATAGCTTTAGAAGTCGGGTTTTATGATGATTATCTGTTACAACCCAGATTTATCTTAAAAACCCGACTTCTCACCCCATAAATAATCAATAAACATCGAAGTTGTATTATCTATTAAAAATTTTATCCACAACCCAAAATAGGTTCTGTTATTTACTAGCACAAAAATATCAAAAGGTAGACAAAATGCCTGCCCCTTTTGATCATAAAAATTGTGAAGTCCATAAACCACAAAAGCTTAGCTTCTTGGACACAAAGAATCTTTCCCGTATCCCTGTTATCCTAGTCTTGCAACTAGCTCCTAAGCGCGTTAATTCCGGCACTCCCTGCCGTACTATAAATTAGTATAGAAAAGTAGTTGAAGATAATATTAATACCTAAAAGAAAAATTTCTTTACAAAGGTGACATTACAATGGGTAAACTAAATCCTTACAACCTGCAAATGCAGATTACTTCGATGTTCGAGCAAGGACAATCGTTTTTTGCTACAACAAAAGTGCAGGATTGGTTAAAAGAACGTAATCAAAATCCTGCTGATTATGATATTTTATTTCATAAAAAACCTGCTCCTCCCGGCTTAGGAAAAGTAATGGTTGTGGAAATTGAGCTAAAGCGTAAAGATGGACAACCAGTAGATGCTTGGTTACAAGAACAAGCCAATTTACAAGGAGGGTAGGGCAATTTTGAATTTTGCGGAAACTTTGGGGTATAGATTCTCGAACCCCAAAACTTTCCAAGACAGATTTTGGATTGAATTAAATCGGATAGAACTTTCATTTTAGTCATTTAGGTAGGGTTTGCTGAAAAAGTATTTTGCAGAATGCTGGTTCTCAGAAGTCGGGTTTTTAGCAAGATTATCTTGTTTAATCAGGATTCTTCTCAAAAACCCGACTTCTCACCGACATTTGAGTGCAAAATCATAGAGTCTTTATTCCCAATATGCTTG
The DNA here is from genome assembly GCA_035285725.1 of Nostocales cyanobacterium 94392. Lineage (GTDB taxonomy): Bacteria > Cyanobacteriota > Cyanobacteriia > Cyanobacteriales > Nostocaceae > Rivularia. The sequence continues at coordinate 12,028 of JAYKJL010000014.1, read as the reverse complement.
CAGTTTTTGATAAAAATAAGTCCTCAAAGTCTTGATATATAAACAATTGAGAATAATTTAGCAAGCCCTAGGTAGCAAAACAGTAAACAAACTACCTTTACCAAGTTCCGAAAAAACTTGGATTTCTCCACGATGTGTTTCGATAATCCGATTAGATAAATGAAGACCTAAACCGCTACCAGAACGTTTATTTTTACCTTGACGGAAACGTTCAAATATAGACTTTTGGTCTTCTTGAGCTATTCCATACCCAGTATCTTCAACTTCTAATTTTACCCAGCTTTTTGCTGTATCGGATATTAATTTTGATAAACGAACTTTTACTCCACCTTCATCAGTAAATTTTATTGCATTACCAATTAAATTACTAACAACACGTCGTAATTCTAATTTATCACCATTAATTATACTAACATCTTCATTTTCTTCTAAAATATTATTGTCAAATTCAAGGGTTAAATTTTTTTCTTGTACTAATGGAGTTAATTCCTGAACTACTTCCTCAACGATAGAAACAATATTACATCTTTCAATATTTATCGTTTTTTTACCTGCTTCAAAACGTGATACTTCTAACAGAGTATTCACCATTTCTAATAAATTATGATTGCTACGAATCATTGCTGCGATCGCCTTTTTCATTTCTGGGGAAATCTTGCAGAATGTTTCTTGTAAAAAAAGATTCAACATCCTATCCGCAGCTACTAAAGGTGTTCGCAAATCATGAGTTAAACGCGATACGAAGTCCTCTCGCTGACGTGCCATTTCTTTCTGTGCATCAATACTATGCTTGAGACGCAAAAGACTGCGTACTCTTGCTAACAACTCCTCTGTGTCAAAAGGTTTACGGATAAAATCATCCGCACCCGCATCTAAACCTTCAACGACACTAGCATTATCAAAGGCTGTAACTAATAAGATTGGAATGTAATCATTATCCGGATTATTACGGATGCGACGGGTCACTTCATAACCATCTATCCCCGGCATCATTACATCTAAGAGTATCAAACTTGGAGGCAATTGTTCGATTTCTTTTAATGCTGTTTCACCATTTACTAATAACCTAACTTCGTATCCTTCACTTTCTAAAAGGGCTTGGACTAAGTATAGATTATCAAGGATATCATCAACCACTAATATACGATCTGCTATCTGCGAATCAGGAAATGACATAATGATACTTGTTATAGAATAGATATTTATACACAACTAATTACCAATTATCTCTGCTTGTTTTTAGAATGTATTTCTTGCTTATAATCTGGTTCTTTCTGATTATTTACAAGTTTGTTGGAAGGATAATCATAATTAGTTTCTCTAATTTCGCGTTCTGAAATAGATGACACTTGCCGTGGTAATTCTACACGAAATATCGAACCTTTTCCTAATTGACTTTCAATAGTAATTTTACCCCCCATCATATTGACTAATGCACTAACAATAGGTAAACCCAAACCCGTACCCCCAAATTTACGATTGGTACCTTGATCCAGTTGTCTAAAAGCTTCAAAAATATGTTGTATATTCTCGACAGCAATTCCAATTCCTGTGTCTTCAACTGCTAATTCAATACGATTATCAGCAATTTCTGCGATTTTTAGTTCAATACTTCCAGTTTCCGTAAATTTAATTGCGTTTGAAAGTAGTTTTTCTAAAATCTGTTGCAGACGCAAGGAGTCATTATATAAAATACAATTTTGTAAATTGATGTTAACTTTTATGGAAATTTTTTTCGCTTCTGCTAAAGAACGCATTTCCTCAACAATAAGCTTTACTAATTTTGAGATATCGAATATTTCTGGTTTTAAATTTAAATTTCCTGCTTGTAACTTAGAAAATTCTAAAACTTCGTTAAGCAGAATTAATAAATTTTTACCATTATTAAGGATACGTTCTATCATCTGCTTTTGCTGATGGGAAAGCATACCAAATTTGGGACGCAATAACAATTGAGAAAACCCAATAATCGCATTCATCGGAGTCCGTAATTCGTGGGAGATTGTTGCTAAAAATTGCGACTTTAATTGCAACGCTTCAATCAATTTGAGATTTTGTAAATATATTTGTTGCTTTTGTTGCTCAATTTTTTGGCTATTTTGCTGTATCTTTTGATTGGCTAAAGTTAATTGTGCTTTAGTTTGATAGATTGCGATGGTGTTACGTGTGACTAAATCTAAAATTTCTGGAGATAATGTCGATTTATTCACGTAATCTGTAGCTCCTGCTTCGATTAATTTTTCGATCATTCCTCTATCGCTGTTTTCAATTAGAACAACTACAGGAATTAGAATTCCTAAACTACTTATTTTTCTCAACAAGTTTAAAGTTTGAGTTGTTGATAAACAGTTATCCAAGAAAATACAGTCGTAGGAAGTATTTTGTAAAACATCAATTGCGTCTTTACTTTCAACTATTTTTAACGTCTTTCTGGTTATACTAGCATTAGTGAAAGTACGATACATGGTCGTTCTATCTATTTTATTCTCTTCGATAATTAAAATTTTCAGCTTATCATCCATCGTTTTTTTTTCAACTTAGGTTATTATCTGTTAATTAATTCTTGTCAGACATTTAATTCATGATATTTTATTTGATATTTTTGCAATTGTTAAAATTAATTATTGTAGATTTATTCCTTCTTTTGAAGACAAGCCATTTTTAATTTTAATCATTCATTTATACTTGAAATCTTTAATGAAATTAATTAACGTCCATATTTATACCATGAATTAATTCTTTTTTTATTTGTATGCTTCGTTTATTTATTAAAGATTAATTAATTAATTACTGTTTATTTTATTACAATTTGTTTGATTATTTTTTCCCAAGAAAGTAAAATAACTGGCTTGTTATTGGCGAAATCTAGACTAATTACTTGACGCAAAAATTTCAAAAATGGTGGCATTAACCTAATCATTAGCCTAAAAATATTTATTTGATGTAGAATTAGAATTTGCCTGACATCTTGCTCCATTCTGGTTAAGCGCGAAATCCCGCCTTGAAATCAATTTCAAGGAACCGATTACAAAGTACGTTGAAAACTTACTAAAATGCTTGCCTAGTCTGATTTATCAGACTTTCCTTTTAAGACTACTTCTGTTCGGTTTTGCGTAAGTCCTATGATGATTAAACACTGTAATAGAAAGCGATCGCAAAAAAAATATATTAACTAATTTCACGATAATTTTTCTGTTAAAAATGATACTATATTGTCTCTGTGATTCTATTCTATGCAAATGTATTTTTGTCCGTCTTCACTCCTGAGTATGAGTTTATCTATTTATATGTATCCTTATAGCGAAATAGAAGTTTCTCTTAACTTAGACGGAACACAATTTGGGCAAAATCAGTGTTATTAGTTGATCGTCAATGCAAAGCATTTTAATTTAAAATTGACTCTGTGAATTATAAATTAATTATTAAAAATAAATAACTAGTACATGAAAGCAGAAGTAAGAGGGCAGATGCCAGAAGGCACAAAGCCTTATTTTATCAGCTTTTTATAAATATGAAATGGTTGCTTTATTTACCCACTGGCTGTACTAGTAATATCTAGGAATATCTACCAACATATTTATATATTTTAGGACTTATGCAGTCGTAATAGAGAAGTAAGAAGGATGCGGTTTATTACTCCGCTTGTAAGTCCTATATTTGATATATCAGAAGTTATATTGTGAGCTATGTCGAAAGACGAAACAAAAATTTTACAGTTATTTCTATCGATGGATGTATCCTTGAGGAAAAACATCTATCTTAGGTTGTGAATATGAATTAAAAAACCTCAATCAATTATATCTTCCAGGTAGATAAAAAAATAATATGAGTGTAGCGATGAGTGAAATTAGTATTGTTTTAATTGAAGACCATGATTTAACTAGAATGGGAATAAAGGCTGCATTGCAGACAAATAGTGAACTGCAAGTAATAGGAGAAGCAGCTAACGCTACAAAAGGGCTGAAAATGTTAGAAACGATGAAGCCAGATGTAGCACTTGTAGATATTGGATTACCCGATATGGATGGCATTGAACTTACCCGCAAGTTCAGAGAATCTCAAAATAATCGGGGAGATACTTCTACAAAAATTCTGGTTCTGACGATGAACCACACGAATGATACCGTACTTGCGGCTTTTGCAGCAGGAGCAGATTCTTATTATATGAAAGATACAAGTATTGATAAATTAACTGAAGCAATTTACGCAACTCATTCTGGTAACTCTTGGATCGACCCTGCGATCGCGAATATAGTATTACATCAGATAAGACAGGAAACCTTCGACAATCAAACTTGTTTACAAGCCAAAACAGTAAAAATTGAAGCGCTTTCTTCCGAATATGAACAAGTTTTAGAAACTTATCCTTTAACTCAAAGAGAATTAGAAATTTTAGAATTAATTGTAGCCGGACACAGTAACGCAGAAATTGCCGAGCAACTATATATCACAGTTGGTACTGTTAAAACTCATGTCCGCAATATTCTTAACAAACTTTGTGCTGATGACCGCACTCAAGCTGCTGTAAGAGCTTTACGTTCTGGATTGGTAGCATGAGAAACTAGTATATTTAAATTAGCCAACCAGGAACTCAAAGTCCCTGTCTCATCGCGAAACTCCTCTGAAAAGACTCAAGACAAAATCCTATAAAAAAATTAAATCACTCATAACCTCATAACCACCAACTACTCACTCTTAACTGTTGACTTTGCTATAGTGTTGCTTTGCTTCCATTGAATATCTACCACAAGCGCTTAGTAATGAACTACGAAACCGCCCATCAATTTCTTTTAAACCAAACTATAGCAAGTGAAAACAACTCAGATGCGCTACTAACGCGAATGCAACAGGGAAAACCACCCATACCCGGTCAAATTACCTCAATTTTGCTCGCATTAAAAGTAGTCTTTGAAGCTCTAAAACATACTACCACCATTGAAAAAGAACTTGCTTACGCTTTATATTTATTAGCTGTCAAAACTCAACAATTATTTGCAGCGGGACTGAAAGTTGGTGTAAATTGGCCCCCAATGCTAAAAGAAGACTTATTGAGAATCGCAAACGCAACCGAAAGCATTCTTTGTGGTGAATGGTATAACGTGCATCAATAGATAGTGGTTAGTGGATGGTGAATAGTGGTTAATTATTGTCAACCATCAACTAACAACCATCAACCATCAACTTTTAACGATTTCGCAATTCTTCTTCCAACTTGTCCAAATCAGATTTAAGAAAAACCGTCATCTGACCAGTATAAGCTTTACCGTTTTTAGCTTGTGCAACTTCTACCCAATAAGCATAGCGATCGCCAACACGTAATTCTCCTGTCAACCCTTCTCTGATGGGAGTTTTAGCAAAACGGGCTGCATTAATTGCACTTTGGTTGGGATATTCGTAAATAACTTGAGCGCCTTTATAATCTTGATAAATATCCAAGCCGTAAATTATCCGCAAAGACTCTTTCAATCTATCCAAACTCATACCATTAATTGCATCATACATAGAGATGCGCTCAGTACGGATTTGGCTGCGGTTTTTGGAAAAAGTGACTCTACCAGGTGCTGACACCATCGCTTGGAAACTGAATCTTTGAGCAGCGGTATCAGTTTTTGTCACCAAAAAACGTTCCCCACTCCGAGGACTCAATGTCGGATGTGCTTTAATCCAAGTTTCTACTTCTTCTGTAGCTTGTCCTGGTAAAGCTGTAGCTACACTATTGTTAGATATCAAGAATACTAAGGGTAAAATTATAACTTGTAATAGAGATTTTTTTTGCATTTTTCAGTTTTGAAAGTTTCTATATATAGAATTCCCCTTTTTTTCAATTAATTAACGCACTCACGGAGAAATAAGGGACAAGGGCATGGGGGGGACAAGGGGATGGGGGGACAAGGGGATGGGGGGATGTTGACAGAAACAAGAAAAAATTTAATACTTACAACTCATAACTCCTAACTCCTCACTCCTCACTCTTTATCCCGACTTTAATTACTTTGCTACTCCTATCCCGTTCTAAGATTACCTATCTCTTTTTATCTCTTTCCTCAGCGCTCTTTGCGCCTAGAAGGGTTTTTTAATCAGTAATCATAAGAGCGGGAAGGGAGTAATCGCCCATATCTGAAAATATTTGTTCTAATTCTTGTAACTGACGATTTCGATCTAAAAGTAACTCGAATGGTATTTTACGACTGCCAATTAATCATAGAGAAAAAGATAAGACTTTTGTATACATAATTTGTAATATTTAGTTCACAAAAATTTGTAGTTCCGAATAGTTAGAAAAAATTCTTATTTATAAACGAGATTACAGACCATTTGGGTGTAATATGATTTTTTATAGTCTGTAGAGCCGTTTTGACTAGGACTTACGCATTGACAAAAAAGCTAGTTTATGTATTTAAGCAACACAAGTAGCATCCAAGTTATCCAAAACATATTCACGAATCACTTTTGTGAATAGATTCCTTTGTAGTTCATACCAATTATCAATGATGTTTTCAGAGCGCATTTTTTCTAAACGAACAAATGCTTGAAGTGAGCAAAATATATGTGTTTTGATTGCATGACTATTTCTAACCATGAATCGACAAATACCACATACCTGTTTTACTGCTCTATGAAAACTTTCAACAGTTACCAGTAAAGTTTATATAATAAAAGGGCTAGTCCCCCACAAAGAAGGCGATCGACGTTGGAGTATTAGTTTAAATCCCTCACCATACTAAGAGTGTTTACTGTTCACTGCTCACTGCTCACTGCTCACTGATAACTGCTAACTGTTCACTGTTCACTGCTCATTCCCCGCACTAAAATTACAGTACAATCGACACCATATACAATTGCTTCGGGAATATTCCCTTTGACTGCTTGCTGTAACATTCCTTCGCGGGAAGCGCCTAAAATGACTAGATCGGATTTTTTGGTTTTGACTAAGTTAATGATTCCTTGAGCCACTGAATCATCTCTAATCGGAATAATTGTTACTTGATTAGATAATTTATAGATATCAACAAGTTGGTGTCTAGCTGATTGCAAAACTTTTAAATCTGTTGCAGTTTCTGAGAAAGGAAAAATTTGTGTAAGAATAATTCTTAACTTTTGATTTGAAGCAACTAAAGCAGGTAATAATTTCAGTGCTATTTTGGAATTTGGACCTCCAGCCATTGGTACTAAGCAACGATTAAAATTAGTAGTAATAAAAGAATTATTGTGTGATTTTTCTTTTGCATCTTTTCCTAGTTTTACTAATATTACTTCACAGCTAGCTTGGCGAATTATGGTATCTACAACGTTACCAAATATTCGACCGGGGGTAGAAGTACCACCTTTCCAACCCATTAAAACTTTATTTATATTTCTATCTCTAATAGTTTCTAAAGTTGCGTTTGCAACATTATGACCAACTTTAATTTGAGTGTGTACGGGAATTTTCCATTTTTTACCGATTATTTCCGCAGATAATAATAACTTGCGACTTTGTGCAGTTTTTACGGGTGTTTCTGCTGGATTATTATGAGGAGAAATGATAATTACTTGCAAACATTCAACTTCATAGAAGTTATATTGAGCGATTTGCGCTGCAATATCTAATAACGTATCTGCGGTTTCGGGATTTGCGACTAAAACTAATAATCTCCCTCGCCCAACACTCGGTGATTGGGTTTGATAAACTATGTAGGAAGGTTTGATTTTCGGTTGATTTGGAGTGATTTTACAATTGAGGTAGTTTGCTTCGGCTCGAATTATATCTCCCCGACTAATCATTCCTACGAGTCTTCGTCCTTCTAAAACTGGTAAGCGACTAATTTGATGTCGGTCTAGTAGATATAATACATTACTTAAGGTATGCTTCGGCGTTATTGTTACCGGATGGGATGTCATGATTTCTCTTACAGGTGCATCTCTAGATAACTTTCCTTCCCGTATTTTCATTAAATCGCTTTGAGTAATAATTCCGACTAATTTCCCATTTTCTAGTATAGGAAAACCGCGTTGGGTAGAATTAGAAAAAGCCTGTATTGCTTCATCTACAGTCATCTGTTCTTCCAGAGTTTCCACCTGACGCTGCATAACTTCTTGTGCAGGTAATTGAATTAATCTAGCATTAATAGGCACTTCTGTATCAATATCAATGCCATTTAATTGTAAAAGCTTGGTATATAGGGAACCTGGTATTAACTTATCCGCAACTAAATAAGATGTTACAGAACCAATCATTAATGGTAGTACTAAATTGAAATCTGTAGTTATCTCAAAAATAATCATAATTGCGGTAATTGGGACTTTAGAAACCGCGCTAAAAAATGCTCCCATTCCCACTAAAGCGTAAGTATTAGGGGAACTCAAACCCAAAATCTTAAATTCAGCAACACCAACCAAGTATCCCAAACAAGAGCCTAAAATTAGACTGGGAGCGAATAATCCTCCCGGCGCTCCCGAACCAAATGCGATTAATGTGAGAATAAATTCCGCCACAAATACTAACATTACCTTAGAAACGCTTGGCTCACCAGCAATAATAAATTCTCGCAAACCAGTATTATTGCGAAATAATTCTGGTAACATCGCGATCGCAATCCCAGAGATCAAGCCAGCTAAAGCTATTCTTAAGGGTAAACCAACAGGTAATTTCCGATAATAACTAAGACTTAAAAGTAAACCTTTTCTGAATAATGCAGCCAGTAAACCTGCTGAAATACCTAAAAACAAATAAAAAGGAAGTTCTGTAATGATAAAACTGCTTTTGGAATCGATTAATTCGAGATTGAGTTGTAAACTTCTGCCACCTAATAATCGGGAAACTACACCACCAATAAATGAAGCGATAATGGCAGTTCCCAAAGTCAATCCTGATAAATCCTGGAGTAATTCTTCAACAACAAACAATATCCCCGTAATTGGAGCATTGAAAGCCGCAGCTAATCCCGCACCCGCACCCGCAGCGATCATTTGTCTGCGATGATCAGGAGAAGTAGGAAATACACGACTCATTCCCGCTGCTAAAGCTGCTCCGACATGAACTGTAGGTCCTTGTCTTCCCAAAGTCATCCCTGAACCCAAGGTGAGAATCGCACTAACCAACTTTACAGCAGCAACTCGCCAAGTTAATCGAATCGGAATATTAGCTAAAGAAGCTTTGACTTGAGGAACACCGCTACCACTCGCTTCTGGTGCAAACTTCTCTACTAAAAAACCAGTCAAAAAACCAAAGCTAACACCAATTAATGGTAAAGCTAAAAACGCTGGTATTGCGTAGGAAGTACTAACTCGAAACGTTCCCAACCATCCCGAACTAAACCTGAGAAATACTGCGGATAATGCCGCAACTATTCCAATAATACAAGCTTCTGCAATTGCTAAACCTCTTCTTGGTTGCCAAAAATCGCGCAAGTACTTATTAGCAAATATATTGCGATATTGGGACATAATTAATTGGTAATGGGTAATTGGTAATGAGTAATTGGTAATTGGTAATTGGTAATTAAATCTGTGAAATCCGTGAAATCATTTGAATCCGTGAAAAGAAACAAAACTCAAGCAAAAAATTGATTTATAAAAACTAATAATATCAATCAACATTTTATGTATATAAATAAAACTAGTTGGTCATTAACTACTTGATTAATAATTTATAATTAATAACTTTATCTTGCTATCAAAATATATTAATCATTGCGTAGCGTAATGAGCATAAAACAGATTAAGAATTATTTTTCCCCGTGGTAGATAATCCATCAACAATTAAAGAGGAAGTATAACAAGAACCATTCCAATCAGCATCCCCACCGAGTTTAACTAACTGTTTTAAAGCCGTATAAATATTGCCGGATACCATAGTATCTTTAACACGTCCGGTGACTTGACCATTTTCCACAAGATAACCCAAATCGATGTTAATGGAAAAATCGCCAGAAATGCCACCACTATCACCGAGTATCTGATCAACAATCAAACCGTTGTCCATTTCTTCAATCAATTCTATTAAACTGCCATTTCCCGGTTTTATCAAAAAATTAAATAACCCCGGAGTCGGGTAACTACTTAAACTGGGGCGAAATCCGTTACCTGTAGTTGCAATTCCTAACTGATTTCCTGTACTGCGATCGCAATAAAAATTTTGCAATATTCCGTCTTGAATAAAGATTAAACTTTTAGTAGGTGTACCTTCATCATCAAAAGGGCAACTGTAAGGTCCAGCATCGGGTTCTTGATAAAGGGTAAGTAAAGAGGAAACAACTTGCTTACCAATGCGTTCAGCCCAAGGAGAAGCACCTTCCAAGACGAGTTTACCGTTTAGTGCGGATTGTAGAGTACCCCAAAGCATATCAGCAGCCTTGGAGGTAAATAAAACCGGGGTACGATTGTTTGGCGCAGCTACATTTGATTGCGCCCAATTCAACCGTTGTAAAATTTGTTGCGCTACGGTTTCAGGTTTGAGTTTTCCCCGTTCAGTTTGTCCATCAGCAACACTCAAAAAATCATCACCCCGTACCCATTCTGCGGAAATATAGCAACTGAGGGTAGTATCGGTATAGTGAGCATCCAAACCTTGAGTGTTAATCAATCGAGTCGTTTCGACATCACATTCCCAATCACCATTACAAATTACATCGGGATAGACATCACGAATTAAAGCAATAGTCTCCTTACCCCACTCCACCAAAGTTTCAACTGGAACATTTTTACCCAAATCCGGATAAACAACTTGAGAATTGCGAGTTAACTTGACCTCTTCAGGCTGATTTAACTTACTTAAAGCAATCGCACGTTCAACCACCGTCTTGGCTTCCACAGGACCATTTGCCACCGTTAATCCCGGACGATCTTCATACCATAATCGTAATGCAGTACCTGTACTTTGATTGCTTTCAAGTTGCTTGAGACGGTTTGCTTCAAAAAACACCGGCTTAGATAGCGATCGCGATTGATAAACCTCAGCAGCAGTTGCACCAGACTTGATCGCTATTTCCAACAACTGTTCCGTTAAGTCATTAGTCATTAGTTGCTAGTTATTATTTATTAGTTGTTAGACAATAGGCAATATAATTCTTAACGGGTCAAAGGTCAAAGGTCAAAGGTTTAAGGAGTTAGGAGTGAGGAGTGAGGAGTTAGGAGTAGCAATGTTTCGTTGTCCACTGTCACCGCTAAATCTGCTGTAACAGCCAAAATCCGGCAAAAGATTCCGAACTTGGATCTGACTGTACTCCTATAAAATGAACTCCGTTGGCTTTTTGCTTTGCTTGTTCAAAGTTGTTTGCTTCTGTGAGCATTTGCGGATTTTTGATATTAGCCAAAATCCAACTTTCAGTTGCACCAGTTTCTAAAATTAATCTTCCTTGCTTGCTATGATCAAATTTCAACCAAGCCAATTCTAAACCGGACATCCAACCAGCGATGGGTAATGCTCTATTAGAGTAAACCAAAACTCCGGGAATTTTAGTTTCAGGGGAAATTTGGGCTAATTCTAAAGGGAAAGCTCCACCAAAATCAATATCCCATTCTGGCATATCCGCAAAATCACCAGCGTTCAAGGTAACAAATCCTAATTGTTCTCCTTCTAAAGCATCGGGTAAGCGTTGAGGTAAAGGAGCTTCCAAGAGTACTGAGGGATTAGTACCTCCTTGAAAACCCGGTTCTTGGGGATAAACGAATTCCATCCGCTGTTGTAACCATAGATTGAGCGCTAATGTCTGACGACTAGGTTTCGCTGGAATTCCGATGTCTTCACAAGCTTTAGTAATCATATTATTCATTTGTCGCCGGAAAAAGCGGATTTTCCCTGGTGCTTCTCCTGCTTTATCTATTGCTTCTTGCAACGCAGTTTGCAACCATACGGAATTTACTGTTGTACTGGGACAGTATTTAGCGTAACGAAACAAGGAATCGGTTTTGGTGCGGATATCCAAAGGAGTTTCGCAAATCAATACTTCCCAAATTTTCTTGTTATTTTCGTCCAAAATCGGACGCGAGTAGTAATCTAGTTCCCAAATGTTGCCCATATTATGCCGTAATGTTTTGGCTATTTTAT
>JAYKJL010000013.1:0-16441 GCA_035285725.1 Nostocales cyanobacterium 94392 | reverse complement strand
CCTGCACCCGAATCGGCAATAATCATTACCCAACGACGCTCGGTACGGTCTACCACAGCACCAGCCACAGGAGAAATTATTACCCGTGGAATGGTGGCAAATAAAGAAATTAAGGCAAATTGTGTTAGGGAACATCTTGATGCTCATAAGCTTTCAGCATCATTCCCCTAACTTGGGTCAGTAACTCCGTAAAACTCGGATTATTCTCCAAACAATTCCTGAAAACTACAGTATTCACAAAAAAGCCAATTAATGGCTCTAATTCACTGCGATCGCGATTAGCAATTGGGGAACCAATGAGAATATCGGATTGACCACTATAGCGATATAGTAAAGTGGCAAATGCCGCTTGTAAAGTCATAAATAAGGTAGTACCAGATTCTTGACTTAAAGCTATTAATTTCTCTTTGAGTTGGATATCTAAACCAACGATTTGAGTTTCTCCTCGGAAGGTCTGTACCGCAGGACGGGGACGGTCAATGGGTAGTTCTAATAATTTTGGAGAATCTTGTAATTGTTGTTTCCAATAATTGAGTTGTGCTGCTAATTTATCCCTAGTTAAATACTGTTTTTGCCAAGCTGCAAAATCTGCATATTGAATCGGTAATTCTGGTAAGGGAGAAAGTTTTTCACGATAAAATGCTTGGTAAATAATAGATAGTTCTTCCATAAGTATATCGATTGACCAACCATCAGAAATAATGTGATGCATTGCGAATATCAAGATGAATTCTGATGGAGATAATTGTAAAATTTTTAATCGTAGTAAAGAACTATTTTCTAAATCAAAGATTGTTTCGGCGGCATTTTTTACTAACTGCGCCACTTGTGTTTCACGTTCTAATACCGATAACCTCTGTAAATCAATTACAGGTATTTCTAATCTAAATTCAGAGTGAATGATTTGAACTGGTTTGTCGTCAATAAATCTGAAGTTAGTGCGTAGTATTTCATGTCGTCGAATAATTTCTGAAAATGCTTTTTCCAGAGTATTAATATTGAGATTACCTGTAATTCTGATTGCACAAGGCATATTGTAAGTAGCACTTTCTCCTTCTAATTGATTGAGAAACCATAATCTTTCTTGTGCTGAAGATAGGGGGAAATATTGATTGTTTCGAGGAACTTTGGGAATAACTTGTTGTTGATAATCTTGTAAAAAGCTGATAATTTCAACTTTTCGTTGAGTTAATTGAGAATTAATACTACTGTTGCACCACTTAACCAAGAAGGGAAGATTTCCTCAATTGCAACATCAAAACTTAAAGCTGCAAATTGTAGAACTTTGTCTGAGGATGTGAGATGGAATTTTTTCGCGATCGCACTGCTATGATTAACTAGGTTTCGATGGGTGACTAATACTCCTTTGGGTTTTCCGGTAGAACCAGAGGTGTAAATGACATACCCCAGATTGTTTGCTTGAACATTGGATAAGATGTTGTTTGTACTATGATGAGAAATTTCATCCTTTTGTGTATCTATACAGATAACTTTGAGTTCATGGGTAGGTAATTGAGTAAGGAGATTCTCGGTGGTTAATAAAATTGATATCCCAGAATCCGACATCATATAATCCAAACGTTGTTGGGGATAGGTCGGATCAAGGGGTACATAAGCACCACCTGCTTTGATAATTGCTAATAGTCCTATCATCATTTCTAAGGAACGATTTAGACAAATTCCTACTAATACTTCTGGTTTTACTCCTAATTTTTGTAGGTGGTGTGCTAGTTGATTTGCACGGTTATTTAATTCTTGGTAGGTTAATTGTTGATTTTCAAATACTACTGCGATTGCATTTGGTGTTTTTGCAACTTGCTCCTCAAATAACTCATGGATACATTTGTTTTGGGGATATTCAGTTTGAGTATCATTCCATTCCACTAATAATTGATGACGTTGGGATTGGTTGAGTAAGGGTAGACTAGCAAGAGATTTTTGGGAATTAGCTATAGTTTCTCTCAACAATGTTTGAAAAAGTTCCAGAAAGCGATGAATAGTGCTGTCATTAAATAAATCAGTATTGTAGTCAAAATCAAAAACCAATTCCCCATCTATTTCGCTGACATTGAGACAAATCTCATGGTCTACGAAACTAAGGGGTTGAGGTAATAAACTGGTTTCAACTCCAAACATTTTTGGCACAGCTAAAGGTCGATTCAAGTTAAATATGGCTGTCACCAAAGGAGATATCTTTTCATTTCTGAATACTTTGAGTTTTTCAATTAACCTCGCAAATGGATAATCTTGGTGAGTGTAGGCATTTAATAATTCAGTTTTAGTTGCTTGCAAATGCTGAGAGAAATTTAAATCCCCATCAATGTAACTTCTAATTGCTAATAGATGAGAACAATAACCGACAAGACTTTCACTACCTTTAAATCTGCCCGCAACCGGAACACCAACCACAATATTTTCTTGACCTGTTAATCTGTACAATAAAGTTGTATATACAGATAATAAAGTCATCAATAATGTGCAATTATTATCTTTACTAAACTGCTTGATATCCGAGAATAAATTAGTATCAAGTTGAATAGTTTGTCGATTTCCTTTATAAGTCTTCCTTGCTGGACGAGGGCGGTCTGTAGGTAGGTCTAGAATTGAATTTTCATCTGGGAATTTTTCTAACCAATAAGACTCATGAACTTGCATTTCTGGAGTGGAAATTTGTTGTTCTTGCCACTTAATATATTCTCGAAATTGCATAGGTGGTTTGAGTCTAGTATCAAAATTTTGACATTCTGCTGAATACAAAGTAGCCAATTCTTGCAGAATTATTCCCATCGACCAACCGTCAACAATAATATGATGTGCTGTGAATACAAGTAAGTGGTGTTTTTCTGTTAATTTCAGAATATGAAAACGGAATAAAGGAGCTTGATTTAAGTCAAAAGCCGCTAAACTTTCTTTGTGAAACCACTTACCCAATTGATATTGACAGTCTTCTTGATTCAGATAAGATAAATTAATGACAGGAACCTCAATTTCCAAATTAGGTAAGATAGACTGAAAATCTCCTTCATTGCTAATACTTGTTCGCAAAGCATCATGACGATTTACTAAACTTTGTACAGCTTGACGCATTGCATGTAATTGAAACTCACCCTTTAATTCTGCGGTAGCCGAAAGATTATAAGCTAACGAACCATCATCCCCCATTTTCGCTAAAATCCAAAGTTGTTTTTGTGCTTCCGAGAGGGGAATTTTCAATTCTTCTTCTACTTTGTGTACTTTGCGTCCACTGCGGTTTATTTCTCTTAAATTAGATTTTAAAGATTGATTTTGATTAATATAATTTGCCAAAGCCTCAAGAGTCGTTAACTCTTCAAATAACTGCCGAAGTTCAAGATTAATACTAAAGCAATTTTCCACAGCCTCAGCAGCTTCAGCTAATACTAAAGAATCAGCACCCATTGCCATCAAAGATTGATGAATATCAACTTCTGCAAAATCTATTCGTAATAAACTGGCGACAATATGGCGCAATTTGACTTGAATTTTCTCTAACTCTGGAGATAATTTGATTATTTCATTTTCCTGTTTTTTATCTTCAATTTCCTGTTTTAAAGCATCCAAATCTACCAGCAAATTGCGAAAATCTGATTTATAGTCAATTGGTTCTGCACCATTAAAAGCGACTTCCCAACTACTTAAATCAAGGGTTTCTCGTTGTTCTGGTGTAATTTTACGCACACATAAATCATAGGCAAAATTTGGTCCACCACTGGTAGTAGCTTTGTAGCGAGAAATTGCTGCTAACCATTGAAAAGGCTTTTGTAAAAAATCCACAGGTGACATCAGTGCAACCGGAAAACCACCATAAAGAGGTTGGAGAATTCCACCAATTAATCCCATATCATGATAAGAAGGCAACCAAATCACACCTTGACTGTGGGATGAATGACCAAAACACCGATGAATTGCAGCTAAATTGGCTAATAGATTGCCGTGGCTAACCATAACACCTTTTGGCATCCCCGTCGAACCAGAGGTGTATTGTAGAAAAGCGAGGGAGTCACTATCGACTTGTGACGGTTGCCATGAATGGGCTAAATCACTGTTAATGTTATCAGTAGCCAACCAATGTAGAGATTGTAGATTAGTTAAGTTAGGGAAATTAGTTAACTGTCCTTGAATGTTAGCGAAAACGGTTGTATTTGTAAGTGCAGCAGTCGCTTCTGCATCAATTACCATCCCTTGCAAACGAGATAACGATTTATTTTGTCTGGGTGGATAAGCAGGAACCGCAACGACTCCAGCGTATAGACAACCAAAGAAAGCAGCGATAAACTCCAATCCAGGAGGATAAAGCAGTAACACCCTATCCCCAGAAGTTGTAATCTGTTTAAGTGTAACTGCGATCGCTCTAGCTTTTAAATCTAATTCTTGATAGGTAAAATCACTTTCTTCCTGACCATTTACTAAGAACGTAAAAGCCTGTTGTTTTGACTGATTAACTGCTCTGTAGCGCAATAATTCTACTAAATTACCAAAACTAATATCCATCGCTCTGTCCCTTAATTTATTGGTTGTTGACACTTGGAATACTTATCTACATTACAATTCCAGATTTAATTAGGAATTAGATATAAACTATATATTGGAAAACTCATCATCTTCCAACTCGAATACTTATCAAACTTTTCTATTTATAAAATGCCAGACCTTTAGTGTCGATATAGAAAAATTAAGGTATTTAGTGTCAATCAATTATTTAACTATTTTGCAATTACTCCTCACCCGCTCTATAATTACCTATCTCTGCTTATTTTCTGTTTTTTTAGTATGCTTGTATTGCCATTTTCCGGTTTCCTGAAAACCTCACAGGAAAGTTAAGCTGTTTCAAATCAATTAATCCATAACTTTTACACATCGACTTGAAAAAACATAAGTAATATTCTCAAAACTATCAACACTACTAATACAGAAAGAGAAAATTATGCTACTTTCCTATCGTGGTTCTGTTTACAAAGCAAATACTCAAAAGTTAGCAACCCAATCAAATCAAGTAAATGCAATATATCGGGGAGTTAGTTACCAAATTTCCAAACCAACAGTATTTCCCAGTTTATCCAAATCTCAACTTAAGTATCGTGGTGTCACCTATATTCGTGGTTGTAATTAATAAAATTTCAGGCTTTTTAGCTGAAAATAATTATGTATTTGAATTTTCCGGATTTTTAGCGGACTACAAAACGCAAATAATTTAAAATTTTTACACCACAGCACCCAAAGCTTGTAATGTAAAAATGGTCGCTTCTGTTAATCCTTTGACTCCAGTAATTCTCATTCCTTCATAAAGCCTTTTCGCAATTAAAATTGTTGTACATTCACCCATATTTATATCCCAAATCCTCACGGTTTGGTCTTGGGAACCACTAGCAATAAATTGACTATCGGAACTGAAAGCAATGGAGGAAACTAAATGGGTATGTCCCCGACAAATATGTTGACATTCACCTGTATTTACATCCCAAATTCTCACGGTTTGGTCATGGGAAGCGCTAACAAGGATTTTACCATCAGGACTAAAAGCGATAGAAAAAACCCAGTTATGATGTCCGGTTAAGGTTTTTAAAAACTTTCCGGTTGGGAATTGCCAAAGTTTAATTGTTTGGTCGGTACTACAGGTTGCGAAAATTTTTCTATCTGGACTGAATATAACTGCATAAATTCTATCTTCATGAGCATTTAAAGTTTTCACACAATTACCTGTTTGCCAATCCCAAATTCTCACCGTTTGGTCGGCGCTAGCACTTGCTAATATTTTACCATCATCACTAAAGGCAATTCCCAAAATTTTATCAGTATGACCAGTTAAATTATTTAAACATTGTCCTGTATGCGAATCCCAGATTTTAATTGTACAATCGGCGCTTGCACTAGCAATCATTTCACCATTAGGATGAAATTCCACAGCATAAACCCAATCTGTATGTCCTTGTAAAAGTTGAAAACATTTACCTGTATTTACAGTCCATAATCTGACTGTAGAATCGGTACTCGCACTAGCTAAAATTTCTCCCTGGGGATGAAATGAAAGTCCATAAATAAAATCTGTATGTCCTGACAAACTTCTTAGACAATTACCTGTTTGTAAATCCCATAATTTAATTGTTTTATCATTACTTCCACTAGCTAAAAATTGCCCATTTGGACTATATTTTACAGGTAATGCCCAATCTGTATTTCCTTGCCAAGTTTTTAAACATTGTCCGCTATGGTAATCCCATAATCGCATGGTTTGGTCTAAACTGACGCAAGCAATTGTTTGATCATCGGGACTGACAGCAACACAACAAACCTCATTAGTTTGTTTATGCAAGGTTTTAATGCAAGTATGAGTCTTGCAATCCCAAATTTTCACCGTGCGATCGCCACTTCCACTCACTAGTATCTCACCTGTTGGATTAAATGCCACTGAATAAACGCTGTTTGTATGTCCTGTATAGGTTTTGATGCATTTCCCTGTATGATAATTCCAGATTTTAATCGTGCGATCGCCACTTCCACTTGCTAAAGTTTGATTATCTGAACTAAAAGCAATCGAACGTACCCAACTTTGATGTTCAGTTAAGGTTTGCAGGCATTTCCCCGATTTTACATCCCATAATTTAATTTCCGCTTCTGCACCGCTACTGGCTAAAATTTCCCCATCGGGACTAAAAGCCACGCAACGCACCCAATCTGTATGTCCGGTGAGGGTTTTGATACAGTCACCATCATGAATATTCCAGATTTTAATTGTGCGATCGCCACTTCCACTTGCTAAAATATTAGATTTTGGGCTAAAAGCAACAGAAAATATTTCATGATGGTGTCCAGTGAGGGTTTTAATGCAAATACCATCGGTAATGTTCCATAATTTAATATGATGGTCAGCACCACAGCTTGCTAACATTTTCCCATCGGGATTAAAAGTTACGAAGCGTACCCAGTTCTGATGACCTTGACAAATCAACAGTAATTTACCTGTTTTAACTTCCCAAATTCGCACATTACAGTCAGTATCACAGGTAGCTAAAATTTCACCATTGGGATTAAAAGCAGCAGATAAAATATTACCTAAAGTTTCTGTGAAAACACAACGAGATAAATCGGAATTAGCAAAATTTACATCATGTAAATTTACACCTTGTAGATATGCTTGCCATAATGTTAAACCAGAAAAATCCCAGCCACTAATATCAATTTGGGCTTGATGTAATAAATTCAAAGAATTAGCCGCGACATATCCTGTTTCCTTAGAAGTTTTTCCTCGTAAATTTGAAATAATTTGATTGAGATAAAAATAAATATTTTCTGAACTACCAAGTTGATTAATCAATTGATTAATAATAGGTTGTAAAACGAGATTAACTTGAGTTTCACGCACATAATCTTTTGCTTGCGCTTTCATCAAAGCATGACTCGCAAATAGAGATATTTCCTGATTAACTATTTCCTCAGAGACTAACTCAATAATTTGATTAATCACATATTCCATCACCACCGGTTGCTGAGTCAAACCACCACTGGTTTTTTCCAAAAAAGAACGCCTTTGCAAAGAAGAGAGAGACTCTAACAACTCAGTGGGGGAAACATAATTCACAAAATCAGTTTTTAACTCCGATAAAGAAATAGGTTCACGATTAATTGCCACCCAAAACATGATTTCTTGTTCCAATTTTGTGAGACGATAGAACTGGTGGTCAAGTAAATCTCGAATATCATCAAAAATAAATGTATTTTGCGGAGAAATTGCTAAAAATTGGCAAACATCACCATCAAAAAAATCGTGAATAGAAGACGCAACAATCTTTAAAGCCAGAGGATTACCACCATAACGAGAAATTAAAGCTTGCCATTCTATCTCTGAAGCCCTAAACTGACCCTTAAGAGCAAATAATTCCCGTCCTTCTGTTTCCGTTAAACCTGTTAATTGTAAAGAACGCACAGGTAAACGTTCCCCTTCATATTTTGCTAAACCTTGGGGTTTTTCCCTAGAAGTGAGAATTAAACAACTTTGATGGGAAGTTTCCGCTACACATCTTAATAATTCCCCATACCCTTCATATCCCGCTTGATACTTACCCGTGCGATCGCTTGCTTGTAAAATCGACTCCACATTATCTAAAATTACTAAACAGCGTCGAGAACGCAACAATTTTAATAACAGTGAAATTTTGCCTGATAAATTATCAGGTAAAATCGTTTCTTGCTGTTTAGAAAAAAGCTGAATTAATTCAACTAAAATATCTTCAATAGGTGGTGTATTACGTAAACTTCGCCAAATTAAAAAGCCAAAATCCTGTATTTCTACAATTTGTTGCGCTACCTTGACAGAAAGCGTCGTTTTACCAATCCCACCCATCCCCAACAACGTTATTAAACGACACTTTTCTTGCACAACCCATTGTTTAACTATCTGTATTTCTGCTTGACGACCATAAAAAAATGATACATCGGGAGCATCACCCCAATCTGTAACAGGAGTGGGGGAGGGGGAGAGAGGGGAAACTAGTTTTTCTGGCTTATTTTCTGCAACCTCTTGCCAATTCAACCCCAAAACCTGACAATAAGCTTTAAAAGCCTCAGCATTAATTGGACGCTTCCCTGCTAAGAATCTTTTCCAAGTACCCTCGGAAATCCCCACCGCTAAAACACCATTTTCTTGCCAAGAGACACCCAAAACCTCACTTGCTGACTCTAACCAGCGAAAATCATCCACAGACCAACACGAAGCAATTCTGGCTTGCTTTATCATTGCTATTCCTGGGGTCGAGGCTTTGAGGGTTGCCACTATTTACTATACATCCTGTGCTTATAGAAATTTGTTATAAGGTTATAAGTATAAATCTCTCAGAACTCAAACCGGAATTGCAATAGCATTTTAATAAAAATTTGCCTAGATCAGTTTCATTTGTTGTAGCTATCGCCAAACTGATCTAGAGTCACTCAGGTGACATCATCGAAAATTGACAATAATACTCACACCCGTAAATTTTATGGTTTGTTAGCTCCGCGTGTCCGTCAGGACATAGCCCCCGGATTTATCCGTGGATTTCTACTCTGTAGAAGCACCATTATTTATTTATGGGGAATTAATTACGTTACTAAAGCCGAGTCGTGCCGCGCTGAACGCGTAGCGTCTCCCGGAGGGAGATATTACGAATTATACTCACCCCATCCCCAATCTGTTGGGAAAATTTTGCTGAAACCATCAAACGAAGCGGAATGATCCGCAAAATCCAAAATCCAAAATCTCAAATCCAAAATTCCCATGTCTTTTCATTCAGGAGAAATCGCAGTCCAAACCCAAGCAGGGAAACGGGAAGAAGCACAAAAACTGTGTAGTGTAATCAGTAATTTGATTAAACCAGCAGCGCAGGAATTTCTACCCACGCAACAATTAGCAATTGCGAGTACAGTGGATATACACGCTCAAGTTTGGGCATCTTTATTAACAGGACAACCTGATTTTATCAAAGTTCTGAACCAGCAGACCCTACAAATTAGTTTACAGGTTGATGGCAGTCCCATCCCTACCGATCCACTGTACCAAAACCTGCACCACAACCAAAATATTGGTTTATTAGTGATTGATCTAGCAAACCGTAGGCGATCGCGCTTCAATGGTAAAGCCGAATTAGGCACAAACAGTATAACAATTGCAGAGAGGCAATTAACTAATTTTTGCTGGGTGTCCATACAATCTCATGACTTGCCCACAAATTACCTATTTACGCCAAAGTGAATTATGAATCTTTACGAAAATTTACAAGCGAAACGGGAGTTGATCTTGCAAATTGCGGCAAAATATGGAGCCGATAATATTCGGATTTTCGGTTCGGTAGCTCGTCGTGAAGCTGACGTGAATAGTGATATTGATTTTTTAGTAGAAATGGAGCCAGGACGTAGCCTTTTTGATTGGAGACGGTTATTAATAGAATTACAAGAAATACTGGGTTGCAAAGTTGATATTGTCACCGAGAAAGGATTGCGATCGCGGATTCGAGAGCGGGTATTAAGTGAGACAATTCCGCGATGAGAGATAATCGGGAAAAATTGCGTGATATTTTAGAAGCGCGCCGATCAAAAGTCTGGTTTTTTAAGGTAAGTCTTGATGACACCGGAAAATCTCTCTAAAAACCCCTGCCCTACTGTACCTCAAGATTCATCCCTATGCAGTTTGCATCCAAAAGTCTGCTTGGATTTGATTACTATGAAAATATATTTTTGTCAAGGTCACTTTTGAAATCTATCAGCACAGCAAAACTGATCTTTCAGGAGGTAGGGCGATCGCACCATACTAGTAAACTAACTAGTGGTTCATCTCCGGTGTTCCAGTTTTCAATCATTCCTGTTTTTTAGAGTAATGGACTGCTAGGAATGTCAATTCTGGTATGAAAAACATTATGTCTAAAATTATCTCGATGCATTCCTTTCGGGGTGGAACTGGTAAATCTAATCTCATCGCTAATTTAGCTGTATTAATTGCACTCCAAGGAAAGCGGGTAGCAATAGTTGATACTGACTTACAATCAGCTGGTATTCATGCTTTATTTAATATAAATGATAATAGAAACACTTTAAACGACTACTTGTGGAATCGTATTTCTATTACTGAGTCTGCCTATGATATTAGTGATTATATTTCAAATCGGCAAAAGGGTCAGCTTTTCTTAATTCCTGCTAGTATCAACCCTGAAGATATCGCCAAAATTCTCAGCGAAGGGTACAATGTGAGTCTGCTAAATAGTGGATTTCGGCGATTAATTCAAGAGCTTAATTTAGACTATTTATTTATTGATACCCACCCCGGTTTAAGTCGAGAAACCTTATTATCTATAGCCATATCTAACCTATTAATTATCATTTTACGTCCAGACCGTCAGGACTTTCAAGGAACTGATGTAACAGTAAATATTGCTCGTCAGTTGCAAGTGAAAAATATAATGATGGCTATCAATAAAACACCGATAAATATAGACTGGGATGAACTCCAGCAAAAAGTCGAAAAAAACTATCATCTTCCAGTATCAGGTATTTTTCCACTCTCACTAGAAATGGCAGAGCTAGGTAGTAAGGGAATTTTTTCTTTGCAATACCCTGACCATTATTTTACCAATCTCTTACACAAATTTGTCGAGAATATTATCCAAGAATCGCGACTGCATGAAGAAATTTTAATTTAAGCTAATTATTTTTATGAAAAATGGAGGAATAGCTATGATAGAAATTATGAAAGAAGACGCGATCGCCTTTGAATTAGCTCTCAAAATAGCAGATGCAGCAGTCTTCCACCAGACTAACAGACACCTAAAAAATATTGAAATTGCCGTTCTTAAAGGAGCTTTATTAGGTCAAAAGTATGACAAAATCGCAGACGATTGTGGTTATGCTCCTGAATATATTAAACATGATGTAGGTCCGAAACTGTGGCAAATTCTGTCTGTAAGTTTAGGGGAAAAAGTTAGTAAAAATAATTTAATGGCAGTTTTAGCACAACGAGCATTTGCCGAATCTGAAGGGATAAAAGAAACATCAGCAATATCCTATTTACCATCCCCCCCATCTAAACATACAGAATTAGAAGCACCAGTAGGGTTAATCGCGTTAGAATCACCCTTATACATTGAGCGTCCGGGGGTAGAATCACGCTGTTATGAAGAGATTGCCAGACCAGGAGCATTAATTCGCATTAAAGCACCCAGTCAAATGGGTAAAACATCTTTGATGGTAAGAATTTTAGCCCATGCCAAACAACAGAATCAAGTCAATACAGTTGCACTCAGTTTACAACGAGCAGAACGCTGTATTTTTAAGCACTTAGATAAATTTTTGCGGTGGTTTTGTACTTCTATTACCCGCAAGTTACAACTACCCTATGGAGTAGAAGATTACTGGAGTGATACTTTTGGCAGCAAAACTAATTGTACCGCCTATTTTGAAGACTGTTTACTACCAAATTTGAATGGGATTTTAGTATTAGCTTTAGATGATATTGACGAAGTATTTTTACATCCGGAAATTGCCGATGATTTCTTTACATTACTGCGTTCTTGGTATGAAGAAGCAGCCTACGGGGATAGTGGTAATCCTCATTGGCAAAACCTCCGACTAATTATTATCCATTCCACAGAAGTTTATATTCCCTTAGATATTAACAAATCTCCCTTTAATGTCGGTTTAGCAATTGAATTGCAAGCATTTAATCCCTTACAAATAGTCGATTTACAACAACGCTATGGACTGAATTTATCTGAAAATGAATTATCAGAACTGATGCAACTTATCGCTGGACATCCATACCTAATACAACAAGCTTTATACCATCTCGCATCTGCTAATTTGACTTTACAACAGTTAATTAAAACCGCCGTAACAGATGCAGGTATTTATTGCAATCATCTACATCGACACTTACGAAATCTACAGGAACATCCCCAATTAGCAGCAGCATATGACGAAGTAATCAAATCACCAACACCTGTAGAATTAGAACAATTGATTGCATTTAAACTACATAGCATGGGTTTGGTAAAACTGCATGGGAATCAGGTTATACCTAGTTGTGAGCTATATCGACGGTATTTTGAAGCGCGTGTAGAAATGTGAAGACATTTCACTGTTACTTGAACTCACAGTTTTAAGAGCATCAATTAAAACCAACTCACCCATACCTTTACCTTGACAACTTTGGTCAGTAAATAATAATTAAAAATATTTGAGAAGAATTCCTGTTATTATTTTTTTAGGTACAAGTGAAAATGTTGCTTGAGGCGAAAGCTTCGACTGATATTTTCTCACTCAAGGCAGGTTTACAAATCAGCCTTTTTTGGTTGAAAAATTTTGCGATACAACACGAGTTGTCACTAACGAGCGGGCTACAACCCCTAATTGATCAGTATCTGCTCGGTATTACTTGAATGAATGTGCTACATAACAGATATTTTTTGGAAAATATCATCAATTACCTTACATAGTGTTTATGAACTATGCAGCAGTTAATTACTATCGCTCGCATTTTCTTTTTTGGCGACAAACCGGATATAGTCGGGGTTTTCAAAAGAAATCGCAATCGAATTTTACCATTTACACTCAGCCTGTTGTTTGCATTTATTTTAGGATGCCAAACTTTTGGAACTCAGGTAAAAAGTACGGAAATATTGTGGGATACCTACGGTATACCGCATATTTATGGTCAAGATGCTACCAGTGCATTCCGTGCCTTTGGATGGGCGCAAATGCAAAGCCACGGTAACTTACTTTTGCGTCTCTACGGACAAGCAAGAGGACGTGCAGCCGAATACTGGGGAGAGGACTATGTAGATTCAGACCAATGGGTGTTGACAATGGGAGTACCCGAACGCGCTAGCGTTTGGTATGAAGCACAAGATGCATCTTTCCGTAGTTATTTGGATGCTTTTGCAAATGGTATCAATACTTACGTCAAAGAAAATCCGGATGCAATTGATGATGAGGTTGAAGTTGTCTTACCAGTCACAGGAGAAGATATACTCGCTCATCTACAAAGAGTACTCAACTTTACATTTGTAGTTAGTCCAGAACAATTTGCGGGTGTGAGTAAATCCGAATCAAAAGCAGGTTCTAATGGCTGGGCGATCGCACCTTCTCGGTCGGCATCTGGTAATGCTATGCTGCTGGCAAATCCTCATCTTCCCTGGTCGGATTTGTACTTATGGTATGAAGCTCAAATTACTGCACCCTTACTCGATGCTTATGGAGCATCCCTTGTGGGGATTCCTGTTTTAAATATTGCTTTCAACGATAATTTGGGTTGGACTCATACCGTTAACACTCATGATGGGTGGGATGCTTATCAACTAGAATTAGCTGGTGATGGCTATCGTTTTGATGGTAAAGTTCGTCCCTTTGAAACGAAAACTGTTTCCTTGAAAGTCAAACAAAACGACGGGACACTACAGGAACAACCATTGGTAGTCAAAAGCTCTGTTCACGGACCTGTTGTATCAGAGAAAGATGGTAAAGTTACTGCGCTGCGTGTTGTCGGACTTGACCAACCAGGAGTGTTGAAACAGTGGTGGGATATGGCGCGATCTTCATATTTGGCAGAGTTTGAAAAAGCACTCCAACGTTTGCAGTTACCAATGTTTACGGTAATGTATGCTGACCGACAAGGGCATATTATGCACTTATTTAACGGACAAGTTCCAGTACGCGAGCAAGGGGATTTTCAGTATTGGCAAGATATTATTCCTGGGAACACATCAAAAACTTTATGGACTAAAACTCATCCTTATAAGGATTTACCTCGGATTATTGACCCTCCGAGTGGTTGGTTACAAAATGCCAATGACCCACCTTGGACAACAACCTTTCCATTAGCGATTCAACCAGATAAATATCCCTCTTATATGGCACCGCGTTTCATGGATTTCCGAGCGCAGAGTTCTGCCAGAATGCTCGATGAAGATAAAAAAATTACCTTCAATGAAATGGTTAAATACAAGCATTCAACGCGGATGGAATTTGCCGACAGGATCCTGGATGATTTAATTCCAGCAGCGCGGAAATATGGTAGCGAACTAGGACAACGAGCAGTAAACGTCTTAGAAAAATGGGATAGACAAGCAAATGCTCCTAGTAAGGGAGCAGTATTATTTGCTGCTTGGGCGGAAGAATTAGATTTTGATCAAGCCTTTACTAAACCTTGGAGTCCAGATGCACCTCGGACTACACCCGATGGTTTAGCAAATCCCCAAGATGCTGTAATTTTACTGGAAACAGTAGCAGCAAAAGTAGAGAAAGCTTATGGAAAATTAGATGTAGCTTGGGGAGAGGTTTTCCGCTTGAAATATGAGAGCATAGATTTACCGGGTAATGGTGGCGATGATTACTTAGGTATTTTCCGCGTTGTCAATTTTGCTCCCTCAGAGAATGGACAATTTCAACCCGTTGCAGGTGATTCTTATGTGGCTGCGATTGAGTTTTCTACCCCAGTTAAAGCAATGGCATTGATGAGTTACGGTAATTCCTCTCAACCTGGTTCTGCTCATTCTGTTGACCAGTTACCACTGTTTGCACGTCAACAATTGCGTCCGGTTTGGCGTACTAGAAAGGATATTGAGGCTCATTTAGAATCTCGTCAAGTATTTTAAGAGTCTAATGTAGAAATTACAATTTTCGTAACAGGCAGGCTTTGAAATCTATAATAAGCCTGCCTTTGTATTTAAGATTTATCTCGCACTGAGATATGGTGAAGGTTTTATCAGGGAGTTTATTGAAGTATTAATAGAAATATTAATAAAAATACACCAACCACGAGCTTCCTGATTTAATAATTTTAATTGATTTACTCTGTGTCAGTTGATGCTTACAAATATTGAGATAAATTCTCAAGTAAAAGGGATTGGGCTGAGTGTATAAAAAAGTGGTCTCCGGAAAACATTTGTAATTTGAAGGAACTTTGTGTTTGCGATCGCCATCCTTTTAGTTCTTCTAGAGTTACTTCTTGGTCTTCTAATCCACCAAAAGCCGCGATTGGACATTCAAGGGGTGGCTCTTGAGTGTAAACGTAAGTTTCTAAAACTGTAAAATCTGCCCTTAGAATAGGGATAAGTATTTGCATTAATTCGGTATTTTCCAACACTGAAGCAGGTGTACCATTGAGACGGCAAAGCTCTTCAAGAAACTCGGTTTCTGGTAGTGCGTGGATGGGTGGTTTTGGTGACAGGACATGAGGAGCGCGGCTAGCAGAAACAAATAGATGGACTGGCTGTTTACCATATTCTTTGCGAAGATGACGAGCAAGTTCAAAACTGAGCAATCCACCCATGCTATGACCGAAAAAAGCGAATGGTTTATCTAAATATGGGAAAAGAATGGGAGCGATCACTTTAACTAAAGTTTCCATTCGCATCAACGGAGGTGATTTCATCTGCGTTCCCCGTCCTGGAAGTTCTACGGGGCAAATTTCGATATTTTTAGGTAAGCTCGCAGCCCATGTACGAAAAATTAAAGAGCTACCACCTGCATAGGGAAAGCAAAATAACCGAGCGGAGGCTTGAGATGATGGTTTTGGACAGGTAATGTAGGAATTGAACTTACGTATTGTTTTCATCTTCTTTTCACGAGATACCCCATCCTCAGCGAAGCAGGGTGGTCCGGGATAGTGAGTTTAATTTAATGTCCAAGCCCCGTTGGGGCGGGGATGGGGGTTGGGTGTTGGGGGAAAAGATAGCCCCAACAATCAGTGGGATATAAGCCCCGTTCTTTAGAGCGATTGCGTTGGTCGCAGTTTCAAGCTCTGACCAACGTCGTCTTCCCCTAACACCTGACCCCTACTAACCAACGACTGACCAAACAGTCTTGCAGATAATCCAAACTGGGGAAGTATTTGGAAGTGCTTATCAGGATTAGTCTCAAAGGGCTAGTCAAACACGTAAGATTTGGTTCTTACAAGCCCCATCCC
>JAYKJL010000012.1:0-64069 GCA_035285725.1 Nostocales cyanobacterium 94392 | reverse complement strand
TAACACAATTTGCCTTAATTTCTTTATTTGCCACCATTCCACGGGTAATAATTTCTCCTGTGGCTGGTGCTGTGGTAGACCGTACCGAGCGTCGTTGGGTAATGATTATTGCCGATTCGGGTGCAGGTATCAGTACGCTGTTATTATTTTTGCTACTACTTACTAATCATTTAGAAATTTGGCATATATATTTAGTGACAATTACTAGTGCTAGTTTTAGTGCTTTTCAATGGCCAGCTTATAATGCTGCGATGACCTTGATAGTTCCCAAAAAAATGTTAAGTCGTGCAAATGGCATGATTGAATTGGGAGAAGCTTTACCTCAACTAATTTCACCTGTATTAGCTGGTGTTTTATTAATAAATATTCAGCTACAAAGTATTATTATGATTGACTTTATCAGCTTTATTTTATCTTTCTTAATCCTCATTAGTATTCACTTTCCAAATGATAAAAAAAGTCTGAGTAAAAAAATAGATCATAGCTCATTATTCACAGAGATGATCTATGGTTGTAAATACGTGGTCAAGAGAAAGGGATTACTGGGATTACTAATCTTTTCTGCTGTCACTGACTTAGGCTTAGGAGTAGTTCAAGTATTAATCACCCCATTAGTATTATCCTTTGCTTCTCCAACAGCTTTAGGAAGTATCATGTCTATTGGTGGAATTGGGATGTTACTTGGTAGTTTATTAATTATTATTCATCGGGGTCCAAAACAGAAAATTAATAGCATCTTTATCTTTCAATTTTTAGGTGGATTATCAATTTTAGCAGCCGGATTAAAAACCTCCGTCATCCTTTCAGCCTTAGCAGCATTTTTATTCTTTTTTACGTGGCCGATCATCAATAGTTCTACTCGATTTATCTTGCAAAATAAAGTCTCCCATGATGTTCAAGGTAGAGTATTTGCCTTAATCGGTGGAGTGACGGGAGTATCTTTCCCCTTAGCTTATTTAGTGGCTGGACCTCTTGCTGATAACATTTTTGAACCATTAATGTCTGCTAATGGTTTGCTAGCTGGAAGTATGGGAAAAATAATAGGTATTGGTACAGGAAGAGGGATTGGATTAATGTTTATTTTGATGGGATTAATCACCATGTTAATCACCATTTGCGGATATTATTATCCCCCTTTGAGGAAAGTGGAAATAGAACTACCAGATGTAACATGATATAATTGTGATCGCTGAGTCATACCAATTATATATGAAGCTGCATACAACGACCCAGGCTTAAAACAATTCGCAATTCGCAATACTCGCAGAGCGAGAAGCTAAAGCTACGCAATTACGTTTTGTGACGGGGATTTAAACCCCGGTACAAAGCAGGGGAATTAAACCCCCCAATTTTGTTAAAGTCTGGGTATAATCGGAATCAACCCTGCTTAAAGTAGGCTTATAATGTGCATCTTCATAATATCAAATTTGGGTTTTGCTTCGCTCAACCTAGTAGTCTTTTGCATTAATTATGATGGCTTAATTAATATAACTTTACTAGTAGTCGGATTTTACCACAAATCTTGTAGAGACGTTATATATAACGTCTCTACATTACGTCGGTAGACAAACAGAACCAATCAAAACTAATGAAATGAACTACTAGGATTATCCTAGGTCATCTAATTAGATATTTTACCAATCCCATTACACAATCCCCTCTCATCCTCTTTCACATTCCCGCTATTGTGCAGATAATTCCGAATGCGATCGCAACCCTCCTTCAATAATTTATCTGGGTGAGAATCTAAGTCTAAATTCCAGAAAATTACATTCCCCAAGGAATCGGAAGAAGCTAAAAGCTGCTGATTTGGACTAAAACTAACACTTTTTATCCCAGCTTGATGTCCCCCAAAGGTTTGCAGGACGCTTCCATCTAAGTCCCATAATTTCATGGTTTTATCTTCACTTGCTGTCACAAAGGTTTTACTATTTGGATGGAAAATTAAGCTATTGATTGCACCTTCATGGCAATATATGGTTTGTAATAATTTACCTTGAAAATTCCATAATCTAATCCGATTGTCTTTACTGACTGTAGCAATTATTTGACCATCAGGACTAATCTTGACAGCGATAATTCCATCTTCATGCCCTCGCAATGTGGTTAATTCTTTACCTTGTCGGTTCCATATTTTCGCAGTTCCATCTTCGCTACCAGTGACAATCATTTGACCATCTGGACTGAAATTAACACTCCTAATACCTGCTTGATGTCCTCGCAATGTCACCAATTCCTGACCAACTAAATTCCACAATTTTGCCGTATTATCCCAACTTGCAGTCGCAATGGTTTGACCGTCGGGACTAAATACAGCGCTTCTCACATCTGCATTATGTCCTTGTAATGTCACCAATTCTTTTCCAGCTAAATTCCATAATTTGACGGTTTTATCTCGACTAGCGGTGACAACTGTTTTCCCATCTGGACTAAATTCTAAACTTCTCAAGGTGTCGCTGTGACCTTGTAGAGATGCAATATCCTTCAATAAAGATGGGATGTATCCCGTTTCTTCATCTGGTAATTTCCACAGTGTGGCAGTATTCGACCTTCCTGTTGTACCCAAAATTTGACTGTTGGGGCTAAAATTGCTACTAATAGAAGCTGCTTCACCAAGGTTTTTACGCCAAGCTTGGGGATTAATGTCTGCACCAATATTCTTTGCCTGCAAATTCCAAAGTCTTACGGTTCCGTCTTCACCACTGCTGACTAGGGTTTTGCTATCCTGGTTAAAACTTACACCCCAAACTGCATCTTGATGTCCGTGCAAAACCTGTAATTGTTCTCCCTGACGGTTCCATACTCTTACAGTTCGATCCCAACCTGCGGTAGCAATGATTTCACCGTCGGGACTAAAAATGGCACTACCGACTGCATCCTCATGTCCTTGTAAGGTTGCTAGTTTTTCTCCCTGTAAATTCCAGATTTTTGCAGTTTGATCGCGACTAGCTGTAATTAAACTTTTACCATCCCGACTGAAATTAACATACATTACCCAATCCTGATGTCCGCGTAATGTCGCTAATTCCTGACCATCCAGACTCCAAATTTTGGCAGTACCATCCCGACTCGCTGTGGCAATTTTGTCACCCTGGGGGCTAAAATTGATGGCAACTACAGGAGCATTGTGGGTTTTGAAGGATTTTAATAGTTTTTCCTGTAAATTCCACAGACGGATTGTACCATTCCATTCCATTGATGCCACCATTTTACCATCGGGGCTAAATCCGACACAGGCAACCCAATCTTTGTTAGGTAGGGTGACTAATTCTTTCCCATCAGCAATACGCCAAATTTTCGCGGTTTTATCCCGACTGGAACTTGCTAATAATTTCCCATCATAGCTGTAATTAATGCTCCAAACTGCATCCGTATGTCCCCGTAGAGTTTGCCATAATTTCCCATCACGCTGCCAGATTTTGACGGTTTTATCCCAACTAGCACTTGCTAAAGTCTTACCGTCAGGATGAAATTTTACCCTTGTCACCAAATCACCGTGACCGATGAGACGGTTTTCTTCCCGTACCCAATACAGCGATTGACGCAGAGCTTTATCAATCTGTGATCGCAAATGTAAATCCCCGTTTTTCCAACCGATTTGTTGTAATTTGATCCCAGCTTTTAAACCAGAAAGTAGAGCATCAAAGCTTTTTTGAGAAGTAAATGCGGCTTCTGAGGAGATGGCTAAGGTTTTAATTTCACCTAAAGTCACTTGTTTTTGTTGTTGTGTTGTTTGCCACACCAGTAAGCTAGATATTCCCAACAACGTCAAAGCGACTACAGACACCACCGATAGTCCCTGCAAACCCCGACGAATGGTATTTTTCGCTTGTTTTTCCGCATCCAGCAGGATTTGATTTGCTTGTTCCGATGCAATCAAAGCAGTTTGTACTTCTCGTTTTTCCAGTTCCTCACTTGCAGCCAAGAAGCGATAGTCTAGGTTACTTAAACTTTTTCCTTTTGCCCAAGTTTGAGCATTTAAAAGCCCTTGTCCTCGTAATAAATAGTTTTCATCTTCATAATTTGATGCTACCCAACTATTCAGTAAATCTGCGTAGGGACGTAATTGCTTTAATTGCTTTTCCACCCACTCTAAATTAAATACTTCCTGATAAATCCGATTGTAAACCTGTAAATTACCTTGTTTTTTGACAACCAACCCAGACAATAATAACTCAATTTTTTCCGGGGAATCATCTGCGGGAACTCCACCGTTTTGCAAAATTTGTAGATATAACCCCAGTAATCGACTTGCACGTTGTTCCGAAACCAGTAAGCGATCGCGTATTGTGCGTAAATGGGGTGGTTCATCCTGGGCTGCCCAATTATCTATAATATGCGATCGCGCAATTGTCGCTACTTGTTGAGCAATTTCCTCTGGTTGCGTCAAGATTTCCCGCATTAACTTTTGCAAATATGGAGATGCGTTCCCATAAATATTCCCTTCTTTCCCTGTTCCCTTTTTCCCATACTCTGCTACCAATTGACATAATTTTTGGGTGAGAAACGGTTGTCCCCCTGTCCAAGCAAGTATTTGACTCAACACAGCTTGGGGATGATCGATTTTATCTGCTAAACCCAGTTCCAATGGTTGGACTTCGTGCAAACTAAATCCATTTAAAGCGATCGCGCGTCCTATATTAAAGGGAGTACGGGTTTTATCTGCAATTAAATCGGAAGGTGTTGCTACTCCCAACAGTGCAAAAGTCAAACGTTTATGTTCGTGACAAGCTCGAATCAGGGCAAAAAAGTCATCCGTATTAAATGGTAAACTAATGGTGCTATCAATCTCATCGAAAAAAATCACGATCGGTTGCTCAATTAACTCCGGTAGCACCGATTGCAACAATTCCCCCAAGCGTCCCACAGGAGAAAAATCTTGTCTTTGAGCTAACCAACTACGGACATTAATTTTTCCCGATAATTGCAAACTCCGCACCAACCGCATAATTATATCTGCATACCACTGAGCGGCGGTAATATTGCTGTTCCCAATTCCCGATAAATCCACCGTCGTGCAAATAATCCCATCTGCTTGCAACCGTTTCGCTACCTGTACCCGCAAGCTAGATTTACCCATCTGCCGACAGTTGAGAACATAGCAAAACTCACCCGCCTTTAAAGCATTGTACAGTTCATCGTCAGCATGGCGAACCACATAACTTGGCGCATCAACAGGTAAACGACCACCAACATGATATTCATAGGATGAAGTCAGTTTTTGCACGGGTGTACCTGCCTTGTAATTGCGAATCGGTATAATTTCTATTGGTTCTATATTTATATAGCTTGCTAACTGGGCTGTCAATGTAGAAAAGTTAAGTAATTCAAGGCTATCAAACTGCGATGTGGTTGTATCAAACAGTCGATGCAACCGATAAAGCATTAGGTGCAGCAGCGTTAGCGAATAAAGTTAATGAAAGTGTTTCGTTTTTGGGTTTTTTAGATAAACTGACCCCAAAGCCAGATAAAGCTCAAACAATCGATATTAATTCTATAATAAATTGTTTTAAATCGGGTCTATGGTCGCGAGAAATCTAAATTCTCACATTTTCTTAATCATTTACTCAAATACCACAGTTCTATTACCATAAACTAAAACGCGATTGTTTAAATGTAATCTGACTGCTCTTGCTAAGACTATTCTTTCTAAATCTTTTCCTTTCCTAATCAAATCTTTAACAGTATCGCGGTGAGTGACTCTAGCAACATCTTGTTCAATAATTGGGCCGGCATCTAAATCTGCCGTGATATAGTGAGATGTTGCTCCGATAATTTTAACTCCTCTTTGATAAGCTTTTTGGTAAGGGTTTGCGCCTACAAAAGCTGGTAAAAATGAATGATGAATATTGATGACTTGGGGAAATTGAGCAATAAAGTCAGTACTAAGAATCTGCATATATTTTGCTAATATAACTAAATCTATTTTGTATTTAGCTAATAATTCTAGTTGTTTTTTCTCTTGCTCTATTCTTGTTTCTTTTGTGATTGGAATATAATGAAAATCAATATTAAATTGCTCTGCTATCTCTTTTAAATTTGGATGATTGCTAATTATTAAAGGAATCTCTGCAAAAAACTCTTGTGCGCGATGTCGCCAAAGTAAATCTAATAAACAATGTTCTTGTTTGCTTACCCAAATAGCAATGCGTGGAATGCTATCAGAAAAATGTAACTCCCAGTTAGCTTGTAAAGGTTGAGCAATAGAATTAAATGCTGGGGCAATTAAATCACGGTGTAAATTAAAACCTTCTAACTGCCATTCGATACGAGTTAGAAATAAACCGCTTTCAAAATCTGTATGTTGGTCTGCATGGATAATGTTACCACCATTGGAGTAAATAAAGCTAGCAATTTTGGCAACTAATCCTTGTTTATCAGGACAGGAAATAAGTAAACAAGCTGTAGTATTTTCCATAGTACAATAGACATCTCCCGAAAAGATTTAGATAATTTAATTTTATACGCAGACCTAACCCCCTGCCCCCTTCCCGCTTTTGAGAAGGGGGGTTTAAAGCCTCTCTCCCTTGCAGGAGAGAGGTTTTTTTATTTCCGGAGATGTCTAATCGTTAAATCCCTAAATGACCTCTTCACCTAAAGTAAAATCAGTTATGATATTGGCTGCGTCAGGAATTTCTGCTGTGGCAATCCAGAATTCGTCTACACCATCACCACCAGAGAGTGCGAAGAATTTGTCGTCACCTGCACCACTGATAAGGCGATCGCCACTTCCGAGAATATGTCTACTTCGAGGGAACCGAATCTAAATCTATAGTAATGCGATCGCCAGCTTGCAACTCCACAGAATACATATCAACGTCTTCTGTTTGGTCTAGATCACGGTTATCCTGGAAGTTAAAATTAATTTGACCTCGAATTATAGCTTTGTTTCTTTGACTATCTATTTCCAGAGGTGTTGAAGTCGCAATAGTATCGTTAGATTCTACATTTAGCACGATTACCGGGACATTTGATATTTAATTGCATCTACTAACTTCAAAGATTTTTATTATTATTTAGTCATATCCGTTACAACATCGCGACAAATATAAATGTAATTTGTAAGAGTATTGTGACTTGATGAGTCAAATTATTAGGAATATTTCCTAAATCTGAACCTGTTAAATATTAGGAATATTTGCTAAATCTAAACCTGTTAAATATTGAGAATTTCTGTAAATATAAATCCTAAGCAATCAGAGGGTAACAAATTTTATTGATCGAATTCAGAGGAAGCTCAAATCATGGCAAAAATGGCTATTTTTT
The DNA here is from genome assembly GCA_035285725.1 of Nostocales cyanobacterium 94392. Taxonomy (GTDB): domain Bacteria; phylum Cyanobacteriota; class Cyanobacteriia; order Cyanobacteriales; family Nostocaceae; genus Rivularia. The sequence continues at coordinate 56,803 of JAYKJL010000012.1, read as the reverse complement.
ATGGCAGTACTTCTGGTATCACTGAAGAGATTGCTACGAAAATACACGCGCATTTTGGTGAAGAACTGTGTGATATATACAGCATGGAAGAGGATTTCGATAGCGTTGATCAAATGCTTGAATACGATAAGTTGCTGTTTGGTTGTTCTACCTGGGGTTCTGGGGAAGTACAAAATGATTGGCGAGATCCTTTATTTGATATGGAAATGGACAAACCGGATTTTACAGGTAAAACCATTGCACTGTTTGGTGCGGGAGATTATGCTAGTCATGGAGAACAGTTTGTCAGTGCATTGGGAACTTTGTACGACCACTTCAAGAAATTAGGTGCAACATTAGTTGGTGAATTTCCTACCGATGGTTACACTTATAAATATTCCTTTGCTGTGCGTGACGGTAAATTTATTGGACTACCTATCGATGAAATTAATGAGAGCGATAAAACAGACGAGCGCATTGCACGTTGGTTAGAAGTAATCACTCCATATTTTCCTAGCCCATCACTGGAAACTGCTTAGTATTTAGCTTGTAGTAGTAACGTGAGTTAGAGTTGTTCAAAAAACACCCTTAAGAACTCGGTTTTTTTAACTTCAGGACTTACGATATTGTCACAAATGGTTGATGGTGCGTGACGCTACAAACCTTATAGAACCGTTCAAATTTATTCTAAACTACACACCCTACAAGAAAATTGTGCCAGTTGCGTAAGTCCTGTATTGGTAAAACAAGACAAACATGATAAAAACCCGACTTCTCGCCTCACGAAAAATATAGGTTTCAAAGCTATCCGAATTCGCCTTGTAATCAGGAGTTTAGCCCGCTTTCGCGGGCTTTATTTTTGCTTTTTGTCTCCGGGGACCAAAATAAGCTACTGTCTTACCACCAAAATCGATTTCATCTAGATTTTCGAAAAAGCTGTCCCAATCACTTTGTAATTCACCAAGATTCCAAGTTGAACAACCAATAATCAAATATTCATAACTTGGTAAAGAAGAAGGTTGCTCGGTTTTGCTCGTCACCCACGACAACCACATTTTAGAGGGAGCAACGCGATTTTGTGTTACCGTTATCGTTTAAAATTATTAAGTAAAAAATTAAATACCAGCAATAAAAAACAATAAAATTGCTTGAATTCATCTTCAGTAATTTTAAATTATGTTAAAAGTTGGTAATCATCGTAAATAATATGACTACAGTAACCCAAGTCAAAGAAACCGAATTCGAGACTCTTTTAAAATCTGAAAATATCCTCGTAGTTGATTTTACCGCTACTTGGTGCGGTCCATGTCGTGTGGTTGCACCTTTAATACAACAACTAGCCCAAGAGTATCCAGAAGATATTAAAGTGGTCAAAATAGATGTAGACCAAGATAAACCACTGGCAAAAAAATACCAAGTTCGCAGTATTCCTGCGGTGTTAATTTTTAAAAATGGCGAGTTAGTAGAAAATCTTGTCGGTGCTAAACCCTATGAAGAATTTAGCGACGCAGTAAAAAAGAATCTTTAACTTGCTGATTTATTTTTATTTAATAGTTCAAAACTACAAACCAGGTGGTACAATTTGCTCTGCACACTGAAACTAAGTAACTGTAGAGAAATCATCGCTCGTGCAATAGCACGGTAAAGCCGATAAAAATTCATGCCTACTACCACCTGGACTCGTCATCACATCCTTTCCCTGGCTGACTTCACCGCTACTGAATACAACGCAGTTTTACAGACTGCTGCTAGTTTTCAGGAAGTATTAACGCGGAGAATGAAAAAAGTACCTACTTTACAGGGACAGGTGGTGGCTAATTTGTTTTTTGAACCATCTACTCGGACTCGCAGTAGTTTTGAACTTGCTGCAAAACGTCTGAGTGCCGATACTTTGAATTTCTCTGCTGCTAATTCTTCGATGACTAAGGGAGAAACAATTTTAGATACAGCTAAAACTTATTTAGCTATGGGTACTGACATCATGGTGGTACGTCATCAAGATGCAGGAGTCCCAAACGCGATCGCAACAGAAATGGATCGTTTGGGTGTAAAAGTCAGCGTTTTAAATGCTGGTGATGGACAACACGAACATCCTTCTCAAGCACTTTTAGATTTGTTTACAATTTGTAGTGTTTTTGACCAAGATAATCCCCGCCTCGAACTTTTGCAGGGAAAAAAAATTGCCATTGTCGGGGATATTCTCCATTCTCGCGTTGCTAGGTCGAATATTTGGAGTCTTACCGCAGTTAGCGGTGCTGAGTTACATTTAGCAGCACCACCGACTCTATTACCAAAATTATTTGCCGATTACGGTCAAGATAGACCAGGGAAGTTATTTGTACATTGGGAATTGGAACCAGCTTTACAAGATGCAGATTTTGTGATGACGCTACGATTACAAAAGGAACGGATGAGTGCTCATCTACTACCTTCTTTACGAGAATATCATCAGTTGTTCGGAATTACCCGGGATAAGTTGCGAAATTGTCAAGATGATGTAAAAGTATTACATCCTGGTCCGGTGAATAGAGGTGTGGAAATTAGCTCGGATTTAATGGATGACCCTGAGTTTAGTTTGATCCAAAATCAAGTTACCAGTGGGGTTGCGGTGCGGATGGCTTTACTATATTTAATTGGTAGTGGGAAAGCTTCAGAACAAGTAAGTAAGTAAGTAAATAAATAACTAAGCCTTCATTAATTTTACGTATATTTACTACTCAGTTATATAGCTCTTCTCTATTCCCTATTCACAATTGTCTTTACACGACGAATTATCCAAGGAGTTCCACGATACTTACCTTTAACTTCTTCTTCAATAATTTCTGTATTTACAATATCTACTTGATAATTAGTACCACGATATTGACGAGTAACTTCTTTTTTTACTGTCTCTGATGGAGAAACAGTTTGATTTTGATGATAATTATGATCTCGTTCTTCAAATTTGAGTTGATATTCATTTTGCTGTAATAATTTCTTAGTAGTAACCAACACTACAACTAACAACAAAACTTGGATTTCCCAAGGAGCTAAAATCAAACTCAACACAAGGCTAATAATTGCGAATAAACCTGCGAGATATCCCACTTCATCGCTACATTTTTTAAAAATATAGCCAGTAATTACACAGATAAAAAGTGGAATCAGAAAAAATAAAGGCATCTTTTCTCAACTCCGAATTCTAAGCATTTGCTTTTATACGAAAATCATCCAGTTGCTATTGTAAGCAGATGTAACCAATATTACACCTTTCGGTTTTTTTGCGACAACTTCCTACATCTATAAACAGCACCTCAGATTGATATTCCGAATTTTATTTATTGTTTAGTATATTAGCTTATTAGCATATACTAGCGCTCGAACTTGAATAATATTATAGGCGTAGAATTACCTTAAATATGGTGTTCCTTTTATAATCGCAGAACAATGTTGAATATTCCCCAACTGTTAGCAACTGAACTTAATCTCAAACCTTTTCAAATAGAAAATGCGCTCTCGTTATTTGCAGAAGGTGCAACTATTCCGTTTGTTGCACGTTACCGTAAGGAGCGTACTGGTGAAATGAATGAAACCCAGTTGCGCGATTTATCCGATAGGTATACTTACCTGACTGAATTAGAAGCAAGGAAATCAGTTATTTTAAATGCGATCGCCGAACAAGGTAAACTCAGTGATGAGTTGAAACAGCAAATCGAATTGTGTTTACAAAAAACAGAATTAGAAGATTTATATTTACCTTATCGTCCTAAGCGTCGGACTCGCGCTACGATTGCCAAGGAAAAGGGACTCGATCAATTAGCGGAGTTGATTAAGTCGTTGAATGTGAAAGGTGTTGTGTCAGGGGATTTGAATGTAGAAGCAGCGAAGTATATAAATACAGAGAAACAAGTTGAAACCGCAGCAGAAGCGCTCAAAGGTGCTAGTGATATTTTAGCGGAAGAAGTGGCAGAGAAGGCTCAGTTAAGGGCTTATTTACGGGAGTTGCTGTTAGAATCGGGGGTATTTGTTTCTCGCATTAAAGACGAATATCCCGAAGGAACGACGAAGTATGAAATGTACCGCAATTACCAAATGAAAGTAAGTAATATTGCCCCTCATAATATGTTGGCTTTGTGTCGAGGAGACAAGGAGAAAATATTAAGTTACGAAATTGCTTTTGATGAAAATCATGTGCTTTCTTATTTAGAATCTCAAGAAATTTGCAGTAAACAGCCAGAAATTCGCACGTTTTATCAACAAATGCTTAAAGATGCATTTAACCGTTTGATGAAAACTTCTTTGATCAATGAAGTAATATCTGAGAAGAAAGAATATGCAGATATTGAGTCGATCAAAACATTTGAAACCAACTTACGTAACTTATTATTATCAGCACCAGCAGGGATGAAACCGGCGATCGCCATTGATCCAGGATTTAGAACCGGGTGTAAGGTGGCGATTTTGGATGAGACGGGGAAGTTTCTGGAGTATCAAGCGGTTTTTCCCCATACAGGAGCCGAAAAACGCCGCGAAGCTGTAAAAACACTGCAAAATCTCATCGAAAAATATAACATTCAATTAATTGCCATCGGTAACGGTACAGCTTCCCGTGAAACTGACGAATTTGTAGCCGAAGTCATGGAAAATATCCAGCATAAACCAATTAAAGTTATGGTTAACGAGTCGGGTGCATCTATATATTCAGCGAGTAAAGTCGCGATCGAAGAATTCCCCGATTTAGATATTACCGTGCGGGGAGCCATTAGTATCGGCCGTCGTTTACAAGATCCTTTAGCTGAATTAGTCAAAATTGACCCCAAATCCATCGGTGTGGGACAATATCAACATGATGTAGACCAAAAATTGCTCAAAAAGAAATTAGATGAAACGGTAGAAAGCTGCGTTAACTATGTTGGGGTTGATTTAAATACAGCTTCTAAAGAACTTTTAACTTCTGTTTCCGGAATTACCTCTAGCATTGCCAACAATATTGTCCAATATCGCAACGAAAATGGAGCTTTTAAAAATCGTCGTCAGTTGTTGAAAGTTCCCAAATTAGGACCAAAAGCTTTTGAACAAGCAGCAGGTTTCTTGAGAATTCGTAATGGTGAAAATCCTTTAGATAATACCGCAGTGCATCCCGAAAGTTATGCTGTAGTGAAAAATATTGCTTCAGATTTGAATTTGGAATTAAAGCAAATTACCCAAATTGCGGAAAATCTCAAAAAAGCTGATTTGAAAAAATACGTCACTGAGACTGTAGGTGAACCGACATTACGAGATATCATCGGAGAATTAGAAAAACCTGGAAGAGATCCTCGTGCTGAGTTTAAGTATGCCACTTTTAAAGAAGGAATCAATGAGATTACTGATTTAGAAGTCGGGATGGAATTAGAAGGAATTGTCACAAATGTTGCGAATTTTGGCGCTTTTGTAGATGTGGGGGTGCATCAAGACGGTTTGGTACATATATCTCAGCTTGTAGATCGATTTGTCAAAGATCCTAAAGAAGTTGTCAAAGTCGGAGAAGTTGTCAAAGTTAAGGTATTGGAAGTTAATCAGAAATTGAAACGGATTGGTTTGTCGATGAAAGCTGTTAGACAATAAACAAATTAATCATGTTATGTAGAGACGTAGCAATGCTACGTCTCCCCGTATATTGGATTGTATGGAGAATTCTCAAATAATAGGTCTTTTAACGCAGAGGAACACAAAGGTAAACGCAAAGGTACGCGGAGTTTTTGGTTTTTTTTTATCGTTAAATTAGAAGATATCCTGAATTTTCGTTATTGAAGTTGTAGCTAGTAATTGGTAATTAAGAAAGGAATATTAATTAATTTATCATTATTGAAATGTATTGTAATTTACTTGTGTTCAATTTTGCACTCTGTAACAATCATCAAAATCAGGAAGATTATTCTTGCACTTTTTCATCTAAAATTAAATTTAAATTAACAAACTTAAAATTATGCCACTTGAGTTAATTGTTTTAATCGCTGCATTAGTTGTTGCCTTTATCGTTTTTAGGGCTTTACTAAACGTAGTCAAAACCACTTTTAGTACTGTAATCGCGCTTGTTGTAATTGTGGTGATTTTGAGTATGTTTGGGATTACTCCGGAAGATTTAATCCGGGAAGTTACTAACTTACCTCAAACTTTAATGCGCCTATTTACACAGGTAAAAACGCAAATAGGCTTTTAATATTCAAGATACTAAGACTTAATTTTAATCATTTTTTAATCAATATATAGGCTGTAGCATACTCTGGTAATTGCTTAATATGTTGATTGAAACTATTTTTATTTTTGAAAATACCTGCAAGAAAATCTAGTTGATAAAAATTGGGTAAAAATGCCCCACCTGTATCAGCCATAACTCCCATTCTCATCTGTTTGCGTCCATTTAGCATATACTCGATCACAATCATTCGACCTAAACCAACATTCAATACATCACCAGCAAAAGTTACTCCCGGTTTAATCGATATTTTTTCATCAATTTTATAACCGTAACCTTTAATATCTTTAACTTCTCTAAAATACCAGTAACGCTTTTGCGAACGTCTATTTAAACCCCTGACATAGGGAATTTTGTTACTTCTATCAACATTAAAATAAGCCGAAGAACCACCACCCAAATCAACAAGTATTGTCCCTTCCATTAAGGCTTCTTCTAAACCTTCTCTGGTCATATAGACAATCGGTTCAACTTTACCAAATTCCTTACCACCAGGTTCGTAAATGCCGGATAATACATCTTGTTTGGTATATTTAGTGTAAAACTCATCTGTATTTGCAGTATCCTTAAGGCTGTAAAGAGGAATATTGAATTGAGCAGTTTTCTTGCGAGAACCGGGATGAACAAAGACAGCGTATTTAGTAATGCGTAAATTTTTACGTTGGGGTTCTTTAGGGTTATAAGCAGACCATTTAATCACCCGAAAATTAGAGTTGATAAAATTTGGGTCTTGTAAACGAGTTGTGCGATTATTGGCAATATCTTCTTGTAATACACCAATCATAAAATCAAGAGTTTTCGTTATATCTTCTACAGATACTCCTTGAGTACCCAGCACCCCTGGACGTAAAATGTTTGGGTCATCATTAGCATGGTCTTGATAATATTGTCTCGTATTTACTAAAGTCGCTAATAAATCCGCTTGATTGAAATTGATTTTATTCCCAGATAATTGAGCAGAATTAAACAGCTTATCGCCATTGATACTAAATTGATATTTTTGTAATTCGTCAATAACTTTATAAGCTTGGGATAATAGCTGCGGTTGATATAAAGTATTGGTATTGGTTGAAGGTTGATTTTGACAAGGTGCAGAATTATTGGATTTGCACGATGTAGATAAAAAGGAAAAATTAGAAGTTAATCTCAAACTTGAATTGAATAAACTGGACTGTTGGGATACGGTGGAAGCTTTCTGCGGACTTTGTGATTCACCGTAAGCATAACTACTTAGGCTCCCAGCTAATAAAATAGTAAAACTACCTATAAGAAAACGCATTTTTGGAATAAACATTTCTACAAAATCTATTATTCACTCTTTGATATACCAGAACTGGAAAAATAGGTCAACGTAATTCGTAATTGTTAATTCGTAATATCTTTCGAAGGGAGACGCTACGCGTTCAGCTTGCTGACTCGTTAGAGTAACGTAATTGATACCCCATAGATGAATGTAGGGACAACCTAATCGGAATAGCCGCAACTGGCACAATTTTTTGCAACGGGTGTGTAGTTTAGAATAAATTTGAACGTAGCGATGAGACTTGTAGCGTCACGCACCAACCAACGATTGTGACACTTGCGGCTATTCCTGATTAATTAGGAATTAATTTTTTCAACTTTAACAAAGTTAGTCTGGTAGTCCTAATTATTAACTTTTTTTTTGGTCATATTCGATAGGATTACTAAGTACTTTATTTATTATCCCCATCGAGACACCATTTATGACTCTTAATTTATATTTACTGCGACATGGAGAAACTACTTTTAGTCAAACTGGCAATTTTTGCGGTGAAACTAATGCGGAGTTGACACCCGAAGGTTTAGAAATGGCTGAAGCATTTGCTGATGTTTACAAGAAGCTGAAGTGGGAAGCTGTTTATGCTAGTCCGATGAAACGTACTGTTGCGACTGCAAAACCGTTTTGTGATGCTATCGGTATGGATATGCAGTTACGAGACGGACTTAGAGAAGGTAGTTATGGTGAATGGGAAGGTAAAAGTAAATCTTTTGCTCAAGAAAATTATGCTGAAAACTATATTAATTGGTTGACAGAACCTGCTTGGAATGCACCAAAAGGTGGAGAAACTGCGGTAGACATCGCAAACCGTGCGATGCCTGTAATTGCTGAAATCCAAGAAAAACATCCCCAAGGTAATGTATTAGTGGTTTCTCATAAAGCTACAATTCGGATTATGCTTTGCAGTTTACTCGGTATTGATTTAGGACGCTACCGCTATCGGATTAATATTTTAGTTGCATCGGTAAGTATGGTTACATTTGATGTTCACGGTCCTTTATTGGAAATTTTAGGAGATAGATACCACATACCCCAACACATTCGCGATCGCAAAGGAACTTAGATAATTTTCTGATGTGATAGATATTTACTCCCTTCTCGCTCGAAAATTACCTCTCACCCGGGTTAGTGCGGTTCATTTCTATAGAACCTCTTTCCTCTGCGTTCTCCGCACGACAGTTGCTACAACGGGGGGAACCCCCACAACGCACTCTCTTGTCTCTGCGGTTTTTTTTCTCCCTGGAGGGAGACGCTGCGCGAACGATAATCTTTTAACGCGAACGGAATAAATCTAGAAGTCGGGTTTTTATAAGAATTTTCTGATGTTACAGATATTCAAACAAAAAACCCGACTTCTAAATAACCGAACACATTCGCGATCGTAATTACGCGCTAAAATATTTCGCTACGGGATGATAAGTAATAATCGCGGTAGTACTTTGTTCAGGATAAATCTGCTCGCTTTCATCCATGTACAAGTTAATCCTATTTGTTCCCAATAATTCCAGTTGCTTGTATTGATCTGGAATGTTCGGACAAGCTGGGTATCCAAAGCTATACCGCGAACCACGATATCTTTGGGCTAAAATATCTCGAATATTATCGGGGTCTTCGGCTCCAAAGCCCAATTCACGGCGGATTCGGGCGTGTGTCCATTCGGCTAGAGCTTCTGCCATTTGCACTGCTATACCGTGAAAATACAGATAATCTGTGTATTCATTATTGGAAAATAGCTTTTGCGCGAATTCGGTGGCAATTTCACCCACTGTTACCGCTTGCATGGGGAAAACATCAATAATTCCCGTTTCTTTAGGTGCGAAAAAGTCTGCAATACACAAACGACGCATTGATTTTTGACGGGGAAATTCAAATTCGGTAACTTTTTGGGAATGGTTTTCGGGGTTATAGATATGCAGTGTATTTCCTTCTGATTGACAAGGAAAATAACCGTAAATTACCTGGGGATGCAACAAGTTTTCTTCTACTACTCGTTTTTTCCAAGTTTCTAAAATTGGATATACTTTCTCTGCTAAGAAAGCCTGATATTCTGCTTTTGCTTGGTCTTTTGGTTTCCTAAATTGCCATTGTCCGGCAATTAAAGCTTGTAAATCCAAGTACCAAAATAATTCTTCAAGGGGAATATCTTCTGGTTGTAATAGTTTGGTTCCCCAAAATGGTGGGGTAGGACGTTCGGTGTCTATTTCGACTGCTTCGGAACGTTTGGTATCAATAACTTTTGGTTCTGCTGGTGTATCTGTAACAGGTTTCTCTTCCTCTACAGATTTATGTCCATTTTGATAATTCTCTGCGGCAAATTCACCCAAGAAACCTTGTAAATCATCCCAATTATTACCAGATTTAGCTGGCATTAATTTGTCCATGAAATGCAAATCGGAAAATGCATCTTTCCCGTAGATAACTTTACCTTGATAGGTATTTTGACAATCTTCGTAAACGAATTTAGGAGTCAAAGCCGCACCACCTAAAATTACCGGAACAGTAATTCCTTTTTCGTTGAATGTTTCTAAGTTATCCTTCATAAACGCCGTCGATTTCACCAATAAACCACTCATGGCAATACAATCGGGTTTATGCTCTTCGTAGGCTTTGATAATGTTTTCTACTGGTTGCTTGATTCCCAGATTAATTACCCGATAACCGTTGTTGGATAAAATAATATCCACCAAATTTTTACCAATATCGTGAACATCCCCTTTAACAGTGGCAATCACAAAGGTTCCTTTGGAATTGTCTCCCGATTCGGATTTTTCCATATGCGGTTCTAAAAATGCCACCGCTGCTTTCATGGTTTCTGCTGATTGTAATACGAAAGGTAGCTGCATTTGTCCTGAACCAAACAATTCACCGACTACTTTCATTCCATCTAATAAGTAAATATTGACAATATCCAAAGGTGGATATTTCTGCATTGATTCTTTGAGAGCGTCTTCTAAACCAATTCTTTCACCATCAATCACGTGTTGTTTGAGGCGTTGTTCAATTGGTAAACTAACGTCAACACCTTTATCCCGTTTAGCACTAACCCCTTCAAACATCGTTGTCAGTTCACCCAAGGGGTCATAAACACAGATATTACCGTCAAATTTACGGTTATCGTAGATTAAGTCGCGACATATTTTTTGGTGTTCCTGTTCAATTTTGGCAAGGGGTAAAATCTTACTAGCGCTGACAATTGCTGCATCCATTCCCACTTGCATTGCTTCATGGAGGAACATTGAATTCAAAACTATCCGTGCTGCCGGATTTAAACCGAAGGATATGTTAGAAACACCTAATACAACATGACACCCCGGTAATTCTTGACGAATCCGACGGATGGATTCGATAGTTGCTTTCCCGTTAGCTCTATCTTCTTCAATTCCGGTGGAAATCGGTAACGCTAAAGTATCGAAGAAGATTTCGTGAGCGGGAATCCCATATTCTACAGCTTGACGATAAGCACGTTGAGCAATTTCAAATTTTTTGTCGGCTGTTCGTGCCATTCCATCTTCATCAATGGTACCAATTACTACACCAGCACCGTATGTTTTTGCTAATTCCAACACTTTCAAAAACCGTTTTTCACCGTCTTCGTAGTTAGTGGAATTGAGTAAACACTTACCACCAGCAACTTTTAATCCTGCCTCCATTTTTTCCCATTCGGTTGAGTCAAGTACCAAGGGCAAAGTAATATTATTTACCAATCGCGAGACCAACTCGTGCATATCACGCACACCGTCTCGTCCTACATAATCAACGTTAACATCAAGGACGTGTGCGCCTTCTTTAACTTGCGATCGCGCTAATGAAACGAGTCCATCCCAGTCTTCGGAGTTCAACATGGTACGGCATTTCTTGGAACCGCTAGCGTTGAGCCGTTCACCGATAATCAAAAAGGAATTATCTTGGTCGTATGGTTGAGTACCGTAAATCGAAGCCGCAGCCGGTTCAGTTTTTGGGTTCCTAACTTTCGGTGTTAAATTTTTGGCAATTTCTGCTAAAGCTTGAATATGTTCCGGACGTGTCCCACAGCAACCCCCAATCGCTTGGACACCTAAGTCTTCGATGAAATGCATCAAATGCATTTTTAATTCTACCGGCGTTAGTTTATAATACGCTTGTCCACCGACGTTTTCTGGTAAACCCGCATTGGGAATACAAGAAACAATAAATGGTGAATGCTCCGACAGGTATTTGATATGCGGCTTCATTAAATCCGGACCTGTAGCGCAATTTAACCCCAAAATATCGATATTATAGGGTTCTAAAATTGTCACCACCGCAGCGATTTCTGTACCTACGAGCATTGTACCCATAGTTTCCATTGTCACAGAAACCATCAAAGGTCGTCTTTCCCCTTTCTTCTGAAAAACTTCTTCAATTGCATTCAGCGCTGCTTTAATTTGCAACACATCCTGACAAGTTTCTACCAAAAATAAATCAACTCCACCATCAAACAATGCTTCTGCTTGTTCTACATAAGCATTTTTCAAGGTATCAAAATCAATATGTCCCAAAGTTGGTAACTTTGTACCAGGACCCATAGAACCAGCGACAAACCGGGGTTTTTCAGGTGTAGAAAATTCCGCAGCAACTTTAGAAGCTAATTCCGCAGCGGTTTTATTTAGATAATAAGCTTGGTCTGCAAGGTCGTACTCGGCGAGTACAATTGAAGTACCACCGAAAGTATCCGTTTCGATCACATCCGCACCAGCAGCCAAGAAATCACGGTGAACCGTTGCTACAGCCTCCGGTTTAGTGTGGACGAGATATTCGTTACAACCTTCGTATTCTGCACCACCAAAGTCCTCAGCAGTGAGATTTTGTACCTGTAAATTAGTTCCCATTGCACCATCAAAAACTACAACAGGGCGTTTGGGACTATTCAAGTGTTCCAAAAATGGATGAGCCATAAAATTCTAAAACTTCTAGAAAAATTTAGGTTAGCCTTAATTTATTATTTTCTCGAATTTTCAGACTTTAGGAACAATTAAATTACATTTCCATTACATTTAAGATGATACAAGATTACGTCGCTCAAAATGAAGGTTTTATCCGTTCAAGTACTGAGGAAGTTAGAGGTAATTTGCTCGAAGCGTTAAAAACAGTGGTTTTAGCGGGAAAGCGTATTGTCATCCAACAAGCTGGGGAAGAAATCGCAGCAATAATCCCCATCAAAGAATTTCACCGTCTGGAAAATTTGGAACACGAGCTCATACCTCGAATTTGGGAACCTGATGAAGAAGAATATTACCAAGATGAAGGGGGAATACATTGTGTTTTAGTTGATGAGATGGAAGCTGAGTTTGATGAGATTATGACTGAGGTGACGGTATACAATGAATTGTTTGGTTTGATACCACCACAGCATTTGTCGGGAAAAGAATTTGATGTTTTTGTACCTGTGGCAATTGTCATGAATATTAAGAAGTTTTGGGTGTCGGAGTATTTGGTTTACGAAAAGGATAGGTTGAAGGTAGTTAAGGGAGTAGGGAGTAGGGAGTAGGGAATAGGGAGTACCCTACGAGAAATTCTGAACGTAGTAACAAGGAACCTGTGGTGTCACGCAGCAACAACCAATTCTAATAATTAATTTACAGCAATTTTCATGTAAATAAACCACAGTGGTTAAACAAAGCGAGGGTCTCATCTTCAGTAATATAATTATCAATTTTATCTAACCAACGACGGGAATCATGTCTTAATTCTTGTACTCGTGCAGTTTCTTGTTCGCTTGCGTCAACACTTTTTTTTAACAGCGTAAGTCAAGTCTTTCTACTGCATGATGCATTGTAGTAATACTAACTTTAGTTCCTGTATTTTCCGCGAAGCGATCGCAAAATTGTGAAAGCAACAAATCATTTTTCTGTTCTAGAAAGGACTCGATAATTCAAAGATGCTCGTCTTTAATTATAGGTTTTTGATACCCCCCGCGTTGCTTTGCGTCAATTTTTCCAGAGTAGGGATAAGTACTTGAGTACTCCCGTGGCTGAAAGCCAACTGGATTCTAAGAGGTTACTACGCAACGGTGTTTGTGGTTGAATTACCTGAAAACTGCTGTAAGAAATGATTACCGTCGCTGGTTGTTTATTCAATAATTTCTTCGTATTGATTATTTGCATCCTCTTGCAATCCTTTAATTTGTGTAAGTACATCATCTAAAGATTTTTTATCAAGCCATTGATGACGCTCTTTCGTATAATCACCTTTTCCGGGGCTATAATACTGAATAAATTTAATTGCATCAACAACTCCTAAAGAATCTACTAAGGCTTCGTAGCCTTGTATCATGATTTCTTGTTGTGTTCTAGTCATCGTTTATATCTTCCATTTGTATAACTTCTGCCAGCCATTGCACTGGATTGTTGATATTTACGTTAATTAACTGAGCATTTTTTCGAGCTTTTTTGACAAGTCTGTCATCTGTTGTCAGAAATATGTCTGCTTGGCTTCTTTCAGCACTAGCTATGTGGGCAGCGTCATAACTTGAAAATCCCATTTTTTGAAGTTCAGATGTTCGCTCTTCAAGCAAGGAGCTAGTTATAATCTTGATTTTAGCAACTGCTAGTAGTTTTTTCGTATTTTGCAATCTTTCTATATTGGGTATTTGATTCAACTCAGCTATTATTGCACTACTATTAATCATTCTCCAATCTCCTGATTGACATTGGTTAATAATTGTTATCACTGCTTCACTTTCTAAACTAATACGCGGTTGTGTTTGGTCATCAAAGGGACGATTTAAACAACAAACATCGAGATATATTTTATACTTTTTACCCATATAATTTATTTATCTACATCGTTTTAAGACTTGCTTTACTGGTCAATAAATAGTTTTGATTAATACCTGTATAATATTTAGATATGATAATTTTAGTTTTAACAGCGTAAGTCAAGTCTTTCTACTGCATGATGCATTGTAGTAATACTAACCTTAGTTCCTGTACTTTCCGCGAAGCGATTGAGCAAAGCTCACGCTGCGCGATCGCAAAATTGTGAAAGCAACAAATCATTTTTCTGTTCTAGGAAGGACTCGATAATTTAAAGATGCTCGTCTTTAATTATCGGTTTTTGATACCCCCCGCGTTGCTTGATTAAATTGGTTTGGGTAATTTCATCTGCTGGGAATAAGGTTTCAATTCGCAATTCCTGTAATGTGATGTCATGGGGTGTACCCAGAGTAGCTATTGCGGAAAAGAAATTTAAATTTAATCCGTTTTTGAGAAAGTTTATGGTTAATAATGGTAGTTGCCAAGTGTAAGAGTTGGAAAGTTTCCACAACTGTGGAACATCTGGATAAGTTTGTAATTCTTGATAAAGTTTGATTGGTTGTTGGCTATTACCGCTTGTGAGTGCTTCTCGATAAACTCTTTTAATCAAATGACTAGCTATTTCTTCCCAGTTAGCGACAAATGGTTTTAAACCTTGGGGATGAAACATCAATCGCATCAAGTTGATTTTACCGTCAATATTAAGAAATTTTCCTAAGTCTTGTGGATTAATCAACCAGTCGATTAACTGTTGCGAAACTGCATTAGTTTTAATCAAATTCCAATATCTGTCCATCACTAAAACGGGTGAATGGGTTTGAGAAAGCAATATAAAATCTAAGGCTTTGCGAATTGGTTCAAATTCCGGTGAAGATAAATCACTTTCCGAATAAATCGCTGCAAATCCCGCAGCTGTAAGCATGATGTTTTGTTCCCGCAAAGGAATATCCAGCACGGTAGCGAGTTGTAATATCATCTCTTGACTGGGATTAGCTCTACCGGATTCGAGAAAACTAATGTGTTTTTGAGATACATCACTAAAGACAGCTAAATCGAGTTGGCTGAAATTTCGCAGTTTTCTGTAATGTTTGAGCAGATTCCCGAAAGCGGTTTCTTGGTTTGAGGTAGATTGCATTTTGAAAAGAATATCTTTATTACCTCAAAGGTAATTGTTTCTCTCAAATAGAGCAATCATAATCAAAACAATAACAAAGTCGGGTTTTTATCCGAATTGTCTGTTACTACTGACATTTATCTTAAAAACCCGACTTCTACTATAATCGTCCAACTCAGATTAACTTAGATAAGAGATTCAAAACCATGTCTAACACAACTTATCAAAACCAAAGACTTGTATCCAATAAATTATTTTCCGCCAAATCGGTTTATCTACTGCTGGTAATTATTGGAAGTATTGCACCTTGGATTTGTATCCTCCAATTCTTTTCTCAAAATGGTTTTTCTATTAGTTCATTAATTTTAAAAGAATTCGATAATTACGCAGCTGCTACATTTGGAACTGATTTACTGATTAGTACATTAGTTTTTTTCTGCTTTGCGTTTATTGAATTGAAGCGATTGGGTTTATCTCGTAGTAGATTATTGATTTATCTTGCAGCAACTTTTGGTGTTGGTTTAAGTTGTAGTTTACCGTTGTTTTTCTATTTCCGCGAAGGAGTTTTAGAAAGTAAAGATTAGGGTTACATTTCTTTACTAATCAATGGTGCGTTACGGCATTTCAAATTTATAACCTCAAACATTACTTATTTGTGCCGTAACACACCCTACTACATGAATCATTTTTAAATTGTTTTTTTCGACTTAATATTTTAATGAATACCCAATGAAAGACATTAATTAGGTAAGGTTTGCGAACATTTAAATGAGACGTTGCAGTGCAACGTCTCTACATTATTTGTATTATTTTATTCAAGCATTATCTTCCCGCTACTTCCCAAAACTATAAATCTTCTGGGTTTCTAACTTGTCACTGAGTGAAGAAGGTGGTTGACTTAATCTAAAAGATTGTCTATCTAACTGTACCTGTAGTTTACTCAATGGATCTACTCCAGGAGAAATCAGAAATTCTAACTTTTGAACATAAGGTAATTCTACAACTTTGTCGAGAATATTCATCACAGCTTGTACATAAGGATGGTCTTTTTCTTGATACCAATCCTCAGAAGCAACGTTGGCTTGATCTAAACCTAAGTGTACCGTTAAAGATGGTTTCGTAAACAAGGCTAAACCCAAAGGACGGGTTTCTTCTTGCAATAGTAAATAACGATTTTTTGCTAAATGCCTTATCTTATCCAAACGTTCGTAACGTTCGGTAATTGATAACGGTTCATTTTGCCAATGCAGTGCTAATGTTACCAAATAAGTCTGCAACAGCATATGACCTAACTTTTTGGCTTTCGTCGCTAGATAATAACTGTTGAAATCGTTGGCTTCGATTAATAAAGATACTCGATCAATGACTTCCAATCCGTAACCTTTCAATCCAGCAATTTTACGGGGATTGTTGGTAATCAAACGTATTTGATGTACGTTTAAATCCATCAGCATTTGCGCTCCCATACCGTAGTCACGCAAATCGGCAGGAAATCCCAAGCGTTCATTTGCTTCTACAGTATCTAGCCCCATATCTTGTAAGGAATAGGCTTTTAATTTATTAACCAATCCAATCCCACGCCCTTCTTGACGCAGGTAGACAACAACACCTTCCCCTGCTGTTTCAATCATTTTTAAGGCTGCTTGTAACTGCATTCGACAATCGCAGCGTAAGGAACCTAAAGCATCTCCCGTGAGACATTCGGAATGTACTCGCACCATTACGGGTTTATCGCTGAATTTTGCCGGGTCTCCCTTGACAATCGCTACGTGTTCTGTATCATCCAGAGTGTGACGGTAAGCATAGATTTTGAAGTTACCAAACTGGGTAGGTAAATCAGCAACAGTTTCCCGTTTAATTATCCGGTCGTAATGCAGACGATAACTAATTAAATCCGCAATACTGATGATTTTTAATTTATGATGTTTTGCATACTCAAATAATTCCGGTAGCCGCGCCATCGAACCGTTGGGATTTTGGATTTCACAAATTACCCCAGCCGGATATAAACCCGCTAACCGAGATAAGTCTACAGCAGCTTCTGTATGTCCTGCTCGTTTGAGTACTCCTCCCTTTCTAGCACGAATCGGGAAAATATGACCGGGACGGCGTAAATCTTCTGGTTTAGTATGGGGGTTGAGCGCCACTTGTATTGTGCGAGCGCGGTCTTCGGCGGAAATGCCTGTGCTTACTCCTGATTCGGGACCTGCGTCAATGCTGACGGTGAAAGCAGTTTGATTGGGGTCTGTAATATTTTTTACCATCAAAGGTAAATCTAGTTCATCAAGACGATCGCCAGTCATTGCCAGACAAATCAAGCCTCGTGCTTCCACTGCCATTAAATTAATGGTGTCTGGAGTTGCAAACTGGGCAGCACAAATCAAATCGCCTTCATTTTCTCGATTTTCATCATCTACCACTACCACAGGGCGACCAGCTTTCAAATCGGCTAAGGCAGCGTCAATGGAATCAAATTTAAATACTTGATCTAAAGAAGCAGTAACTGGGGTGGATTTCCCATCTTGCGGATAGTGCGTTTCGGTATTATGCTGCGACACAGAGAATTTCTCGAAGAGCGAACGTTAATTTTTTTTAATAAACCTTATTCTTTATTGTAGCTCTTTTATGAAATACCGTCTTCATCGTGGCAATGATTCGATAACATAGCAGAAGTTTCTACCCAATAACAGTCTGAGGGTGTGAGTCTTCCCTAGGTCAGCCGACCGTGAGTTTAGGTATCAAGCACATGGCGATTGCATCAACACGGAAAATCATTGGATAAGGATTTTAACATGGGCAATTTTAGGCGCGTACCCGTAGGAATTATTGGCGCGTCAGGCTACGGCGGAGTTCAGTTGGTGCGACTACTACTAAATCATCCAGAACTAGAACTGGTTTATTTAGGTGGCGAAGCTAGTGCTGGAAAGTATTTTGGTGATATTTATCCTCACTTAGCCCACATCGTCAACCTTCCGATTGAAGCTTTGGAACCGGAAGCAATTGCACGCCGTTGCGAAGTCGTTTTTTTATCGCTACCCAATGGATTAGCCTGCGAAATTGCACCAAAACTGCTCGAATATGGATGTAAAGTCCTCGATTTGTCAGCAGATTATCGATTTCGCGACTTGACAACTTACAGTAATTGGTATGGCAAACAGCGTCAAGATATTGAAACCGCTGCCGAGGCTATTTATGGATTACCAGAACTTTATCGCGATCGCATTTCGGATACGCAACTTGTAGGCTGTGCCGGTTGTTACCCTACCGCCAGTTTACTAGCAGTTTCACCTCTACTCAAGCAAGGATTGATCGTACCACAAACTGCCATTATCGACAGCAAAGGAAGTACCTCAATCGGGGGAAGACAAGCCCAAACTCATTTACTACTATCCGAAGTAGATAATAGCATTGCCGCTTACAGCGTCGTCCGTCACCGTCATACCCCAGAAATCGAACAGGTTTGTAGCGATTTAGCCGGACATGAAGTAACTGTACAATTTACACCCCACCTCATCCCCATGGTGCGCGGCATTTTATCAACAGTATATGCAACTCTACGCGACCCAGGATTAGTCAGAGACGATTTAATTACTATATATAAAGCCTTTTATCGTAATTCCCCTTGGGTGAAAATCTGCGAACCAGGAGTTTACCCCCAAACTAAATGGGCTACCGGCAGTAATTTATGCTATCTAGGTATCGAAGTTGACACTCGCACTCGTCGCGTTATAGTCATATCGGCGATCGATAATTTAGTCAAAGGACATGCAGGTCAAGCAATTCAATGTTTAAATATCATGATGGGTTGGGATGAAACTTTGGGGCTACCAAGTTTAGGTTTTTATCCCTAGTTGGGTGAAAAACGTTGAGTCAACAAGTCGGGTTTTGATGAGAATTGTCTGTTATCAGTGAAATTTATGCTTAAAACCCGACGAATCTCAGAATTGGTCAATATTCGGAAACCTTGTCCTCAATTTTCGTATATCCCAATTTCCAATTACCCAATTGCTGTAACTCTTTTTGCTTACCTTGCAAAATTAAGGCGATCGCAATCCGGGTATTTAACATTCCTTTGATTAAATAATATCCGGGTTTAGCATACACACCATCAGTTGTAACTGTTCCACCGTAGGAAAGTATTCCGCAGTATGTGCCTTTACCAGGTATTTCTACCTGTAATAATTTATCGTTAAGATATCCGTCGGGGATTTCAAAAATACCATACACATGATGTTGTCCCCACCAAGGTTCAATTACTATCTTTTCCGGATGAACGTAGTATTTTTCAGTTTGAGATGAAAATCCCCATTCATAGCAAGCTGTGGGTGGCGATTTTTTGTCAACATAGGAAAAACCTAGTATACCAATTAAACTGAATAAAAATAATATATAAGTAAACTTACGCAAAAATAGAAGTAACAAAATTAATTATATTTGCAAATTACAGTTACAGTTTATGAGCTTCAAATCAGGATATCAAGTAATGTTTTACTCAACTATCTTTTCAACAAAAAGTTGTGTTTAAGAAAAATGTCATATTTAGTACTCATTTAACTTTATTTTTTGCGGATAACGATAGCATAATCAGTGGCAGATAAAGTCAATTTATATACAGTTAACTTGAGTAGAATCATGACCATCACATCTGCTCGCTTCCCAGATATTACAAATCATTGGGCGCGTCCATTTATTGAAGCTTTAGCGCGTCGCGGAATTTTGAATGGGTATCCCGACGGCACATTTCGTCCCGATCATTCAGTTACCCGTGCTGAATTTGCCGCTATTATCACCACTACATTTTCTCGAATTCCCAAAAAACGCGAATATGTAGCATTTAAAGATGTTCCTGATCATTATTGGGCAGCTTCTGCCATTCAAAAAGCTTACGAAACAGTATTTATTACTGGGTTTCCGAATAATTATTTTCGTCCTGCAAACAGAATTCAAAGAATAGATGCACTTTTAAGTATTATTAGCGGTTTGAGTATGACATCAAAAGTGTCATCGGATTTATTACCCCTACTTAGGCAAATCTACCAAGATGTTCGTACAATCCCAGATTACGCAAAGCCGACAGCAGCAATCGCTACTCGTGCTGGCATGGTAGTAAGTTATCCAAATCCCAAATTACTCAATCCCACTTTGGCTGCAACTCGTGCCGATATTTCAGCTTTTATTTATCAAGCTTTAGTTTGGCTAGGTGAGGAAGAAAAAATTGCTTCATCATATATTGTTCAACCACCAGAAAAGGTAAACATACCAACACCACCACCAGGAAGCATTCAAATTGAGCCGAATCGAGAATTCCGAGGTGCTTGGGTTGCTTCCGTTTGGAATAGCGACTTCCCCAGTCGTGCGGGGTTGTCTGTTGATCAACAAAAAGCTGAGTTAATTCAAATTCTCAACAAACTACAAGAATTAAACTTTAACGCTTTAATATTACAGGTTCGACCAGAAGGAGATGCATTGTACAATTCTAAATACGAACCTTGGAGTGCTTGGTTGACTGGAACTCAAGGTAAACCACCAGGATACGACCCCTTAGAATTTGCGATCGCTGAATGTCACAAGCGTAATATCGAGTTTCACGCTTGGTTTAACCCTTACCGTGCTAGTACTTCCCACGCAAGAGTCAAAAACGTTGCTCCTCACATCGCGGTGACTAATCCAGAAGTAGTTTATCGTTGGGGAACTCAGTTATGGATGGACCCTGGCGCAAAAGTTGTCCAGGACAGAGCTTACAATGTGATTATGGATGTTGTGCAGCGCTACGATATTGATGGCATTCACCTTGATGATTATTTCTACCCTTACCCGATTAGCGGTGAATCCTTTCCCGATAGCAAAACCTATGCAGCTTATCGAAATACTGGTGGTAGTTTAACTTTAAACGACTGGCGCAGGGACAATGTTAATCGGATGATGCAGCGGTTATGGCAAGGGATTAAGTCAGTCAAATCTCATGTCAAGTTTGGTATCAGTCCTTTCGGAATTTATCGTCCTGGAGAACCTAATGGTATTCAAGGTTTGGACGCTTATTCTGTACTTTATGCCGATGCGAAAAAATGGTTACAACAAGGTTGGTTAGATTATATCGCGCCACAATTATATTGGCGGATTGACCAAACTGCACAAAGTTATCCCATATTACTCCAGTGGTGGACAAGTATTAATTCCCAGCAACGACACGTTTATGCAGGTAACACCATAGCACGTTTGGATGGAGAAGCTTGGACGCAAGAGGAAATTATTAAGCAAGTAGCCATTAGTCGCAGTTTGAATAAAAGTTTGTCATTGGGGAATATTTTCTTTAGCGTCAATGCTATCAAAGAAAATCGTCAAAATATCGCCGAAAAATTTAAAAATCTACTATATAAGGAACCTACATTAGTACCTGTAATGCAATGGCGAAATAGTTTACCACCAGCATCACCAATTAAAGTAGAAACCAACAACCGTAAAATCACTTGGGCTAGTGTAGGTGGTGAAATTCGTTCTTGGACGCTTTATAAAAAGAGTGGTAATGATTGGAAACTCCAGCGAATTTTATCCAAAAATACCACCGAAGTCACCGCTGAACCTGGAACTTATGCTGTATGTGCCGTTGATCGAATGGGAGTACAGAGTGCAGGTGTAATTATCTCAGTTTAGTAATTGGTAATGGGTAATTGGTAATGAGCAATCAACAATTAAGCATTATTCATTACTGATTACCAGTCGGCTAAATTACCCTTGACAAATCGCTTCATCTGGGTTTTCAGATTGGATAATACTGAGAAATAGAACAGCACCTAAAATATTAATGCTGCGTATTATCTCATAATTTGTTATTTTTTTACTGCAAAATATAATCTTGTAAATACATTCTTATCCGTAATATTTATACTTTGCATCATGTAACTAATTTATTTAGATACGAATTGCTATTCATTAACTATTTAATTCATAACTTGTCTGATACATAACACATTTAAATAAATAATCAGTATCACTTAGGGCTTAAAGAATAATCGCATTTACTAGCAATATAGTAGTTCAAAATCCCCGACTATCAGGGTTTTACAGCCTTAATTACTTGAAATAGGCTATTTACAATTGATTAGAATAACTCAAGTATTATCGGCATTTTATTTTAATTACTAAACTATTGAAGATTTACCTAAGTATCGTTTAGGGGAAAAATGTTGAATAAAATACTTTAATATCAGCAAAAAATGTATCATTTTTTATATTAGAGTCAATAAACAGACGATTGATTTAATTTTTTAATCACTTAAATTATAAAAAATAAAGTTTGTAATTTATCTAAAAATTGTTACATTGCCAAACTCAAGATGAGACAAAGGTTTTACCCTTGCAATGCGGTGTTAATTTCTGATATTTTGACAGTAATCTACGGCAAAATTCGGATATCCAAGTTGCAAACTTCGTGTTAATGTGTTGCAGTTAACAAATAAATCGTGAGAACAAAAAGTTTCAAATTTTGGGGGATTTCGCGACCGATTAGTGTGTTTATTCCTTCGTTCCGTGAATCATCAAGCCTCAGATATTTTGTCGCTTTAATTATTACTTAGAAGCATGAATCAAAAACTTTTGTGGACTGTCGTAACTGTACTTTCAACCTTTGTTGGAACAACTTCTATTAGCCGCGCTCAAACGGCAACTGAAGCATCAATTACCTCTCAAAAAATGCCCAGCCAAAATGTAGTAGAGGTAAATCCTAAAGGACCCAATGCTATTTTTACCAAAGTTTATGCACATAAGTTATCAGACCGTCAAGCAGCAACTCTGTACGTCCGCAACATTCCTGTTTTCACCTTTTTAAATTCAGCAGAAGCAATTTTAGTTGACAGCAACTACAGCAACCCTGTAGAGAAAGCGAATCTAGTAGCCGCAAAAATCAACAGTTTAATCGATCAGAAAATTGACGCTAGCAAAATTACCGTTAGTTGGAATGGAAATACTCAATCTAAGTCTGGAGTTAAGTCTATAGCCGAACGCTACATCATCAAAGTAGACGGCTCCGAACTTGTAGAAATCAACGGTGACATAATTCTTCCTGATGCAACTCAAAATCTCAGACAAGATGCACTCCAAGCAACAAATCGCTTGCGGAGACTTGTAGGTAAAGCATCTCCTCTCTCCACAATTGATGGCTTACCTCCAGAATTAACAGCAGTTCAAACCAAGCCAGAAAAACAAACGACAGCCAAAAAAATAACCTCTAAAAAGCCTCCCACAAAGATTGCAAGTAGAACAGGAGGAAGAACTTACAGAGGTATGGCTTCATTCTACGGTTATGATGGTTCGGGTAATAAGACTGCCTCTGGTGAAAGATTTAATCCAGAAAAAATGACAGCAGCTCATCGTAGCTTACCTTTCGGTACCAGAGTTCGCGTTACTAATGTAAACAATGGTCGTTCTGTCGTAGTCAGAATCAACGACCGAGGACCTTTCATTCGCGGTCGTATCATCGACCTTTCTCATGGTGCAGCGCGGGTTATCCGAATGATTGGTAGAGGTGTTGCACCAGTCAAAATTGAAGTTTTAGGAAAGTAGGAGTTAAGGTTAAAGGTCAAAGGTTAAAGGTTAAGAATTGGGAATTGGCAATAGTTAGGGATGAGGAGCTAACAGTAGGGAGTAGAAAGCAAATAATTGATTTATTTCTCCCCATCTCCCCATCCCCTTGTCCCCCCCTCCCCCAAATCCAGAATAATCTTGAGATTCCTCTATTTATTTAGCCCCTTTCCCCAAATTCGGATATAAACTAACGGGGGAAAGCTAGTAGATAGAGGTTTTTTTGTGCGCCTGTTGACAACGGTCGCAGCGTTACGCTGCTATTTGAATAAACTCCGTTGGCGAATCTTGCCTTTGCATTCTGATGAGCCACTACCCCATGAAATGACAACTCGCTTCCCAACAGCAGTAGGTTTAGTTCCTACAATGGGAGCTTTACATCAGGGTCATTTAAGCTTGATTGAACGGGCGCGGCAAGAAAATGCCATAGTCATAGTTAGTATTTTTGTCAACCCCCTGCAATTTGGTCCTGAAGAAGATTTTGAACGCTATCCCCGGACTTTAGAGCAAGACCAGCAATTCTGCCAACAAGCTGGGGTAGATGCTATGTTTGTACCAAATCCGGAAGAGATCGGGGTTGCTCGGAAGAATATACAAGATTCAATTTTTACACAAGTTACTCCACCATCTGATATGATATCAGGCTTGTGTGGTCGTACTCGGCTAGGACATTTTCAGGGTGTGGTTACTATTGTTACTAAGCTTTTTAACTTAGTGCAGCCAGACCGGGCTTACTTTGGTCAAAAAGATGCTCAACAATTAGCCATCATTAAACGGCTAGTTACGGATCTTAATTTTCCAATAGAAATTGTCGCTTGTCCAATCATCAGGGAAGCGAGTGGTCTTGCTTTAAGTTCCCGCAACCAGTATTTAAGTGCAAGTCAGAAACAGCAAGCAGCTGTTTTGCATCGTGGCTTGCAGAAAGCTCATGCTGTTTTTCGCAGCGGAGTTCGTAAAAGAAACAAGCTGATCGAAGCTGTTCTTCATGAAGTAGCAATGGTCAGTACTGTATCTGTGGAATATATTGAATTGATTGAACCAACTACGTTAATACCCTTAGATGAAATTCAGGAGGAAGGAATGATTGCGATCGCCGCTAATGTTGGTCCGACACGATTGATTGACAATACTATTTTGCGCGATCGCCAACCGATAATCGCCATCGATGGACCCGCTGGTGCCGGTAAATCTACCGTAGCTCGTCAAGTCGCGGCGAAGCTAGGACTAGTATTTCTAGATACAGGTGCTATGTATCGTGCCGTCACATGGCTGGTATTGCAAAAGGGAATCCCTTTGGATGATGAGTGCGCGATCGCCGAGTTGGCAAACGGCTGTTTAATTAAATTGTCTCCCAGTGAAGATTTAAAATCGCCGGTGCAGGTGTGGATTAACGGAAATGAGGTTACTAATAAAATCCGGACGACCGAGGTAACATCAAAAGTATCAGCAATAGCAGCACAAAGTGCCGTGCGAAGTGCTTTGGTCAAACAACAGCAAAGCTGGGGTAAAAAAGGCGGTTTAGTCGCAGAAGGACGGGATATCGGTACTCAAGTTTTTCCTGATGCTGAGGTGAAAATCTTCTTGACTGCAACCGTTACCGAACGGGCACACCGTCGTCTACAAGACTTTGAGAAACAAGGACAACCCTCAGTAAGTCTTGAAGAACTCGAACGCAGCATTAAAGAACGCGACTGGAAAGACAGCACCAGACTGGTTTCACCGCTCAGAAAAGCGGCAGATGCCATAGAAATAGTTACCGATGGTTTAACGATTGATCAAGTCACAGCCATAATTGTGAACCTTTATCAACAGTGTTTGACTCATTTGTAATCCCTATGGGTGATTAACATCTATTTTCCTTCGTCGGAGAAGGAAGACTACGACTTTCTATTTTGGCATTATTATGAGGCTCTGTCATCCTTTATGGGAGATGGAGTTCTCCAATTGCATCTCGTATTCTTTGGATTTCTAATCGAATCGAAAATAAAAAAATATCTTTTTAGAAGGGAAGTTGCCCAAAATCAAGGGTTGCTTAGGTTACACAATAGCACTAAGCTAAATGGGGTAGGGGGGGATAGCAAGAGTCAAAATCAAGAGTTCTAGATTCTAACTTTTACTTCCCTAAATTTTCTACAAACATCTTGAAGATAAGCCTTCTCCGTAAAAAAAATCATGTTCAAACAAATTGCTGCCAAGTTAAAATCCAATTTTCCCGCACCACAAGTACACGCTCATTGCGACGGACCTTGCGGAGTTTATGACCCTTCTTCCGCTAGAATTACAGCAGAAGCAGTACTTTCTATGACCAAGAAAATCATGGATTTAGAGCCTCCAGCAAGCAGCGACAAAGCTGCAATGGTTGCTTACCACAACACCTTGTCCCGCTACATTGCTATTAAGGAAGAACAAGCTCAAAAAACTAAAGAAGATTTGTTAATTCTTTGGACAGATTATTTTAAACCAGTACACTTAGAAAAATATCCTGACCTACACGATACTTTCTGGAAAGCAGCTAAACTTTGCTCCGCTTGTAAAGTCGAAGTTAGTCTCCAACACGCTAATGAATTAATGGAAGCCGTACATAAAATTCATAATATGTTTTGGGCAACCAAAGACCGCGATGTTTCTTGGTACAAAGCTAGCTAATTTAAATTAAAATTAGTTTGGGTTAACAACCAACAATTATTAAAATGTCGGTAAAGCGATAAGCTTGGCTGAATCCGCAATGAATGAGGAACTAAGAACAGCTTTAAAATTGCTACAGTTGCTTTTAGGAATACGAAAAAGATTGCGCGTTAGCGGTTCTTCTATGCTTCCTCAACTTCAGCCAGGAGAGGAAATATTATTTAACCCACAAGCTTATCGGCAAAAACTACCACAAGTAGGTGATATCGTAGTTGCACGGCATCCCTATCAAACAAAGCAAATAATTAAGAGAGTGGCTTTAGTACTTGAAGATGGTTCTTGTTTTCTTACAGGAGACAACCCTAAAGCAAGTACTGACAGCCGCTCT
Source organism: Nostocales cyanobacterium 94392 (assembly GCA_035285725.1). Taxonomy (GTDB): domain Bacteria; phylum Cyanobacteriota; class Cyanobacteriia; order Cyanobacteriales; family Nostocaceae; genus Rivularia. Next base: position 29,830 of record JAYKJL010000012.1, on the reverse strand, counting down.
TACGGTTTTATTCCCCTTAACAAAATTCTTGGTAAAGTTACCTCGAAGTTTCCTTGACAATTATCAATTACTAATGCCCAATCAATCATTACATGAACAGCACAGAACTCGCACAATATATTGAAGCAACTCAAAGTATTTCTAAACCTTGGTTGCTAATACAATTACGTCTTCTAAAATTAGATGAAAACAGAAATACGCTTTCAGAAAACGAATACGCCGAAAATCTCCAAGACATCCACCAAGATTTAATGAATTTAGGTGAATGGTGGGTTGGTATCGAAAGTCAAGTATTTTAACAATTATAAACTAATTAGGTTAAAGGTTAAAGGTCAAAGGTTAAAGATATAACAACAACCAACAACCATCAACTAACAACCATCAACTAACAACTAACAACTAACAACCATCAACTAATATGGACTATCGGGATGCAGGAGTCGATGTTGAAGCTGGACGCGATTTTGTCGGTCAAATTCGTAATTTGGTTCACAGTACTTTTAGAAAGGAAGTAATTGGTGGATTGGGTGGCTTTGGAGGTTGTTTTGAACTACCCCCAGGTTATAAACAACCTGTTCTAGTTTCTGGCACTGATGGTGTGGGAACTAAGTTGAAAATTGCCAATATTCTCAACCGTCACGATACTGTTGGCATAGATTTAGTTGCTATGTGTGTTAACGATGTATTAACATCCGGTGCAGAGCCTTTATTTTTTCTGGATTATTTAGCCACAGGTAAACTCAATCAAGAACAGTTAACCCAAGTCGTTGCGGGTGTCGCTTCTGGTTGTAAACAAGCTGGTTGTGCTTTACTCGGAGGAGAAACCGCTGAAATGCCCGGTTTTTACCAAGTGGGTGAATATGACTTGGCTGGCTTTTCTGTGGGAATTGTCGAGAAAAGTCAGATGCTTGATGGAACTCTCTTACAAGTTGGTGATGTCGCTATCGGTTTAGCTAGTACTGGTGTACACAGTAATGGCTTTAGTCTTGTCAGAAAAATTATTCGCGATAAACAATTTAGTTGGGACGATACCCCAAGTTTATTTGGCGGTAAATCTTTAGGTGAAACTTTTTTAACGCCTACACGTATTTACGTAAAATCAATATTAGCAGCGCAAAAAGCCGGTTTGAAAATCCATGCAATGGCTCATATTACAGGTGGTGGATTACCAGAAAATTTACCTAGATGTTTGGGAGAAGGAAAAGCGATAGAAATTCAAGCCGATAGTTGGATGATTCCACCCGTGTTTGAATGGTTAGCCCAAGTCGGTTCCGTTAATCAGCAAGCTATGTACAATACTTTCAACATGGGAATTGGTTTCGTTGTGTTAGTTCCACCATCACAAGCACAGCAGACAATTAGTTTTTTTGAATCCCAAGATATTGCAGCTTATACCATCGGTGAAGTAATTTCTGGTAACGGAGAATTAATTGGTTTGCCTAATTTAAGCAATTAATTATACATATATTTATAAATATATTAGTTTAATTTAATGCATCTTTTTCAAGATAAAAAGGGCTATATATCTCTGTACGTAGTATTTTGACTTATTGTAGACAAACTATTTTGACGCTAAATTACTTAAGTAATAAGAACTATTTATAACTGCAATACTGATAAATCATCGAAAGTACTCATGACCATAAACATTAAAATTTGCTAAGTTAGTCTTAACATATTGAAAAACTTTGCTAAAAAAACGCAAAAAGTTGGTAATAAAACAAATCCGGATTATTAGTGTTTTCCGGAGTACATTGTGAGCGAGTCGAGTGATAAGAATAAATAATTTTACACAAGAGAAGGCTATGGTTGTGAATTTTGCCCGTACTTGTGCTTCTAAAACGCTTTTAAAAGAAGTATTTCAGAGTTTAGACGCACATAGTTGTCCGAATAATTATAATTTTCATATGCATACTATATGTTCTGATGGTAAAATGCATCCTTCAGAATTAATGCAGCAGGCAATTAATATTGGTTTGAAAGGACTTGCAGTTACCGATCATCACAGTACTGATGGTTATCAAGCTGCTCAAAAATGGTTGGAAGATTGGAAGTGGAATAATCCTGCTGCTGATACACCTTATCTATGGAGTGGTGTTGAAATCAACGCTAATCTTTTGAATGTGGAAGTTCACATTTTAGGTTATGCTTTTGAACCGGAACATCCGAGTATAGAGCCTTACACTCAGGGAAAACCAGTTACAGGTTCCCAGTATCAAGCTGCAAATGTAATTTCTGCAATTCAACAAGCTGGAGGATTAGCGGTACTTGCTCATCCAGCACGTTATAGAAGAACGCATTTTGATTTGATTCCTGCTGCTGCTCAATTAGGTATTGATGGTGTGGAAAGCTTTTATGCTTATAATAATCCCAAACCTTGGAAACCGAGTCCAACGCGATCGCAACAAATACAGCGATTAGCTGCTGAGTATGAATTATACAGTACTTGCGGTACGGATACACACGGTTTAAGTCTACTTCAGCGGTTATAAGTTGTTAGTTGATAGTTGTTAGTGGTTATTTGGTGATTAGAGTTTATTGATTGGGAATATAAAAAATTTATTTATAAATGCTTTAGAGCTATTTTACTCGGAAAAATTGTAAGTAAATCAGGGTTGGAATTTAAAAAAAAATTTGTATTCATAATTTGGCTTTGCGGCTTGATAAGTATGAATCAAATTTTATGGATAACCTAAACCTTTGTAGAGACGTTACAGTGTAACGTCTCAAAATCTAAATTCATACCCAGATTCTGCAACGCCCATAATTTCTTGTCATATAAAAAATTAGGAAAAAATAAGAGTCAAACTATTCTCTATTTCCTACTCCACAATGAATGATTTTTACAGCTAACGCGCTTACAAGCAAATAGCAAACCCTAATTATTACTTGTATCTTTCACAAGAATTATTAAGCTGTCGCGCATTTAAACTGATTTAAAGTTTAGTCGCAGTAGTTTTTTGTGTAATCGATTAATTCTGGGAAAAATTGCGAAAAATCTCTTTGAAGTTGCTGATAGTTGAAAAATAATTCCTCGACTCCACCAAATAAATTATTTTTTCTTTTAATTCTGCGAGAAATTCCGTTTATCGCTCTGTCAATAGTAAATACACTTTTGTATGATGCTAACAAATTCGATGCAACCATATTTGGCAGAATACGTTTTAATCGTTCGGGAAGTATATTTTGATTGTCTTGTAATACTTGATAAACATTATTTGTAAAATTTTCGAGTGAAACAGTACAATATTCAGACCAATTCTTAGCTAAGAAATGGTCGTAAAATACATCAATCATAATTCCTGCAAACCTATTTCTTTTACGACTAATAAGACTTTTACTCGACCTAAATATAGGATGAGAGTCAGTGAAGCTATCTATTTTGCGATGCGAATAAATACCTTTAATTATTTCCTTGGGATAGATATCTATCGAACCTTTGACAAAATCTCCTAAAAAATTTCCAATTAGAGATTCTGTTGTACCTTCTGATAAAAATGAATGAGCTAGATAATTCATCCGTACTAAGTTCTGGAGTAATAATTTGATACAATGTAATATTTATAACTTTAATTATTCAGCAACTAAGATTATAAAATAATTAGGGAAAATATGTAAGTTAATTGTTTAATGAATAATTTTATAAATACTATTTATGAATCAATTGTGGAATAGCGAAAATTTAGTATTGTATGACCGGATGGGATTAACGTTATTAATTGCAATTGCCTTTGCTACAGGAATTGTGTGGCAAATTCCCAGCGGTAAAACTATACTTTATCCCTTAACTTTATTATCAACTTGGTATCATGAAATGGCACATGGTTTAATGGTTGTGCTGTTGGGTGGAAATTTTAAAAAATTAGAGATTTTTGCGAATGGTAGTGGAGTAGCCCGGTATGAATATCGTAGTTCCCTATTTTTAGGAAAAATTGGTCAAGTACTTGTTTATGCTGCTGGTCCGATGGGACCTCCTATTGTCGGTGCTGGTTTTATTTTAGCTTCTCGTAGTTTACAAACTTCTCAAAATATATTAATTATTTTGGGTATATTTATGTTAGTTTCAGTTCTAATTTGGGTGCGTACCGGGATTGGAATTTTGGTGATTTCTTTACTAGGTTTAATAATTTTAGGAATTGGATTAGAAGCGTCTCCACAACTAAAAGTTTTTGTAATTCAGTTTCTTGGTGTACAAGCTTGTATAAGTACATTTCGCGATTTTAATTATGTTTTTAGCTATTGGAATGGTAATTCTGATACTGCTCAAATTGCTAAAATTTTGATTTTACCGCATTGGTTTTGGGGAATTTTGATTACAATCTCATCAATTTTTCTTTTAATACAAAGTCTTCGTATGGCTTATTTTTCTAAATAATTATTAGTTAAATATTAATTAGTAAACAATTAACAAACAGAAATATTCTGGTAGTAGAAAAATATATTGCGGTTTCACGTGAGTTCGATATTCACTACTTCGATTGCGGATTAAATTATAAAAAAGCTGTAAAAACTTGATTTTTCGTGCGGTTAGAAGTCGGGTTTTTATAACGATTGTCTGTTACCACTGAAATTTATCCTAAAAAACCCGACTTCTCTGAGAGTGTCGAACTCACCTCAGTTTATAAATTTTCGTGAAAATAATCAGTATTTATTATAAATTGGCAAATAAATCTCATTTGAATCGTTTTTGCGATTGAATTTGGCAATTGATTCCAAGGTGCTTTGATGTTTGATAATCTCTGTAAATTCCTAGTCGAAAACTTTCCCGATGACTTTGCTACTTGGTTGTTAGGAGAACCTGTAACTTTAACTGAGTTAAGCCCTAAAGAACTGGTTCTTTCGTACATAGTGTGCTAAATTTTCATTAAAATCCGTAATTATATTCTATTTACAAAGCTTACAGACGCTTCTAGTTTTAATTTGAGACAAAAATATTATTTTGAATCCAATAATAGCTGTAATGTAACTATGACAAGGATTTTAAGCTAATTCTTCACCCTGGTTAGCACGCTAAGTACGCAAGAGGCGAATTTGAAATGTCTCATAATTCCCGGTTGGATGAAACATGGACACATCGTCAAATTGCGATAGCTGAATATTTAGATACGTTGAGTGAACTTTCAGCTAGATTGGATAGTTTACAATCTTTCGCGGCTTTGTGTGAAGCTCGAAATCTTCGCAGCCACGATATGTTACCAGATTCTGACGCTGAACAAGGTTTGTATGTCTTACCCTAAATTTCTAATAAAACAGCATCTCATAGGGTAAATACTTAAGTTTAAAAATAATAGTTACTAATATTACTCATTTATAAAAATTAAATTATTAGTCCATTTTAATCGAATTAAACTATTAGACTGGGGATTACATTGCCAAACGATATAGGCATAATAAAAAACACACTATGACACTTAGTATTTTTATTACTTTACAATATAGCTAATACAAGATTAATTAACCGCAAATTATTATCCAACCACTACGGTGAAAGTAAAGTTCTTGTTAAAAACTGCTTCAGGTAGATGCGTAATGTCCCTCCGGAATGATAAATAAATAATAATTGAGTTTATTAAATCACTTTAATTGATTCTCGGTTGCAGTCAATCACAGCATTTATTTGTCTCAAAATATCACCATTCCACTCCTCGCACTCCAATTCTACTCAACCGAGTAAAAATCCCAAATACAAAATCGACAACCGCGCATTTACGATGAAAGCATCTGCAAAATTCGACTTTGAAGACGAGAAGTTCAACGCACCACCTTCTCGTGTTATCCCTTGGTGTCAAATGATTAATCCTAGACATGGCACCGATGGGGTAACATCCTACGGTTTGGCGATTAAACTAGATAATGCTCGTGCTGTTGGCTTTGTACCAGATCAAAATTGGCAGCAGGTAGAACATGAATTTAGTTCGGGAGTGGAAACAGTTTTTCTTACCACTACACCAAATATAGTTATAGTCCGTCGGGGACCTTTATCAGTCAAAGACCGCGAAACAGGAGCAAAATTAGGAACTCTCAAGGATAATTATGATGCTTTTAAAGAGGACAAACTTAAATTTAAAACTTTTACTCGCTATTTAATTTTTTTAGCCGGGGAAGATAAGAATTTTTTACATGAATTACCTTTACAATTAACTTTGAATGGTGCAGCAGGAGCAAGTTTTAGTAAAGCTTATTGCGAATATCAGCAAGGAAGAGCAACTGCGGGATTTGTCACTGAATTAGAAAGAGCTTATGCAGGATACCGCAGACAAGCTCCAAATTCAAAAGGTCCGTTATTTCACGCTCACGGCATTTTTTCACCAATAATCGAATGTGAAGAAAGAGGAATTGCCACAAATACAGTTTTGGTTGCTGCAACTGTGGACTACAAACATCCTACAGTTTCCACATTAACTAACTATTTGATTGCTTCAGACTCAAAAGAATCCGCAGTGATTTCTAAAACCTTTGAAGAATACAAAGATTTTGCTAAAGAACCCGTCAAAACCGAAGCACCCCGTCAAATGGTAGCAGCAGGGGTTTCTAGTTCTTACATTTATCCAGAAGACGATGATTTTGGATATCCACCGTATTAGGATTTTGGATTTTAGATTTTGGATTTTGGATTAGAAGTTAAGAATTAGTACCACCGGAGTTAGGAGTTGGAAGCATCCCAAATTTTTAATCAGGAAGGGAAGAAGATTTTTAATCCAAAATCCATTCGCGTAACGTGTCCGTAGGACAAATCTAAAATCCAAAATCCCATCACTTCTAAATCCTCATTCCTCGCCCATTCCCAAACCCGCTAAATATCCGGTTGTCCAAGCGCTTTGGAAGTTAAATCCGCCGGTAATACCATCGATATCAAGAATTTCTCCGGCAAAGTAAAGTCCTTTTACCAAACGGCTTTCCATTGTTTGAAAGTTGACTTCTTTAAGTTTAATTCCCCCACAGGTGACAAATTCGTCTTTAAAAACTCCTTTACCACTGATGGTGTATTGTCCTTGAGTTAATTCCGCTACTAATTTATTTAAATCTTTTTTAAGTAATTCTGCCCAGCGTGTTTCTTGTTCTATGCCGGCACGGGATACAATATATTGCCATAAACGATGAGGTAATTTTATTCCTCGGTGTAAGGCGATCGCCCTTTTCCCATGTTCGCTTTTTACCTGTATTAATTCTTTTCGTACTTGATCTTGATTTACACCGGGTAGCCAATTAATAGACAAAGTTCCTTTGTACCCGCATTCGTGAAATATTCTCGCACCCCAAGCCGAAAGTTTGAGTACCGCAGGACCACTTAAACCCCAATGAGTAATTAGTAACGGTCCAATTTGTTCAAGTTGAGGTTTTCCTGGTACTGATAAACGTAGCTGTATGGGATCGACGCTCACACCAGCTAAATCTCGTAATTCTTGGTCTAAAATATTGAAGGTAAATAAAGAAGGAACTGTCGGTTCAACTTGATGACCTAGTTGTTTGGCAATTTTGTAACCTACAGGATTACTACCAGTTGCCAACAATAATTTATCGCATTGCAAAACTTCTCCAGATTTAAGTACAATTTCAAATCTAGATTTATCTTCTAATTCTTGAGATTTCACCGATACCACAGGTGAACCCGTGCGAATTTCTACTCGATAAGCACAAGCGGTTTTAATCAAGCAATCTACAATTGTTTCCGAACTATCAGTAATGGGAAACATCCGTCCATCTGCTTCAGTTTTTAGCTTTACCCCCTCACAAGTAAACCAATTTACAGTATCTTGAGCTTGAAAACGAGAAAAAGCACCCAATAAAGCTTTTGAACCTCTGGGATAATTTTGGATAAAATTCTTCGGATCGAAAAGAGCGTGAGTCACATTACAGCGTCCCCCGCCAGAAATCCGCACCTTCGCCAATAATTCGCGGCTTGCTTCGAGTAAGATAACAGAGGCATTCTCGTTAGTTTTAGCCGCTGAACAAGCCGCAAAAAAACCCGCAGCCCCACCACCTACAATTACAATTTTTAATCGTTGCAACTTCCGAACTATTTATAAACTAATTCTTATATTAAGAAAAAATCCGCCATTTTTACTTGTACATTTAAAAAGTATATATAAAAAGCTAGCTAAAAACGCCACCAAATTTTTTGCACGTAGCTAAGAATCCCGAAAGCAATTGCAGCCAAGAATAATAGCAAAATAACTCCCCCAGGAACAAAAGTCAGGATACCTAACCCCCTCAGTACCCATACCGCGATCGCAATTCCCAGAAACATCCCAAAAGCTTGGGTTAATTTTTGATTCAACTTAGAAGATTGACTCACCTCATATTCCTCTTAAATCAACAGCGTTTGTAACGCATTCCCCACGCATAAATGCGGGGGCTTTTAGTAGCCCTGAGAAATAGCGGTTGGATTCCTGTACAGGTTTCGCAACACTATCCCCCGAACGTGTCGAGCGAGGGCGCGGTTACGATTGGCAGAGGATGTACTCATCCCCACGCCCCAAAAACACATTGTTTTGCCTTTTAGCAAGCAATATGTTTCTACCCTATCAAGACTACGCGGCAGTCTTTATGTCTACTGGCGAAGCCGTTCCTGTGGGGTTACACAGTGCCTTTGCTTATTTCGACATATTATATTTATTATCTCATGAAACACAAGTTTTTTGACAGCGTTCGCGTAGCGTGCCGCAGGCATATAAAATCGCCTGCGCCTTACCCCCATGTCTAAAGCCAGGGGCTTCCACGTCGCGAGGACTTTGGTGACATTTTAGCGAAATAGTTGACAGTTGACAGTTGTTATTTTCTACTAACCACCATCCACTATCCACCAACCACCAACCACCAACTAATTAACATCAACTCTTCACAATATTAGTGATAATATTGACATATTTTTGGGTAAATATTGGGAATAATAGACTACAGTCAAACCTAGTTCCGGAATGCTTGTATATTGGACTGGAATTAGAATAATTGAATAAGGCTCTATAAAAGTGTAGAGATGCTATCCTTTGTCAAAGTGTGTGTGGAATATCGAGGAGCAAGCAAAATATTATGTCTGCGTTTTTTTTCTCAGACTTATTTACTACAGGTTCTGATATGACTTGGAGTCAAGATAAGCAAGCAGCATTATTACAAGGTGAAATTTTAGTAGAAACACGTTCCCATAATGCTTGGGGTGGCTGTGTTAGTGCCAAAATGTATTTACCACTAGTACGTTCTCAAGTTTGGCAACATATAACAGATTACCCGCGCTGGGTACAATATTTTCCTGACATTACCAAGAGTGAAATTATACACAAAGGCGAGGTTAAACGTCTGTATCAGGCGGCACAAAAAGCTTTTATGATGTTTACGGCGAAAGTCGATATATATTTAAATGTAGTCGAAGATTTTGGCAACAAAATCCAGTTTAAACTTGATAAAGGTACTTTTCATGATTTCAGTGCGGATATCAAGTTACAAGATTACGGTAACGGTACTCTGCTAACTTATTCAGTACAAGCTACTCCTATAATTCCAATACCTTCAATGTTTATTCAACAAGCGATGAATTTTGAATTGCCTGCTAATATGCGTAAAATGCGACAAGTCCTTTGTAAGGGAATGTAAAAGCGATGTCACAGGCAAATGAAATTCTTGACTTTTGGTTTGGTAATGCGGAGGATGCGGACTACGGTAAGCCCAAAAAAGTTTGGTTTGCGAAAGAACCAGAGTTTGATGAAGAACTACGAAGACGTTTTCTTCTAGATTACGAAAAAGCAGCAGCAGGATACTTAGATGAATGGAAAGATTCTCCTTTAACCTGTTTGGCTTTGATTCTGCTATTAGATCAGTTTCCTCGGAATATCTTTCGCGAAACTCCCCAAGCCTTTGCTACCGACTGGGAAGCACTTTCAACCGCACATCTTGCGATCGCCCAAGGTTATGATCGTCAATTATTAAACGTACAGCGTTGGTTTGTGTACTTACCTTTTGTACACAGCGAAAATATTGACCATCAGCGTCAAGCGGTGAAGTTATTCCAGAAAGTTAGTGGAGACAAAGATAGTGCAAGTGCTATTGAAAACGCAATTCGTCATCGTTCGGTAATAGAACGTTTTGGGCGTTTTCCCCATCGTAATATAATTTTGGGAAGACCTTCAACTCCTGAAGAAAAAGAGTTTTTGAAAGAACCAGGAGCGCGATTTTAATCGCAGTTTATTAAGACACAAAGATGTAATATCAAATCGATACAAGTCTTTGTGTCTAATCAAAAATTCTACTTAATTTTTCTGATGTTAACAAGTAAGAGGTATTTTAATCTTGAAATTAAACCTTGAAATTTAAACTCAATATTCACGCATTACTTATTAACGTAAATTAAAAGATTTATTATCAGTCAACGCTCCCGTATTAAATAAAACCTCATCTAACTCTGATTCAGAAAATTCATAACCTAGAGTCGCAGCAAAATCAACTATCTTGGTTTTATCCCAACTCCAGACACCAAAAGTACCTTTTACAGAACACTTTTTATAGTATTCTTCGTAAACTTCTTGATTTATCATCAAATCTTTGTAGAAAGCATCAACCCGTTCTAATGACATAAAACCTTGTCTCCTCAGTGGTGCTAATTATTTATTAAAAACTACATACTTAAAGTTGTAGATTTGGTTTCAGATAACTTCCTATTCACAGCTTGGGAGTAGTTATACGGATAAATTTCATTGATGTTCATCAAAAAATATTGTTCCAACGCTACCACTTCAAAACAATCTATGAATCAGTCTGGAACGCAAAAATCTCATAATATGTATTATTCTATTTACGTATTAGTAGTCATGCCAGCAGGAAAATACGTATTATTAGTCACAAGTAAAGGACAAAGGCCGAAGGTGCTTGTCTATTAATCACAAGGCTGTAGTTGGTCCCAAAAAATCCAACCTTGAGTACCATCGGAAAGTTTAATTTGGACAAAATCACCTTGAGACTTCAGGTATAAAACTTTCTCAGCTTGATTCAATTCTTTAAATCCTTCTACTTCTCTATAGGGTTGATGGCGTAATTCTGGTAATTTTGTTGACTCAGTGGGAGCAACAATGCGACACAGTTGGGGTTGTTGTGATAGCAAATTGTTGTGTTGTGAATTGGCTTTACCTAATTGACCAGTATTAACTAATGCGAATCCTCCCACAGCAGCTAAAACAGCCGCAACACCTATGGTTTGTACTCCAATCGGTAGTACATTTTTGAGTGTTGGCATTATTGAATCCGTCGTTTCTGGAGGTGAAGTTGTAGTTAGGGGTTTTTCTAGATTACTGTTGATTTTCGGAAGCCGTGCAGTTTTGGTTATGGGTTGTTGTGGTATAATTGCCAGACTATTATGTTTGTAATCTTGAGGAATATAATTGTTAGGAGACTGTTGGGAAGTAATTTCTTTGACTCTTAAATTTTGCTGTCCTAAACGGATTACACTGGAGATAGAAAGTGGCATTTCTCCTGCTAAAAGCAATTGACCATCCAGAATTGGTGGATTTTTCTGACGAAGATTTCGCAAATAAAATTTTTCTTTTTGCTGATTGAAAAATATTTCTACGTGTAGGGCAGATACTGTCGGTTCTGATAAAATAATATCGCAATCTTGGGGGTCGCGACCGATACGAAATTTACCGGGAATTTTACTTAATTGATTATTGGTAATTTTATAAGTTTTAGTTTCGTTTGCTTCTTGCCATTCTAAAGTCAGTTCGCACAAATTATGATGATTCGTTTGTGCAGTTAAAGCTGATTCTTCCAGAATTGGTAATTCTTTTAACGCTTGTATGACTTCATCAACAGTTTGATAACGCTCTTTAAAATGATAGCGGGTCATTTTATTGATCATTTCGGCAAAAGCTGAATCTACTTCTCTGAGATGTTCCCAAAGTATTTCTCCGGTATTGGGATCGTCTTGAAGTTCGTAAGGATATACACCCGTTAATGCTTGAATAGCTATCATTCCCAAAGCATAAATATCGCTACTAGGGCGCGGTAAACGTCTGATTTGTTCTGAAGGCATATAGCCCCGCGTTCCCACAACTAGAGTCACATTTTGCTGTCCGGTATTGGTTGCCGTTTGGCTGCGTACTTGTTTGATGGCACCAAAATCAATTAAGACTAATTTATGATCTGAAGTACGTCTAATTAGATTATCAGGTTTAATATCACGGTGAATTACTCCTTGATTGTGGACAAATTGTAAAATAGACAATATTTCAGTCAAAATAGCTATAACTTGGCTTTGACTTAACTTTGTTCCCTTGGGTAATTCCCGACTAAAAGAATGTCCTTCAATTAATTCTTGTACCAAATAAAATTGATTATTGTCTTCAAAATAAGCTAATAGTCTGGGTATTTGGTCGTGATTTCCCAACTGTTGTAGTGTATCGGCTTCTTTCTGAAACAACCTTCTAGCTGCTTCTAAAGCTGACCGTGAGGTACTAGTAGTCTTTAAATGCTTTAGAACGCATTTAGGTTTTCCAGGAAGGTGAATATCCGAACATATATAAGTTTGTCCAAAGCCTCCTTCAGCTAATATTTGGAGAACTTTGTAACGTCCTGCTAGTAACTGACCAATCATGCTATTACGGTGTTTTGAAAAAATAATTTTTGCGTTTTCCTGTCTAATTTTTAACTAGATAAAATACCATTTTATATTTTATCGCCACGCAAACAATTAGGTGTTGTTTTACAATTAAACTAGTGGCTGACCAAATGGTGATTAAATATCTATTTCAATTTAAACTTAATTCGATGAAATGGCTTTTTTGACTTGTTTGCAAACAATTATCCCAAAAATAGTATTGTTACGAAAGTCAAATGTAAATATAGCCTATTTAGATAAATAAAGGATTATATTCATATATCTTTCTCAGAAATTAATATAATATATTTCTACCTGGATTGAATTAAATCGAAAGTAGTTATTCAGCATTGCAATTTATTTCTCCGATATTTCATTTAATGAATTTCAGTCTAATTTAATGTTTTCAAAGATGAATCTAATCAAGTTGGTAAATAAATGAATAACAAATTTTTAGCTGGTTGGTTGCCACTTTGGCAGTTATTTACAAAATCAATAAATTTGCTTTAGATAAACTTATTTCCCATATTTGTTACATTTGTTGCAATTAGACATTCTTCAATAATTAGCACTTTACTCTAAGTAGATTCTAGTTTTTTATGTATTATTGATATTCCTTAATAAATAATACAACTGCGTTCTAACTATTCAAGTTTTACCCTAGTGTTTGGCTATATGTCAATTTAGTTATCTAGCTAACAATTTAAAGTAATAATCTCTGTTATTTTTTCTAGATAAGCAAATTTGATTTTAGCTACATCTATCAGAAAATATCAGACTAATCCGCAATTTATGAGAAAATATCAAATAAAAAATTATTTACATCCAATAGTGGGTTTAATCAAGGATTGGATGTAATCAACCACTCGAACATCCACTTAAAGCGAGAGAATAAACCAATTAAAGCAACAAAATGTAAGCAGTTAGACAAAATTAATCTAAATTATGACTAACCATACCTTTCCCAGATTTGAGGTTTAAGAACATATAAATATTTTTGCACTACTACTTATTTTCGATGTTTAAGTAATTTGAGATAGCGCAGCAGAAGCTTTTTTAACAACCTCTGAAGGTAAAGGTACATAACCTAATTCTGGACCATATTTTTGTCCTTGATTAAGTCCCCATTCAATAACTTCTCTTAATACTTTGGCTTTTTGAGGATCGTCGTAGCGTTTATAAACTAAAAGCCAACTATAAGTGATAATAGGATAAGAATTATTACCATCTGGGTCCGCTACAGAACCAGTTAAATCTTCTGACAGTTTGATAGTTGCTAAGGCTTTGGCTGTATTGTCATTATTTGGTTCTACAAACTGACCAGCTTTATTTTCTAAAGCCACTGTTGCTAAATTTAATTGTTTCGCAAATGCGTATTCAACGTAACCAATAGTTCCTTCTGCTTGTTGAACTTGAGCGCTGATTCCAGCATTATCTTTAGTTGCAACACCTGCTGGCCATTTTACATTTAGTCCGGTGCCAACTTCTTTTTCCCACTGGGGACTAATCGCACTTAAGTGAGTCGTAAAAGCTGCCGTAGTTCCGCTACCATCGGAACGATAAACAACTATAATAGGCAAATCCGGTAATTTCACATCCGGATTTAATTCCGCGATTTTTGAATCATTCCATTTGGTAATTTTTCCCAAAAAAATGTCCGGTAGGATTTGACGGGAAAGTTTTAGACCGCTTTCTACTCCCGGTAAATTATAAATAACCGCAATACTCCCAGCAGCAGTTGGTATCATTAATGTTCCTTGACTGACTTGACCAAGTTCGTCTGCTGTTAAAGTGACTTCGGATGCTCCAAAATCCACTGTATTACTAATAAATTGCTGAATACCTGCGGCGCTACCTACTGATTGATAACTAATTTCAACTTGGGGGTTTTTCTGATTGTACTCGTTAAACCACCGTAAATATAAGAAAGTTGGGAATGTCGCACCTGCACCATACAAACTAACCTTAGAATTAGTATCTGTCTGGTTAGCTTCGGTTTGGTTTGGAGGCTGACAAGCTTTTATCCCGAAAGCAACAGCCACCATTGAAAAGATAAAACTCCGACGAGAAAGATTAAATTTGGATTTCATCACAACCTCGACTATTGCTGATTGGTAAGTTGGTAATATTTATTGAGAATAGCACCGACAGATTTTACTATATATTTCATCACTTAAAATAGTTATTTTGTCGCTTGATTCAAAATTAATCTAAATATCTATAAGGATAAAAATCATCATCATATATATTATTTTTCCTGGTTACAAGTAAAAAAATAACTTGATTTTTTTTTAGATGTTATCTATAACTAGCCAAGGAAAATTATTTATATATTTACTGCTTAGTTATACAGCCCTTCCCCCCCCAACCCTATCCAGGAGATTAAATTAACTTTTGTTTAATAAAAGCTTAATCAAATGTAAAGTTAAAAACTTGAAATATCCTTTCTTTTATGTATGATCATCTGCTGTTCTCTTGGTAGAAAATAAGTTATGTTTATCGGTAAAATTCGTCTGGGACTTATAAAAAAAATGCGTTTGAGGTTTTTTTCTCCTCGAATTTACATCGGATGCATATTAGGGTTATGTTTAACCCTAGTGCTACACGCTTGTCAAAATCCGCAAGCACCACAAACACCACCGACAGCACCTCAAACCCAGCAAAGTACAGAACAACCCTTACCTCCGGAAACCGCTGCGATTGTCAACAGCGCTGGACCAGAAGGTTTGCTTAATCCTGAACGTGGTGATGTACGTTTAGTGGTGATTAGTGACTTGAACAGCGTTTATGGTTCCACTGATTATGACCCAGAGGTGGACAAGGGTATTGCATTATTACCATTTTGGAAGCCTGATATGGTTGTTTGTAGTGGAGATATGGTTGCTGGACAAAGACCTACTCTTTCCGAAGCACAAATTAAAGCTATGTGGGCTGCTTTTGATGACCATGTAGCAGCACCCTTACGTCGTGCTAAACTTCCCTACGGTTTCACTATTGGTAATCATGATGCTAGTGGTGCTGTAGGAATCAAGGGGAATTTTTTATTTCAAAACGAGCGAGATTTAGCATCAGCTTATTGGAATCAACCAGATCATGACCCTGGGATCAAATTTATAGATAAATTTGAATTTCCTTTTTATTACACTTTTGAGTATAAAAATATCTTCTTTATGGCTTGGGATGGTTCCTCTCATCGTATCCCCAAGGATAAGTTGGAGTGGGTAGAAAAAACTCTCGCAAGTCCCCAAGCACAACAAGCCAAAATGCGGATTTTACTGAGTCATTTACCTTTGTATGCGGTTGCTGTCGGTCGTAATCAACCTGGGGATGTGATTGAAAATGCCGACGAAATGCGGGAAATGCTCGAACGTTACAATGTTCACACTTATATTAGTGGTCATCATCATTCCTATTACCCCGCTCATCGTGGTAAGTTGCAATTATTACACATGGGTATTTTAGGTTCGGGACCCCGACCTTTGATTGATGCTAAAATTCCACCTTGGAAAGCTTTAACTGTTGTAGATATTAAGTTTGATTCACCGGAACTAACAACCTATACGACTTACGATATCCGCACTCTTAAGGTAATTGAAAATAAGCAATTACCACGTTTTTTAGCCGGTCACAATGGTATTTTACTACGACGAGATGTGGAACATCAGGATTTAACCGCAGAAGAAAAATCTTTTTGTGAACAACGTTTGGGTAAAAAGCTGTGTGAACACGGATTAGACGGATGACACGGATAACACGGAGGATAATCCAAAATTTAGAAAGAAGTCGGGTAACTTTCACGAAACCCGACTTCTACAATCCAAAATCTAAAATTTCAAATCCAAAATCGAATGTCTAATGATAGAATTTTCTATATTTTGACGCTGCTTTGTGCTTTTGGTATTGTCGGAATTGCGATGTACATTGCAATCGAACTTTTTTGGATCGCTCTTCCGGCAATGCAAAGGTTTGGGTTCCAATTTTTGACAACAACAGAATGGAATCCTGTTAAAAATATCTACGGAATATTACCTCAAATTTATGGAACTTTAATTAGTTCTTTGCTTGCTTTGTTAATTGCAATTCCTCTGGGATTAGGTATTGCTATTTTCTTGAGTGAAAACTTTTTGCCAGCAAAAATTCTCGCTGCCATCACATTTTTAGTCGAATTATTAGCAGCTATCCCCAGTGTCGTTTACGGATTATGGGGTATTTTTGTCTTGATACCCACAATCAAACCCGGATTGGATTTTTTGTACAATAACTTCAATTGGATTCCTTTGTTTAGTACAGCACCATCAACGAGAGCTATTTTCCCAACTGTGGTGGTGTTGGCTATGATGATTTTACCAATTATCACTGTTATTTCCCGCAGTACACTGGTTTCTCTACCTCCAGAATTGCGTCGAGATGCATTTGCATTAGGTGCTACTCGTTGGGAAACGATTATTTATATATTAATTCCCGCTGGACTTTCCGGAATTATTGGTTCTGGAGTATTGGCTTTGGGAAGAGCATTAGGTGAAACAATGGCAACTACAATGTTAATTGGAAATGCCAATCGGATTAATATTTCTCTACTCGCTCCGGGTTCAACTATTGCTTCATTAATTGCTAATCAATTTAGTGAATCTAAAGGGTTACAAGTTTCTGCTTTGCTTTATGCCGCTTTAGTATTGATGGTGCTAACATTTTTTGTCAATGCTTTGGCTGAATTGATAATTTTTCGCTTTCATATTATTAGTAATTTTTTCAAAAATATCAAAGGATTGTTTGCTTTTCCAAACGTTGTACATCAGAATTTTAAATTTGAATTAGCAGCTAATTCTTCGTATCAAACAATACAATCAAAAAAAATTTACGATACTGGTTCTATCAAATTGTCGCGACAAGTTTTTAGTCTGGGAATGACAACTGTTGTCATACTGACTACATTTGTGACTTTACTGTTTTCAAGTTCCATACTTTATAGCGTCATCTCTAATGGTATTAGTCGCTTAGATATGGCAGCATTTACAGAATTACCACCCCCTCCTTTAACCAATGGTGGTGGCTTGAGAAATGCAATTGTAGGAACATTACTAGTTGTTGGTATCAGCACTGTTTTAAGTGTGCCATTAGGTATATTAACTGCTATTTACACAAATGAGTTAAGTAAAAATACTAGGTTTGCCAGCTTGATTCGCTTTATCACTAATATTATGAGTGGAGTCCCCTCTATTATTTTTGGACTTTTTGCTTATGGGGTAGTGGTACGGAATACTGGGAGTTTCTCTGCTGTAGCTGGTGGAGTAGCTTTGGGAATTTTAATATTACCTATTATTATTCGCACTACAGAAGAAGGTTTAAAATTAGTTCCTCAAGAACTTAGAGAAGCTGCGATCGCGTTAAGTGCAAATAACTTTCAGACCATTGGACTAATTGTTTTACCGATTGCCCTGCCTACAATTGTCACTGGAGTTACTTTAGCGTGGGCGCGAGCCATCGGAGAAACGGCTCCATTATTATTTACAACTCTATTTAGTCAGTATGGCTTCAAAACTGTTTGGAATCCTGTAGCGACGTTATCAGTACTAATTTACAACTTTGCAGTTGCATCACCCTACCCAAATCACCAACAATTAGCGTGGACAGCAGCTTTAATTATAGTTTTTATCATACTTATTGTCAGTATAATTTCCCGGATATTTATACGTCAGTAATAAAGGGAATAGGGAACGGGTTTTTAGGATTAATGTTTGTACTACTCCTATCCCGCTCAAAAATGACCTATTTCTCTTTATCTCTTTACGAATGCGTTCTCTGCGCCTAGAAGGGTTTTTTAATCAGTAATCATAAGAGCGGGAAGGGAGTAATAGATATTCGTAAAAAACCCGACTTCTAAATTATTCGTTTGCGAAGAAGTCGGGTTTTTAGAATATGGTTATCTTGTTTTATAGATATTAACAAAAAACCCGACTTCTAAATTATTCCTGTTAACTGATAACTGATTACTGTTAACTGTTCACATTGTGACTAATTCTATCGGAACCCGCTTAAAAACAAGTCGCTCATTTTCTACATCCACAAAAATGGTATCACCGTCATTAAACTCACCACGCAAAATTGATTTAGCAATTTGAGTTTCTAATTCACGTTGAATTGCACGTTTTAACGGACGCGCACCAAATACTGGGTCGTACCCTACTTCTGCTAAAAAGTCAATAGCAGCTTCGGAAAGTTTCAAGGACATTTTGCGATCGCTTAATCTGTGACGCAATCTTTCTAACTGTAACAGGACAATTTTGCGTAATTCGGATTTTTCCAAAGCATGGAAGAAGATGATTTCATCAATCCGGTTGAGAAATTCCGGACGGAAACTATTCCGCATCGCTTCCATAACTCGACTCCGCATTTCTTCATAACTAGAATTATCTCCAGCAACATCAAGAATAAATTGCGAACCGATGTTACTGGTCATAATGATAATCGTATTTTTAAAATCAACCGTTCGTCCTTGGGAGTCAGTAACTCTTCCGTCATCAAGGATTTGCAGCATGATATTAAATACATCCGGGTGGGCTTTCTCGATTTCATCAAAGAGAATTACCGCATAGGGACGACGACGGATAGCTTCGGTAAGTTGTCCACCTTCTTCGTAACCAACATACCCCGGAGGCGCACCAAGTAAGCGAGAAACGGCGTGTTTTTCCATGTATTCCGACATATCAATCCGCACCATCGCTTCTTCGGTATCGAACATATAAGCCGCTAAAGCTTTACCCAATTCGGTTTTACCAACACCCGTCGGACCGAGGAAAATAAACGAAGCTATGGGACGATTAGGATCAGCAAGTCCAGCACGGGAACGTTGAATTGCATCCGCGATCGCAGTTACTGCTTCATCTTGTCCGATAACACGGTTATGTAATTCATCTTCCAGATGCAGTAGTTTCTCTTTTTCGGATTCCACTAATTTGCTGATGGGGATACCCGTCCATTTGGAAATAACTTCGGCAATATCCGCTTCGGTGACTTCTTCCCTTAACAAAGATTTACCACTGTGTTGCGCTTGGGAAAGTTCGGTTTCAGCGGCTTCTAGCTGACGATGTAAGTCGGTTAACTTGCCGTATTTTAATTCCGCAGCCCGATTCAAATCGTAGTCTCGTTCTGCTTGTTGAATTTCCAGATTAACTCGGTCAATTTCTTCTTTTACCGACTGAATTTTGGTAATTACGTCTTTTTCTGATTGCCACTGACTGTTCAGCGCTCGTTGATCTTCTTTAAAATCAGCAAGTTCCTTTTCTAACCGTTCCAAACGTTCGCGAGATGCGTTATCGCTTTCCTTTTGCAGCGATAGCTTTTCCATTTCCAATTGCAGAATTTTGCGGTCAATTTCGTCTAATTCTTCAGGTTTGGAGGTAATCTCCATTTTTAAACGTGCTGCGGCTTCATCAACTAAATCAATCGCCTTATCAGGTAAAAAACGGTCGGTAATATAACGGTTAGATAAAGTAGCAGCCGCGACCAAAGAACTATCCGCAATTCTCACCCCGTGGTGGACTTCATAGCGTTCCTTCAAACCCCGCAAAATCGAAATCGTATCTTCAACACTCGGTTGATCTACATAAACTTGTTGGAAGCGTCTTTCTAAAGCCGCATCCTTTTCAATATATTTACGATATTCATCCAAAGTAGTCGCACCAATACAACGCAATTCACCCCGCGCTAACATTGGCTTGAGCAAATTACCCGCATCCATCGCGCCTTGAGTCGCACCGGCACCGACTACAGTATGAATTTCATCAATAAATAAAACAATATTACCTTGAGATTCCGTAACTTCTTTTAATACAGCCTTGAGACGTTCCTCAAACTCACCCCGGAACTTCGCACCCGCAATCAAAGCCCCCATATCCAAAGCTATCAGCTTGCGATCTTTGAGTGATTGTGGCACATCACCCGCCAAAATTCGTTGCGCTAACCCTTCGGCGATCGCCGTTTTACCGACACCAGGTTCACCGATTAATACGGGGTTATTTTTAGTCCGACGCGACAAAATTTGAATGGTACGGCGAATTTCATCATCCCGTCCAATTACAGGATCAAGTTTACCTTCACTAGCAGCTTGAGTTAAATCACGTCCATATTTTTCCAGAGATTGATATTTACCTTCTGGATTTTGGTCAGTCACTTTTTGACTCCCCCTAATTTGCTTAATAGTATCTTTTAATTTCCTTTCATCTATGCCATTCTCTCGGAATATACTTTTACCAAAACGGTCATCCCTAGCATAAGCTAAGAATAAATGTTCGATGGAAATATACTCGTCACTAAATTCCTTACGGTATCCATCAGCTCGGTCTAAAAGTGTATCCAAGCTGCGTCCTAAGTATACAGAACTGCTACTACCCGATACCCTCGGTTGATTTTTGATAAAATCTTCCGTCCGCTGCTTGATTTTTTGAGGATTTGCACCCAACTTAGTAAAAATCGGTGCAGCCAATCCATCTTGCTCCAGCAAAGCTTTCATTAAATGTTCGCTTTCAATCTGCTGTTGCTGATATTGTTTTGCAATCTCAGGAGTATGAGTAATAGCCTCCCAGGCTTTTTCGGTAAATTGATTTGGATTAGTAGGTTGCATAGGCTTTGTAAAAAAGGTAACAACTTTATTACCACAAAAAAATAAAAAATAAACAATTCTTTCTATAAAACATTCTAAAAAAAGTCATGCATCTTACAAGATCGGTGTTCACCCCTGAGTTAGTCGTATTTCCCTAAAATAATTTTGGATTTTAAATTTTATATTTTAGATTGGAGTTAAAGGTTAAAACTCATAACTCATAACTTTCCCCCCATCCCCCCAACGAGTTACCATAACTTCAGGTCAGATTTAAAATAAATGCAATGACCAATCATTCCTTGATGGTACAAGCCCCTGGATTGATTCCTCGGACCAATCTAAAATCTAAAATCTAAAATCTAAAATCTAAAATCTAAAATCTAAAATTTAAAATCGGATGACTGAATTTTACAACTTTGAAGAAGAATTTAATTTTATTGATGATGAGTTACCTCCAAGAAAGCGGATTCAGGATATGACTGAAACCGAATTATTGCAACGCTTCAAAAGTTTTTTTAATAGCAGCGATCGCGCTATGTTGCAAGATTGTCTTTTCCGTATAATTAATCGTGAAGATGGAAGGGGTGTTTTAGAAATTCTTTGCCCTAATGCTGTTGTACAACATCGTCTTTCTCGAAAATCCTTGAAAATAAGTAATAGTATTAACACTTGTTGGGGTCATGTCAAATTCTTCTCTTTATGCATTAAAGAAAATGACCAGTTGTTATGCAAACGCTTTAAACATGGTGGTCATTTATTAAAAGATAGTTAAGCTAAATTTATCGATTTTTTTTGCGATCATTATAGTCTAACGGAAGTTCTCCCGTTGTAATCTCAGGATAATGCCTAAAAAACCAAAATTTCCTTATTTATTGGGTTCTAAGTGGACATCCCAACAAAAAATTGATGGTTGGAGACACTTTCAAGTCATCAACCGCAAAAATCAAGGTAAGTGGGTATATGCAGAAATGGTCGCTTCTTGCGATTCCGAGGTTCGTTTCTGGATAAATGCTAAATTACTACAAGACCGTTCAACTTGGCAACCAGGTTGGCAATCTTTACAGGAAATGGCGCAAATCAAGAATGAAAATGCTTGTTAATCTACACAAATTGAATTGCCATTAATAAGACTTGTTAAGATATTGATTTTTTATGGATTTTCACAAAAATCCTAAATTTTAAGCTTTTTTGATATTTATCTCTTATGTCGAAATTACACCAGCTATTATTAGGTTGAAATTAATTTAAATATTTAAATAGTAAATAAAAAAAAACTACTCTATGTTTGTTTCTAAATGTGATTATTTTTAACATTTCGGAATTTAAGCTGATAAAAGCTAAATCATTATACCGTAAGACTTTGGGCTAGATTTTTTAACCAACGACCTTCAAGCAATGAAGCAGTATCTATAAAAACTTTTTAATTAACTTTTTTTAGTAAAGCAACCGAGTTTTTACTTAAGTACGCAACAAGCTAAAAAGCAAGTAAATCATCTTTTTATAGGCTTCTTGGAGATTATCGGTATTTATACTCGCAGTACCAGGATTCAATCAATAAATACTCAGTATTATTGCAGAATATCTCCAATTAAGCCGACCTTGATTTGAATACTAACTTTTGAGGCTTATACCATTTCACTTTTCAAATTACTTATATCCTTACAGCCGCCACACAATAGTCTGTGCTTTGGTTTCATGGGATTGATTAATTAACTTTTGGGGATGAAAGGCATATATATCAGATATTTGGTATTTTTTGTTTATTGTAACTAATTATATATAAATAATTAAATAAAACAGATTATTAAGTTAATTTAAATATTGGTAGACTTTTACAAGCGATAGTGTTTTAAATAGTAACTAATGAACTATATTTCTAAGGAATAAACTCCATTGCATTCTCAAAGCTTTATAGTTTTGGGTGTAAGTTGGACATTAACGAGATTCGATTGACCCAAAATTTACAAACCTTTGTTAGACAGAGGTAAAAGTACATTGTTTGAGTCAAGAGTTTGAGAAGAAATTATAAGAGGCAATAAAAGTGAGATTAGCAGTTTACGGTAAAGGCGGAATAGGTAAATCCACAACCAGTTGTAATATTTCCGTAGCCTTAGCTAAGCGCGGCAAAAAAGTTCTACAAATTGGCTGCGATCCCAAACACGACAGTACTTTCACCTTGACCGGATTTTTGATTCCGACGATTATTGATACCTTACAAGAAAAAGATTTTCACTACGAAGATATTTGGGCAGAAGACGTTATTTATAAGGGTTATGGGGGAGTAGATTGTGTCGAAGCAGGCGGACCTCCAGCAGGTGCGGGATGTGGTGGTTATGTAGTTGGAGAAACCGTAAAATTACTCAAGGAACTTAATGCCTTTGATGAATATGATGTAATATTGTTTGACGTTCTTGGTGACGTAGTTTGTGGTGGATTTGCCGCACCACTGAATTATGCCGATTACTGCTTAATTGTTACAGACAATGGCTTTGACGCTTTATTTGCCGCTAACCGTATCGCGGCTTCCGTCAGAGAAAAAGCCCGGACTCATCCATTACGACTCGCGGGTTTGATCGGTAATCGCACCTCCAAACGCGATTTAATCGAAAAATATATTGAAACAGTGCCGATGCCAGTTTTAGAAGTTTTACCTTTGATTGAAGATATCCGTGTTTCCCGAGTCAAAGGCAAGACTTTGTTTGAAATGGCAGAAACAGAACCGGGGTTAAACTTTGTTTGTGATTATTATCTCAGTATTGCTGACCAGCTTTTAGCACGTCCCGAGGGAGTAGTTCCACAGGATGCTCCAGACAGAGAATTATTTTCATTGTTGTCAGATTTTTATCTAAATCCGAATAAACCACAGGTTCCTAATCCCGAAGAGCAATTAGACTTAATGATTGTATAAATCATTAGTTTATTTTTCGGTAGGGAGAAGATAACATGGCTTTCTTTTATAGTTTCACAGATTCTCTAAAGCAGAAGTGGTTGCAATTCTACGCCTCGAATTGCGACTGGATTAAATTACATATGGAAGTAGACTCGGTTTATACACCTGATGGTGGAAAACGTCCATCTTCTTACCTGATCCTGGGAGTTGTAAACGCCCTGGAACCGAAGTTAGCGCAGTTAATGCTGCCATTTTCCAAATTGAATGCTGATGCTGATACCTTGATTGAAGTACTTGATTTGCATTTCGATCCAGATACAGCCCTTGGAAAGCAGTCTATGCAGACAGTATCGGAAGAGGGACAAGCGGATGATGCGGAATTGTCAATAGATGAAAATCCAGACCAATTTGCTCGTATTGCTTCTCAACTCAACGATTCTGACGATGATGATTCTCAAGATGTAACTTTGGTAGTAGTAGAAGAAGCCTGGGGCGGACAAGATTTTTCTCCGAATTCTCAAAGTCAAGAAAGCGGATTAGATGATATTCAAGTTGAAGGATTGGAAGATATTTCTGTAAAGGAAGAATCTGCTTTCGACAAGTCCAAGCAAAACTCAAGCATGGAAGAAGACGACGCTTTTGGTGATATTTCCTTCGACGAGTTTAAAGATGGAGATAGTACTGGCTTTGGCGATGCGTTAACAGATGTTTGGGGTGAAGAATCCGCAAATAAAGATAATGAAATATTTTTAGGGGAAGATATGAATGATGGGTCTATTGACGATTCGGAAATAGCCCGTCTCTTCCCCAACAATTAAGAGTTAAGAGTTAGGAGTTAGGAGTTATGAGTTATGAGTTAAGGGTTATGAGTTAGAAGAATTAATTTAACTCTTAACTCCTCACTCCTCATTCTTCACTTCTAACTAAAACATTCAGGGGAGAACAAATAAAATGACAGTTGCACAACCACAAGCATTAAATTTTGAGTGTGAAACAGGTAATTACCATACCTTTTGTCCGATTAGCTGCGTAGCGTGGTTATATCAAAAAATCGAAGATAGTTTCTTTTTGGTAATTGGGACAAAAACTTGCGGTTACTTCTTACAAAACGCAATGGGGGTAATGATTTTCGCCGAACCTCGTTACGCAATGGCAGAATTGGAAGAAGGTGATATTTCCGCACAACTCAACGATTATGAAGAACTCAAAAGATTGTGCTTGCAGATCAAACGCGATCGCAATCCTAGTGTAATCGTCTGGATTGGCACCTGTACCACCGAAATCATCAAAATGGACTTGGAGGGTCTAGCCCCCAGATTGGAAGCTGAAATCGGCATCCCCGTGGTCGTAGCGCGAGCAAATGGTTTAGATTATGCTTTTACTCAAGGAGAAGATACCGTTTTAGCTGCAATGGCTAATCGTTGTCCCCAGAATGCACCTGTAGTAGAAAAGAATAAAGAAGAACGCAACGGCATTCAAAAACTGCTTAGTTTTGGCAAGAAAAATGAAGTTGTCACTCAAGAAGATGCGGAATATGTAGACCATCCACCTTTAGTTCTTTTTGGTTCTTTACCTGACCCTGTTGTCACTCAGTTGACTTTAGAATTGAAAAGGCAAGGTATTAAAGTTTCTGGCTGGCTACCTGAAAAAAGATTTACAGAATTACCAGTAATTGAAGAAGGGTATTATGTCGCTGGTGTCAACCCCTTTCTCAGCCGCACCGCCACAACCTTAATGCGACGACGTAAATGTAAATTAATCGGCGCACCATTTCCCATCGGACCAGATGGAACCCGTGCTTGGATCGAGAAAATTTGCTCGGTGTTTGATATTACTCCTCAAGGTTTGGACGAACGAGAAGCACAAATTTGGGAAAATTTAGAAGACTACGTGAAGTTGATTCGCGGAAAGTCGGTGTTTTTCATGGGCGATAATTTACTGGAAATATCTTTAGCCCGGTTTTTAATCCGCTGCGGAATGACAGTTCCCGAAATCGGTATTCCGTACATGGACAAGCGTTATCAAGCTGCTGAATTGCAACTTTTAGAAACAACTTGTCATGAAATGGGTGTAGCTTTGCCTACAATTGTCGAGAAACCAGATAATTACAATCAAATTCAGCGAATTAATAACTTAAAGCCTGACTTAGTAATTACCGGAATGGCACACGCTAATCCTTTAGAAGCAAGAGGAATAAATACCAAATGGTCAGTAGAATTTACCTTTGCTCAAATTCACGGCTTTACCAATGCACGGGATATTTTAGAATTGGTAACTCGTCCTTTGCGTCGTAATAATAGCTTGAAAGATTTAGGTTGGGATAAATTGGTGAGAGAAGAAGCGAAAATTTAGAATAAATTTTCTCAAATAACTTTCCCAAATTATTCATAATATACAAGGAACCCAGTTTTTTTTAAGTTGGGTTTTTTACTTATTTCATAAAATGTTGGGTTGCGACACGATAATTATAAAATAGGCGTTATAAACTAAATTTATTTTTCGTATCTAACCCAACCTACAAGCTTTGCGCCGCGATTCCTGCGGATAGCTTTGCGACTTTGCGATCTAAAGATAACGCTTGAGATGAGCCGCCTCAGATAACCTAGAATATGCAACACATAATCTTTCGGCAGTCGGCAAGCGCAGAGTCTTCAAATCGCCGCTTCATCAACTTGTTAGCTGGCTGCTCTCACCGAGATTTTCAAAATACGATCGCGACATCCTACAATGACCGATAACCTTGCAAAAAGTTCAAGGCTGAAACCGGAAGTGTTGAAGTGAGCACACCTGAGCAATTCTCTCAAAATCACGATCATTGTGAATCAACAGTAAATTATTCTCCAAAGCAACTTGAGCAATACAGCAATCAATCGGACTCCGAACTGTCAGCCCTTGACGACGCAGATCGTAGAAAATCCGTGCTGCTGCTTGCCAAGAATCATTCGTCAGTTCAATGTAATCCTGAACTTCAAGGTAGGTGGAAAGAAGTGTCCACTCTTTTTCGTTCAAACTCCCCTGAAGCAGTTCAAGCTGAGTGAACCGAGATAGGAAAACATCACGATCGTCAATCAGTGTTTCGAGCTTTTGACGGACTTGACCTGTACGGTCGCGGAAGACGCTGATCCAAACCGAGGTATCAATCAGCAGCATGACGAGTCTCGCGCAAAGCCTTGTGGTCAAAATCCTCGGTAAATTGAATTTGCCCTGCCAGGTCAAGGAGGTTTTTCTGACGGCGCGATCGCACCAGTTCTTGCAGAGCTAGATTGATCAGTTCTTCCTGAGTGGAGAGGTTGGTCAGTTCGAGGGCTTCGCTAAGAAGGGATTCGTCGAGGTTGAGAGTAATTTGCATAGAACCAAGGGAATTGATTTAGCGACAATTAGGTTTGATCCCTATTTTACTGCCACTACGATGATGTGGCGCTTTCATCGAGAAACTGCTGATATACAAATTGTCGCAACCCACGTTCTCAACCGTGGTGGAAAAGCCGTTCGCAGTCCTTTAAACGGGTAATTTGCTTATCGGGGCAAAGCTCAGTCTGGGGCGATCGCTTCTTCAATATTTACTGTGTGCGATAAACCTACGGTTCGCTTTGCGATCGCAATTACTCCTGTTGCTTTAGCCAAGCTTCCAATTCGTCTAAGCTTGTAAAATCAAGCAAAGCTTCCCCAAGATTTTCTAACTGCTCGATCGATAATTCCCGCACGCGATATTTAATGGTAATGTTTCTAGTAGTCCGCCAAGGGAACTTTGCGGGGTTTGCCGTGAAACCCACATTCCGCACCCTAGTTTGTAACATTCGGTTATCACGGATGATACATTAAATAAAAAAGAATCAAATCACACAAGTATCTATTTTTTTAGTTTAGTACGCCGTGATCGCCATACAAAACTAATGTCAATAAGTATCAATAAGGGAAGTATTATATTTGAAGGAGTATTTATACTTTATAGATAAACAAATATTATATGTAATCTAGATTTTTCCAAATATAGCTAATTATTATACATAATAAAATAGAAAAAATAGTATAAAAACTATGAGCTAAAAGAAATAAGACTTCTAACTCTAATAATAAATAATTTGATCAATAATGATGTTAATTATTTAAGCTAACATTGATAGTATTTATAGCATTCATTCGGCAAAAAATTGAGTATATACTTTCTATCTTCTGTAAGATTAGATATTTGTTTATCCTTGTTAAAAAATAGAAGGTGAATAGATTGAAAACATTGGAATATCCATCTTAATGTAGGGCGTTCTGTAGGTTTACCGTCTGGATTTTTAATAGTGGATTTTGATGATGAAAGAGCAGCGCGGATTTGTCGCTGTGCAAGAGTATAAACCAATAAACATAAGATTGAATAATTTATCCATTGTTCTACCCAACTTATCATCGTTAAGATATTCAGGTTTTACTCCTTCTCCAATTAAATGTTCACAAGCTCGGTTATCAAAAAATTTTGAAAACATATATAGTGGCGCAGAAACAAAACCTAAACCATTTAAAATCATTGCTTTTACAACATGACCAGAACTAACTTTTTCGGAAATATCTTCTCCAACTAAGCTATTAACTATTTCTACTAAATTAATTGAATCAATAATTCCGGCAACTATTCCTAAATGGTCAATATTTTTAATTTCAATTTCTTCGAGAGTAGACATAGCATCTGTAAAATGTGAAAAACACCTTACTCGTATTTTCACACTTTGTGTGCTTAAAAACTTATAAAAATCTGTTCTTACTATCAACAAAACTAAACGCGCTTAGCAAAGCCTACGATACTGGTTACTCAATACATAATTACTATATTTGTTAGTAATTTTTCTTATTTGGCTGATAATAAGTTTAAGAGCAAGTAGTTGTTATGTACTATTGATCGATGTCAATCTATTCTAGAGGTTGTGGGGTGCGGAATGTGGGATACAGTAAACTACGTTGATGAAAGTCAGAATCTTTGGAAACAATCACAAAACCATTTGCTTTTGCGTATTCCCAAATGATGCCATCATCCGTATTTGTAAGTACTAAGGTTTTGACATGCTCAGAACTAGGATACAAATCGATAATCCTGCAAACAATCCGGTCTGAGAGATTTTCATCTAAAAGCAGTTTCACAGCGATACCACAAACAACTTCTTCTCACGATCTGCCGCAAAAGCAAGACAAGCTTTGATATCTTCTGAAGTGAGTTCAGAAAAATCCTCTAGAATTTCTGCTTCGGTCATTCCACCTGCCAAATATTCCAAGATGTCGTACACGGTGATTCGCATTCCCCGGATACACGGCTTACCACTGCGTTTTCCAGGCTCGATCGTAATAATGTCTTGGTAGTTCATAAAACGTTATGAGGAGAAAATATCTACCATTATACTCGAACCGTTTCTTGAATATTCTGAAGCAAAGCATCATAGCACTTCCAAAATTTTCGCGTGGTAGCCTTACCAAGATTATTTCCCCGACTCCAACCCTGTATTTGATAAGCAACTTCGATGTTGCAGTTACCCGTTTCTCCACCTATTGGAACTATAATTTGTAGTATTCCTGTCGCTGTACGTTCAAATTGGCGATCGCGGTTATCCCGACACAACTGCCAAAATTGCTCGTCGGTTAGGTCGATTTTCAGTTCGATTTTAGCTAAAACAAAAAGAAGCCTCTCACTCAGTCCAAAGGACGAGTGATGAGATGAATTTTTGGGCGATGACGAATTGACCCACAACCAAATTAATCCGCAGGATTAACAGGGCAGGGGGTC
>JAYKJL010000011.1:0-37805 GCA_035285725.1 Nostocales cyanobacterium 94392 | reverse complement strand
GACCCCCTGCCCTGTTAATCCTGCGGATTAATTTGGTTGTGGGTCAATTCGTCATCGCCCAAAAATTCATCTCATCACTCGTCCTTTGGACTGAGTGAGAGGCTTCTTTTTGTTTTAGCTAAAATCGCTGCTCAAATCGCCAAAAAAGTCATGTCGCTCAATATTGATCCCCTACCCGCAGACTATAAAGAATTAACTGGTTATCCTGGATACTATCGCGTAGATTCTGGGGAATATCGTATTGTTTATCGCTTTGATGCAGATACAGATTTAGTTGAAGTGATATTAGTCGGTAAACGTAACGACGATGAAGTGTATAAGCGACTTAAGCGCTTGGTGGGTTAGAGATTTGTAGTGCGATGTCTAACGACAAGCCTTATGGCTACGCTTTTTGGTTTTCAAGAATACGTTAGCGCAGCTTAACGAAGTTATCGCGCTACATATTTCAACCAAATTTTAGATTACCGCTAACCATATTTGGGGTAAACTTGAGTTGATGGTATTATATTATGAAGCTATATATATGCAAATTAAAGACCTCACAACTGATGAACTGAAAACCCTGATACGGGAAACAGTTGTGGAAGTGCTAGAAGATTTTTTACCCGATCCCGATGAAGGCATAACGGTTAAGGAAGAGTTCAAGCAATTGCAACATGACATTTTACTAATGATTTATTTAGGGCAATTATAAACTTAATTTCACATAATTGTGATTGGTGAGAATCAGACTCAATGCTTTGGCAACATATTGGTCATCTTCTACAATTAAGATTTTCATCCCTATAGCTTTTCAGCATCAAAGCAGTAAAAGATTAATATGACAAAACTTAGAGGATGTTTCAAAAGTCTAATTTAATACTTTACCTGGCGACTATAAGTTGCAACTACACGAACAAAACCCTCCGGCGCGGGTTGTTGATTAACTAGTCCACCTTACGGTGGACTTTGCTTGTTTAGTAGCGGTTTAAACCGCCGGATACTTTAAAAACATCTTCTTAATCTACATAATCTAAATTTTAAAATATCAACTCAATCATGCTTTGCTTTACTTAACAAATATCAATTATTATTTATAATTTTTAAAAGTTTAATCTTGAATAGAGCAACATTAAGCCACCCCCTAATTATTTAGAGAGCGGTCAAAATTGAATTACGAAAAAAATCTTTCACTGCGGTGTTTTATTGATTTAACGATTAAACTTGCATGAGAGCAAGGTCTGATGAATCCCTCGAAGATTTAGAAGAAATTAAACTAGATTTGTCTACTTTTTGATGCATTTTAGACAATCTGTTCGATATTACTTCTGTAAAGGAATGTGAATTTGGTAAGGCACATACAGGCATTTCTTGCCAGCAAGTCGGACAAAACCAGTAAACATGGTTATGACTAATGTGAGATAGAAGTGTGTCTTTACAGCAAGGACAGAAATTCATGGTTGTTTTTTTTCCTCGATTAATTATTGATGATTATCTCAGGAATATAAAAAGTCCGAAAAAGCGAGCCGATAAATATTCATGTTTTAATCATAGAAAAAAAATCTGAGGAAGTTGTGAGTAAAATAACATATTTTTAATCACCTAAATAAATCAGAAAAGCCTATGTTTTATCAGGTTTCAAGCACTTAATAGCAACCTATAGATAAAAAAATATTTATGGTTGAAGGCAAAATTATGCTTCCAGACTCTCCAGATTCCAAGCAGTATAATTGAACTAAACAAAACTGAATCCTCACAAAATCCTCATATTGTTTGACTATAAAAAAGATAGTCAACAGCAACCAGTTAAAAGTTACGAATTACTAATTATTGAATAACGAAGGATTAATATCATGTTTAATAGAATCCTTGTTGCAATCGATCATTCAGTTCATAGTCAGCAAGTACTTGATGAAGCTGTATCTCTAGCAAAAATAATAAATGGACACTTAATGTTGCTTCACGTTTTATCCCCACTAGATGAGCAATATACCGACCCTTTGTTTTTACAGCCAACCATTCTTTATCCCCAATTACAGCCAAATAATAGTAAGTATGCCAATGACTGGGAAAAGCTGAAAGATAGTAGATTAAAATGGTTGCGATCGCTGTGTGAACAACTTACCGAATTAGGAGTTGAAACAGAATTTTCTCAAAATATTGGTGAACCATCGCAAATGATTTGCGATATGGCTCGAAATTGGGAAGCTGATGTAATTGTAATCGGTCGTCGGGGTCGTCGGGGAATTAGTGAGCTTTTGCTAGGTAGTGTGAGTAATTATGTGCTTCATCATGCTCCTTGTTCGGTGTTAACAGTACAAGGGATAATTCATCATGCTTCAGAAGCAATTTCCACAGCAAATGTGGAGGCTATAAGTAGAAGTTGAATAGACAAACATTTTCTTAATGTTTCTTTTTGATAGCTAGTAGTCTTTTACATTAGTTTTGAAGGGTTTTATATTCCGTAGTGCTGTAGAGACGTTATACATAACGTCTCTAGACAATTTTGGCAAAAACTAACCATACGTCTCTAGACAATTTTGGCAAAAACTAACCATACATAATTAATGTGGTCAAGTACTAGCAAGTAAAAATATAAATTATCCAAATTTATTGATGTAGAGACACAGTACCTAAAGTGTTTCTACATCTAATTGTTAAGTTTTGAAACATCGTCACAACACTAAGCTGATTTATTTCTAGAATTGATAGTAATAACTAATTAAATAAGTTTGTTGACATTGAAAATTGTAATTAGGATTGGGGAGTAGGGTTTAGGGAGTAGAGAATAGCGATAAAGCTTTGTAGACCTGTGAGTGTGTTGCTCTCTTTTAAAAGTTAATTTACGCTTTGTTGCATATTTTTGTTTAGTTTCACCGAGTTAGTTAATTATTTTTTGAATTTTTTCTATTTTCCCAGATTTGATTCCGTAAAACAGGTTTTTCCGGTGAATTGGGTCAGATTGACGATATATATACCCTGATTGCCTTGATTATATTTAAGGCATTTGTACTATGTTATCTATTACCGAACTGAATAATTTATTTACTTTAAATCAAATTATTGATACTTATTGTTTAACAGTTACACCAGAGACTTTGGTAAGTGATGTAATTACTTTGATGCTGAATATCAGTTATGCAGATGAAGACAAAGCAAGCTGTGTGTTAATTATCAAAGAATCTCATTTAATGGGAATATTTACTCAAGCAGATGGACTAAGACTGACTGCTTCTGGGAAAGATTTATCATCTATTAAAATAGGTGAGGTAATGAGACGAGAAATCATCACCTTCAATAAATCACCAAATCAAGATATTTTTACGGTGTTACGAGTGATGGGTGAGCATCGAATTTCCCATTTACCCGTTGTGGATGAAAAAGATAATTTTGTCGGAATTATTGAAGAAAAAAAAATATTAAGAATGCTTGTAGAACAAGATGATAGTATTATCGACATTTTACAAAAACAAGTTGAATTAGAAATAGAAATTAGGGAGCTAAACCATGCAAATGCTGATTGTAAACAGGCAATTACAGATATTTCCGCAGCAGAAGCACAAATTAAATTTGATGCCAATATTTTAGCTCATGTCAGTGATGCAGTTATTGCTATTGATAACGAACATAAAATTATTTATTTAAATAAACGAGCGGAACAGCAATATAATATTAATGCGGGGGAATTCATCGGACGAAATTTATCAGAAGTTTATGAATATAAGTGGCTAGATTTACAGGATAAACAAATTGCAAAAGAAAGTATATCCGCAACGGGTTGGTGGCAGGGAGAAAATATTCATATTAAAAAGAATGGAGAGCAAATTTATGTCGAGTTATCAGTTTGTTTTCTGAATAATAATAACGGTGAAAAAATTGGCTTATTAGCTGTAATTAGAGATATAACTCAACGCAAACAAGCCGAAGAAAAATTACGTCAAACTGAAGCTTTGCTCCAAGAAGCACAAAGAATTGCTAAAATTGGCAGTTGGTCATGGGATTTGACAACAGATGAAACTTGGTGGTCAGAGGAATTTTATCGATTTTTAAATCGCAATGAAGATAATATCACTCCTGACATTGAAGCTATCAATCAATTTATTTATGAAGACGATAGAGAACGGGTAAATCAATTAATAAAAAATGCTATCGAGCAAGGTATTCCCTATGAAACAGAGTTCCGATTTATCCATTCTGATGGAACTCTTGGTTACGCATTTTCTTGTGGAAAAGTAGAGCGGGATGCAACAGGAAAAATTGTGCGTTTTTATGGTATTTCTAAAGACATCAGCGAATATAAACAAGCAGAAATAGCATTACGAGAAACTGAAGAACGATTCCGTTCAATGGCAGATACAGCCCCGGTATTGATTTGGATGGCTGAATGTGACAAATCTCATAATTATTTTAATGCTAACTGGTTGGAATTTACCGGAAGAACTTTAGAGCAAGAAATTGGTAACGGTTGGATAGAAGGAGTTCATCCTGATGATCGAGAACGCTGTGTAGAAATTTATTTTAATGCTTTTGATGCTCGTCAAGGGTTTTCCATGGAATACCGTCTGCAAAATCGAAATCAAGAATATCGCTGGATTTTAGACAAAGGTAGTCCTAGATTTAATCCCGATGGAAGTTTTGCTGGCTATATTGGTTCTTGCATAGATATAACCGAGCGGAAACAAGCAGAAGAGAAAATTGCTGAGCAAGCAGCCTTACTTGATGTTGCCACAGATGCAATCTTATTAATCAGTTTAGAAGGAAATATTTTATACTGCAACCAAGGTGCAGAGCGGATGTATGGTTGGAAGGCACAGGAAATTTTAGGAAAAAGTGCCAACGAGATTTTATATGAAGATTTTTCTTTAGAATTACTCGAAGCACTCCAAGGAATAAAACGGAATGGTTCTTGGCAAGGTGAACTAAAAAAAATTACCAAACAAGGTAGAGAAATTACTGTTGCTAGCCGCTGGACTTCAGTACGCGATCGAGCCGGGAACCCAAAATCAATTTTAAGCGTAGATACCGACATCACCGAGAAAAAACAGCTTGAAAATCAATTTCTACGTATTCAACGCTTAGAAAGTCTGGGTACATTAGCAAGCGGTATCGCTCACGATTTAAATAATATGCTCACACCAATTTTGGCCATCGCGCAGTTACTGCCGCTCAAACTGGGTAAAGTGGATGAAACTTCCCAGGGGATGCTGGTAATGCTGGAAGCAAATGCGAAACGCGGTGCTAATTTGGTCAAGCAAGTGCTTTCATTTGCTCGTGGTGATGAAGGGAAGCATAATGTGGTGCAAGTCAAGCATCTTTTGAAAGATATTGAAGACTTTGTAAAAGGAACATTTCCCAAAAATATTGAAATTGAAAGAGATTTACCAGAAGAATTGTGGACTGTTTCAGCAGATACCACTCAACTGCATCAAGTGTTGATGAATTTAGTAGTAAATGCTCGTGATGCAATGCCAGATGGAGGAATTTTGACTATAGCAGGTCGGAATAAATTTGTCGATCAAAGCTATGCCAAAATGAATATTGAGGCAAAAGTGGGTCCTTATGTTGTAATTACTATTAGTGATACTGGAATTGGCATTTCTCCACAAATTATAGATAGAATTTTCGACCCATTTTTTACTACGAAAGAAATTGGTAAAGGTACAGGATTAGGTTTATCAACGGTATTGGGTATTGTCAAAAATCACGGTGGTTTCATTGAAGTATCGAGCCAAATCGGAAAAGTTACTCAATTCAAAGTTTATCTCCCAGCTATAGAAGGAGAGGTTTCATCGATACCAGAAAACAAAGAATTAGTCAAAGGAAATAAAGAATTAATTTTAGTTGTAGACGATGAAATTGGAATTTGTGAAATTATTAAAACCACATTAGAAAATTATAATTTTCGCGTGATTACAGCCAAAGATGGTATCGAAGCTATTGCACTTTACGTACAGTACAAAAAAGAAATTAATGTTGTGTTGATGGATATAATGATGCCATCAATGGACGGTGCAACAGCTATCCGCACTTTACAACAAATGAATCCCAAAATCAAAATTATTGCCATGAGTGGATTAGTTTCTACTGAAGCTTTAGCCCAAGCATCAGGTACTAGCATTCAAGGATTTTTAGCTAAACCTTTTGGTGCAGATGAATTGTTAAATATTTTAGAAAAAGTTACAGGTTAATAATTGTGGCTCTTCCGTAAGATTCCTGCTAAATTGGCTGAAAACTAATCTTGAAACCTTTGCTGGTATTTTCTTACAGCCATTATTAACTTCAAAACACCTTTTCAAGCTGAAATTTAGATTGTAAGTGTCTGTAAGCCTTGATTTTAAACAAAATTATCGACTTTAATTAAAAATTAAGCACCCTATGTACGAAATAAGCATCCTGAAACAGTAGTACGTTCTGTTGATTCACTTCTTATACTTGCAAATGTGACTATTATTGGCGCTCATTTCTTGGATAGTGTTAATCCCTTGGGATTAGTTGAATGGTTCGATAAATAGTTTATAACAATTAAATAGGACAACCCTGTAAATAAAATTTAAATGATTTATACTTAATCACTTGTAAACTTTAAGTTTAGATTAGTTTAATCATTAATTATTTTTTATCCTTCTGTAGATAGATATTGCTTTTTATCGTCCCTATTACGGATGAAATTAAACATACTTCAGGAGGAAGACAGAACTAATTTAAACAAATATTCTACATATACACTGGCAGATTTTGGAAAAACACGGAGGCATTCTGTGCGTTTTGGAAAATGGGTAGGCTTATTTGCTTTAGTCGTATCTATATATATATTGTGGCAGATTAGACAAGTTTTATTAATAGTTTTTGCTGCCATAATATTAGCAACAGCTTTAAATCAAGTTGTTAAAGTTTTGCAAAAAATTCGTATTCCGCGAGGCTTTGCAGTTGGGATATCAGTTATTTTATTAATCACCATTGTATCGGGTTTCTTCGCACTTATCGCTCCACAAATTATTGCTCAACTGCGCGAATTTACTTTCATTGCACCAAAAATTTTAGATCAAATGCAGTTATGGAATGATTGGCTTTTAAAAGTGCTTCCCGAACAAGTGTTAAAAGAAATTCAAGGTTTAAGATATCTTACTCAAGGTTTACAAACTTGGTTAGATCGAATTTTAGGAAATTTCTTTTTAATTTTAAGTCAGTCTCTTAATATTGTTTTAAATTTACTGCTTTTCTTGGTTTTAACTATCATGCTTTTGATAGATCCCAAACCCTATCGAAGCGGTTTTATCATGCTGTTTCCAGCCTTTTATCGCCGGCGCATGGATGAGATTATTCACAAGTGCGAACATTCTTTAGTAGGCTGGATTAAAGGTACATTGTTGACGATGTTTCTCATCGGTGGTTTAAGCTATATTGGCTTATTAATTTTAGGTGTGCGATTACCTTTAATTAATGCAATTTTAGCGGGATTATTAGAATTTATTCCCAACGTCGGTCCGACATTAAGTTTAATTCCACCTTTATTATTAGCACTACTTGATGCACCTTGGAAAGCCGTGGCTGTAGTTGCATTATATTTTGGTATTCAGCAGGTGGAAAGTTTGATTGTTGTACCTTTAATAATGAAGTCTCAAGTATCTTTGTTGCCAGTAGTAACTTTGTTAGCCGTGGTAATTTTTGCTAGTTTCTTTGGTTTCTTGGGTGTATTTCTCGCAATTCCTTTGGTAATTATATTACAAGTCTTTATTCAAGAAATTTTAGTCAAAGATGTTCTGAATAATTGGCACTCAGCTAATGGTAACAATGACACAGAAACTAATATTGCTTTTGTAGATGTAAATCTGAAGAATCCCAATGTGGTAGATGATTCAATAATTAATAAATAAAGGTTAAAGGTTAGAGGTTAGAGGTTAAAGGTTTTAGGTTAATTAATCATTTGATTTATTTGAGTGTGAGGAAAAACCTGTTAATGTGTTTTCGGTTTTTAAAACTACGTCTTCTACAAGCCTTTCGCTAAATCCTGCGATAAAGGCGATCGCCATGTAAAGATAAATGGTACGGTTTTCTCGTGCAGAGATTTGGAATATACCGGAAAATACTCCAGATTCAATCAATGCTACTGCAAAAATAGCGAAAGACATTCCCACAATGGGACGGAAAAATCCAGTAAAAAATAAGTCCGATTGCCCTGCTTTTCCTTGTTCGATGAATTTGTTAGCACGTACAATTATACTCACTGCACTTCCTAGCGCACCCATTGAAACTGCTACTAAAATAAAGTAAATACGGGTTTCAAAAAAATCTTCCTTAACAAAATTTAATTGTTGGCTGCTGTTATTTAAGTTTCCTTCTTTCTCGTTGATCAGCTTTAAAATATATAAATATAAAGTATAAATACATTACATTAGAGAGTAATTACGCAAATTATCGCAAAAAATTATATTCAAGATGGCTCAATAACACATCGCTTTCTTTGCAACTATTTAGTCATCGATCGCTAGTCGCTGATAAGCTGGGTCTTAAGTGTATTCTATAATTCAATTTAATTGGGCGGTGTATTTTATGTTGTTGCGATCGCTAACGATTTTCTGTATTTCTTGCGTGATTGGGGTATTCTCTGGGATTTATTCTCCCTCTGCTTTGGCAACCACCCAAATTCCTTTATCTGATATATCTTACCAGGAATGTCCGCCAGAATTAGCCCAAGGGAATGTAACTAGTGGTGGTGCTAGTAGGGCTGCAAATTGTTTTATTGTCACGGGTACAGCCAAAAACATGACTAATAAAACTGTATATGATGCAGACATTTTTGGACGGATTTACGATGCAAATAATAATTCAGTAATGCAAAACCGGACTCGTCTTGGCTCTATTAACGAAGTACCACCAGGAGAAAGCAATTTTGAAATGAGAATTACCGTTCCCGCAAATCAACCTACACCATTAAAGTTAAAGCAGTTTAAAGCATCCG
The DNA here is from genome assembly GCA_035285725.1 of Nostocales cyanobacterium 94392. Taxonomy (GTDB): domain Bacteria; phylum Cyanobacteriota; class Cyanobacteriia; order Cyanobacteriales; family Nostocaceae; genus Rivularia. The sequence continues at coordinate 28,867 of JAYKJL010000011.1, read as the reverse complement.
GATTTACTTCTAAAGTTCGTTACTGATCAATAATTAACGAGCGTCAAGTATTTGAAGTATGAAGATGAAAATCAAAACTTCATACTTCATAGGTAACTTTGACTAATTTAAAAACTAGCAGCCAGCGGACCTGCTAAACTTCCTAAAAGTCCACTAGCTAAATTTAGCGCTAAACTAGCTAAATTTAGCACTAAAAAAGCCAGAATTGGGGACAAATCAATTCCTCCTAAAGGGGGAATTATATTGCGGAAAAGATTTAGATAAGGATCGGTTATCTGACTGAGTGCTGCAAACGGTTGTTTATACCACTCAATTTGGGGGAACCAGGTTAATAAAACCCGAGCAATCAATAGAAAACTGTAAATTTGGATGAATGTGAGCAGTGTGCTGATTAATAAATACATAGATGTTTGGTGTTTTGAGTTTAGGGAAAAGCCGTCTTATTATTAATTTTAATTTAGTTAGTAGTGTTATTGCCGAGAAGACGGTTTCGGTATTTATCTTTTGTCAGATAGATTTTGAGCGGCTATAAAACAAGTTATTGTTCAAATTCCGCTCAATTTATCAACATTTTTCTAAGACTGTAATTCTTCACTACGGTCTGAAAGTTCATTCACCCCACCAGAATTACTGTTTACATTGCCTAATTGGTCGCGTACTTGATCAATTGTGGCGTTTAATTGAGCAATTTTATCTTCTAGTGAGCGTCGTGCTACTTCCATTTCTATACCTGAAGATGGCGTACCTCGCATCTGTCGTTTGGCGGATTTATCATTTAAATTACCTGTACCTGTTACTTGCTGTTCTCGTTCATCTTCTGTTAATTCTGCCCCATCACGTCTTTGCGCTACCAACGTCCCGATAACACCGCCAACTATGCTACCAAAAATCGCTCCAGCGAAAAAACCGCTCGCAAAACCATCGCGTTGACTCATAATATTTACCGTCCATCTCTATTGCTACTTCCTACTTTAATCATCGCTTTTTTGTAGTAAGTCCTAGCTGCATACTAGCTTAAGTCCCAAAAGTGCGATCGCCAGCATCTCCTAATCCCGGTACAATAAATCCACGCTCGTTAACAACTTCGTCAATTGCTGCGGTATAGATATTTAAACTCGGATAAGCTGTACTCAATTGCTGTAAGGCTGGAGGAGACGCAACAACGCAGACAATCCGCGTTAAAGCGGGGTCTACACCCCGTTGAGTTAATTCCGACATCGCAGCCATTATAGAGCCTCCCGTAGCCAGCATGGGGTCGGTAATTAACACTCTGGTTTGGGGGTCAATTTTTTCTGGTAGCTTGTTGAGATAACATCGGGGTTGCAAAGTTTCTTCATTACGAACCAAGCCCAAATGATAAATAGATGCCAGAGGTAGCAAAGTTTGCGCTCCTTCGAGCAATCCCAACCCCGCTCGTAAAATCGGCACCACAGCTACAGGAATTTCAGGATTAATAAATGTTGCAGGACATAGCTCTAATGGGGTTTGAACTGTTGATTCTTGAGTCGGTAACCATTCCCTAGCAGCTTCGTAAGTTAGCCAGCGTCCCAATTCAGTCATTGCAGAACGAAACAATACAGAAGGTGTACCAGCATCGCGAGCAACTGCCAACCAATGTTTAATTAAAGGATGGGGTGGAACGTAAACGCGCAGTTGTAGCGTCATAATGAATGTAAAAGCTTCAATATATAGGGTATAACAACGCCAAACATCATAGTACTGTTTTAAGCTCCTGGCTAATAGCAAACACAAACGCTTACAAATTTTATTGAAATCTCATTGAAATTTTATTGAGAATTTTTCTAATTAACAGTTGACATTTATTCTCAATCAACGCTATATTATTTCTCAGTGTTCTCCTCTCTTTAAGGAACGGCAGACGGGATTGGTCGGCATTGCGGACTTGTCCCTCTTTTTTTTATTTTGGATGATCCTAAGTTAGGAGTTAGGAGTTAGGAGTTGTTGCACCTTTGACCTTTAACCTTTAACCTTTAACCTTTAACCTTTAACCTTTAACCTTTAACCTTTAACCTTTAACCTTTAACCTTTAACCTTTAACCTTTAACCTTTAACCTTTGACCTTTAACCTTTAACCTTTAACCTTTAACCTTTGACCTTTAACCTTTAACCTTTGACCTTTAACCTTTAACCTTTAACCTTTAAGTTATTTACAAATTATGTATGACACGATTGTAATTGGATCTGGTATTGGTGGTTTGGTAACTGCGACTCAATTGGTGGCAAAAGGTGCGAAGGTGCTGGTTTTGGAGGGATATACTATTCCGGGTGGTAGTGCTGGCTATTTTAGTCGGGAAGGTTATCGCTTTGATGTCGGTGCTTCGATGATTTTTGGGTTTGGGGAAAAGGGAACGACTAATTTACTTACTCGTGCTTTGAAAGCTGTAGATATGAGCTTGGAAACAATTCCTGACAAAGTACAAATTCACTATCATTTACCCAACTCGTTAGATTTGAAAGTCGAACGAAATTATGAAGATTTTTTACAAAATTTAATTGCATATTTCCCTCATGAAAGTAAAGGGATTCGTCGTTTTTATGACGAGTGTTGGCAAGTTTTCAATTGTTTAAATCAAATGGAGTTGCTGTCTTTAGAAGAACCTCGATATTTAATGCGAACCTTTTTTAGACATCCATTAGCTTGTTTGAATTTAGCTAAGTATCTACCGCAAAATGTAGGAGATATAGCGCGAAGATATATTAAAGACCCAGAATTATTAAAATTTATTGATATAGAATGTTATTGCTGGTCGGTAGTAAATGCCGACATGACACCAATGATTAACGCCGGAATGGTATTTTCGGACAGACATTATGGTGGAGTTAATTATCCTAAAGGTGGTGTAGGACAAATTGCTCAAAAGCTGGTAGAAGGTTTAATTAAAAAGGGAGGAGAAATTAAATATCAAGCTAAAATCACCCAAATTCTCAAAGAGAAAGGACGAGTTGTAGGGGTAAAATTAGCTAATAATCAAGTGTATCGTGCCAAATGTGTCGTTTCCAATGCTACCCGGTGGCATACATTTGAGAAATTACTTGCACCCGAAGAAATGCCATCAAATGAGAATCAATGGCAACAGCGCTACACTAAGTCACCGAGCTTTTTTAGCTTACACATGGGAGTAAATGCACAATTGGTATCTCCCGAAACGGAATGTCATCATATTTTATTGTCCGAGTGGGAGAAAATGACCGATTCGGAAGGGACAATTTTTGTTTCCATTCCGACATTACTCGATCCAGAATTAGCTCCAAAGGGGTATCATATCATTCATGCGTTCGCGACACACTACATTGATCAATGGCATAATTTATCAGAGAAAGAATACGAAGCCAAGAAAGAAGCTACAGCTTGGCGAATTGTGGATAGGTTAGAAAAAATATTTCCGGGGATAGATGCAAATTTAGATTATTTAGAAGCCGGAACACCAAGAACCCATCGGCGATTTTTGGGAAGGGTAGATGGTACATATGGACCAATACCGAGACGGAAGTTACGGGGATTGTTGGGAATGCCATTTAATCGGACGGCAATTGAAGGATTATATATTGTGGGGGATAGTACCTTTCCCGGACAAGGATTGAATGCGGTAGCATTTTCCGGGTTTGCTTGCGCTCATCGGGTAGCGGTGGATTTGGGGTTGTAAGAGATGAATTTGATGCAAATAGCAGAAGTCGGGTTTTAACAATATAAATTGATAAAAACCCGACTTCTTACACCAACATCGAACTCATGCTGATTTAATGCAAACAAGCGATGTTAAACTACATTTAGTCACAGAACATATATTTAACAAGAGGAAAATTCGCAGTTGAAAGAGTTTGATAAACCTATTAAGCAAGAACTTTTAAATATTGCCGAAAAAAAACGTTCCAATCTATTTTCTTGGCGGGGTCAATTTTCACCACAATTAGTAGAAACGATTTTTGAAGCATACTGTTTACCAAGCTCAGTAGTTCTTGATCCTTTTGTAGGTAGTGGAACTGTTTTATTAGAAGCAGGTGCTTGTTCCCTTGAAGCATATGGAGTTGAGATAAATCCAGCAGCTTGGATGCTCAGCAAAACCTATGAATTTATTAATAAACCTGATAAAAAAAATACTATAAATCAAATTCGAGACTATATCAACCAGGAATTTCCGTTCTCGATTTTGATAGACACTGATAAAACGATTGATGATTTAGAAGCAAAAGTTAATAATTTAAAAAATATATTAAATAAAGATACAGAAATATTATTTAATGCATTAATAATTTTATTAGATGTTGGCAATAATACAATTACAAATAACTTAATTCAAAGCAAAGTTTATGAATTAATGCAATCCGTAGATAATTTACCAATTTCCGGTCAAAAGATTTTCGCTTACCTATCTGACTGTAGATGGATTCCTTTACCAGATAATAAAATTGATTTTGTTGTTACCTCTCCACCTTACATTAACGTATTCAACTATCATCAAAATTATCGAAAGTCTGCTGAGATTTTAGGGTGGGATTTGCTTAAAATAGCTAAATCTGAAATTGGAGCTAATCGAGCTAATCGAGCCAATCGTTTTTATACAGTTGTACAATATTGCCTAGATATTGGAGAAACTTTGAAGGAAATATCAAGGGTAAGTAAAAAAGATGCACGCATTGTATTTGTGGTAGGTTATGAATCAACAGTTCTTGGAGTACCTTTTTATAATGCTGACATTATTGAAAAAATTGCAATTAAGTCTGGGATGTATGCAAAAGTTTTAAGGCAGAAAAGAAAGTTTAAAAATAAATTTGGCAAAATTATCAGAGAAGATTTAATTAACTTTACTAATTTAAAAGTTGAATGTACAAAAGAAAGTATTGATGATATTGCTAGAGAGGTAGCTCATAACGTTTTAAAAGCAGGGATTAATTTAGTTTGCCAAAAAAATTTGGAATGCTTGGAAAATGCCATTGAAAAGGTCATGATTATAAAAAGTACCCCAAAACTAGACCTAACAGAAGATGTATATCAATTACAAAAAGCTGTTTGAGAAAAATTCAAGTTTATAAAATGTTTTATTCTGATAATTATGCCCGAATTTTCTCGTCCACATTATGGAAAATTAATACCTTGTCTTGAAAATCCCCGACTTCCTGATGCTGATAAAGAAAATGTAGAAGAGGCTATAAGAAAATATCATGAATGGATTCATGAACTTGAATCAGTTGAATGCTCGCAAGTTGATACAGTTAATAAGCTTGTAGAAATCACAAATAAATACAAACGTTTTATTGAGCTTAACCTAATATTTGATAGTACAAATAATTTTTTATACAGGCAAAAAGGTCAAATCAAATTAGACAATACTATTTTAGAAGAATTTTTACCCCAGCTTGTTTTTCGTAGTTTGAGAGGGATAGACCAATCTTTTGAGCTTGGTCCTAGAAATACGTTTGCGGGGCTTAGTTTTTTGTCATCTGTTGGTAATCTTGGTCAAGCAGGAGAACCGAAGATAAGAACAAAAAATCAAGATTTTATCTTAGGTAAGAAGTTATATATTAAAACATCTTTCGATTCAGATTTTCAAAATTACAAAATAATTGAATCTCATCTGGGTTATGTATGTGCAGAATGTAAAACAAATTTAGACAAAACTATGTTTCAGGAAGCAGTTGCAACTAGTAGAGATTTAAAAATAGCTATTCCTGGTTCTCTATATTTTTTAATTTGTGAATTTTTAGATATGACACCAGTTTCAATCATCTCAACTCAAATTGATGATGTGCTAATAGTACGTAAAATGAAACGAATGTCTTCTAATATTAGGCAGGAATATCGTACACCAGAAGCAAGACGCACTCATAGAAAAGAATATATTGAATTTTTAGATGCTTCTAAATACTACCCCGATGTATTTCAGAGAATGATAAGCAAAATTCAAACTTTAATTGATGATACAAGCCCATCTGTAGACAAGGTTTTGAACCAAGGTCATTTTTAGAAGATGTTTTAAAAGTATCCGGCGGTTTAAAATCGCTAAAAATTATAAAAATTATGGTTTGATTAATAATGTTCTTAAGATTCAAATTACTAAAGTACTAGGAAAATTTATTTATATGAAATTTAATTGTAAACCATATTACGCAACAAAATTTGGTGCTGCATATTTAGGAAATAGCTTAGAATTGATTGCAAATATTCCTGACGAAAGTATTGATTTAATTTGTACGTCTCCACCATTTGCGCTTGTTCGTAAAAAAGAATATGGAAATGTAGATGCCGATGAATATGTGGAATGGTTTAAAGATTTTGCAATGCAATTTTACCGGATTCTAAAACCAACAGGTTCGCTAGTTATTGATATTGGTGGTAGTTGGGTTAAAGGAATGCCAGTTCGTTCACTTTATCATTTTGAACTAGTGATTTGTTTGTGTAAATCACAACAAAAAGGTGGAATAGGATTTTATTTAGCACAAGAATTATATTGGTATAATCCAGCAAAACTTCCTACCCCGGCTGAATGGGTAACAGTTCGCAGGGAAAGAGTAAAAGATTCGGTCAATACAGTTTGGTGGCTTTCAAAGGAACCGCATCCAAAAGCTAATAATCGAAGGGTTTTGAAGCCTTATAGTGAAGCAATGAAAAACCTGCTTAAGAATGGGTACAAGCCCAAACTTAGACCATCAGGTCATGATATTTCCGATAAATTTGGCAATGATAGAGGCGGAGCTATTCCACCTAATATTATTGATGGGCGGTGTAAAGAAAATAAAGAAGAAATCGGTCAACCTACACTTTTACAGGAAGTTTATGTGGAAGAAGAAATGCAGTCGGTAAATGTCATTTCCGCCTCGAATACTGCTTCTAACGATTATTATCAACGCCGATGTAAAGAAGAAGGTTTTAAACCACATCCGGCAAGATTTCCTCAAGCTTTACCAGAATTTGTGATTAACCTTTGTACGGAACCAGGTGATATAGTGTTAGACCCTTTTGCTGGTTCAAATATGACGGGTAGGATTGCTGAAACTTTGCAAAGAAATTGGTTAGCTTTTGAAATTGATGAAGATTATATTAAAAGCTCAAAATTGAGATTTGAAGAAAATGCTCATCAAGGTTGTTGAAATTTAAAAGTAAAAGTGACTATTTCCCGGCGTTGTAATGAAGATTTTTTATTTGATAAATATTAATATTTTCCAAAACAACAATATGTAAAGTATTTTGAATCACAATGTCTTTAACTAATTCATAACCCAAAGTAGGGAAAAGTTAGTTAGAATCACATAGAAACTTGGCAAAAGTGAGTAATCAATTAACTTTACTTTTGTAAGGAATTCTGCTGACAGGGTGAAGAAGGTACGCAGAATTACATACTTTCAATCATGGTTCTACCAAATCGCGAATAAATCTACCGGAATCAAAGTGCAAAAAAGTTATTTTTCTCTCGATGAAGGGAATTATAAGTAGAGGTTTATTCAGTTGTTTTTGGAGTAAATAGAAATGTTGAAGAATACTCGGCTAAAGTCTGATTTGAAAAAAGTGTTCCCATTTGTTGGAGTTGTTTTAGGAACGGTAATTATGTTGGGTGGAGGGGAAATAACCCAGTTTTTTAGTAATTACGAAATTGGATTAGGTGCAAAATCAGTTAATGCAGCTTCGGATGTTGCTGCTATGGAAAAATCGGTTCACCAACAAATTAATCAATACCGTAGTAGTAAAGGTTTAGCACCACTAAAAATGAACGGTGAAATAAGTAAAATTGCCAGAGAGCATAGTCAACAAATGGCATCTAAGCAGGTTGCTTTTGGACATAGTGGTTCAAATTCTCGGTACCAAAAGATTTCTAAGTTAATTGCCTGGAATGGTGTAGCAGAAAATGTTGCTTATAATCAAGGTCATCGCAATCCTGGAAAATCTGCTGTTGAGGGTTGGATTAAAAGTTCTGGTCATCATCGCAATATAGTAGGTAAATATCAGGTGACTGGTATTGGTGTTGCGAAAAATGCTCAAGGTGAATATTATTTTACGCAGCTTTTTGTTAGTCAGCAGTAGTTAATTCATAGTTGTATTATTTGAAATAAATCGAAATCTAAGGAGACGTAGCACTGCTACGTCTCTACATTTTTAATATTCTTTGCCGTATTTTTTCTAAAACAGCTTTTTCTTCAGCAGATAAACTATCATCAAATAAAAGTTGATATATTAATGGTAATCCTAATTGTAACTGTTCTAAAAGTTCCCCTTGAGCAAATATATCTTCGGGTTCACCTTCTATAATTAACCTCCCTTTATCCATGACAAATATCCAGTCTGCCCAGCGATAAACTAAATCTAAATCGTGGGTGGACATTAATAATGTTGTACCATCTTGATGAATTTTATTCAGGATTTTGATTAGCTGACGGGTGTGTTTGATATCTAAATATGCAGTCGGTTCATCTAATAATAATAGTTTGGGTCGCAGTATCATCACGTCTGCAATAGAAACTCGTTTTTTTTGACCCAAGCTAAGATGATGTACTGGTCTTTGCGCTAATTCTTGTAATTGCAGTTGTGTTAATATTTCCTCTACTCTTGCTTGAATTTCTTGGTCAGGTAAATTCAAATTGCATAATCCATAAGAAATATCTTCTTCAATTGTAGAAGCAACTATTTGTTGTTCTGGATCTTGAAATATTAACCCGACTTCTTGTCTTAAGCTACTCAAATATTTGCGGTCGTAACGTAATGGTTTACCGTGCCAGCGGACAATTCCACTACTTGGTTTATATAAACCATTTGCTAATAAAAATAATGTGGTTTTACCGCACCCATTTTGACCGATAAGTGCAGATTTTTTACCAGATGGAATATTTAATGTCACACCGTTGAGAGAAGATTCTTGAGCGCCGGGATAAGTGTAATGAACTTGCTCAAATTCAAGTAAATATTTTTGCATTCAACCAAAATTCTAGTACTATTAAAATTACCCAACCGACAATTGCTTCGATGATATACCGCTTTGATGAACGATAGCGACGGGGAGAGTAAACCTTAAATTCATAGCTAGTTCCTCGCGCTTCTAATCCTAAAGAAAATTGACTATATTTTTGCAAAGTTCGCTTTAATAATTGCCCAACTAATAATGCCAAACTTTTGATACTTGTGCGAAAATTACGGTAGCCAAGACGAGATTTTTGAGCAACTGATAAATCGGTGGCTGTATTCCACAAAATGAAAATAAACCGATACATTAATAATAATAATTCAATTAACAGTGTGGGAAATTTGAGACGGCGTAGAGTTTGCAATATTTCTGTAAAAGGAATAGTTAGCATTAAAAAATATAAACAAGAAACAGAAGCAAACGCTCTGATAAATATATTAAGTGCTTCATAAAAACCGCTACGACTAATATATATATAGTAAGAACTTAAAGTGAAACCTTGCCAAGCATCATTTTGCACTTTAAAAATATCGGTGATAGAAATACTGTTGATAATTAAAGCCGGTAAACTAGTCAACCAAAAAAAACTAGCCACTGCTAATATTTTAAAATAAATATCAGCAGGAATTCCGGCATAAACAACAGTCCAAACCCCCATCCATAATGCAATTAAAATTTGTACTGGTGGATGGGTAGAAAGAGAAATCAACAAAGTTGTCAAAGCAAAGATTAATTTGTGCTCTGGTGGTAATCCTCTGAGTTTATTGCTATAGGCTAGAGTATCAAGTTTTAAACTCATTCTTCACGTTTTTGCTTTTCACTGCGTCCCCGATACAAACCTATTGCATAACCAATTAATCCCGCACCCAAAGCAGCTTGAGAAGAAAATAATAAACTTTCAATTTCACCGCTAGGTGGTTCAAATATAGGTGTAAACCAAGGTTTATAATCTGGTTTTACTTCCGTAATTGCTTCTTCAGCTTGTCCATCTGCACCACCAAATTCTGCACCACGTAAAAATATGATTGGTGCAACAGCTAAAGCAACAACTGTTAATACCAACAGCCAATTATTCCATCCCTTATTAGACTGACTTGATTGTTTCATTGGTATGAGATTCCTGCTTAATTAAATTCAATAGTTCTAGTTCTTGTGGATTATAAGATTGCAGCCAATTCCACACTAATACTGTTAATAAACCTTCACTAATAGCTAAAGGAACCTGAGTAATCGCAAAAATTCCGGCAAATTTTGTAAACGAAGCCATTACACCACCAACTTCTGCGGGGAAAGCCAAAGCAAGCTGACCAGAAGTAATAATATATGTTAATAAATCGGCTAAAGCTGCGGCTAAAAATATCGCTAACCTTTGTTTTCCAGACAGCTTCATCGTTAATTTATATATCCAAAAAGCTGCAAAAGGTCCGGCGATCGCCATTGAAAATGCATTAGCTCCCAATGTTGTCAACCCACCGTGTGCCAGTAATAAAGCTTGAAATAGCAGTACCAAAGTCCCCAAAACCGACATTGCTAAGGGACCAAATAACACTGCACCCAATCCTGTACCAGTGGGGTGAGAAGCGCTACCTGTAACCGAAGGAATTTTCAAGGCTGAAAGTACGAAAGCAAATGCACCAGCTAAACCCAAAAGCAGCTTCAATTGAGGTTTTTCTTTGGTGATACGAGTTAAGGATATAAATCCTAAAATCATAAAAGGTAAAGAAACAACCCACCAAAAAGCAGCCCAATTAAATGGTAAAAAACCTTCCATTATATGCATTGCATAAGCTGGTTTCGGTACACCAATTACCAAATACAAGCTGAGCAACGTCATTCCCAATAAATTTAGTCTAAGTCGATTTTTTTTGATTTCCATAAAATAATTAATTATTAATTAAGAGTAATTAAATAAATTACAAATAATATTGTCTGCCCATAACCAATAACAGCAAAATATTAGTAACCAAATAATTAAGAATAATTACAGCATATTTCATCTTTATGAGGCAGATTCGGACGGGCAGGGATGCCCATCCCACGCATTGCTTTATCATATAATGCTGTCAGATAATAATTAATATTTATTCCAATTTGAGTTACCTTGCTGAACTTTAGCATGAAAAATTTTATTCATACTAACACGGTAATTTAATTTTAAATATTAACAAAGAGACATTTTATTGTACAGATATATTTATAAATCAAATCAATCGAAAAAACTGCTTAAAACCCTAACAAAGACATTAACAATAACACTGACATTGACATTAACATAAAGTAATTGTTCATAATAGTGGGAGCATTTTGCTCCCTACTACCAATTCCCAAACACGGATTAAAAAGAATTACACGGATTTCACGGATTTTAATTACCAATTACCAAATTACTCATCAATCTCTGCTAATTCCATCCACCTTTCCGTGGCTTTATCTATATCTTGCTTGAGATTCTCTACTTTTTCAAAAAGCTTTTGAACTTCCGCATAATTCCCCGCAGCCTTTGTTAAAGCCATTTCCGTTTGTATTTTCTCATCTTCCAATTGAGCAATTTTTCCTTCTAACTGCTCGAATTCCTTCTTTTCCCAATTCGATAAACGACGCTTCTTTTTATTGTCTTCTTTTGTAACTTTAGTTTCTACTTTCTGCGTCTGAAATTTCGGTTTTTCTTTCTCTAACTCCGCTTGTAATTGCTTTTCTTTGGCTTCTTCTGCTCTTTTAAAATCGAGATAAATGGAATAATTACCAGGAAATTCGCGAATCTTTCCTTGTTCAAAAGCAAAGATTTTGTCAATAGTACGGTCTAAAAAGTAACGGTCGTGGGATACTACGATTACACAACCATTGAAGTCTTCTAAATAATCTTCTAATACCGCTAAAGTTTGTACATCTAAATCGTTTGTCGGTTCGTCTAGTATTAAAACATTCGGCGCACTCATTAAAACTCTTAACAAAAATAAACGCCGTTTTTCACCACCGGAAAGTTTATTAATTGGTGCATATTGCTGAATCGGAGGAAACAAAAACCTCTCCAACATTTGAGAAGCACTAATTCTAGTTCCATCGGCAGTTTCAATAAATTCTGCTCCCTCTTGTTTGATATAATCAATAACTCGTTGCGAATCATTAGAAGCACCAATCAATTCTTCCGAATGCTGATCAAAGTAACCAATATAAACCGTAGTGCCAATATCAACTTCACCTGTATCCGGTTGTTCCCGTCCGGTGATAATATTGATTAAAGTGGATTTACCCGCACCATTTTCACCGATAATTCCGACTCTATCTTCCGGGCTAAATTCGTAGGTAAAATCTTTGAATAAAATCCGGTTGTCAAAAGATTTCGAGATATTATTAACTTCAATAACTTTCTTGCCAATACGACGACTAGCAGTAGAAATATCAACTTTTCCTTGAGTTTGTTTAAACTCAGTTCCTCGCATTTCTCTAATTCGATCTATTCTGGCTTTTTGTTTGGTACTTCTGGCTTTCGGTCCTCTTTTTAACCATTCTAATTCTCGTCGCAATACTCCTTTAAATTTGCGCTGACTACTGGCTGCGGATTCTTCGGCTGCGGCTTTCTTTTCCAGGAAATATGAATAGTTACCAGAGTAAGTATAAAGGTCTCCCCGGTCAATTTCAATGATGCGATTTGTCACTTTATCCAAAAAATAACGGTCGTGAGTTATTAATAATAAAGCACCATTTCGACGATTCAAATAGCTTTGTAACCATTCTACAGAATCAGCATCTAAATGGTTTGTCGGCTCATCCATTAATAATAAATCTGGTTCGGATAACAAAGCTGTAGCTAACGCAATTCGTTTACGATAACCACCAGATAAAGTCCCAATTACAGCATCAAAATCAGTAATTCCTAACTGTGAAAGAATTATCTTAGCATTGGTTTCGACTTCCCAAGCACCAATCATATCCATGCGCTGCGTCACTTCACCCAAACGGGATAACAATTGATTATCTTGAGAATTTTTCGCTAATTTATCGGATATTTCTTCATATTCCCGCACTAGTTTAATTTGTTCACCACTATCGGCAAATATCTGTTCTAAAACTGTGCGACTTTCATCTAAATCTGGCTGCTGAGGTAAATATATAACTTTAGCACCAGGATTGACAATAATCTCACCACCATCAATTGGTTCCATTCCAGCAATCATTTTTAATAATGTTGATTTACCAGAACCATTAGTACCAATTAAGCCAACTTTTTCATCAGCATCCAAGCTAAAAGTAGCATTTTTAAGAATTTCTTTGATGCCAAAATCTTTTTTGACAGATTGTAAAGTAATAACACCCATAGGATTCTAGATTTTAGATTTTAGATTTTAGATTTATTAGAATTTGCGATGACTTGAATTAACGATAATTAGAAGTCGGGTTTTGCAGTTAAATATTTGTGAGACACAATAATTATAATCAAAATCTGACTTCTTACTCTCAATTACCGAAGTTACAGAAGTCGGGTTTTTGAAGCTAAATATCTATTAAACATGATAATCATCTATTCCCTGTTCTCTGTTCCCTACTCCCTACTCCCTACTCCCTAAAAATTAAAAGCCGTAATACACCGATACAAAATGGTGCGTTACGGCGATTTCAAATTTCAAGGTGTAATCAAATTACAAGTAAAAATACACCTGAATTTCTAATGTTCAATTACCAATATCATTTAATCAAATAAATCCAAAGGTAAATGTCCGTACATATGATTCATTCCACCTTCCGAAGAAGACTGACAAGAAACTAAAACCCCACGATGATGTCCCAAATAGGAATCAATGTAACACAAGCCATTTTTACCATTTAATTTGATATAAACTGGACCATCAATTAAAGGTAAATTACTAGGAGGCTGATATCCTAATGCTTTGGAATAGCTTTCCATTGCTTTAATTCCTTCTTCAGTAGTATCAGCAGAAATACCTAATATTTGATAATCGCAAAGGCTTGAAAGTAAAACTAAAGCTCGACGGACTAAAATTTTTTCCGATGGCTTTAGCTTTGCTGCAATATCAACGAAGTCGTATTTGCTCAAGATTTTCTTGGCTTCTTCAACCGTGATTTGGGTTTGGGGTTTGCTTGTCATAAGCCTCAAAAAGAATCTACTAGGTTTTACTTCGTATGATGTAGAGCCTATACTCTACCAAAAATTTACAGTGGGATTAATCTTGTATGTTACTTAAATTAAACAAGAATGGCACACCGCCTTTGGACTCATTCCCCATGACTAGAACTTTTGGCATTTGGGCACCTCCACTTTTCCAGGCTTCAATAGCTTCTTTTTGTAATACTAATTGTCCACCTTGAGCTTTTAAAGTTTCGGCTAAAAGTTTTTGTGCTTCCGCTTTACCTCTTGCACGGTTAATGTCCGCAAATGCTTCTTGTTCGGCTTCTGCTGCTACGTAAACGGCTCTTTGGGAACGCTGTTCAGCAATTTGTTTTTCTTCAACTGCTTTGGCAAATTCGGGGGAGAAAGTTAAGTCAATGACGCTGGTATCTAAGACAATTATTCCATACTTGTCCAAACGCTGTCCTAGGGCATTATCAAAATCATTTTTCAACTCGTCTCTTTTGGTAATTGCTTCTTCTACGGTTCTTCTTGCTGCTGCAACTTTGAAAGATTCCTGAGTTTGCGGTGCAATAATTTTTGAGACGATATTTTCTAAACTTCCCTGTTTTCTTCTAATATCAACAACTTCGATGGAATCTATACGAAAGTTAATTGCAAATTTTGCGGTTAATTCCTGCAAATCTTTGGTAGAACTTTGGGCTGGTATTTCGTATTTTTGGACTGTGACATCGTATATATCTACATTAGAAATTACTGGTGGTTTAAAATGAATACCTTCAAGTAAAGCACCATCTTGAGCTTTTCCTAATATACTCAAAACTCCGGCTTGACCGGGATTAATAATTACAAATGAATTCAGGCTAAAAACAACAACTATTGCTACCAAAATTCCTGCAACTGCGGATTGCCAACTGCCTAATTGTTGACTTTTCAATTTCATGCTCCTTTTATATTGTGAATCGCTTCGGTCAAATTTAATCTACAAATCGATTGATAATTGATTTCAGGCATACTTGAAGTCTCGTAAACGTGATAATATAGATTTCACGCATTTACCTTCATATTGTGGCTTCAGTACTTAAATCCAGTCGCTCGCAAAAACAGCTTCGGAATTCAGCGCATCCGTTGAAACGCTTGCTTGAGTACGGACAAGATTATCGCAAAAAAATCTGGCTCGCGGTGGTTTCTTCTATTCTCAATAAGTTATTTGACTTGGCACCTCCAGTTTTAATCGGCTTTGCTGTTGATGTTGTTGTCAAACAGGAAAATTCTACCATTG
Organism: Nostocales cyanobacterium 94392; assembly: GCA_035285725.1. Classification (GTDB taxonomy): domain Bacteria; phylum Cyanobacteriota; class Cyanobacteriia; order Cyanobacteriales; family Nostocaceae; genus Rivularia. The sequence goes on along the minus strand of JAYKJL010000011.1, from coordinate 13,590 downwards.
CCAGTTGGGGAATCACAGATATTTTTTGGCAATTTTTAATACTTTCTTTTCTCACGGTGGTTATTTGGGCACTGGAGTCGATTTTTGAGTACGCTTTGGAAACTCTATGGCGTAATTTAGCCCAGAGTATTCAGCATGATTTGCGTTTGGATGCCTATAAGCATTTACAAAATTTAGAATTAGCTTATTTTGAAGAACGTAGTACCGGAGGTTTGATGTCTATTCTCAGCGATGATATCAACCAATTAGAGCGTTTTTTAGATGTGGGAGCTAATGATATATTGCAAACTGCCACAACTATTATCATTCTCGGTGCTGCTTTCTTTATTTTAGCTCCGAATGTGGCTTGGATGACGATGTTACCAATTCCGTTTATTCTCTGGGGAACGTTTGCTTACCAAGATTTACTCGAACCCCGTTATGCTGATGTCCGCGAAAAGTTGAGTTTTCTAAATTCTCGTTTATCTAATAATTTAAGCGGTATTACTACTATCAAAAGTTTTACTGCGGAAGATTATGAAAGCCAACGTTTAGCATCAGATAGTGATGCTTACCGTCGCAGTAATCGTCAAGCAATTAAGCTTTCTGCTGCGTTTGTACCTTTAATTAGAATGTTAATTTTAATCGGGTTTACAGCATTATTACTATTCGGTGGAATGTCGGCAGTTAATGGTAATATGACTGCCGGAACTTACAGTGTTTTAGTCTTTTTAACTCAACGGTTACTTTGGCCTTTAACTAGATTAGGACAAACTTTTGATTTATATCAACGGGCAATGTCTTCTACGAATCGAGTGATGAATTTGCTGGATACTAAAATTACAATTCATCCAGGGAATGTCGATTTACCCATTGAAAAAGTACGTGGTGAAATTGCATTTAATCATGTTACTTTTGCTTATCAAGATAGACAGCCGGTAATTAAAAATTTATCTTTAACAATACCCGCAGGAACAACTATTGCTATTGTTGGTTCTACAGGTTCGGGTAAAAGCACTTTAGTTAAATTATTGCTGCGATTTTATGAAATCACTTCGGGGACAATTACTGTTGATAATATTAATTTACAAGATATTAATCTTCCAGATTTACGTCGCTGTATCGGCTTAGTCAGTCAAGATGTATTTTTGTTCCACGGTACGGTAGCCGAAAATATCGCTTACGGAACCTTCAACGCTAACGATAAAGAAATTATGACAGCGGCTAAAGTTGCTGAAGCTCACGAATTTATCATGCAGCTACCCCAAGGTTATCAAACAATTGTCGGTGAACGCGGACAAAAATTATCCGGGGGACAAAGACAACGAATTGCCATCGCCAGAGCAATTCTGAAAAATCCCCCCATATTAATCTTAGACGAAGCCACCTCAGCGGTAGATAATGAGACAGAAGCCGCAATTGCTCGCTCTTTAGAACGAATCACGGTAGATAGAACAACTATTGCGATCGCGCACCGTCTATCCACAATTCGCAATGCAGACCGCATATATGTTGTAGAATACGGTGAAATTGTCGAATCGGGTACCCATGAAGAATTATTAGAAGATAACGGGATTTATGCAAGTTTATGGCGCGTACAGTCTGGTTTAAAATAGGTTAATAATTAGTAGCCACCATGGTAGATTTACTCTGGGATGACTGATAATTTCTTCCGGAAAAAATCCAACTTGATCGAAACACTATTAGTAGTTATAACAGTGTTTTGAGTTAAATAGTTATTTCTACTAATGAAGAATAATCATCATCCCAAATCATTTTGGATTATAGTCACCTTTTTACTTACTTTTGGTAGTAGTATTTTCGTTGGATTTTTAGCTTCTATATCTATTTCTAAGTATTATTGGGGATATTATTTAAATCCTCCGGGATTACCTAATCAAGTAAAAGAATTCGATAAAATCCGTTCAATTACTCCCGTTTCTAGCATTAAAAGAAATGATGGGAGTAGAATATTTAAAATTGATACTTCAAATTCCTGTATAGAAGAAATTCAATCGGGTATTGAAAATCTTCAAAGTAATTGCGGTACGGGAAAATGCAATACAGAATATTGCGATAATACTCGGATTCTTTTATCTTTAAATAAACAAGGAAAGTTGCCTAAAAAGACTCCTTATATTTCTCCAGATAAATTAAATTCTTTATATAACTATTTGGAAAAAACAAAACTTTTATATCAAGGGGAAGCGGGATACAACGGTGAATTAGTCTCGGATAAAACTAGCGGTGATTTAATCTCAAAAGGTGATGGTAAGCGGCTTGAAGGTATAGTCATTGAAGCTGAAGATAACAATAACCAGTCATTATTATTTATCGCAGCTAATGGCGGACAAATTAGTAACGACCATTATCCATATTACGAATTCTTATTTAAGTTTTATGATAACAAATCAGCTCCAGAATTAATCGCAAATAATCGCTTTTTTTACGAAATCGCAGGATTTGAAGAATTGTTTGTCTGGTATTTCATCTGGATATTTTTGATTGGAATTGGTTTTATATTAAGTATTCCTATCACATTTTTACTGATTCTGATGAGAATACATCTCAAACCACAAACACCGCAAACGATTAGTTTGCCAGAGAATGATTATTTATTAAATAACCGCAGAGACGCAGAGAACACAAAGTAAGAACAGAAGAAGAGATTTATTTTTGTTATCTATTCCTTGCTATAATTAGTTATTTATAAATGTGACGATGTTTGGTAGCACTCAATCCGATATAATCCAACCCAAATGGTTGCACAGGTTAGATAAATTTGTCAAAGCACATCAGCAGGAATTAGCCGCACTTTCCTGGGGACTTTGGCAGCAAAATGGTCATAGTAAAGGTACTATCGGTATTGACTTACAACCGAAACCACACTTTGTCTATTGTCCCTCAGAAGCAATTCAGAAATTTAACGATAATGTTGCTCATAAACTTCAAGAAATTTTGGGTTTAATAGATAGTTATAAACCTGAAAAAGAAGTTTTGATGATAGCTATCGGTAAAGAACAAATTAAGTTAATTTATTTTGAACCAGAACTTTTACCATCTGTTTGTTTTACAAAACTTAATTGTAATGTGGATGGATTATTGGATTTGTTGGAATTACGGATGAGTGAGCAGGTGGTTGATAATTTGTAATCTGGGCTAGATGTTGGGTTTTTATTACCGTGAAATTGGGTGTTAGGAACAAAAGCTACTAAAACCCGACTTCTGTGTAGACATTCTTCCTGGGGTGAGAAGTCGGGTTTTTATGAGTGTTTTCTGGTATTACGGATAGAAGTTGCCAAAAACCCGACTTCTGTGATTAGATTATATTTTATACCTTTAGGATTAATCGAAATACGCTTAACCTTGCATTAACCATTCCTAAACCAAAAAATATTACTATATATAATACATTTTTAATAAAACTTACGCTTATTCTTGGGTAGAGGTAATTCATGAATTACCCCTTGAGGAAAGTCGGGTTTTACGTAAGTCTTATTTAATCAAAAAACTACTTAAAACTGAACTATCTAAGTAATTTATACAACAATTGATTTATTGGTATTTCGGGTAGGATACAGCTGTAAAAGTAAACTTTTTTAATTAATAAAAGATTGGGGAGAAAATAGGAGTGGATGAACAACTTCAGAAACTTATTAAGGAAGTGTGTCGTTATCAAGAAGGTACCCCACAAAGGCAAAAAGCTTTAAATAACTTGCTGATAATTGTTCAACAACTTCCTGGTATTTACAAATCTTACCATCGAGATTATTTAGAAGCGTTAAATCAAACATGGGAATGGTTTTGTCGGAATATTGATAAATTTCAGGTAAGCTGCGATCAACCTTTAGAAAAGAGTTTAGTCAAATGGATTAACGGTTATCTGAAATGGCGTGTTAAAGATTTATTTATTGCCGACGGTAATTATACAATTAGTTTAGATAAACCAATAGGCAACGATGAAGGTAAAGAAGTAACCGGATTGGATATGCTTTCAGATCCACAGTTTTCTAGTATAACCTTAGATTTACTCGATATCAAAATTGCCGAAATTCAACAGCGCTCACGCGAAACTTGGGGAAAAAGAATTATCCAGTACATCGAAGAAGATGAAAACCATCAGTTGAGACGCTGTTATACCAGGGTTAATACAAATTGTCACTGTCAATTGTTAGCAAAACGGTTATTACTAGCAAATCCGTCTCATAAAATTGCCGATATTGCCAGAGAATTTAATGTAAGCAATCAAACTCTATATTCTCATTGGAAAAAAAAATGCTTACCTTTACTTAAAGAAATTGGTGTAAATTTAAGGATTGATTAATGAACAGCACAAAACCAAATTATTTACGGGTTCCTCTGGGGAAAGATGCTCATCGTTGTGCCGAAAAATTCGCTGCGGAGCAAGATTCTGTAGAAAAGGGGAAGCAAGTTTATTTAAATACTTTAGCAGTTTATGCTGTGAATAATTATTTGAAATGGTTAAATATAGAAACAGCATTGCATCAAAGCGATAGCTGGAATTGGAGTATCAGAACATTTTTTGATATTGCGGATTTGATGTTACCCAATGTTGGGAGAATCGAATGTCGTCCAATATTATCTGGTGAAGATGCTGTGGTTTTACCCCAAGAAGTAACCCAAGAAAGAATTGGTTATGTTGCGGTTAGGTTAACAAAACAGTTAGATTTTGTAGAAATATTAGGATTTGTTCCAGCAAGAGCAATAATTGGACAGTCGGAAATCATTCAAATCAGCCAATTGCATCCTTTAAATGTTTTAATTGACACTATCAATCAACGCAAAAATATGGTAAATTTGTGCCAATGGTTGGAAGGAATATTTAATCAAGATTGGCAATCTCCGGAGTTGGTGTTAGCTGGTAATTTCAGAAGTACTGCGACTATTACCCGTCAAAATACAGATTCTCAAACAAATTCTATTAGCCGTGCAAAGGTAATTAATGTTGGTAAACAGATAGTTTTATTAATAGAATTAACACCAACAAATAGTGATTTATTTGATATTCGTTTGCGGGTTTATCCAGCAGAAAATGCCATTCATTTACCCGAAAATTTGCAATTGACTATTTTGGATGAATCAGGAGATGCTTGTATGAAAACTCAAGCCGAAACTGCTAATGATTGGATACAGCTTGAATTTAGCTGTCAGCATGAAGAGAAATTTATTGTAGAATTTAAATTAGGGGAAAAAAGCATTACCGAAGAGTTTGTTGTTTAAAAACATCGAATAATAGGTAAAATAATAGGTAAATTAATGTATGGCAGTTATCAAACTAAAAATTAGAGAAAGTAAACAAGGATTTCAAGTAGATTTAACAGCACAGGAATTAAACATTGAAACAGAAGGATTTTTACCTGCACTTCCAACAGAATTGGAATCATCTTTTAATAATTGGCAATTAGCTTATCGTCAAATTGATGCAGTACGTTCTTATATTGCACCATCACCGGGAATGCGTATTACTCCCAAAGCTGTGACCAAATATTCCAGCGCTGATTGTGTATCTTTGGTTAAAGAAAATCTCAATCAATGGCTTAATTCCGGGGATAGCAGATGGTTCCCTGTGCGGGATAGATTAATTGCGATCGCGCAACAACTTCATCATACAAATGAAGATATTCGCGTGATAATTGACGCTAAAGATGTTAATTTACGTCGTCTTCCTTGGCAAGAGTGGAATTTATTTGAGGAACACTATCCCCAAGTTGAAATTGCTTTAAATGCTGGTAAAATTACATCCAGAAACACAAGTGATGTACTGCCAAAAAGTTCAAAAATTAGAGTTTTAGTTGCTGTCGGTAGAAGCGACGGTATCAATACTAAAGATGATTTAGAAGTCATCAAAGAATTAGAACAACATGGTGCAGAAGTTGTTTGTTTGATGCAACCCAACCGTAAAGAATTATGTAATGCTTTGTGGGACGAACAAGGATATCATATTTTTATATTTACGGGACACAGCGGAAGTCGAGAAGATGGCAGTATTGGCTGGATTGAACTCAACAATGATGATAGTTTGAATATTGAAGAATTCAAAGAAGCTTTAAAACAAGCTATTGATCGAGGGTTGCAGTTAGCAATTTTTAATTCTTGCGATGGTTTGGGTTTAGCTAATCAACTAGCACAACTGTATCTACCCCGCTGTATTGTCATGCGTGAACCCGTACCTGATAAAGTAGCAGTAGAATTTTTAAAATACTTTTTTGCCGAGTTTACCCGCAATCAATCCCTTTCTAAAGCTTTAAATAAATCCCGTAAACGTCTAGAACATTTTAATTTAGATTATCCTGGTGCTATTTGGCTCCCGACAATTTGTGTTGCATCTAACTTAAAATCTTTAACTTGGGAATCATTGAATCCAGGGACAGTTATTAATCAAGAAAAACCAGATAATTCGCATAATTTACATGATTTACAAGATAATTTACAACCTGATAAAAAACCAAAACAAAATATTAAACCATTGATATTAACAGGTTTCATTGGTTTAACTGTGGGTGGTATAGCGATTTTGGCTGGGAATTTATTTCCCATAGCACAACAAGTACAACCAATCACAGGAACAACATTTAGTTCAGTAGAGGTTCCTTCCGGGACATTTCGTTATGGAGGTAGCACCACTTCAGAACCATTTCGGAAAATTATAGAACCAGAAATTAGTAAAATCCATCGCAATTTTAAATTAAACTTCCAAGGTGCTATCGGTTCAGGAGAAGGTATAAACGTATTATTAAATGATAAACTAGTATCTGGAAAGCTCGATTTTTCCTTGTCTTCTCGACATTTGACAGAAGCAGAAACCAAATCAAAGCAAGACAATTTTGAATTGCGGAATATAGCAGTAGCCATAGATGGAATTGCGATCGCAGTTAATCACAAACTTAAGATCAAAGGCTTAACTATTCCCCATCTCAAAGATATTTATACCGGCAAAATTACTAATTGGCAACAAGTTGGAGGACCAGATTTACCAATAATACCTTATTCCCGCAATCCAAGTAGAGGAGGTACACCCGAATTTTTTGTCAATGAAATTTTAGGGAATGAACAACTTAGTAAAAATGTCCAGATTGTTAACGAGACAACAGATGGTTTACAAGAAGTCAAGGAAAATCTAGGTGGAATTTATTATGCATCTGCACCAGAAGTAATACCACAATGTGATGTCAGAGCATTACCTATCGGACAAACATCCAACAATTTTGCTTCTCTTTACCGAGAACCAATTATTCCTGCTGATAAATGTAAAGAAGAGAAAAAACGAAATAATTCTAACCAAATAAACCTAGAAGAGTTGAAAAATAATTATCCTAGATATTTAACTCGTAAAATTTACGTGATTTATAAACATACAGAATTAACAAGTAAAGAACCAGACTTAAGAAAAGAACCCGAAGCAGAAAAAGCTGGTAAAGCTTATGCAAATCTACTCAAAACAGATGAAGGTAAAGAATTAATCAAAAAAGCAGGGTTTATTCCAATTTAATTGAGTAATTTTTAGAGGATGTTTTGAAAGTCTAATTTATACGTTACCTGGCGACTATAAGTCGCAGCTACACAAACCGGCACCCGCTGTAAGGCGGGTTCTAGATTACTAGTACCGCTGGGCGGAAGTAAGAAGTAAAAAGTCTTATAGGATAAAGATTTTAACAGTTGCCAATGGTTGCTTTATTTACGCGCCCGTTGTACTTCGTTTGTGTAGTAGAGCCAGTGCGTTGCGGAGGCTCCCTCCGTTGTAGCAACTGGCGTGCGGTTTAAACCGCCAGATACTTTTATAACATCCACTTAAATCTAATTTGTAACATCTTACAATTTTCAAAAAAAATAACTCTATCATACTATACATTCTAGTTGAAAAATAGAAGTTATCATACAATACAGCAGACCTAATAAAGAGACTTACTTTTTTGATTTTTTATTTACATTTTACTGAATTTACCAATGACAATCTTAGATGGTTATAACACAGCAAAAAAACAAGTAAAACTAAGTTGATTAGGGAAAGCTTTTGAGTACAGACATTATCTATTATTATCTAGTAAAGATTGTTTTTTTATGGAATCTTAAAACATTATTACCAAAAATTGAAGATTTGCATCAGTAACATGATATTTTGTGATTAAATTAACGTGAGTTTGATGTTCATCAGCTATAAAACCTTGATTTTCCCTGGTGGTAGAAGTCGGGTTTTTAGGATAAATGTTTGTAATAACAGACAATTGTGATCAAAACCCGACTTCTGTGATAATCGTCAAATCCACATTAAGTTAATAATTTAATATTAATATTTTGAGCAAAATGAACGGAAATTATTACGAATTAAGAACTATAAAATGAACTCTGAATTTCAAATACAGCATAGAGAAACTGCTTTAATTACTGGAGCCGCTAGTGGAATTGGCTATGAACTAATGCAGATATTTGCTCAAAATCAATATAATCTTGTATTGGTAGATAGAAATCAACAAAAGCTTTCCGAAATAGCAGATGAACTACCGAATAAATTCGGTATTTCAGTCAAAACTATTGTCAAAGATTTATCAGTTCCTTTGGCAGCAAAAGAAATTTTTGCAGAAGTTAATCAGTCATTAATCAAAATTGATGTACTAGTAAATAATGCTGGATTTGGTAATTATGGATTATTTAACGAAACAGATTTGAATGCTGAGTTAGAAATGATGCAGGTTAACATGGTATCTCTGACACATTTAACCAAATTATTTCTCAAACAGATGGTAAAACAAGGTAAAGGGAAAATATTAAATGTTGCTTCCACCGCTGCTTTTCAACCAGGACCCTTAATGGCAGTATACTTTGCAACTAAAGCATATATCTTTTCATTTTCCCAGGCGATCGCCAACGAATTAGAGGGTACGGGTGTAACTGTAACAGTTCTTTGTCCTGGTCCAACAGTATCTGCTTTTCATCACAGAACTGGAATGTCTGACTCAAAATTAATCAAAAGTAAGAATATGATGGATGCTCAAACTGTAGCTGAAATTGGTTATCGTGGTTTAATGGCAAATAAAACTACTGTTATTCCTGGATTACAAAATAGAATACTAGCTGAAAGTGTCAGATTTATTCCTAGAGATTTATTAACCAAAATAGTTAGAACTACTCAGGAAGTAAAAGAATAATTATCAACAGGGGAGAGAAGTCGGGTTTCTAAGAGAAAGCCGACTTCTGAATCTACAAAATAGCAATTTTACTCGGATTTTCTTTTATGTTATTTTCCAACTTAAAAGAATTAAAAAATTGTGTAGCATTTCCAGACTTAGAATTAGAAACATCAAGAACATAAAGCCTTTTACCAACCAAAAATAACCGAATATTCGCAATTATTTCCTGATTTTCATTTTGATATTCTGCTTCGATACCTGGATATTTACCTAATTGAATATTTTGCTGTTTCAATAGTTTTATACCACTTCCTAAAAATTCTTTTAAAAAATTATCATAAACTTTGCTCAAAGGTAACTGACTTAAATCCATTTTATAATCAACATAACCAACTATATAGGAACTTTTCTTTGTATCCGCATAATAAATACTGATCGAATAATCTTCACTTTGAGAATTCAAATTAGTTACAGATGTATCAGGTACAAAAATTGAAAAATTTCCTTGATTAGAATAAAACTTTTTCCATCCGGAAGTTGCGATCGCGGAAATATCGGGATTAATCGGGGAGCGCCGCTCCCCGCAGGCTCCCTCGTTGCACGGCGGAGTAACGGCGACTTCGCTCAAAAGCGAGAAAATTCCTGCTTGTACTTGTGTTGTAAATAATTGGTTAGGAGAAGGCGCAATTGTTGCATAAACTTTGGGAATATAGGTCATTGCTCCTAATCCAAATATTACAATTTTAACCGATAATCTATTCATTTTCGTCTCAAATAGGTGAGTACAAATCTTTATACAGTTAAAATCAATTCAAATCACTACAATTATTTCAACTCTCCGATATAATTTTTATTTACATATCGGCTTCAGATCAAGTTTATACGGAAATTATATAGTTATTCTCGTGTTTATTGTAACCATTGATAGTTAATTGCATGAAGTAACTTTTCTAAATTTTAAACGAAAAATAAACGCAAAAAAATATACAATAACAACCTATTTACTAAGACGGAACTCACAGCAAAATTTGGTAAAAATCAATCAATCCAACCTTCTTCTCTGGCTCGAATATGAGTTATAACTCGAAGATTTTTTCCTTGATGCTTTAGTTCTTCAACATTAATATTTAAAACTTCCTGTAGTCTATACCAATAGTGACGTACCATACGCTCGGATACACAGATATGTGCAGCAATTGCTTTATCTTGTAATCCTTCTTCAAATGCTAGATTAAGCAGCCTTAACCATTCTGGTTTTAACTCTAATTCAGAATTAATTCCTTTAATATCCTTTGTATGAGTCAATTTATGTAAAGCCCAATTTACTCTATTTAATGTTTCTTGAGCAGAAAGTGATTTATCAGCAACTACAAAACCCGATGGATGAAGATCAATTTCTGACTTTATCCGTACTAAAGTATTGATATAGATACTTTGCACCAGAATATTAATGTGAGGATAGTTCCTTAATAACTTCTTAAGTAGCTGTATCCCATGATTAATTTGGGCTGCTTCCCCAACATTTTGTGCAATGCAAATATCTGTAATCACTAATTCTGGTTGAAACATCGCAACTTGATGTAACGCATTTTCTACAGTTGTAGCAGTATTAATTACAGCATCTGGATAATAAGAACGCAATAACTTGATTGTCCCACTCAGAAATATTTCATAACTATCAATTAACAAAATTTGAGGCGACAATTTTTTTTGTAAACTTAATTTCATACTTAATTCCTTTAATAATATTTCTTTAATAAGGTATTTCGTCTGCAAAGGTGTTGTCCTAGGATAAGTACGCATCTGCTTTTGATTGGTAATGTATTATTTATTCTCATCCTCTTTTAGACTCTGCTTATTTACACTATAGCTCCGTAAATACCCGGTGACTAGCTATATAAAAAACATTTTATCTTAAAAATCCGTAAAGCTCCTAAAAACTCTGTAATTTTTATATAAACTCAAAAACGCGGAGAAAAGTTTAAACTCTTCCCCGCGTAATCATTTATGCTTTACTTTATTTAATTGTTAGAACACACCAATAGCCTTGTTCTTGAAGCAAAGTCAACTTAGAAACGATAACCAAGTCCAATACTGAAAGTTGGATCAACATCATTATCCAAAGGAGCATTTAAATCACCGAAAACCACTACATTCTGAACGATTTCTGTTTCTGCACCAGCATTTAAAAATGCTGTAGAATCACCTTCACCGAAAACTAAACCAGCCCCAGCATAAGCATTTGCTTTCTTACCGATAGGTAAATCATAGGTAACTGCTGGTGCAAATTGAGTAACAGTATCATCACTAACATCTAGTATGCTTACACTACCTCTCACGGAGATTGGTAATTGACGGATATCATATCGTCCGTAAATGTTAAGCCCAGTTACTCCATTTCCAGTTTGAAAACTACCACCGACGTAACTACCTTCCAAACCTTTTTGAGATTGAGCGTTTGCAGACAATGTAGATACGAAAGACAAAGCACAAGCAATTGCGGATACAGCAGAAATTTTTACAGTGGACTTGAGAAATTGTCGCATAATATTGCTCAGGTATAAATACTGACTAGAATTAAAAAGTATTCAGAATGAAAAAGATTTGGACAATACCTTGTCACAAATATTTTTTATGCTGAATGCTAAAACTTTAACTCAGTAATTACTCTTATGTCGGTATGCGAACTAACTTATACCGAAAAAATATTATAGCTCTGATTAACTCCTAAAATCGAGCAAGATTTTGAATATTTTGTTTTGTCAAAAGAGTTTTTTTAAAAACCGTAAAGGTGTTAAAAGATACTTCTTTCAACACCCAAATTTCAATAGAATTTCGTTTATTAGTTAAAGTTTACAAGCGATAACCAAGTCCAACTTTGAACAGGCTACCACCCTCAGCAAAGGTTCCATCACCATAAATAGTAAACTTTTTACCTAATGCTGTTTCAGCACCAGCTTGTAACACTCCCTCGCTCCCTAAATAATCACCACTTGAAGTACTAACAGTTGCATAGCCTGCACCTAAGTAAATATTAGTATTTTTAGCTACTGGCAAGTCATAAGTGACCGTAGGTATAAACAAAGCACAATCACCATCGCAACCACCATACAATGAGCCACGCAAAGAAAGTTTAGCTCTTGGGAAAGAGATACGTCCGTTCAAACCAACAGCAGAAGTAGCATCGTTGAATCCAACCCCAACACCAATATAGCCTTCAGGCATTCCTTTCGGTTGAGCGTTAGCAGAAGTTGCTCCCATAAAAGCCAAAGCACAAGCAATTATAGATGCAGCGGAAACTTTAGCAGCAGACTTAATCAAGCGTTGCATAATTACCTCTGTAAAATGATGAAGGTTGTTGTTAATTATTTTCGGAGTTAAAGAAGCTATACTATCCTTTGTTATTCTCGGAAGTTCTCCTTTTGCCTCTTCTTAATTTACATATTAGCTCCGTATTATTTCGGACGCAAGTGTGTAAAATTACAATTTTCAGCAAAACTCTGAATTAAGTATAAATATCAGTCTCTGCTCATGACAATAATCCTAAAAAAAGAAACAGCACTAAGTCATGAGAACAAATATCTCGTGGCTTAGTGCTATTTACCTTTTATTTAAGGTGAATTCGATTATGGTTTTGAGCCTGAAACTATTACCCCCTATCAGAAACAGCCGTCTCGTGGGGGAAGAAGTCGGGTTTTTAACGAAAATATCTGTCAGAAAAGAAAATTATTGTAAAAACCCGACTTTTAATTGTTATTTAAATGAATTATGCAAATATAAAGTCGCTAGTAGTGTCAAAGCTAGCATTTACAGATGCAATGATATCGTCAAGTCCACTAAATATTCCATCACCATCATCTAAAGCAATCAAGTTTGTTGAGCCTAAATTGAAGAAAGAATAGTCATTCAGGCTACCAGTAAGCTGAATTTTATCTTCACCGGATATAAAGTCTTCTATACTTGCAATGTCGCCAAAATCAGCATCGCTATAGAAAACATTACCGCTTTCTCCTAAGACAAATATATCTTTTCCGGCTCCTCCTATTAAGATATCTTGTCCGTCAACACCATTGATAATATTATCTTCAGCATTTCCGGTAATTTTGTCATTTTGAGTAGTGCCAATAACGTTGACAAAGTTGACAACGGTACGATTGAGACTACCAACTCCAGGAATATCATTTACCTGTAAACTTTGTGCAGATAAATCTACATTGATCGAAACTGGACTTTCCGCATCCGAAGCATCAATAGTGTTGGAAAAACCTGCATCACCGATAATTGTCTCGACTCTGATAAGTTCATCGGTACCTAAACCACCATCTTTTTCGACAATCCCGGTACGTAAAAGGGTAATTGCTTGACCTAAACCAGCATAATCAATAGTATCGTTACCACCGTTGTCACCATTGATGATGTCGTTACCAGCGCTACCACCAAAGAAGTCGTTACCACCACCACCAAT
>JAYKJL010000010.1:0-16175 GCA_035285725.1 Nostocales cyanobacterium 94392 | reverse complement strand
TTGATTGTTGTTATGTTTGTATAAAGCACCTACAAAGAAGGTATTTTCTACTGTTGTGGGAGGAATCGAGATATGAGCGAAACTCTCGGTATCTATAAGGTTAGTATTTATTTCTAATATCTTTTCATCGCTGTCTGGTTGTTTGTCATTGTCTTTATCTTGATAGAGAAAAACAGCAGATGGATTACCTAAGTTAGATAAACCGACAGAAATAAAATCGATGGTTTGAAATGGGGATTCCACAGTGTAAGCATTAAATACAATTGCATCACCGCTACCGGAATTATAGTGAGCATCTCGTTTTCCATTATCGAGTTGGTAAGTTTTACCATCTATCATCCAATCGAGTTTGATATTTTGTTTATCGATAGTGACTTTCTCGGTTTTAACGGTGTTGTTGTCTCGGAGCAATTCGACTTGATATTCTCCGGGAGATAATAAAGTTTGGTATCCACCCGCACTTAAAGTTTTAATTGAAGCATTGAAGTTGGGGTTACTAATCCCACTAATATTAACAGTAATATCACTTAAACCTTCACCGATGCTGTAGAAATCATCGTTATCAACATCTCGAAATACTGTACCGAGTAACCAAGAAGTATTAGTTGTGGAAAGTTGTTGACTGTTAGCAAAATGCTGAGTAGTGAGTAGAGAACCTACTTGTGTCGAGGGATTATCTTCTGATAAAATGCCAATTCCGACTTCTCGATAATTGTTGGACATGATGGCATTACGGTGTCCAGGAGGATTTTGGATACCATTAGGATTGTTTCCCCAATCGATGGCAAAAGCTGCATGACTTTCAAAAACAGAACTTCCGTAAGCGTAGATATTTTCCGCCACCGTCGTAAATTGATAACCAGTATTGAGAACGCGATCGCGAAGAGATGGTTCGGTTGGTAAGTTATGGGATTGTTGGTCATAATCAATCATTAACTGAGTATGAGTAACAGCCGAGTCATGTAATTTATTAGACCAAGCAACAGGTTGTGCGGGTTGAAGTAGCTCCCACTGAGATTTCAACTCCGTTAAATTCACCTTGAAATAGCTCAAAGCAGTTTGAATATCTGGGTTAGTAGAATTAACTAAAATATCGTACTCAGCCTGCGGATTGATTCGCATTCGGTTGATTAATTCGAGCATATACTGCTCTTTTGCGTTTGGATTAGCCATGATTACTGCTTATAAAGGAACACGTACTGAAGCATTACGGAAATCAGCAGATTTTGGCACCCAGAATAGTTTTTAAAAGCTTTTGAAATTAAATTTGTTAGCGTTGAGAGAAAGAATAATTAATTACAAATAAAAAAAATAGGAAATATTGATTGAGAATTAATTACTATTTTGTTTTTTAGCAAACACACCTATTTGATTTGTTCGAGTAAAATCCTGATAGATAAGTTGCAAGCTGTAAGGGCTGTTTTTACGGCAAAAGGTAGTTTTTCTGAGGGCTTTTTATTTGCAGGGTGAGCAAAGCTTATCCTGCAATTCTTTATATAAATAATAGGTAAATAAACTTTTTTTGAGATTATTATTCCTTTGAATTTATTGGTTGCTAAATATAGTAGTTTTTTTCTAGGAGATAATCTAGCTGGTATCGTTACTTTTATGGATCATTGGTAATTGGTGATAGGTAATCTTCAGAAGTCGGGTTTTTACGATAAGTATTTTTAACATCCGAAAATTCTGCAAAAAAAAACCCGACTTCTTGCCCCCCATAGAAGTCGGGTTTTTACGATAAGTATTTTTAACATCCGAAAATTCTGCAAAAAACCCCGACTTCTTGCCTCAGCCAACATCATAGAAGTCGAGTTTTGAACAAAAACCCGACTTCTTACCCTACTTAAACAGTAAAATTAATCTTGATTTCAATATCGTTGAAATCGCGATCGCCACCGTTTACTAAGTCTTCAAATTTGAACATATTGTTCTCGAATTTAATGTGATCAAAGCTTCCGTTGTCGGTGTTAGCTCCTAAATAAGAAAAGTAAACACCTTCTACGCTATTAATATTGTTTTGAGCTTGCTCTAGAGTACCGTCTGCAATAATGACAACACCAAGAACACTTCCACCGCCAATATCAAGGGTTCCGGTTGTGATTTGTTCGTCTGCGGTTGTCAAACCATCGGTTGGGTTGATAACGTTGTTTAATGCAGCTTGCAGATAACCGCTGGTATTAGGTGCTAAGGAACCGATTTCACCGTTTGTGTTATCAACTGTGTAGAAGTAAACGTTGTTGTCGTAATCTGCTTCTCGGTTGATTTCAAAGCTAGCCGTTACGGTTCTACCTGCATATGCGGTGAGATCAATTAGTTCTATTTCATTTCCATTTGCATCTTTATTGCTGGTATCGATGGGGTTGATATTTAGCGAGTCTACTTCTTGCGGATTCACTACAAATTGACTGACTATTTGAGGTTCGCGACCAGTTATACTTTCAGGATTAGCGAGTAATTCGGCTTCGGAATATGGTTCGATTCCGTAGGTTGTTACCGTTAACGCTTGGGTTTCTTGGTCAATATCAAATTCCGTCCAACCGAAGGTATGGGCTGCAACATATCCACCTTGTAACAATTTTGCATCTATTCCGCTATCGGCTTCTAACCCAACTGGATCTAATCCGAATGGTGTTAAAGCAGCATCGTTGAGTAATTGGGTGAAAAAGTCGTCCTTACTAGGAACACCTGGGGGGACGTTGAGTATGGGCAAAGATTGGTATTGTTGAAACTCTTGGGGAGTAATAAAGCCACCTTGTGCTGCACCAGCGGTAACGCTTTGACCGAAGGGTGCATCAAAAGCTACAGAACCCGTGGTCACTTCAAAGGCGCTAGTTGCAATTTGCGGACCTCCGGGCTGTTCTTGATAGGTTAAATTATTAACTAAGGTACCGTGGATATCCGCAGCGACAAATACCACGTTATCGATGTCGTTTTCCTCAATAAACTTGAGAATTTCGGTACGTTCGTTAAGATATCCATCGAAACGGTCAGCAGGTCCGAGCAATGGTCCCAAAGCCTGCATTGGTTCGGGTACCATGACGAATTTCCAGGTAATCTGATCTTTTTCTGCTTGGAGTAAATCCTGCTTTAAATCTTCTAACTGTGGTTGACCCAACATTGTGCGAGTGGGGTCAAATGCAGCGGTTTCAAAGGGGATTACTTCGTTAATAATAAAGTTGGTAAAAGCGGTTGTTTGGTCAACTCCCGTGGCTAAATCTATAGCTAATTGAGTGCTATCGGGATTTTCTAGAGCTTGGTTGCGGAAGGAACGGTTATCAAGGGTAATTACCGCTGCATCGCTACCATAAGTATTATTACGGTAGAGTTTTCGCTCGCCTTCGGTAAGTTCGTCATCCGTATTAGCGTAAACTTCATCCCGTAGGGGATTGTATTCTTGGAACGCTTGGAGTCCGTTTTCGTACAGTTGGGTATCGTTAATTAAACCCGTGGTTTCGGGAAAACGAGCATCATCAGCAGCTGGTTCCCCGCCTGCAAAGTCGTTGATTACTTCGTGGTCGTCAATTGTGGCGAGAATAGAAGTAGAAGCGCGTAAATCAGCCCAAGTATTAACACCAAAGCGGGTTCCGTAAACTTCGGCGTGTTTAGCACGATATTCGTCAAGAGTTTCAACTTGCTGTTTTTGGGTTCCATCAGGATTAAGGACTGCGGGGGAACCATAATCGGCGTATATCGTATCACCGTGTTCGACGAAAAATGCTAAATCACTTTCCGAAGCATTGCTAATTGCTGGGTAGGGAGAGATTTCACCGCGCCAATCTCCAGCTACACCAAAGCGCAAACCTGCTTTTGTACCAGTTTCCGCTGAAGTTTGAAATTCACCAATTGCACTTGCTCCTGCTGCATCGGTGACGCGGTAGTAATATTCGGTTCCTGGAGTTAAACCTTCAATTTCGACTTTGACGGGGACGTTAATATCGGTAACATTTGCTTTTTGAGTTCCGGCAATTGAACTAAAGTTAGCATCGGTAGCATATTCAAAGGTAACTTCACCAGGGAAGGTACTCCGCGCCCATAAAACTGTAGAATTTTGAGTTGTATCTCCGCTGGCAATTCCATTTACTAGCGATTGCGGTTGAGGATTGCGGGGGTTGTAGCTGGTAGTATCAATTTGCAGAGGATTATCGAATGCATTTGCGACTCCATCCCAAGGTACAAATTTAAAGTTGGTGCTGTTGTTTTCTAATTCTTCATCATCTTCAACGGCATTTTGGGGGTCGTTTGCTCCGTCTTGTAATACTAATAATCCGTTAGGGAATTCCTCACCCAAAGGTAAATTAATAACATCTAAGCCATCGCTTTCGTTTACTTGGTCAATCCCATTATTATCATCACCAACAACAAAGCTACCCAAATATTCGTTATTACCTTCCCGACTGAATACAGCGTAGGAAGAATCTCCTTGACTGTTGGCAATTAGATAACCAGTTCCGTTAGCACCGTAATATATTGATAAACCTTCGATATCTGGGACTAAGTAATCAGCATCTACGGGTTGAACTACCTGATATTCATCACCAGCATCCGGTTCTGCGGAGAACTTGAGAATACCAACTTCATTTTCCAAAGAAACGTAAAGGAAGCCCAATTCTTGGTCAATTACAATTCCTTCTGATTGGGAATCTTCTGCATCACCTGTGGGTATGGGTAATTCTAAAGTACGGACAACTTCGGCTTCAATCAATAGTTCGTCAGCAGGTCCCAATTTAGAAGTTAGTTCGATTTGAGCAACTTTATTACCACTTGCTTGGGTAACGAAAGCGTAGGATTTTCCAGAAACGGGACTGGTATAAGTTGCTAAACCGTAAGCAGTCGCTTCACCATCATCTACACCGAAAATTGAAAAAGCTGCATCGTCTAGTTGTGGTGTAAATAATTTGTCAAGTTGACCGTTTTCGGAAATACTATAGATAGCTAAAGTATCGTTAGCTCGATCGGAAACCACAGCCAAATCAACTTTTGCTTCTACACCCGGTATCCTGGATGCGAGAGGGAAATTGTAAATTAGATCGACATTGTTAAACCGTTGTTCGCCAAATACTTCTGGTGAAATTGTTTGTTGGATTTCTCCTTGTAAGTTAAAGGTTACTAATCCACCATCTTTGAGGGTTCCAATGACAATACTTTCTCCAGGATTCTCAGGATTAACCCAAATTGCGGGATCATCGGAATCTCCTGCTAAAACTGGTTGTGGTGCGCTTAAAGTTTTTTCGGTTGCTTCCCGTTGCTTTTGTGGTGCAGTCCAATCTCCATCAATTGGGGTAACGGTAATGTAACCTGATAGGAATTGGTCTCCTTCGGATGTGGGATTAACTTCTGTGGGAGTTGCAGTAGGAGCAAATCTGAGTCCGACATTGCCATTTGCATCTATAGCACCAAAATCAATGATAAATGGTTCAGTGTCACTAGCGTTAGTAAAGACAGCACCTTGAATTTCAGTTACACCATTCGGTAAACGGGTAGGAATATTAATGCTTAAACCTTTACCGTCAGGAAGAATGAAATTGTCATTTCCTTGGGTTGCTTGCAGTTGAGCAATTAAATTAACTAAATACTCAGCACCAGCGGTGTAAGTTTCAGCAGGAGTATCAAAAGTAGTAAAATCAATTCCCCCACTAATGGCGATCGCCGGAGTTCCTCTTAATAATGCGGTAACTGCTGCGCTTACTGTACCCGAAGAAACTGCACCACCAGGTCCAATATTTTCTCCTGCATTAATCCCGGAAATTACTAGGTCTGGTTGTTCTCCATTTAACACATAATCCAACCCAGCCCAGGTTGTGGTACGAACTCCAGCATCCACATACCATTTATCACCTTCAACGTTGGTAATATCAAGAGGCTGACCAATTTTATCAACATCAAGAACTGTTCCTGTACCACTTTGCTGTTCTTTAGGACCAACTAAAGTTACATTATGACCAGCAGCAGTAAGTTGATTGTAGAGAGTTTCAATCCCAGGAGCATCAAAACCATCATCATTGGTGAGGAGAATATTTAAAGGAGTGCTGGTGGGATTTTGGGGAGCAGATTCAATACGTTCACTTAAGGTTTGACGTACATTATCGCTGGCAGTCCAATCTCCATCAATGGGAGTTACAGTAATAAAATCAGCGAGGAAATTTTGTCCTTCTGAATCTGCGACTGTAATTTCTGAAGGTTCTAAAGGACTTTCTGGACTAAAGAGTAACCTAGGAACATTTGGAGCAAGTTCCCCTACAAACAAGTTGAAAGTACCAGTTCCATCTAACTTGGTGTAGGAAATACCTTCAATATCATCAACAACCGCAGGAATATTGACATTTAAACCAACTCCATCCGGCATTAATTTACCATCAGAGTAAATACTCAGTTGTTTAACTAAATCAACAACTGTAGTCGCACCTTTTTCATAAGCTTTCGCTAATTCTGCTTCATCAATAGCAAAGGAAGCATCTCTTACAGTTCCAGCACTCACTGCAATCGCAGGAATATCACGACGAGTAGCAGTTGTCGCTGCACTTACGGTACCAGAACTAATCGCAATACTCGCACCAACGTTTTCCCCTTCGTTGATTCCGGAAATTACTAAATCAGGTGTTTCCCCATCCAGGATATAATCCAAACCTGCCAAAGTAGCAACTACAGGAGAACCATCTACATACCACTTGTTCGGTTCATATTCCACAACTTCTGTGGGTTGTCCCAGTTTATCTACATTAATTAAAGTTCCCTTACCGCTCTGCTGTTCCTTGGGTGCAACTAAGGTAACATTATGACCAGCAGCGACAAGAGCATCATACATGACTTCGATGCCTTCAGCTTGATAACCATCATCGTTAACAAGAAGGATATTTAACGCTTGTGGTTCAAGGGCTTCCTCATCATCAATGGTGTAGGGAGTTTCCACTGTGGGAATTACTGCCGGAGTGGTTTTAAAATCTAAACCAAGAGCGATAAATTGAGTTGTTTGAGTAGCGCTGAAATTATTATCGCTGACTACAATCAAACTTTGACTACCATCGGGTAAAGTTGGTCCTAAAGCTAAACCTTCTAAGTTATCAGGAGTAATTCCCAAATCTGCAAAGTCTACCAACAACCGCTTTTGTACCGCTGGGTCAACTTCAAAGGCACCAGGAGGTATAATATCTCCATCATCTTCTAAAGGTTCTTCGCGGAATAAATCGTTTTCACCACTAACATCTAAGGCACCTTGAGTTTGTACTTCATAAAGCTTAACTGTGTTGCCCTTACCCGCAGTGAAAGAACGCTCTAAAGATAACAAAGTACCGTTATTATCAATCGCTAATAATTCTACTAACCCATTAGTACGAAAATCAGTGTTAGCATCGGGAGCAACAGCCACTTCATCAACTTCGTAAACAAACTCCGCTACAGGTTTTCCAGTTGTTAGGTCGTATTTTATGATCCGTGATAAGCTTTGTTGTCCTACATCTGCTGCTGCTCCATCTTGGAATAAAGCGTTTTCCGTGGCAGTATATAGATAACGCTGGTTGGGAGTAATTGTTAAACTTTCAAAAGCTAGATTATTACGAATTCCACTAGTTTTATCTGCGGTAGGATTGAATTTGTCCGGTATTGGTAATTCGCCCAGTTGTTTACCTTGCAAAGAAAACTGATTGACGAAGGGATTAATTAATTGATTCGCATCCCCTTCGGAAGCAATAAATAAAGTATTATTCTTGGTGAGAGCAATACCTTCTGGATCAAGACTTAATTGCGGAAAAGGTTGACCATCTTCATTTAAAAGAGTAGTAAAGCTATTAAAGCTAATATCTCCATCATCCAAAGAACCATCACTTAAATCAATGGATATATCGTAGAAACGAGCGGGATTAAATTGACTGCGATCATCAGATAATCCGTAATAAATACCCTTATTAGCATCGTAAGCTAAACCAGAAATTCCACCAACTTGTGTTTCATCTAGCTGTAAACCAGTGGGAAAAGTCACTTCACCCAAAAATTCTACACCTGTAACAGTTTTCCGATCAACATTAGTCTCTTGTACATCCACATAAACCAACCTGTGATCGGAACTGGGGAAAGGGAAATTTCCGACTAAAGGAAATTGGGAGTCGTCACTTTCTGGCCAAAATACCCCAGCTTCCTTAATATCTAAATTATTGGAAGGTAAAACATAATCAGCTCGTAAATTACCAGGAGTATTATCAGCAAAATCAGCAGTATCAAACGCTGGATTTCCTGTATGATTCAGATTAGCTTGTCCTTGACGAATTGCTGCGTCTACTCCACCTTCACTATTGGGAGTTACAGTAGTATTAATTTGGGGATTATCTAATAGTTGCAAAATCGCATTATTGGTACTATCACCATCATTAGGGTCAGCATTTTGGTCACCCATGATGACGAATTTTGCATTACTATTTAATCCACCTTGGTTATTATTATCATCGTAAATATAATCACCTTCACCAGGAGTTACATAATCAGACCAAAAACGGATTTCGTCATGATTACGTTTACCGTTTCTATCTTCTGCACCGTCAAAAACTGGTGGAGTAGGATGAGAAGCTAAAACGTGAATAATTTCACCATTCACATTAATTGGAATATCCCAATGACTTTTAGAAGACAAACGAAAAACATCTAATTCTTCAGGAGAATACCAATCATTTGCTTCTGCTGTATTCACATCATCAGGAAGTAATGCATTCGGCATATCTTTCCATAGGAAATTTTGGAAAGTACGAACTTCATCCTCTACGATGGGGTACTTGGATAACAATACCATGCCAAATTGTCCGGGGAAAAACCCGAAACCGAAAGCATCATCACCACCACCCACAGAACCGTTATTATTAAAATCAAACCCAGAGGGAATTCCAGTATTGGAAGGTGCTAAGTAAACGTAGGGATACTCTACAGCATTAACCCCATTTTGGCTAACTTCTAAATAATTCTGTTTGAAATTCGCGATCGCAATTCCATTGTCGTCATAATCAAACTCATTTAACAACAATACATCGGGGTTTGTCCGTTGAATAATTTCGGCTACAGCTTTAGCTTGATCGTTGTTGGGAGTAGATAAATCGGTAATTAATTCACCTACACTGTTGCGGTTCAAAGAAGCGTTGAAAGTTGCAAAACGCACTTTACTGTTTTGGCTCAAATTATCAGCCATTATCAATATTTATCCTTTAGATAATTTAATTTACAAGTAATATGAATATTTTTTACAGACAAAATATCTGATGAATTTTTTCTGTGAAAATACTCACTTATAATGTTTCATTTATAGGTTAAATCAAGAGTATATTTAGGTTAAATAAAAGTTGCTAGTCAATACTTGAACCCGGAATTAAAAAAAATTGTAATTAATTACGGCTTGCTGAATAACTTGGAAAGCCTTGTGTAAGAAGTCGGGTTTTTATGAATTTTTTGTGTTGTTATCGATATTGATTGTAAAAACCCGACTTCTTAATCCTACACAACAGAAGTCGGGTTTTTAGAACAATTATCTGAGATTACAAGTATTTCAGGTAAAAACCCGACTTCTTACCCCACAGTAATTTTGACCACCATATCATTAAAGTCCATATCACCACCATTAGCTAAATCTTCAAAACCAAAAATGTTGTCACCGAGTAAACGAATGTGATCAACACCATCAGAATTAGCACCAATGTAGGGGAAGTAAACTGTGGGGTCGTTGCTGGTATCATTATCTTGAAGCTGTTGCAAGTTCCCATTAACAATCATCATCGGTGCGAAAATTGACCCTGCTGTAATGTCTGCTGTGATTGAAGCTGTACTTTGATTATCGGCTTTTAGTGTGAAAACCTCACCGTTAGTGTCTTTAACCAAATTCTCTAAAGCTGCATTGAGATAATCGCGATCGCGATTCGGGTTAAGACTATCGATAATACCATCAGGGTTATCAAGTCTGTAGAAAACAACTTCGTTATCAAATTTAGCTTCCCGGAAAACTTCTGCTGTCAGAGTTACAGTTTCACCAGCAAATTTTCTCAAGTCAATGAATTCCGCAGTATTCCCAGCTTGATTTGTACCATTTGGTGCTGGTTTGTCAGTAATTTCCAAGTTCAATACTAAATCATTAAAGTCCTTGTCACCACCACCAATTTGGTCTTCCCAGGCTAGCTGAAATTTACCATTACCAATATCTGTAATTTCAACTTGAGCAAAATTACTACCACCAAAAGTTGAACTCAAGAGAACCTTATTGGGAGAACTTTTACCGCTAATAACGTTATCAGTAGTACTATTTTTCACCAGATAAAATACCAAACGTTCGCCGCTTTGATATCCTTCTAAAATGCGCGTTTTTTCTAATTCTGCATAACCATTTGGCTGATTATTAAGTGCAGAAAAAATCACTCTACTTTGTTGTAATGCTTCTTGAATATAATCTTGAGAATCGGGAGTTATGCCATTAACAGCATTATTCTCATCAACAATAAAGACTCCTAATTCACTGATGTTATTTGCATCAGTACCAACTAGTGAAAACAAAAGATTTGCTTTTTCTTTTGTATCTCCAATTAAACTAAAAATACCTTGTTTACTCTGTTCAATATCAAATTCTGGTAGAGGTTCGTCTTGCAAATTAATCGTGATATTCGCATTCTGACTGAAACTACTATTATCAGCGACCGTAACTAATAAATTAAAAATAGGATTATTTTCAAAATCTAAATCATCACTATCATTAACAATAATTTCACCGCTAGTTGCATTAATTGTGAAAGCCGTATTCCCATCACCATCAATATCCAAATTACCATCAGTAATACTATAGGTGAATATATTATCTTGATTGAGTTCATCAGACTGAACCGTACCGATTAAGGTTCCTTCCGCACTATTTTCTCGAATAGAAAAAGTTGTATCTTGAATAATAGGTTTGTTTAGTCCTGGATTATTTGGAGCATTTTTATCAACAACCACATTTTGTGGATTTAATTGACTAGAAGCAACACCTTGAACAATTGCTAATTGTCTACCAAGTGCGCTGATAATACTATCATTTCCTTCTTGAGTAATCGAAAGGTCATTGAAATTTTCAACATCTGCTAAATCAACTCTGATTGTATCTTCAGCAAAATTAAAATCAGTAATTGTATTGGGATTTTCTGGTAATTCAACATTAGCAATCCAAAATGTATCTTTACCTAAACCACCAGTAAAAGTGTTACCACCACGCCCAGCGAAAATTATATCATCACCAATACCACCATCAACTGTATCATTACGGTCAGGGAAAACTTCGTCGTTTCCTTCACCCCCATCAAGTAGATTATTTCCTTCACCATCAGAGTAGAGAAAATCGTCTCCTTCCTCTCCATATAATTGATCATTTTTATTAGCAAATAATTCATCATCTCCCGCACCACCGCGCAGAATATTATTGCCTTCTCCATCGCCACCATCTAGAATATCATTACCTTCTAACCCTAGTAACTCATCATTAGTTCCTACAGTAATTAACTCATCATTGCCTGTAGTACCGTTAATAATTGCCATTTTGTTTGTAATTCGTAAAGTTTTTTATAATTCCATACATAAAGTAAGTAAAAGTAGTATATTACTCAAGTAAATCGGAATACAAAAGATGATTTAATTATTAGTTTAGTAATCATAAACAAATAAATGTTAAAATTTAAATTATTATTTATTGCAGGTATATAAATGAGAATTAATCTTATTTATAGATGAGCATTTATAATTTTAAAAAATCGTATTTTATTGTGTAAAATTCAAAATTCAAAATTAATCGATAATTTATGTGGAGACGTAGCACTGCTACGTCTCCTCCATAATTACCCTTTCAAACTAAGTATTCAGCAGATATCAAGCAAATACAACGCTAGTATTGACATCCAAACCAGTCACACCGTTGAGCATTGCTAATGTATTACCAGCAAAACCAATTTCGGTATTACCATCAACCACATTCAATTCTAAAGTTGATGCATCAATACCCAGACTAGCGCTACCCAAGATACCAATTACATCAGTACCAATTTCAAAGTCAATAATGATATTAGCAGCTTCAGGTAATTCTACATTTACAATCCAGAATTGGTCAGTACCTGCACCACCGGAGAGGATGTTATCACCACCGGATTGTACGAAGAATTTATCATCACCCGCACCACCCAAAGCGCGATCGTTCATCCCAAGGTAGAAGATATCATCACCTTCACCACCGGACATCCGATTACCACCCATGCTATCGGTAGCGTCTAATACGTCATTACCAGCACCACCAAATACGCGGTTATCCTTACTGGTGATGAAAATGGTATCATCGCCGCTACCAGAATTAATCCGGTTGCGACCTGCAATGGGAGAAGTTGACAAAACATCTATATCGTCATTACCTGCGCCGGTAAATACTATATCATTAATGCCATCGAAACTACCATTACGAGTCGCAATCAATGGGCTACCATCAGTATTTCCAGAAACCAACTCTGCATCTTGCTGCTCGGCTGCATCTTGAGGTGCAACACCAAACAGGGTTTGGTACATAACATCGTAAATTCCCGTGTTATCTACGGTGCTGGGTAATTGATCGGCATTCATCCCGTAGGTTTTAGCAACAATGCTACCAGGGAAGTCGGGAGTTCCCACCCAAGCAATACCAAAGTTACCCATTGGTCCATCGATGCTATCCATTGCGGGGAATGCATCCCAGGGATTTTCTGCGCTTGCGGTACTACCGTTTTCACCATCGAGGTAGTTTCTGGTGGTATTGGTAGTAGTAGGATTAATGTTAATAAAAGGTACTTCTGGTTGAGTATCCGCTAATTGTGCATTGCTCGCATCAAAGTTACCAGAAGGACGAGTATAAGGCGCAAATTGGTACACCTCTAAACCACCCGCATCGCTGTCTGCTGCGGTTACTAACAGCGTGTTGGGATCTTGGTTATCGATGTAGTCTATTGCCGTTCCAATTGCTGCATCCGCACGGCGCATAGCTTCAATTGTACCAACGGCATTGTTATTATTGCCGAAGTTATCGGTACCTTCTTCCTCAACTACCGCAAAGAAACCATCGGGGTCATTTTCAAGTATCTTCAAAGATGCATCAAGCATCTCGGCGACAGTGGGTGCTGTCGCTACGTACAAAGGTAAAGGATTGTTGGTATTTAAACCAAGTTGTTCTTCTGTTTGGTCATTAAAGGTATCTTCAGCAGCGAAAACACCGAGCAGTTTTTCGGGAGGGGTATCGCTATTAACTGCCTGATTCATCTGGTCTTCGGTATACACTACTGTGTAACCTAAAGACTCAGCTAATTCAATCAGGTTGATACTTGGACGACGCTCGGTACGAGTTTCTGCTGCATCTAATTCTGCGGTAACGTGGAAACCTGTAGTACCTTGGGGTAACATATACAGTTCACCACCACCCATAATCACATTGGTACCAGAACGGATTACCTGCTCGATAATCTCTGCATACTTGTCACGCGCTCGTAAATTATTACCATCACGATTAGTAGTTTCCGCAGCAAAGGCAGCAGTTCCTGGTTCGGCAAGTTGTCCTGATTGAATGAGTGCTGTGGCTTTTCCTGCTTCAATTGCTTCTTCTAGAATGGTGTAACCAGTTTTACCAGAAGCGGGAGTGACACGAGAGTTATCTTCTTCCAACCCAAAGGATTCGTTGAATACCTTCACCCCGTTAGCGTGGGTAACAGCACCTGCGTTGGAAGTACCTGTTAACTGGTTTTCCATATGCCCGAGGTACACACCTGCATTGGACATTTTATCCCAGTTGAGGCGACCATCGGGACCTTGGTCAATGTTCCGCAGTGCCATGTAGTGGGAAGGACTGGTACCATCAGGGTGAATAAAGATGACGTTTCCAGTATCTTTTGTAGCTTTTGGTGCGGGAGTTGGTGCGGGGTTACGGGATTCAAGTTCGGTGTCGAATAAGGTTTCATACATCAACTCATATATCCCGGTGTTATCCAAGGTCGAAGGGAGTTTGTCTGCATTCAAACCTGCCGCTTTCGATACAATCGAACCAGAAAAATCTGGTGTACCAGCCCAACCAATACCGAAGTCAAATACATCACCATCAGCATCGGGAGCAGCGGTGAAAGGTAAGGTATTTGCCCCATTTACACCATCAAGGGGAACTGGACGGGCTTCTGTAGTAGGGTTAGCATTGACTGTCCCTACATTTTGTCCTGGATTGAGGGGATCGCGCACTTCCAAACCACCTGCATCACTATCTGCGGCGGTTAGTAGTAGTGTATTCGGATATTTGTTGACAAAATCTAGAGCTTTACCAATTGCTGCATCCGCTCGAATCAGTGCTTCGAGAGTACCCGCAGAATTATTGTTGTTACCGAAGTTGTCTGTTCCTTCTTCTTCAACGATCGCGATCGAACCATTATCAAAATTAGGATGTTTTTCCATCAACTGCTGAGTAACTTCGAGCATTTCAGCGATGGTGGGAGCGGTTTCTAGATATAGTGGTAATCCTCGTTGTGCTAAAACTTCCTCTGGACGGTCGTTAAAGGTATGGATAGGAGCAAATACACCCAAGACTTTGGTTGGTGCAATGGGAGTTTTTGCTGGGTCGAGCAGGTCGTTGAGTTGTTCTTCGGTGTAAACTATGGTGTAACCGTTGCTCTTAGCTAATTCAATCAGGTTTTCGTTAGGACGAGTAAGGGCATTAGTACTCAGTGCATCATATTCAGCAGCAGTTCCGTGGAAACCTTCAGTACCAACTGGTAGCAGGTTTAATTCTCCACCACCCATGATAAAGTCAACACCAGACTCAATCACTTGTTTAGCAATTTCCGCTGATTGAGCGCGGGGTACAATTTTCTGACCATTACTATCGAGTTCTTGGGTCTTGGCTACAAATGCAGCGGTACCTGGTTCAAATATAGCGCCAGATTGTACTAAAGCAGTAACTTTACCAGCTTCGATTGCTTCCTCGACGATGGTTTTTTCAGTACCAGATAGTGAGGTAATCGGGGAACCGTCCTCTTCAAAACCAAAAGATTCTGCATATACTTTAGCACCAGTAGCATGAGTAACTGCACCACCATTGGAAGTTCCACCAAGTTGGTCTTCCATATGACCTAGGTATACACCCGCATTGGGCATTTTGTCCCAATTCAATCTGCCATCGGGACCTTCTTGAACAAATCGAGCGAAAGCATAATGAGATGGACTGGTACCATCGGGGTGAAGAAAAATTACATGATTACCAGTGGTAGAATTCGCCATATTTTTTGTGAAATGCTTATTGGTTTTTACTAATTAGATGAGCAATAAATATCACTCGATGCAATTTATAATTGCTAACTACAAAGATATATATAAATTATTTATCAAGACTTATTATTTGGTTAAGTGCAAGTTAAAATCAAGTAAATACATCTTTTTACATATTAAATAAACGATTTAATTTCTTCTTACTTAAGGAATATTTCTCAAGAAATATATAATATTTTTTTATCAAAAAAACAACAAAAAATATGTTGCCGTAATAAGTCAATTACTTTGACGGCAATCAATTTACCATTTTTTGTCAACGGGATATGGTTTATATCACCAAGTTGTTAATTAGCTAAAATTTTTTATTTTAAACAGGTATAGTAATTTTTAAAACCTGATATTTTTTTTGTATATTTTCAGATTTAATCTTGATAAATAGTTATGAATTTTATAAATAAATAATCAATAAAATATTATTTGTTATTTTTGATTTATTTATAGAAAGTAAGTCGGTGGGTACAGAAAAACCGAACTATATAAATTTATGTAAAGGCTCGTAGTTGTGCTTCAGCGCTCATATCTAGAGCGAAGACAGCGCAACTACAAACCTTTATTTGTGCCTACCTACTTAGAGATAGAGATATTGTCGTAAAAACCCGACTTCCATGAGAGTTTTGTCTGGGGTAAGAAGTCGGGTTTTTATGAATGTTTAAGTGCTGTTACAGATATTGTCGTAAAAACCCGACTTCTATGAGAGTTTTGTCGTGGGGTAAGAAGTCGGGTTTTTATGAATGTTTAAGTGCTGTTACAGATATTTGTCGTAAAAACCCGACTTCCATGAGAGTTTTGTCTGGGGTAAGAAGTCGGGTTTTTATGAATGTTTAAGTGCTGTTACAGATATTGTCGTAAAAACCCGACTTCTATGAGAGTTT
>JAYKJL010000009.1:0-13155 GCA_035285725.1 Nostocales cyanobacterium 94392 | reverse complement strand
GATAAATTTTCCACTTCAAAAGCCACATCTACCACACCGGGTGGATGTTCACGGAGATACTCAGCTACCGGACTCATCAATGATATTGCTGAAGACAGCACAAAGCAAACTGAGCCGCTTTTAACTACTTCCGTGCGGGTATGAGCAGGTGTATCTCCTCTACCGGGGAAGCTGGGGATAACAACACCATCGTCTAATTTTTCAAAACCAAGATGATGTACAAACCAATCACGCCAAGTGATGGCATCTTCGACATAGAAGTGAATGTAAGCAATTCTCATTTTAATTGAAGCAACAGGCACTAACAGCTGATCTGTCTGTAAATTCTGCCTTTTTTGCTAGATTTTCAAGTCACTCCTAAGCAGTAAATAGTGATTTTTAGCTTAAATTTTCTCGGAAGATAGGTCAAAGGTCAAAGGTTTAAGGTCAAAGGTCAAAGGTCAAAGGTCAAAATTCCTAACCATTAACCACTAACCACCATCCACTAACTCCTCACTTTAGAGCTACTTGCCATATATTACCTGTTTTCTTCATTTCGACCAAGTTGCACGACTGTAAGAAGTTGACAAAATTACGACTCAGGTTTAATTCTTTAAGTATTTTAGTAATTCCTTTACCGTATTGTTTATTAAATCTTTCTCCTACAGTATGGATAGGAATATAATTGTTTGGGGTTTTACCTACTATTTGAGTAATAATTTTAATCAGTGCTTGCTCTAAACTAGATTTATTTTCAAATGTCAATATTTGATTATCTAGTTTTTCTTCAGTTGATATCTTGAACAAAGTAATATAAACTTCTGGATTTTCGGGTATTTGATGAATCACAAATTCAGGTTTATCGATAAAAATATTTTTTACAGTTTTACCGGGAAGGTGATGAGAGACGACTTTATTAATACCAAAGTTATATTTTTCTTTAAATATTTTGCAGATTTGAGTCAGCTTTATCCATTGGGTTGATGTTTGTAGTTGTTGTTCTTTAATTATTTCTTTAATCTGACCCAAAACTTGTTCTATGGAAGGTAAAATAATGTGATTTTCGGTTTCATTAGTTTTACTATTAAATATAGTTAAATTTCCTGATTGCTGACTAATTTGATAAACAGTTAATCCTTTTTGTTGAAGATGGTTACATAAATTAGTCATGACTGTATCTGAGGAACAAACCAAAACTTCCTTTACTGTCGGATAATATTCATCAATTTGTGAACCGAAAGCAATCATTTTACCGTCAGCATTATCTTTACCGCGAGGAACATGAATTAAATCGTATCCACGATGATGAAATTCAATATCTTTTTTACCCATACTTTGCCAGTTTGCAAAAGCAGTTTTGATTTGAATGGGATGATTACAAATAGTTTTTAACAACTGTTCTGCTTCAGTTGTAATTTGAATATTTTCTACATCTAAAAGTAAGACAGCGATTCCGGTTTGCTGTTGATTTTCATTGTTAACTGTTAGTTCGTTTTTTATTGATTTTATATCTGAATCTATATTTTGTTGATTTCCAGAATCTTTTAAACTATTTTTTAACTGATTTTTTACCTCATTCGTCGGGGTTAACGATTCAACTCGTGTAGAATTTATATCTTGCTGATTTTTCGATTGATTTTCTGTATAGTTTGTTTGATTATTATTATCCGCTTTTGTTGTGATATTCTCAATTTCAGATTCTTTTGCTATTCTGGTTATATCTTGTTGAGATTCGGAAGTCTTTGACTCGGAAATATCGGGATTAAGTTGACGAATTTTTTCTTGTAATTTTACTAAAACAGGTGTGTTAATCGCTGAGGGTATTAGCAAAGCTTTAATAAATATCTCCATTCGAGCAATTAAAGATTCCCAATCTTGAGCATTAATAATTGCTTCGATCAACTTTGCTTTCAAACGGGATTGATTACTATTGTCACGCCATGATATGCTTTTGTACTTATCGAGCAAAAGCTCTGGTTGCTGTTGTTGAATATAAATAACTGCTTGGCAAACATAGGAGCCAATTTTATTCAACAATGCTGTAGGGTATTTAGTAAGCGTAACAGTCATAGCTCGTTTGATTAGAGTAGATAGGACATCCTAACTAATACCAATTTTAAAATTTAAAATGGTATATCTTCTTTTATATCTAGTAAATAATTTATCTGATAACCGTAAAATTGCTTAAGCAAGCCAATTTGAATAAAAATGAAAATTACAAACCCTCTATCTTTGAAATTCTAGTCAAAAACAGGGTTGGGAGGAAGATTTATAGTAAAGAATATTAATAATTTAACGTGAGTTAGATAAATATAATCTGATAACCAGAAGTCGGGTTTTTCTGATGATTCTCTGATATTGAGGGATAAGTACTCGTGCAAAATAAATTAGACATTTTGTTTGGGGAGGGAATAGGGTTGGGGGGTTGGGGAGAAGGGTTATATAACTCACGAGTAATTATATAACTAATTTTGCCTAACTACTTATTTAACATCAAAAACCCCACTGTTTATCCCAGAGCAAATTTATCTTAATTCATCTTGCGAGCGCGATGATATTATTGATATTTTAAATTGATGGAGAAATAGCAATACCGAAGGGAATCAAGTTTTTATTATCAAATCTCGAAGATAAAAATTTATCGTTAATTAATTGTTGATAAGTTTCTACGTTTTGTTTCCAGTTCTGAATAATTCGATACAAATTTTGTAATCTTTCTTGTTGCTTATTGCCGACAATATTGTAGTTAAAATTGCCGGAGAATAATACTGCTGGGAGAGATTTTTCTTCTGAAATTTTGAGCAATCCTTCGTTGATGGTTAAATTCAATATATAATCTTCTAAAGTATAGGCTAATTGGATTGCTGCTTTTACAGGTGTTTTACCAAATTCTCGCCATTCTCCGTAAGCTAGCAGATTTTTTAATACATAGTTGGCAGCACCATTTGATTCTGTAAAAGTTACAAATCCTTTGGGATTAATCCCTACAGCTTGATATTCTATATTCGGTAATTTTTCTACAAATTTAACAGCTAATTCCGAAATAATTTTTTGTTGGATATCTTTTTGATCAATAGCTTCTGCAAAAACTATACGGTTTGGTTGTGCGACAATTGCAATCCCATTTTGAAATACAAGCTGAGTCAAGTTTTTTGTCTGCACCGGAGGATGTACTAGTTCCCAATCTGATGAGATAATATTGCTATATTTCAAAAAATCTAGGTTGACAACGTTAGGATTCAGGTCTTTAGCTGTAATCGCGATCGCTAATTCCTGAATTTGTACGGTTTTATTCATATTTTTTACTTGGGTTTTAATTGAAAATTCTCTAAATATTTCCAAAATTATGATACTTGCCGATTTTCTTCTCAGTATTTATATGCAATTATTTTTATATTAAACGTAAAAATAATAATATTGTGTTGGCAAGAATACTTATAGGATTTTGTTTGATTGAGAAGTCGGGTTTTTAGAACAATTGTCTGAGATTACAGCTATTTTCGCTAAAAACCCGACTTCTTTAATTTGTTGGATGAGAAGTCGGGTTTTTATAAGCGTTGTCTTATATTTACAGATATTTCAGCTAAAAAACACGACTTGTTTGGAGGTTAAACCATTGTAATCTCAGCACTAATCACCATATCGTTGAAGTCGTAATCTCCACCATTAAATAAGTCTTCAAAACCCAAGGTATTGTTTCCTAGGGAGCGAATATGCTCTACTCCATCGGAATTAGCTTGAGCAAAGGGGAAGTAAACTTGACTCAAGTCTCCTTTGATGGTATCGAGATTCCCATCAGCGATGATGAAGGGAGCATAAAGATATCCTCCTGAGAGGGTGTCTTGGATAATAGTCGAGCTGAGATTATCTACCCTTAGTTCAATATCAGGTTGATGAAGCTTTACAGCTAATTCTGCATAAGCTCTACCATCAATAGGTTTAAGCTTGTTTCCAGTAATTGGATCGGTAATGGTTCCTTCTGCGTCTTCAATTTTGTAAAAACCGACAGTATTATCAAATGAAGCTTCTCTATCTACAGTAAAACTGATTGCTAGCTCACCTGTAAAGGGTTCTAAGTTAAGTATGTTCCCATCGATGATATTTTGGATTGCATTTTGGGGAACAATTGGCGAAGTTTGTTCGACATTAGCAGTTTCGCTCACCGCAAGTTTCTCTTCGGTAGCTGTTGAATTAACAGGAGATTCAATGATGTTGATTTTGGTATTAGCCTCTTCGGTGGAACTATCTGTAAGGTTGAGAATGGGAAGCTGATTATCCAACTCTGGAAATAATTGTATGGTTTGTGGAACTGGATTAAGCAGATTATCTTGATTATTATTTTCAAAGATATCATCGCGAGAAAATGTAGAATTAACAAATTCATCTGCTAATTTTGATACTTCGGAAACGATGGTAGGTTGATCTGAATCTACAATCCTTAATTCTTGAATATTTGCAGCACCGAAACCGTAAGCTTGAACGTCAGCTACCGCTTGTAGCGCTTTTGCTGTATTCTTAAAACTTCCCCCTGTGGTTGAAAACCCATCAGAGAGAAAATACACTGTATTGGTGGCTCCAGATGGTACAGTGGAAAAGAACTGATTCGCTTTTTCCAATGCTGCATTAAAATTAGTGAAACCATTCAGAGATAAATTTTCAATGGTGGAAATTGCTTCTACTGCATTTAACGGTGCATTGAGGAATGCATCAGAACCAAAAGGAATTACCGCAAATTGAGATACCTCTGCAATCCCGCTATCAATTAACGACTTTGTTAAATTAATGTAAGCATTTTTAGCTGCTTCTAGGGGTTCTCCCTTCATACTGTCTGATACGTCAATAATGTAAGCAAAGTTGTACTCGCGATTGGTGACGTTAACTTGTGTAGAATTGGGCATTGTTATCTATATTTTGTTAGTATTGGTGTAAATATGTTTCTTTATATGGATACCTTCAAAAATATTTGAAGACTATTCCATCTTTTAGTCTGAAAAACCCTTATTTGGGCATCATGAAATCAAGAAAACTGCAAAAATTTTCTTTAAAACTAAACTACTAGCCGTTTTTTTAATTAAATAGGGTGGGGAAATATTAACCTACTATCCTCTATCAGTTCAAAAGCCTGAGATAGAAAGTTTTAGTTAGGTTCTAACTGTTCCCAGTTTTAACAAGCTGCAATACTGCAATACAGTATATTCAGCTCCTTCTCCGGAAATATTCTCTAAACACTGATAAAAAGTTTTTCACTCAGCGCGTGTTAGAAGTAGAACACGAAATATTGCTTGTTTGATAGAAATTAATGAATTATTTAGTTTCTACCATCAACACAACTACTTTTTTACACTTATTTGTCGGCTGAGTAACATATTGGGAACACTAATTTACACTTATTTAGCAAACTTACTTATATACAATAATCTAAAAAAAAAGAAAGTAAGTAAAGAAACATACATATTTTATTTCTTTATCGGAAGTTTATTGATTGCTCATAATTCCTGATGATAAATTTCTGCACTCCGCAATCCTCAGAAGTCGGGTTTTTTAAGCAATTTGTCAAGCTCTGATAGATACCGATTGCAAAAACCCGACTTTTATATCCACCGGAATTTCCAGAAGTCGGATGTTTTGAAGAATTTGTCAAGCTCTGATAGATACCGATTGCAAAAACCCGACTTCTATACCTTATCTGACAAACTTGACACTTTCACCTGTTTGAATAAACTTCTCCGTAAATATACTTAAAATACTTCTATCTCTAGTTTTAATGTTGGCTGTAACAGACATCCCTGATTGGAGAGGTAATTCCCTTCCGTTAGCCGCTAAAGTTTGTCGATCTAACTCAATTTTTACTGGGAAACGATAATAAGGATAAATTTGATCTGGCGGTAAAGCATCTTTACCAATAGATACCACTTTACCTTTGATATCGCCAAATTCACTGAAGTTATAACTTTCAAATCGAACATCAACGGGCATTCCTTCTTCGACAAACCCGATATCTTTATTAGTGATATTTGCTTCCACCATCAAAGATTGTTCCGGTACTACTTTCAGCACGGGTTCGGTAGTATTAGCGACATAACCAGGATTACTAGCTTTCATATCAAACACAACTCCATCTACCGGAGCTTTGACAACTTGGTATTCTCTAGTTAATGAAGCTTGCTTAATTTGACCGTCGAGTTCGGCAATTCGTTTTTCATTTTCGACTATAGATTTATTAATTTGACTGTCAATTTCAGCAATACGTTTTTCATTGTCTGCGATTTGAGTCAATATATCTTTAGTAGAAGTTGATAAAGCATTTTGCAGTTGCTGACCTGTTTGAGTAATAGCTAACCTTAAACGCTGTATCTCTTGAGAAAGTTGAGCAACTTCACTTTGACGGTTGCTAACCTCTTGCTTTTGTTGGAGGTATTGTAAGCGAGCGATCGCCCCTTCTCTGTATAATGGTTCTAAATCGTTAAGAATACCTTGATTGATGCTGAGGATGTTTCTGGAATTATCCAGTTTTTCTTGAGTTTGTGCTAATTGTTGTTGTAATTGGGCTTGTTCTAACTTGATTTGAGCGCCTTGAGACCTTAATTGTTCTTGACTGGAAAACAAACGCAGTTGCTGCTCTCCCGTCAAATTTGCCCCATTGCTCTTTCCGCTTAACAGCACTCGATAAAATTGATTTTCTTTTAATAAAGCAGCCCGACTTTGAGCCAAGTTTGCCATTTCTTGGGGTACTTGGATCGAAGCTGGTTTCGACACAGAATCCCCAGCACCAAACAAACTGCGATAAAATTGATTTTCTAACTTTAAAGCTTCGCGAACTTTTCTGGTGGAAACCAATTCAGCTTCAGCACCAGCATGATCGAGACGTAACAGCAAGTCTCCTTGTTTTACCCGGTCACCATCCTTAACAAACACCTCTTTGACCATACCATTTACGGGAACTTGCACTTCTCTAACAGTTCCTTGGGGTTCTAGCTTTCCTTGAGCGGGGACAGCTTGGTCAATTCGAGAAAAATACGCCCAGGCAAGGGTAAAAACAGTTACACCCAGAATACTCCATAGTGCCGCCCGTGAAAATAGTGGCGATCGCCGCAAAATTACAGGTTGATCGAACTCAGAAACTCTCGATTTACCATTTTTCTGAGGGATGGAATCTTGAGGAGTTTTCCCTAATCCAGGGAGTAGCGTTTGTCGGGAGCCATTACCATTGAGATTTCCGTTTAGTTGAGTCATGGGATTTACGAGGATGGGAGTTAGTGGATAGTTGTTAGTGGTTGGGAGTTGGTGGATAGTTGTTAGTGGATAGTTGTTAGTGGATAGTTGTTAGTAGTTGGTGGTTAGTATTTAGGAGTTTTTCACCTTTGACCTTTAACCTTTGATCTTTAACCTTTAACCTTTAACCTTTAACCTTTGACCTTTGACCTTTAACCTTTGACCTTTGACCTTTAACCTTTAAATTTGCGCTTCCTGTTGTTGATACAGACAGTAGTAACGTCCTTTGAGTGACATTAACTCTTGATGGGTTCCTTGTTCTACAACGTAACCTTTATCTAACATCAAGATAGTATCGGCATTGCGGATAGTACTTAATCTATGAGTAATAAAGAAAACAGTCCGCCCTTTAAAGGCTTCTGCTAAATTTAAGCATACCTGACGTTCGGATTCGTAGTCTAGGGCGCTCGTGGCTTCATCAAGGATTAATAAACGGGGATTTTGTAAAATTGTCCGAGCAATTGCGATTCTTTGTCGCTGTCCACCGGATAAAGCGCTACCTCGTTCACCGACTCTAGTATTGTAACCATTAGGCAATTCCATGATAAAATCATGAGCTACTGCTATTTTAGCTGCTTCAATAATCTCTTCTGGAGTAGCATCCGGATAATTTAAGGCGATGTTTTCTTGGACTGGTCCTTCAAAAAGTAAGGTATCTTGAGGGACAATCCCTACTTGCTCTCGCAGGGAGTAAAGTTCTACTTTGTTGATGTCGTAACCGTCGATGAGAATGCGTCCGGATTCTAAAGGATACAAGCGCGGTACCAATTTCATTAAGGTACTTTTACCGGAACCACTTTGTCCGACGACACCAACAAATACTCCCGCCGGAAATTCTAAGTTAATGTTATTTAACTGCATCGGTCCGGTGGGTTTGAAGCGGAAGGAAACGTTATCAAATTTAACAGCCC
Source organism: Nostocales cyanobacterium 94392 (assembly GCA_035285725.1). Lineage (GTDB taxonomy): Bacteria > Cyanobacteriota > Cyanobacteriia > Cyanobacteriales > Nostocaceae > Rivularia. Next base: position 4,993 of record JAYKJL010000009.1, on the reverse strand, counting down.
CTTCAATCATCGGCATGGGAATGTTACCTTTGTCTTCTTCAGTGGCTTCTTGGGGTGAGTCAATAATGTCGCTCAAACGTTCCAAGGATAAAGCAGTTTCTTGGAAGTTTTGCCATAATTGAGTCAAGCGGAGTAACGGAGAAGTCACATAACCGGCAATGATCCGAAAAGCGATTAATTCTCCTAAAGTTAATTTTTGATCTAATACTAAAAAAGCCCCTACCCACAGTACGAGTAACCCGGAAAGTTTGTTGAGAAATCCACTAGTAGAACTAGCACTAGTAGAAGTTAAAACCGTTTTGAAGCCAGCACTTACATAACGAGCATAACGTTCTTGCCACTGCCAGCGCGATCGCAATTCGATATTTTGGGCTTTAACTGTCTGAATACCCGATAAAATCTCTACTAGGTGGGATTGTGCTTCAGCGTTGCGTTCTGCTTTGACTCGTAGTTGTCGGCGGACAATGGGAGAAACTACAAAGGTGAGGATGGCAAATAATGGTAATGTCGCTAAAGCTACTAAAGCCAGTAACCAACTATAGATAAACATCACCACGATGTAGATAACGGAGAAAATCGCATCTAACACCACAGTTAAAGCGGTTCCCGTCAAAAATTGGCGAATTTTTTCTAATTCGTTCACCCTGGTGGAAAGTTCACCTACGGGTCGCTTTTCAAAGTAACGTAATGGTAAGCGTAACAAGTGGTCGATAATTTCCGAACCCAATGTTAAATCAATGCGGTTGGTGGTATCGACAAATAAATAAGTCCGAATACTAGTAAGTACTGCTTCAAATACTGCAATTACTAAGAGGAATATACCGAGAACTTGCAGGGTGTCTGGGCTGTTCTGGTTAATTACCTTATCGATAATTACCTGAGTTACTAAAGGGTTTGCCAAACCAAATAACTGTACGAAGAAAGAAGCAACAAATACTTCTGTAAGTACGCCTTTATACTTAACTAAGGAAGGTAAAAACCAACTGAGTCCGAATTTTTGCTGGGGTGTTTCCGAGGTGGCTTGTAGGAGCAATATGGGAACGACATCTTGTTGTTGTTCCTCTTGGGGTTGGGGGTTCGATTGTATCAGCACCTGCGCCACATCTTGCGGTTTTTGACGCAGGATTCCGGATTCTGGTACCCCAAGAACGATGGTTTTAGGGCTAATTTCGTAAAGTACAGCAAAACTGTCTTGCCATTGTACGATGGCGGGTGCTTCAATTCTACCAATAGCGTTTGCAGGTACACCGATCAATTGGGGTCTTAAACCGACCAATTGCGCTACAGCACCGCACTGTTGCAACGATAACGAACCTGTGCGTTTTTGCTGGTTGATTAATACTTTACGAATCACTTCCCGACGAAAAGGCATATTTAAATGCTTGCTCAACATCTGGAAACAAGCCAGAATTGCGTTTAAACTGCCACTACCGCGCACATGAGGGTATTTATTAGCAGCAAAATCTCGCTTAGTATTATTTGCCGCTTCTGGTGGTTCAACAGGTGCGTAGGGAATATCGTCGTATGTTGTTGAAGTTCCACCAGGAATAATTTCGGTGATTTCGGCTGCTTGTGCTTCTTCCCCGATATCTTGCACTATGCGCTCGGAAGGTGAAAGGACATTTCTAGGTAAACCTAACAAACGTACTTGACTTCCTCTTGGTAAAGATTCTGTGGAGTCAAAGCGATCGCCGATTACGTCAGGGGAAACTGTTCCTCCACTCACTAACCACAGATAATCAGAACTTAATTGCTTTGCAGTTTCGCGAGTTGTTAAATTAGCAATTTGAGCATCATCAAAAATTTTCAGCGCTAATTCTTTACAATTATTGCAAGCGGATGCTTCTAGAATTAACTGGCTATTAGCATGAGTTTTTAGTTGTTTCGAGAGTAATTCAAATACTTCAACTATTCCCGCACGGGGGTAAAAATACGATGCAAAGCTTTCTTCTTGAGCTAATAAAGCCAGAAAATCCTCAGTATTTAAGTTAATACATATAACTTCCGTGGAAGCAATCGCGGTAGAACCAGCTACTCCCCGTACCGCTTCGAGCCAACCCATAATTTCTCCGGGTTGCAGTCTTGCTAAAGTTACGGGTATTTGGGTTTCGGGTTCGTAACCGAGTAAACGCACTTGTCCCGAATGCAAAATTGATACTTGAGCGGGCATTTTTTCCCGCGCTAAAATCACCTGTCCCATCCGGTAGCGGTACAGTTGTGCTTTTGCTAAAAACTTTGTCAGTACAGCCGGTTGTAGCTGGTTAAAGGGAGCAATCCCCGCTAAAAATTCTTGAATGTTAGTTGTTGTATAAGTCATTGTAAGTTTGGATTTTGGATTTTGGATTTTAGATTAATCTCATAAAAATAAGGCTTAGGAATTTTGGATTTTAAGATAGTGATACCTGTTTGGTTAGGCTATGGCACTCTCAAAGAAATGAACCATATTTTAAGCGGCATAACTTGAAACTGCTTAAATTCCAATCCAAAATCTAAAATCCAAAATCGAACTAGCTTTGAGTAGAATTATCCGCCGATAACTTGCCATCTTTAATTGCAGAAGCAATTTCTCCTTGTAACCAAGCTTCAAATTGCTCATTTAACAGTCGCTGTTGCGTTGCTGCATCTAACTGCGCCGGAATAAAATTGTCTAACCGAACAATTAAAATCCAATCTCCCAAACGAGTGGGTGGTAAAACTTGTCCCGGTTGAGATTTGAGTAACATTTTTGCTAAAATTGGATGAGGAACCCCCAATTCTACTGGACCAATTAAACCACCTGTTTGTGCTTCTGGTCCTTGAGAATACTCGCGAGCAAGTTCTGCAAACGGCTGCTCATTTTCTTGAACCCGAAAGTATAACTCTTGGGCAATCGCAATATCCTTTACCCGAATTAACGAATAAATTACTTTATCTAATTTTTCCTTGCGTTGCAGAAAATATGATTCTAATTTCGTCCCCCAAGTGTCTTGTTTGAATTTTTCTAATTTGATAGTCCGAGTTACTAAATACTCTAGTTGTTCGCGTTCCCAACCACGGGATTTGAGCCAAGCTTGTAATTGCTCTTCATCCGCTAGTTGATGCTGCTGGTAAAACTGTTTATATGCGTTTTGCACTTCTTCTTCGGAAAGCCCAATAGAAGCTGTTGCATTATCAATAACTATCTCTTTTAGCAATTGAGGAAGCATTCCGTACTGCTTGAGCAACGGAACAATTTCATCAAGATTAATTGTGCGATCACCAATCTGCAAAATTGCGGTCATAATATCTGTATCATTCGGGTTGCCGCTGTAATAAATTACTTTCAAGCATTTCAATCAAATTATGTCTATAAAATTATTAACGGGTTGTTTAAAGGTTAATAAAAAATAAAGCACAAGCTAAAGGTTAATTTTACTATTCGCTCCTGACTGTTATTAATACCTAGATATGGGAACATATGCTATTCGGATAATTACTGAAAATTATAGTAGTTAAAAAATCTTGTAATTGCAAAGGGTATATTTGATTCATTGGTAGTTTTGTTACTTTTATTTAATTTACAATAAGTCTCTTGAATAGTTTAACCGTTGTTCAGAATTAATATAGGATTTTTGACCTGAATACAAATATGAGCGGGTTGTTAAACCTGTACATAAGAAGTCAAGCCTTGATTCTTTATATCTTTACTCCTCAGTGATATAACCACCTAAACGAAATTTTTAATCAAGTCTTGGTACAGTTACTCACTTCTGATTAAACAATTAATGACGATAATTTAAACCGTAAAATTGACCTTGACAGAATGTTTAATTCAGTATAAGCAATCACAGTTCGGTAAATCGTCAAGGTAATAGAAAGTGGATGCTGAGTAACCATCAGGTGAGCAATCCTATCAGTATTTGCTCCCATATGCAAAAAGTAAATCTAGGGATTATCAAGAATGTTGGTGTTGGAATTTGGTTTAAAATATTTTCTGATCATTCTAAAAACCCGACTTCTCACCTCACCCAGGTTTTCACTTTCAGGAATAGCCGCAATTGTCACAAGAACCTTCCTGGTTGGTGCCGTACTCTCACTTTCATCTGATTGCGTTAAGAATTGATGCAGTGTACAAGCAACGGCAATAAAAGGGGGATATTATCTACACCCCTTTTTGCCTCCCCTACGAGCGAAATATGCCAGTTGCGGCTATTCCTGTTAGATACTAAAATCCATCTTGATAATTAAATCGTTATAATCGCGATCGCCACCGTTGGGTAAGTCTTCAAACAATAAGGTGTTGTCACCCAACAAGCGAATATGATCGAAGTTGTCGCTGTTTGCGGCTTGATATGCAAAGTATACTTCTGCTTTGTTGTCGAGAGCATCATTGAAGGTACCATCGACAATTATGAAGGGAGCAAATATACTACCACCACTCAATGTTCCATTAAAGTTACTTTGAATAGAGTCCTTAGTTTGCAGTAAATCGAGGTTGGTTATCCGATTTTGTAAAGCTGCTTGTTTGTATCTTGTGTCACCCGGATTTATGATTTCGTCATTGATTTTTATACTACCATTTACATCGCTAATTACGTAAAAACCGATTAAGTTATCGTAATCAGCATCACGAGTAACTGTAACAGCAGTTTGGATAGTACCACTTTGGTCAGTTAAATCTATTAATTCAATATTGTTGATTTTTTGCAGCTTTATGCCGATGGGTATATCATTCGGTGGTTCAACAGGAGTAATTATGGAGTTATCTGATGAACTAGCTCGTAACAGCCAATTTTTATCCTCTAATAAAGAAGTAGAAAAGTTTTCTAGGTCTAAATTACCAGTGTTACTAGTAGCTATCCAAGATTGGTTCGTTGGAGTATTGTTACTTATGGGAATCCAGTTTGCTTGATTGTTGTTATGTTTGTATAAAGCACCTACAAAGAAGGTATTTTCTACTGTTGTGGGAGGAATCGAGATATGAGCGAAACTCTCGGTATCTATAAGGTTAGTATTTATTTCTAATATCTTTTCA
>JAYKJL010000008.1:0-15210 GCA_035285725.1 Nostocales cyanobacterium 94392 | reverse complement strand
TATGGATTAATAGATGATACAGAAAAAGCTATAGAATCTCTTAAAAAGGCTATAGAAAATAATCCAGAACATAAACAAAAAGCTCGAAATGAATCGGCTTTTGACTCAATTAAAGATAATGAAGAGTTTAATAAATTACTAAGTAGGTAAATACAAATAAATATCATATGCTCCGTCATTGCGAGGAACGAAGCAATCCCAGTCCGAAGCGATTGCTTCGTCGTTCCTCCTCGCAATGACATCTTACATTTAATTACGCCAACCTACTTAACTGAATAAATAGACATCTCCGAAAAAGAATGTAGAGACGTGAACCTTTGCGTCTGTACTCTACAAGGTTTCTGGATGACGCATATTTAATTTCCGGAGATGCTTAATGAAATTAATATTCCGTATTATCTTCAGGAATAGCCTGAGTACAATCGGTGGTTGGTGCGTGACACACAGTAGGCTTAGGCAACTGGCACATTTTCTTTGTAGTGTGTGACGCTACGATTAAATTTGAACGTAGTAATAAGGTTTGTAGCGTCACGCACCATCAACTATTTGTGACAATATCGTAAGTCCTGTAAATACTACCCGCAGCAAATCCTACCAAAAACTGGACACTTTTCCAAAATCAGATGCTATGATGATAACGATTATCATTACAAAAATGTATGGAAAGTAATCCACCGCACCTTTTGAAGAAAATCGACTTAGCGATTATTGGTGCTGGACCTCATGCTCTGACTTTGGTTGCTCATTTGTTACAGAAACGGCAAAAAATCCATTCCAAAATTGCGGTGTTTGATCCGAGTGGGAGATGGATGAATCAATGGGAGCATCAATTTGCTGCATTAGAAATAGCGCATTTACGTTCTCCAGCTGTTCATCATCCAGATCCGAATCCTTTTGCGTTACGTAAGTTTGCTGAATCTCGTGGAAATGAATTTTACCCGCCCTACGATTTACCGGGAACTCGGTTATTTAACGATTTTTGTCAGGATGTAATTCAGCGTTGCGATTTAGAGAATATAGTTATAGGTGAAAAAATAACTCGAATTCAACCATTACGTAATCCCTTGTTGTCGCGGTTTCGTTTATGGTTGGCTTCCGGAAAGTCAGTCTTAGCACGTCGGGTGGTGTTAGCAACTGGTAGCAGTCAATTACAAATACCAGATTGGGTAAATGAGATAAATACAAAATATCCCGAAGACAAACTAATTCATTCTCATCTAATAGATTTACGTAAATTATATTTAACTGGTGAAAGAGTATTGATTATTGGTGGAGGATTAACCAGCGGACATTTAGCAGTGGGTGCGATATCTCGCGGTGCAGAAGTGCAGATATCCATACGACGACAATTACAGGAAAAGATATTTGATGCAGATGCTGGTTGGTTAGGACCGAAATATCTCAAAGGATTTTTTGCGGAATCAAATTTTGAACAACGTTTTCAAATGATTCAACAAGCACGTAACGGTGGTTCGATGACACCTGCAATGGGAATCAAGCTGCGACAACAAATGCGTCATGGTAAGCTAAAAATTCAGGAAAATATTCAAGTAGTTAAAGCTGAATGGACGGATAATCATTGGTTGGTGAAATTTACTGATGGAAGCGAATATGAATGCGATCGCATTTGGTTATCTACCGGAACACGTTTTGATGTCAATTGCGAACCTTTATTAGAAGAAGTTAGCAAGTCATATCCAATTCCTATGGTGAACGGTTTACCTGTTTTAGATGGTAACTTACAGTGGAAAGGTTGCTCATTATTTATTATGGGTGGTTTAGCAGCTTTACAAGTAGGACCAACAGCCCGAAATTTATCGGGTGCCAGAATGGCTACTGAGAAAATGCTCAAAGCAATTATTAAATCTAATGTTGTTCAAAGTCAAGCGAAGTCAGCGTAAGCAGCTGATGGTGGTTAGTTGATGGTTGATGGTTGATGGTTGATGGTTGATGGTGGTTAGTTGATGGTTGATGGTTGATGGTTGATGGTTGATGGTTGATGGTTGATGGTTGATGGTTGATGGTTGATGGTTGATGGTGGTTAGTTGATAACTGATAACTGTTAACTGTTCACTGTTAACTGATAACTGTTCTTTGGAGAAATGAATTTTTAAGAAAAACCAAGTCCACGACTAGCTTTAGACCAAATTATGACTTCTCCATTTTGACCTCCAGCAGCAATTTTACTTGCTTGGGGATGCCATGCAACACAAGAAAAGCCGTTGTTAGCACCTTGGAGAACGATTGATAGTTTCTTGGCTTTTTTCCATAAACAAAGCCAACCGTCAGCAGCACCAGAAGCAAGCGTCAAGCTATCGGGTGCAAATTCTATTGCTTCGACAATATCGCTGTGATTACTTAATACAGTGGCACCCCAACCCAAAGATGTGTCATCTTCTTTTTCCCACACAACTATACCTTCGGCGCTAGAAGATGCTAATAACGGTTCTTTTTTAGATGTACTAACTTTTGACCACGCTAAATGACGAATTTTACCAGGAAAACCATGCATTAACCAAGGTTCGGCTTGTTTAGCATTAATAATAAAATCTGTTTGTAATACACAGATAGTTCGATCCATATTACCCGAAGCAATATATTTACCATCTTGAGACCAAGCCACTGTTAGACTAGCGGATGGTACACTAAAAAAATACGGGTCTTCATCCCATTGATGAGAACGCCAAATTTTCACACCTTGATAACCAGCAATTGCGAGAAATGTACCATCATGACTCCAGTCAATACACAGTACTGAAGAATTATCAAAATTTAAGCTGACAACAATTTCTTGAGTGTTTGCATCCCAAACCTGTACATAACGTCCCAAACTAAAAGCTAGTAAATTGTTGCGGGGACTCCATGCTAATTTATCTACCCAAGCTGGTGCATTTTCCAAAGTCGCAACAACTTGATTATTAGAATTACTCCAAATTTTTACTTTACCATCCTGTCCCCCTACTGCAAGAAATTGTCCATCCGCAGAAAAACCCATTCCATCAATAGATGTATTAGTTATTTCTTGCAAAGCTATTAATTCTTTTTCTACTAACAGCTTCACTTCCCCAGCCGCAGAACTCATCGCTAAAGTATTACCATCAGGAGACCAATTTATCGCGGTTACATAATCAGACAGTGTACAATTCCAATACAAATCAAAGTCAGTAGATTTAATCGTTTTCATTTTATTTTAACTTTTTGAATCAATTTTATCTGCTTATATCCTTTAAGCTTACATTGGGATGATAAAAAGTATGTGCAAAAAAACTCGGCGTTCCTCTGCGCTTACCTCCGCGTCACTTTGCGTTTTCCCTTTTTTTTCCATAAATTGTAGAGTTGGCGATCGCCAGTGGAATTTGAGAATTTGGAGTCGTGAGCCACTGGCTTTATTTCCCATGAGAAATGTAATTGACTTTATTGAATTTCGTATCTCGTAATAATTGTTACTCCTTGTCTTCCTTGAGAACTGGGTTTGAGTTTCCATTTACGGGCTAAATTCAAATGGTAATTATCTAATCTGCTGTTTCCGCTACCACTAATTAACTGTACGTTAGTTACATTACCTTGAGCATCAGTATCTACAGATACCGTTACGTTACCTTCTATTCCATTTGCTTTTGCCCAAGATGGATAGTTCGTATTACATTGCCGACAGGCAGCACGTCCGTCGCCATCACCAACTGAATCACCCGTCCCTTTACCTAATCCGTTTCCATTATCAGTATTATTAGTGCCGGGTGCAGTTGCAACTTGATTACCTTCAGTAATTAGTCGTCTTCTTCTAGGAGTATTATCGCTACTTTCGCCAATAGAAGAATCAGGTAAGGAGGGTGCTGTATCCCGGTTTTTTCTAATTCCGGAAAGAGTATCTCTTAAATTTTGATTGTCTTGTTGACTTGGTTGTGCTGGTGGTTGTATGGGAGGATTAATGGCTGTTGTTCTCGAATCTCGTTGTTGCGCCAATAGACGTTTTAAATCTTCGGAAGCTTGACTTGGTTGTGTTGGTGGTTCTATGGGAGGTTCAACAGGAGCCGGAAGTTCTCGTGCTGTTCTAGAATCTCGTTCTTCTGCAAATTCACGCAAACGCCTTAAATCTTCCGAAGTTTTCGGTTGCGGTATTGGTGGTTCTGGAGGAGTAAGGGCTGTTCTAGCATCTCGTTGTTGTGCAAGCAAACGTCTTAAATCTTCCGAAGCTTGACTTGGTTGTGTTGGTAGTTCTATAGGAGGTTCAACGGGAGCAGGAAGTTCCGGTTCCTGCTGTGTCGGAATATTATTCTCAGGGATCGGTTCTGGCTTTGGTTCTGGAATAACCGGCTGTTGTCTTGTTACAACAGGAGGAGTAAATGGCTCTTGGAATGGTTCAAAAGGTATTGGTTTTGGTTTCGGAAGGGGTTCTGTTACGGATGGTGCTTCGGGAGTAATTCTCGGTTGTGTGGGTATAGGTTCAGGTAAAGAACTTGGATTTCCACCGCTAATTTGAGATTCGGGGTTAGGAATTTCTAAATCCGGCTCTATTTCAGTTGTATCGGGAACAGGAGGCTTTATTTCTGGTTCTGGCTCTATTTTTTTCGGTTCTGGTTCTGGTTTTGGTTTTGGTTTTACTTCTTCTTTTGGCTCAATTTCTTCTATAGGAGTATCAAGAAGAGTGATTTCAACTGGTTCATCCTCCACTTGGGGAATTCTATTTAACAGCCTGCCAATACCCGAAGCTAACAACACAATATGAAATAGTAGCGAGCCGACTAAACTACACGCTAAAAAAAATCGTAGAGCTTTTGATTCTCTCTCTCGCTGTTGTAGCACTGTATTTGCAAAGCTCATGGTTAAAATCTATTAATAATTGATATACTTTTGCATTAGCTTCAAATTTTAGAATAATTAATCATAAAAGTCAATCAACTTTTTCAATTATTACTTAATAATTTGTTGCAATTATCGGATTAAATATACCTTTAACTTCAAGTTCAAATTACATTGTCATCGCAAATACCATTGTCAGAATAAAAGCGCTCAACATTTTGATATCTATATATTATTGAACGTCCAAAAGATTAATCATTGTTTTCATATAGCACGTTTTTTTAGAAAGTAAAAATACCTTGAGACTCAATTTACGGTTGATTTTTAACACTTCAAATAGATTGACATTTATTGTCATCTGTTATAAGTTGATTTGATAAGTTCTGTCATCTGCGCCTTTTGACGGTAGTAGTGACTTTTATTAATGCACTTGAGAGCTATACATGGGAATACAGAATCTATTCTCGGCAGGTGGTGTTGTCATGATACCGTTGCTGGGTTTTTCAATATTGGCATTAGCGCTGATTGTGGAAAGAATCAGGTTTTGGCTGAAAATAAATAATCGTCAAACTAAAGTAGTACGAGATGTCTTAAATCTCTATCGTCGGAATAATGTCGTCGCTGCAATTGATGGATTGAGAAAGAATGCAGATTTACCTATTGCTCGGATGTTTCTGACAGCTTTGGAGTTAGAAGAACCGACTCCCGAAGAGTTTCGTTTAGCATTGGAAAGTGAAGCACAAGCGGAGATTCCTTTGCTCAAACGCTTTCAAAATATATTTGATACTATAATCTCTCTGGCACCGTTATTAGGTCTTCTTGGTACAGTATTAGGACTAATTGCTTCGTTTGCTTCTTTAAATCTTGGTGATGTGGGTGGTTCTCAAACAGCGAATGTAACTGGTGGTATTAGTGAAGCACTGGTTTCCACTGCTGCGGGATTGATTGTAGCAATTTTCACGCTTTTATTTGCCAATACCTTTCGAGCAATGTATCAAAGACAAATGGCATTGATTCAAGAATACGGTGGGGAGTTAGAATTGCTTTACCGTCGTCGTTACGAAAGAGGAATAAAAGATTATGCGTCTACCTGATGAACCGGATGTACCAGCGCAAATTAATATCGTCCCAATGATAGATGTGATATTTGCGATTTTGACATTTTTTATAATGTCAACGTTGTTTTTAACTCGTCAAGAAGGATTACCAGTAAATTTACCCCAAGCATCCACTGCAAAACAAGCCGCTGAACCAGCAAGAGTTACCTTGACAGTAGACAAGACTGGAAATTTATTTTTGAACAAGCAGCCGATTACTTTGGAAGGGTTAGAAGCGGGGGTGAAAGAACAAGTCAAACCCGAACAACCTTTAATGGTGGTGTTAAATGCTGATGAAGGGGTGAATCACGGCAAAATTGTTGAGGTGATGGATAAAGTCCGACGGGTGAAGGGTGCATCTTTAGCGATCGCCACTCGTCGAGATTAATTGCATCAACCTTACTATTATCGGTTTTATTGTTATCAAAATATGCATCTGTGAGTACCCACTATCAGTTATCAGTGAACAGTTAACAATCTCACAGAAGTCGGGTTTTTAGGAGCAATATCCATAACAAGCTTATAATACTCATAAAAACCCGACTTCTTTACCCACGAAAAATTCAGGTTTTACCCCCTTCTCGCTAAAAGACTAGCTATAATCTAGTATTTGAGATTACATAATAAAGAATCTTATGATGGGAAGAAGTAATCTGTAATAAGCGGAAGACTCGGAAACTATTTCAAGCAACACCGCGCTGCATCGCTTTTATCCCAAATAATACTAACCATAAATAAATTTATGCGACTCCAATTTGTTCTATCAATTGCTAGGTAAATTATTTTTTCATTACTAAAATATGTTTCTAATAATTCTTTAACTATTGGAAACCAAATTTTTCAATTCAGGAATAGCCGCGATTGTCACAAGACTCGGATGGTGCGTGACATCAAAAACCTGATTATTCCGTTAAAAATCAATCAAAGTGTCACAGCACCCTACAAAAAAATGTGCCAGTTGCGTAAGTCCTACAATTGTTAAATTTGGTAATGATAAAAATCGCTGTTTATCGTATTATTAATAAATATTCTCAATATGTCCCAAAAATAAAATGTTGAAATCGCTACAATCGAAGTATCATGCCCTTGTAAGTGGATCTATTATCGCTGCGATCGCGCTTCTGGCTGGATGTAATTCTACTCCTAGTGAACCAACAAGTGATAACATCAATATTCCTGAAACCACTGCTCAATCTGTCGCAAGTGAGGAAAAAATGAGTGAGGGAGAAAAAGCCAATGCGGATTTTCAGGATAAACTCAGTGGTCAAGCCCTTCTGAATGCTTTAAAACAAGGTGGTCATGTAATTTATTTTCGTCATACCCAAACTGAAAAAGACTATGCTGACCAAGTAAAAGCGGTGATGGGTGATTGTTCAACTCAACGGATGCTGAGTGAAGCAGGATGGAAACAAGCTAGAACTATTGGGGAAGGGTTTCGCAAGTATACCATTCCCTTTGATAAAGTGATTTCTAGTCAGTATTGTCGGGCTTGGCAGACCGCAGACTTAGCCTTTGGTAAATACGAAAAAAATGCCGACCTCAACTTTCCCAAAGCAGAAGACTACACACCCGAACAAACGGCTCAAATGAAGGCTCAGCTAACACCGATGTTAACAACTGTACCGGCAAAAGCGACTAATACTGTAATTGTCGGTCATGATGACTTGTTTGAAGCCGCAACAGGGATTTATCCAGATCCGCAGGGTATGGCTTATATAGTTAAACCTGATGGTAAAGGTGGTTTCGAGTTGATTGCCAATATGCTTCCTGAAGAATGGGTGAAGTTAGGAGATAATTAACACTCTCACCGCTACACCGCTTTGCGGTTAGCGTTCGATTCTTGCTTCTCAGAAACACGCTTTTTGGCACAAGTACCAACGAGTCTTACTGCTTCTCCACAAGCTTGAAGTTCGGTATGTCCTACCGTATTTGTTGACAGTACCCAAGGGAAAAACTACAGCATTAGTTGGAGCCAATGGTTGTAGAAAATCTACCTTACTAAGGGGATAGACCACTAGGATGATAACTAAAGTCATTATTAATATATCTAGTCAATAAGGGGGTAAATTTTGCAGAGTGATGATAATTTGCAGAAAAGTCCGGAAAAATCAGAATATCAGCAATGGCACAAATTTAAATTTTTTTGTGGAAATTCCCCTGGAGAGTTGAATCAGAATTCGAGCTTGCCGGATTTTTTAGATTCTGATGAGATTATCCCTCTTTCTGAGGCTAGAGCGGGTGATACGATCGCGATTGTAGAACTACTTTCGATAGACTGCGTTGAAGATTTGCGAAATATGGGCTTAATTCCTGGAGCAGAAATTCAGGTAATCAGTCGTACTACAACTGGTTCTGTCATCGTTGTTTTACAAAATCAACGTATCGGTTTGGGTACAGACATGGCTAAGAGTATTTTAGTCAGAAAAATTAACAATGGTTTCACCTAAGCGAATTTCACAATGTTCAATATAATTTGACGCTCAACTGTTGATGAATAATATCCAAAATCATAAACATAACTTCAGTATTTTTTTGGATAAAAAAGTGTTTTCTAGAGAATAGACTAACGACATGGTGTTGCCACTACAAGCACCACCTTGTAACCATAATAAATTAGCCATTTATCAATTATCAGTCAAGTAATTAGCAATTAACATTTAGGTTTTAACATCTGACCTTAAATTTTCCTTCCTACCCTTTAAACTGGAAAAGGACTTCCATAGGTTCTAGCTCTGATTAATCTTCGGGAGACTGAGCATTCAGTAACATCCAGATTTTTAACTGACATCTTGCACCAAACCCTAGCGATTAGAAATCGTGGCTATACAAACTAAGTACGCCTGCGCGGACTCACGGGAAAACAAGGGTTTCAGCCCGCGTAGGCGGGTTTTGTCTGTGTAGCCGTGACTTCCAGTCGCCTGGTGTAAGATATGAGTTAACCTAATTATTGTTCACATTAGTTATTTCTATCATATAATATAATGAATAAAGTCCTATACATTTGAATAAATTTTGAATAGATTTAATAGGACTTACGCAACTGGCACATTTTGCCCGTAGGGTGCTGTGAGACTTTGATTGATTTTTAACGGAATAATCAGGTTTTTGGTGTCACGCACCATCCGAGTATTGTGACAATCGCGGCTATTCCTGTTTAATTGTGACAGGCAAGCATATTAAGCAATAATCTGAGTAAAAAAGTTCGTGTAGCAGAGATTTGCATCAAAAAATATTTGAGCGAAACATTAAACTAAAACCTCATCAAAAGATGTTATAAATAAGCATCTTTTAGAGTCTGTTATCAGATATAAGTAAATAGACAAAAATAATTATCTTTGTCAAATAAAATATAAATAAATTCCCAACCCTCCCAACCCTACTCATAACAATAATTGTTCAACTCTATCGAATTAGATAGTAATGAAAAATAGTATTACAGATATTAGTGTGAAAGCAGCAATAAAAGCAATTGCTGATACCAACGCTACAGTACAAGAAAAAATAGAGATGCTAATTGAGGTAGCACAAGGTTTTGTAAAAAAGCCTAAAACTACCGAAGATTTGTACAATGCACTTAAGCTGTATGACAAAGCACAAGAGTTATGCAGTGAGGATTTACCCTTGTATAAAGCTCGGATCAAAGTGGGTAAGGGTGGAGTGTTACAGGCTATTCCGGAAGACAATGTGGAATTGCTTTTAAGCGCGAAAACCGCATACGAACAAGCCTTACCGATACTCAAACAATTAGCCTCAGCAGAAGAGACAGCAGAAGCACAGATGAATTTAGGCTTGGTGTTACAATCATTAGGGTCATTTAATCTGGCACAGATGACAGATAGCATTCAAGCTTACCAGGAAGCTTTACAGGTTTTTGACTGGGATAAGCACCCACAGGAATATGCAATATTACACAACAATATTGCGATCGCGTATTTATCAATGTCTACGGGTTCCCAAAAACAATACTTATTTGAAGGTTTAGCAGTACAATCATTTGAAGTAGCCTTAAAGCGAATTAATTTGATTGAGCATCCTAGCGAATATGCAATGTTGCAAAATAATCTAGGTAACGCACTGCAATATTTACCATCTTCTCATCCCTTCGAGAACAATTCACGGGCTGTAATAGCTTATGACGAAGCATTAAAAGTACGGAATCCGAAAAATACACCCATCGAATACGCCAACACGATTGCCAATAAAGCTAACGCTTTAATTAACTTACCAGATAAACTGCATCGACCGGAAGCTGGTAATCAGGAAAATCTTTTAAAAGCGCGTGATTACTATCAAAAAGCTCTGGAAATATTTACCGAGTATGGACAGATTGAACAAGCAAAAGCTGTATCTCAAGTATTAGAAGAATTGGGGATTGAAAAATGACAGATATTTTAACGAATTACGACTTGAGCGGAATGGTAACTAGTTTAATGGCTGGTGACTTAAATTTGCTGACAGGTTTTATCTGGTTTATTGTCGCAACAGTTGTATCAATGATTGGTGGTGCAATTGGGGGAATGCTTTTAGCAGGAGAAGAATTAGGATATAACTTTGCAGCTATTTTAGGTGGATTATTTGGTCCTGCTGGTGTTATTCCCGGTGCAATTTTAGGATTAATAGTATTAAATTTATTGAATAATTGAATAGGGAATAGGGAATAGGGAATAGGGGGGGTTTATATATTTAGGACTTACGCAACCGGCACATTTTCTTGTAGGAGAGGCAAAATGCGGTGTGCATTTTCCTCCCGCATTATTGCCGTTGCTGTGACGCTTCGCAAAAATTTGAACGCAGCGATAAGACTTGTAGCGTCACGCACCAACCACCGATTGTGACAATTGCGTAAGTCCTGATATTGTTAGATAGTAATGTTTATTTGTAGTCAATTATTAATTTGGAGAAATTATGTTAGAAATCGGTTGGTTTTCTGCCAAATTGTTTTTCAAAGGAAAGTTAATACGGGATAATATGCATTATGTAAGACAAACTTCAATTGGTATTAGTATAACTTTCTTACTATTATTTCTACTTGCACAAACAACAATGCCTTTTTGGGTACCAGTAGTCATATCCAGTTTTATTGGAGGTATATTTATGCCGTTTTTACTCAAAGATTTGAAAATGAAATGAAGGTAAGTTGATAGTTGATAATGGTTAGTTGATAGTTGATAGTGGTTAGTTGGTAACTGATAACTGATAACTGATAACTGTTCCCTGTTCCCTGTTTATTCAATGTCAAAAATCTTTAAAGAAAATGCAGAAGTTATTTTAGGAAAAACTTTAGAAACAGGTGAATTAGCTGTACCTCTGGCACCAAGTAAAATCGAAATGTTTGGTCCTCGTAGTGCTTGTTTAATATCAGAAACTGGTCCTTTATGGGTATCAGATACAGGACATCATCGATTATTAGGATGGCGAAATTTACCGATTACAGATAGTCAACCTGCTGACTGGATAATTGGACAACCTAACTTTAATTCAGAAGGACAAAATGCTAAAGGTAAACCAGGAAGAAACACCTTCAATGTTCCTACGGGAATCTGTAATTGTGGTGAAGGATTGGTTGTTGCTGATGCTTGGAATCATCGTATTTTAATATGGCAAAATTTACCAGAAGATACTAATGTTCCAGCAGATTTAGTATTAGGACAAGTTGATTTTAATCACAATCAACCTAATCGTGGAAGTATGACTGCTGCGGCAAATACTTTAAACTGGTGTTACGGAGTTTTCTATTATCAAGGGAAGCTATTTGTTGCTGATACAGGAAATCGTCGTTTGTTGATTTGGAATCAGTTACCTTCAGAAAATGGACAACCTGCGGATGTCGTTTTAGGACAACCAGATATGCAATCCCGTGATGAAAATGGTGGTGGTAGTCCGACAGCTTCTACTATGCGTTGGTGTCACGATATTACTGTTTGGGATAATAATTTAGTTGTCACCGATGCAGGTAATAATCGGGTGATGATTTGGCAAGGAATACCTACAGAAAATAATACACCTTGTCAGGTAGTTATCGGGCAAAAAAGTTTTAATTTAGTAGAAATGAACCGGGGAGTTTATTTTCCTCAAGCTAATAGTTTAAGTATGCCTTATGGTGTGGCTGCGACACAAGATTGGTTATTAGTTACTGATACAGCTAATTCTCGGTTATTAGTATGGGAAAAACCACAATCAATTTTATCGCTACAGGGTATAGATGCTGCAAAGGTAATAGGACAAAATGATTTTCAAAGTAAAGGAGAAAATCGCGATTATGGTTTACCAACTCGTAACAGCTTAAATTGGTCTTATGGGATTAATGTAAATAATAATACAGCAGTTATAGCTGATTCTGGAAATAATAGAGTTTTGTTATGGAAACTTAATTTGTAATTAAGGGAATAGGTAATGGGTAATGGGTAATTGGTAATTGGTAATTTTTAACCATCAACAGTCAAAAATTAATGTAAACTGAAGAAATTAGATTGTAGGGTGTGTGACGCTTTGAACAATCTTGAACGTAAAAATAAAGTTTGTAGTGTCACGCACCAACGGGTTATTGTGGCATTCACCCTAGGGGAGTGCGGTTCCGTGAGCGGCTTTCCTGAATATAACTAACGTAAACCTGTAATATCTTTAGTCCATTTTAATGGACTTTTGCTATCAGACTGGGATTTGCAATCCCAGGCGGGTAAGAATTAAGTCAAACAATTAGTAATTATTTTGACGATAACTTTTTATGGTGCAAGATATGAAGTAATTGGTAATGGGTAATGGGTAATTTTTAACCATCAACAGTCAAAAATTGATGTACACCGAAGAAATTAGGATTTATGGTACCGTTCAAGGAGTAGGATTTCGTCCTACAGTTTATCGTATTGCTAAAGATTTAAAATTAAATGGTGATGTTTGTAACAACGGTGAAGGTGTATTAATTAGAGTATCTGGTACTCAAGAATCTATAGATGAATTTGTTAATAGAATACAGCAAGAATCTCCTACCCTAGCTAATATTGAACGCTTAACCCGAACTTGTTCTCAAACAGAGTTGATATTTAATGATTTTGTAATTTCTCATAGTATTAATAGTGCAATCAAAACACAAATTGTCCCCGATGCTGCAACTTGTTCCGATTGCAAACAAGAAATTTTCGATCCTCTGAGTCGTTACTATCGCTATCCTTTTACAAACTGTACTCATTGCGGACCACGATTTAGTATCATTAACGCTATTCCTTATGACCGTCAAAGCACTACTATGAAGGATTTTAAAATGTGTCCTCAATGCAGTCAGGAATACGCAGATATCGAAAACCGTCGCTTTCATGCCCAACCAGTAGCTTGCTATACTTGCGGACCTCAAGTATGGTTGGAACGTAGTGATGGAAAACCTGTCACTGCTGCGATGTTTTCTATGTTGGATGATGTTGATGCTGTGTGTAGTTTATTGCAAAAAGGTGAAATAGTTGCAATCAAAGGGTTGGGTGGAATTCATCTTGCTTGTGACGCGACTAATCATGCAGCAGTCGAAAAACTGCGATCGCGAAAGCAACGTAACGATAAACCCTTTGCTTTAATGGCAAGAGATATAGAAGTAATCGAACAATATTGTCAACCAACCCCCAAGGAAAAAGAATTACTTGAAAGCACTGTTGCACCAATTGTTCTAATTAATTCTCCCCATCTCCTTATCCCCCCATCCCCCTATCCCCCCCTCTCACCCTCAGTAGCACCAGGACAAAATACTTTGGGATTCATGCTACCTTATACACCTTTACATCATTTAATTCTGAGGAGGATGAATCGTCCAATTGTATTAACTAGCGGTAATCTTGCTGATGAACCACAATGTATTAATAATCGTGAAGCACAAGAAAAATTAAGTAAGATAGCTGATTATTTGTTATTACATAATAGAGACATTATTAATCGAGTAGATGATTCAGTAGTAAGAATTGTCGGAGAGAAATTACAAATAATTCGTCGTGCTAGAGGATACGCACCAGCACCAATAAATTTACCGTCAGGATTTGAAAATGTTCCGCAAATTTTAGCAATGGGTAGCGAGTTAAAAAATACTTTTTGTTTATTACGAGATGGAAAAGCCATTTTATCTCAACATTTAGGAAACTTAAAAAAAACTGCGGTTTTTCAAAGCTATCAAGATACGTTAAATTTATATTTAAACTTATTTAATCATCAACCAGAAGCTGTTGCTGTAGACAAACATCCAGAATATTTATCAACCAAACTTGGTAAAGAATTAGCAGTTGCAAATCAAATAGAACTATATAATATCCAGCATCATCATGCTCATATAGCCGGTTGTATGGCAGAAAATAATTTAGAGTTAGATTCTAAACCTGTTTTAGGTATTGCTTTAGACGGTTTGGGTTACGGTGAAGATAATACCCTTTGGGGAGGAGAATTTTTATTAGCCGATTATCGTCAATTTACCAGACTAGCTACACTCAAACCAGTTCCCTTAATAGGTGGCAAACAAGCAGCTTATCAACCGTGGCGTAATACCTACTCTCAATTAATATCCAGCTTTAATTGGGCAGAAATTAAACAAAATTATGAAAGTTTAGAACTTCTCAAATACTTGGAACAAAAACCACTTATATTTTTAAATAAACTCAGTGAAAACTTATTAAATAGCCCTTTAACATCATCTACAGGTAGATTATTTGATGCAGTCGCAGCCGCAATCGGAATTTGCCGAGAAAAATGTAGTTATGAAGGGCAAGCAGCAATTGAAATGGAAGCCTTAGTTGATGAAAAACTATTAAATCAACATAAAGAAACACTAACTTATCCCTTTAAAATAAACTTTTTAGATAGCATATATTATATAGACCCATGTCCCATGTGGAAAGGACTGTTAGATGATCTACAACAGCAAACTTCCGCAAAAATCATCGCTGCAAAATTTCATGTGGGATTTGCGATCGCAATTGTCGAAACAGTAAATACTTTACGTAAACGACACTCAATCAACCACGTAGTTCTTACCGGAGGAGTATTTCAAAATCGTATTTTATTAGAACAAGTAACCAACCGTTTAAAAACATCAGGAATAAGCGTACTTACTCACAGTTTAGTTCCTTGTAACGACGGTGGATTATCTTTCGGACAAGCAGTAATTGCAGCAGCACAATTTATTAAAAGGGAATTATGTTGACTGTTCCCTATTTCCTCTCTCAAACTATTTAATTAGCTTAACAATTACGACTTAATATTTTAAAATGTGTCTAGGAATACCCGGTCAAATCATAGAAATAACCGACGCTACAAACAAATTAGGAACAGTTGAAATAAGCGGAAT
>JAYKJL010000007.1:0-59116 GCA_035285725.1 Nostocales cyanobacterium 94392 | reverse complement strand
GCGTTTGGCGCGATCGAAGACGTTACCTTTGTCGAGGTGGTTGAGGATGCTTTTAAACTCTGTGTCGCTAAGTTTGATGTGGTTATGTTTTTCCAGTTGGGCTTTCAGGTTCGCTTTGAAATTTTCGGCATTGCGAAGGGTGACAGGTTCGTAGCTTAATCCTGTTAGACGTTCAATCAGTTTTTGTTCAAGTTCGGCTTCGGTTTGGGGCATAGGGGAATGGGGAATGGGATAAAAATATTACCTACTACCTATTCCCTAATGATGTCTATTGGGGTTTCTGGGGTGAGGGTTAAACCGCGATAGACTTGTTCAATGGGAAAATTGAGGTTAATGCTTTTGAGTTCGATTGTATCGCCTGCTTTGTAGTTGATAATCAACCAGTCGCCTGCGTCGTTTTTGTGATATAGGTCGATTTCGATGCTGGTGGAACTTACTAATAAATAATCTTGTAAGGCTGGATTGTTGCGGTACATTCGGAATTTGCCGCCTCTGTCGTAGGCTTCGGTGCTGGCGGAGAGGACTTCGACGATTAAGCAGGGGTATGTAATGTATTGGGTGGTGGTTTTATCGCGATCGTCGCAGGTGACGCTAACATCTGGATGGGTATAGTTATTTGTACCGACAATATTAACTCTCAGGTCTGAAGTCGCGGTGTCGCAGTCACTCCCTTCTAAATGATTACTAAACAATGTAATGAATCTGGCAGCAAGTAAGCTATGGTTTTTACTACTATGGTTTTTACTACCGCCACTCATGGCGTAAACTTGACCGTTGATCAGTTCGTGTTTTTCTAGTTGCTGTTCTTCCCAAGCAAAGTATTCTTCGGGGGTTAAGTTTGTGGGTTTGTCTTTGCCTGCGATCATTTTTTTGGTAATTGGTAATACTTTTATTTTATTCGCTGTTCCCTAATTTTTTGTTGGTAAAGAAAGAACCTGTACTTCGCTGATTTTGGATAACTGCTTATCATTGGTAATCAACACTGCTGCACACTCCCAAGCACTGGCAAGAATAACAGCATCAGGCATCTTTAAGCTATATTTTCGCCTTAATTGAATTGTTTTTTCGGAAATAGTCGTATCTAGAGATACTTCGATAAGAGTTTTTAGAGTTGAGCGAATTAAATTATCTTCCTGCGAAGATAAACCCTTAAAAGATAAAATCTCAATACTTGTGATGACAGAATAACCTATGTTACCATTGGGTATGGGTTGGGTTAATTCTTGATTGAACAATGAGATCAAAATATTAGTATCAATGAGATAATCCAGTTTCATCCCACTCACTCCGAATTTGCTCTTGCCAAGCTAAAGCATTAACCCCTTGAAAAGCTGTAATTTTCCCTGAGAGTTGGTTAATGGGATGCTCTGAAGCATGATCAGGATTAGATTGACTATCAACTGGTTGACTATTGATTTTTTGACTCAGATATTGCAAAATCTCCTGTTGTTCTGTCCAAGATAATTGTTCAAGTAAACTAAATACTTGTTCTTTGGTAATTTGCAAGTTTAGCATTGTTTAAATCTCCATATTTTCTATTAGGTAATGGGTAATAATTTTATTTTATTCGCTGTTACCTTTTTCAAACAAATAGTTTTTGGAGTAAGCATTTTTTGAATTTTTCTGTTTGTTCAATTTGGCGGGAGAGGGTTTCGATTTTGCGATCGATCGCCGTCAAAAAATCAACGATTTTTTCTTGTTCCTCTGAAATGGGATAAGGCAGAGGTAAAGCCATAAAATCGGATGTTGTTATATTCATTCGATCATATCTTGCTCCGTAATTCGCAACACTGCACATATATTTGTGCCAAACCGATGTTTTAAATAACTGTTCATAAAAAGCATCTTCTTCAGTCTTGAAGCGAAAAACTGTATAGAGTGGAGACATTACACCCAAGCCAATTTTGTTTTTATGAATTGGTCCAACTGGTGCGCTTGTAGAAATTCTTGGGTTGTAGACATAATCACCTTTTTCTATGATGTAATAGCCTGCCAAGTTGTCAGCATTGGCAATATCTTTGTCAAAATAGTCTTGTTGATCTACAACACCTTGTACAGCAGAGTTTGTTAAAACTCTAGTGATTGATTTGTCAAGGTTTTTTTTGACTTGCCTACTTGCGATTTCCCCAAGCTTCTTTTTTTGCCAATCAGGAAACGGCTTCCCGTCATCGCGCTTAAACCGAATCTCTTGAGAAAAGATTTTCTGCATTACGCCGCGTTTGTAGGTCTGCAAGAGTTCCTGTTTGCGGCGGAGTTGGGTTAGACGGCGATCGACAGACCCAAAAAAACTAGCAATCTTTTCTTGTTCTTTTAATGATGGACAAAATATTTTTACTGTAGCAACATCGTCTTGACCAATTGTAGTCATTGTTCCCGTCTTGCCACGAGCAACAAATTGTCTTCTTGAGGTGTCAGTTTTTAAAACTAGAGCTATAAGCTCAGGTAAATAACTGCTTTGATTTGGACTTAATTTAATTAAGTGTCCATCATAAGTAATATCTTCTGCTTTCTCTAAAAGAACATTTGAGTATGCAATACCTTCTTTAACTAAAGATGAGCGAGTAAAAAAAATGTCTCCATATTCAGCTTTATTTTTTAAGAATTCTTTTTCATCTAATTCTAATTTAGTTAAGGACTCAACATCAATTGAATCGCCACTATACATATCCTTAACATTAATTAAGCGATAACCACTACCCACCTTTTGAGGATCATTGAAAACACCATTTGAAAAACCATTAACTGAAATTTCTTGCAGTGACTTCTTTCCCCAGTCACCTTCAAATTCAGGAAATCTCAACTTAGGAACATTTTTATTTATCTTCTTACTCATAGCGGCGCATCAATCCCCAACTCATCACAAAAAGCCTTAATCGTCTGATCAATCCCCACCATATCCCGATCGCACTGCCTCAATTTTGCCGCTACAGCCGCCAGATCAATCTCCTCCTCTTCCTCAAACGTATCCACATAACGGGGAATATTTAAATTAAAATCATTCTCGGCAATCTCCGCTAACGGTGCGCGATAGCTATACTTCTCTTCCTCTATCCTTTGGCGATAAGTGGAAATAATTTTTTCAACATCCTCATCCCGCAAATAGTTCTGATTCTTCGCCTTCTCAAAATAGGCACTGGCATCAATAAACAAAACATCTTCAGGAGATTCCCGGCACTTCTTCAACACCAGAATGCAAGTCGGGATACTCGTTCCATAAAAAATATTCGCAGGCAACCCAATCACCGCATCCAACCAATTCCGTTCCTTGATTAGATACTGGCGAATATGCCCCTCCGCCCCTCCTCGAAACAAAACCCCGTGGGGCAACACCACCGCCATAATGCCGTTCTCATCTAGGTGATGCAGCATATGCTGCACAAAGGCAAAATCAGCCTTAGAAGCTGGGGCTAACTTCCCGTACTGACTAAAGCGATCATCTGACTCACTCCATAACAAACATCGAATTGATATTATCCGTCAGTTGCCCCTTGAACCGATGGAATATTGTCGTCGTTGGGTGACTCACGAACCAGAACGAAATTATCGTAAAGCTTGCATAAACGCCATTGCTAAAGTTACAGGTACAAGTCCCACAACAGTAAAAGACTGGGGCAAAGATTTTCACTACAGACCAAAATATGCAACTCGCATATTACGGCAAGCTGATGTAATTAATCAATTTAAACAACTTGTTGACCAAGGAATTATCGATTTACCCCCAGATTTTCCCCAGGAATAAATTAGTCGCTAGTCGCTACCAATTACTAGAAAAACCTATTGTATTGACCGCAATGGTTTTCTAGGCTGACTTACAGATTATTTTGAAAACCTGCACTTGGATAATAACGACAAAAAAATGGATTCTATCTCAACCTTTGACATTACTAAATACCCATTGTTTGATCTCATGAGAGACATCAAAGTTGGGCGGATTCAATTACCAGATTTCCAACGAGATTGGGTTTGGGATGATAATCATGTGCGGCGTTTGCTAGCAAGTATATCCCTGGCTTACCCCGTTGGTGCAGTGATGATGCTGCAACAAGGTATTGAGCATCAACAATTTAAACCTCGTGTGCTTGATGGGGTGAAAAACTCTGCTTCTCAATTACCAAATTTACTCATACTTGACGGACAGCAACGACTAACAACTTTATTTGTAGTGTTGCTATCAGAGCAAGCCGTTACTATTAAAGACTCAAAAAATCACAAATTAGCTAAAAAATGGTACTACCTAGATATTGAAAAAAGCCTTGAACCACAAACAGACCGCAAATCAGCAATAATCGCATTACCCGAATCCAAAATTATGCGAACCAGAAACAGCGATTTCATTGACTGTTACACATCAGAAAATGAATATGAAAACCTCTTATTCCCATTATCCAAAGTATTCTCTTACTCCGAATGGCGCAGTAAATTTTCTAAATATTGGCAGTATGACCCTGAAAAACTTGAGCTACTGGACACTTTAGAATCAGAAGTCCTAAAAAAGTTTGAACATTATCAAATACCCGTAATTCAACTGCGCGATTCTTTACCCAAAGAAGCAGTATGTCAGGTTTTTGAAGATACTAACACTGCTGGATGCGACTTAAATGTCTTCGATTTAATGAGTTCGAGCTACTGCGTAGGCGATTTTAGCCTTCGAGATGATTGGAAAAGCCGCGAAGCCCGCTTTCAATCTTTCAAAGTATTACGAAATGTTCGCAATACAGATTTTATGCAAGCAGTTACATTAGTAGCCGGTTATGTGCGAAGAATTGAAGCAGCAAACCAAGGTTGGAATTTAGATAAATTACCTGGTGTATCTTGCGGTCGTTCGGAAGTATTAAAACTAGCTACAGAAGAATATGCATCATGGGCAGACCGCGTTCATCGAGGTTTTGAAGAAGCCGCTCGTTTTCTACACAGCCAAAAAATCTTTGATGCTAAGGATGTTGCTTACCCCATTCAATTAGTAGCCTTAAGTGCAATATTAACGATTCTTGGGGAACGTTCTCGGTCTTACAAAGTACGCGGTATGCTCGAACGTTGGCTGTGGTGTGGGATGTTTGGCGAAATTTACACCCGCTGGCATGATGGACAAGCTGGAAGGGATGTTGTCGAAGTACCTGCATGGGTTGTTAATGATGCTCCCGTTCCTTTTGGGGTTGCCCAAGCGGATTTCTCTTACCAACGATTGGTTAGTGTCAGAAAACGGCTCGGTGCAGTATATCAAGGTTTTGCAGCATTACTACGTCGAGAAGGTGCAGTAGATTGGATTACAGGCGAAGAAATAAACGATGTTGTTTATTTTGATGAACAAATCGATTCACACCATATCTTCCCTATTGCTTGGTGTCGTAAACAAGGAATTGACTCCAAAATGTATAACTGTTTGGTTAATCGTACCCCTCTAAGCGCCAAAACCAATAAAAGAATCGGTAGTAAAGCACCTTCGGCTTATTTGAAAGAATTTGAACAGCAAGGAACCGCTGTTGCCAACTTGGATGAGATATTGCGATCGCACTGCATCGAACTGAATATTTTGCAATGCGACGACTTTGAAATCTTCTTCCAAGCCAGAGCAAAAGCCCTTATGGAATTAATTGGGAAAGCAATGGGCAAAAATTTAACCGTTGAATCAAATGGAAATACAGAGGGAGATTATCTCAACAGCAACGGAAATTGCATTCAGAAATTATAACCACCAATTGAACAATCAAGCCGACTTATCGCTGGATGTAGACTCTTGTTTTTTCAACCAATCCTTAATTGCCTCCTCTAAGGCTGCTGTCTGCGTATTCAAAGAACTTTGACTACAATTTTGTTATCCGATTCATCGCCCACTCTGACAGACATTGCTCAACAATTACAAGTTAATAGACGACTTCTTTCACGTCATTTTCCTGAGTTATGTAATCAAATTGTTGCTAAGCATAGACACCATAAACATATTCTTCATTTAGCTGCTATTGAGCAGTGTTGTCTCGAAATTAAAGAAGCTGTCTCCTCACTGTGTCAATCAGGAAAATATCCAACTGAGTCTCATGTCTGCGAACTCATTAATAACCCTGGCTATTTTCGTTACAAACAAGTTCGGCTATTTTACAAACAAGAAGTTCAAGCTATTCTCAGTCGCTTGTGAGCCAAAGGCTGAAAATAGAAATGATTAATAAATTAATTTTCTCTCTATATTTTTCAGGCATGAATTTGCCGCTAGTATTTTCAGGCATAACTTTGCCGTTGCGGCAAAAACAAACTTTAAGTCACATAAAGGAAAATCAAATCTAATTTTAAAAAATGGACGTAACTGGATTCGAACCAGTGACCTCTACGATGTCAACGTAGCGCTCTAACCAACTGAGCTATACGTCCGAAACTTTATTGTATATAGCATATATCCCATCGCCATGGCAAGATGCTCGGATAATTTATTATCAGAAAGGGAGTAGGGAGATGGGGAGATGGGGGGATGGGGGGATGGGGAGATGGGGAGAAATAAATATCAACCAACAACCATCAACCAACAACCATCAACAAACAACTGTCAACTGTCAACTAACTCCCTTTTCACACAAAAATACATGAACAATAGTACTCATAAAAAATTAACATGGTGTTGTATAGTGTTAAATTTTTGATTTTATTACATGAGCTACTATATTTGTCCGCGTTTTGAAGATAAACTTGCCGTTCACATTACTAAAAACTATCTCGACCTTCCGAATGTACGAGTACCTTTGATTTTGGGTATTCACGGACGTAAAGGTGAAGGAAAATCTTTTCAATGTGAATTAGTTTTTGAAAAAATGGGTGTTGAGGTTACTCATATTTCTGGTGGTGAATTAGAAAGTCCCGATGCTGGAGATCCAGCACGTTTGATTCGGTTGCGCTATCGGGAAACTGCGGAATTAATCAAGGTGCGCGGTAAAATGTGTGTGTTGATGATTAACGATTTGGATGCGGGTGCTGGACGTTTTGATGAAGGTACTCAGTACACGGTCAATACCCAATTGGTTAACGCTACATTGATGAATATTGCTGATAATCCTACCGATGTACAGTTACCCGGTAGTTATGATTCTACTCCTTTGCATCGCGTTCCCATTATTGTTACAGGAAACGATTTTTCTACTTTATATGCCCCATTGATTCGTGATGGAAGGATGGATAAATTTTATTGGGAACCCAATAGAGATGACAAAATTGGGATTGTGGGGGGAATTTTTAGCGATGATGGTTTTTCACCGCGAGATATAGAAAAACTGGTAGATAATTTTCCCTTTGCTGCTGTTGATTTTTATAGTGCATTGCGATCGCGAATTTACGATCAACAAATTCAGCAGTTTATCCACAAGGCTGGAATAGACAAGGTATCTTCACGGGTTGTTAACAGCAACGATGTTCCATCATTCAAAAAACCCAATTTCGGTTTATCAGATTTGATGGAAATGGCTAATTTAATGGTTAACGAACAAAAATCGGTCGATGATTCGCGGTTGGTTGAAGAATATAATCGCGGTGCATTAAGGCATCAAAAGCATTTTATCCCAACAGCTGCACAAACACCCGTCTATGAAGCCAGACCAACTGCAAATTTTGATGGGGAACCAATATCTACTTATCATGCCAGACCGACTGCCAATTTTGACGGGGAACCAATACCAACTTATCAAGCCAGAGTCAGTTATCAAGCACAAGCAGAAGCTGTAAAAATTCCCCAACTCCCATCTGCTCATCAATCTGGAAATGAAGGTACAAAACGTATGATGAAAGATATGCAAATTGCAACTACCCATGTTGGACCTGAAATACTCAGCTATATGCAGAAAATTTTAGCATCGGGAAACCATTTGAGCATAGAATATGCAGATAAAGACAGCTTTAGCAAGGGTGATTGGCAACGGTTTTCAAATCACGAAATAGATGATATGGCTGATGCTATTGGAGATTTGGAACGATGTCTAGTCACTCATAATCAAGATTATGTAAGGGTTGCTGGAATCGACTACAAAACCAAGCTGCCAGTAATGGAAACCATAATTCAAAATCCTAATGAAAAAAATAGCGGTTCGACTTTCCGTTATCCACCTACTCAACATCAGAAACAATTAAGTAGCGATTCAACTTTCCGTTATCCAGCTACAACTCAACATCAACAGCAATTAAGTAGCGATTCAACTTTCCATTACCCACAAAAAGCTACTCAACATGAGAGCAAACAAAGTAGCGATTCAACTTTCCGTTATCCACCTACTACTACATTGACTCCTTTCCCTGCTCCCCATACAGCTTCTCAATCTGGAGAAAACCGTACCTTAAAAGATGCGAATCAATATAATCCAGGGATATCTACAGCCCATGTAGAACTAGAAATTTTAGAACAAATGCGGGAAATTTTGGCATCAGGAAATCATATTGGTATAGAATACGTAGACCAACGTCGATTCTACACAGGTTCATGGAAGAGTTTTGCCGGACATCAAATAGAAGATATGGCAGACGCGATCGCAACATTAGAAGCGTGTTTAGTCGAACATCACAACGATTATGTGCGTATTTTCGGAATTGAACCCCAAGCCAAACGACGGTTAAGAGAAATCATGGTTCAACGTCCAAATGGTAAACTTGTTCACAGATAATCAAATAATAATGTAGAGACGTAGCAGTGCTACGTCTCCCAAATGTTTGATAATTCCCGCAACAAACCGCTATTTGGATTTTATCAACTCTTTTATAAACTTTTAATTAAGCTAATCCAAAAACGTTGTTAAGAACAATTTGTTCGGGTGAATAGTCAAAGGTAAGTATTCTAGATAAATTATCCCAAGTTTTACGACCTACAATTCCATCAGCCGTAATCTTTTCATAATTTTGAAATTTAATTACAGCAGCTTTAGTTTTTGCCCCAAAATCCCCATCAATTGCACCAACATCTAACTTTATTGGCTTTTCTAATTGCGGTGAAATTTCTTCAGTTTTTTGTAATAAACTCTGTAATCTTTTAACTTCTTCACCTTTGGAACCTTGTTTTAAAATAGGTCTTTGTGATACCCAAATACCCCGTTGTATAGCTGATTCTGTTTCCATTCCGACAACACCATCAACAGCAACAGCATTGTTCTTTTGAAAAGCAATTACAGCAGCTTCAGTTTTTGCACCAAAATCACCATCAATGCTAGCAGAATAATAACCGAGAGTTTTTAAACGTTGTTGTAATGTGGTAACAGCAGCACCTTTAGAGCCTTTTTTTAGTGTTACGAAATTAGAATTTGTCATGATATTTACCTATTTTTGATAGTTGATAGTTGATAGTTGTTGGTTGATAGTTGATAGTTGTTGGTTGATATTTAGAGCTTGCTGTTGGGACTTGAAAAGCGTTGTATTTTAAGACTTAAATGTGATTTTTGGAAAAATTAATCGGGTAACTTAATCTTTCCAGCACCAGTTTCTTCGGAAACTCTTTCAATATCAAAATTCTCAATATTGCTTTCAAAGCGATTGAAAACAACTCGAATTTCGCTATAACCAATTGCACTCGAAGCACCTCTAGGAGTTTTACATTTCACCCGCATTAAAGTTTGAAAACCACCATAAGGTTCGTTAATATAAAAGCTGCGATTACAATCAAAACCAATAAAACCTTCTAACGCTAACTGGTTGAGAGCAGCTACACCCATACGACTATCAATCAGCGATTTTATTTGATCAATTTCGTCTTTTTGACTCATTCGCAGCCATTTATCTTTTGGCTGGGTATTTTGAGAATATATAGATTCAGAAATCGGTTGTTTTGGGTTTGCAAAAACTTGGTTATTCAACAACCATAATAATGGAGTTGCTATCAAAATAGATGTAATCGCTATCTTTTTCATAGGATGCTTCATTGTACTATTTACAGAATATAAGACTCAATCTTAAAAATTGAAATAAAGCCAGTGCACTTAACTACCAAAAAAAGCTTTGATTCTATCTTCGTCAGGTATATCATGCCGAGCTAAAGAATATAAAGAACTCCAAGTTTTTTGTCCGACAATACCATCAGCTTTAAGTGCTCTGGCTTTTTGGAAATCGATTATAGTGGCTTTGGTTTTTGCACCAAAAACACCATCTACAATCAACGAACCAAAATTACTATACTCCAACATACCTTGTAATAACTTAACTTCATTACCCCTAGAACCTTCTCTGAGAGTTTCTCGTTGCGATAACCATACAGCTTCGTCTAATTGTAAAATAGTTTCTCCATCCACAATTCCATTATTAGGAAGATGACTATAAAACTGTTGAAATTTAATTACTGCTGCTTCGGTTTTTGTACCAAAAATACCATCAATCACACCGACATTGAAATTTAATTTTGTTAAAACTTCCTGTAATCTTTTTACTTTTAATCCAGTTTCGCCTTTTTTTAGAACAATAAAGCTAGTAGTCATAGTATTATTCTCCACTGTTGTATCTTTTTTGCTCCTATAACTACATCTCGGCTTTGAAAGTTCCGGAAATATACTTTGCTTTTAATATACAAAACCAACAGGCAACGAGGGACAGCATCTGATCAGAATCCAACAATTAAGAAGACTGAAAAAACTTGTATTTAAGTATAGATATTTTGATTTTTGTTAAGCTCAACAATTATTTTTTACAGTTTTATAATTGCAAAAACAGTATTTAGACGTATATAAGTTTATTTTATAAAAAAAAAGATATAAATTATTGTGGAATTAACGATAGATAAAAGTATTTAATATCACGAGAAAAAACAGAAATCCGTATTTTTATTGAGAAGAAGCCGGTGTTATATAAAGATTGCGAGTAAAAATGGCAACAAACAGCGCAGTAATTGGGTTTAATGCAGCAAAACTCCAGAATATAATTGATATCAGCCGATGAAGGTATTTAATTGCCGTAGGAAATTGAAGTCTAGCTGAATCTCCCTGGTTAAAATCCAATAATTAAATTAGAGATAGGAGGAAATAGAAGTAAATGCCGTGGTTTGTAAAGATAGAAGAAGGTAAAGTAGATAAATCGATTTTTGATAGATATGTCCCTGCTCATAAAGCTTATGTCAAAGAGTTGAAAAACAAAGGACATCAAGCAAAAACAGGTTATTGGGCGCAATTCGGTGGTGGAATGTTGCTGTTTGAAGCCGCTTCTATGGATGAAGCACAAGCCATTGTCGATCGCGACCCTTTGGTTGAAAATGGGTGTGTGAATTATAAGTTATATGAATGGCGAATTGTGGTTGAATAGTTAAAAAATCTCAATTGCCCATTACGCATTTAAACAATTTAGTGCTATTCTATTAATGGACTCGGATCTATGCAACTGCAACGCCCAAACCTTGTCAGGACCGGAAGGTAGCAGCAATACGGGATGCTTACAGTAGGCGTAGTCTCCGGGTCTGCCCTGTTTTTAGGAGTATCCCCCCGTAATGCCTGGCTTTGGAGATATTGTAAAAAAAGCTTTTTACCTCGGTGTTGGGTTAGCTTCTTACGCTAGCGAAAGAGCAGGTGGCACTTTATCGGAATTGCGATCGCAAGTGCAAAAACTGGCAGATGAAATGGTCGCAAAGGGCGAAATGACAACAGACGAAGCCCGTCGGTTTGTGGAAGATATGATGAATCAAGCCCAATCCCAAGGGAGCGATGCCAGCGGTGAAGCCACAGTCCGAACAGAACCCCGCCGAATCGAAATTTTAAGCGATGATGAGCAACCAACTTCTAAAGATTCTCCACCTGAAGATGTTGATCAATTACGTGAGCAAGTTAGACGGATGCAAGAAGAGCTGCGTCGGTTACAGCGGGATCAATAGTTAAGGACTCTTTCGAGATAATGATTAGAAGTTGTTAATAGATATTAACAGATGATTTTTATCAAATATCCTCAAAGGGTATACTTTTAGTATTTCAAACCATTTAGCATCAAGTATTTACTGAAATGCTTGTTGTACAGCGGGCGTTGTTGGAATCGTTAATTAGCACCCTCCGGAATACGCACTCAAAAGAATTTGTAATTGATAAATAAGCTGGCACAAAAACATAACGCTATATAAAGAAATGTGAATCAATCTTAAATCAAGACAGCCTTTTGCCTCTTCCCTCTTACCATGTCTCAATGATAATTTTCTGTGCTGACCTACTTACATGAGCGGGAATTAATTACGAATTAAGAATTACGAATTATTTGGTCAAAGCGTTGAAATAAATGTCCTATTATTGAGAAAGTGAGGACTATTTTTTATGGATGAGTGGCAAAAAGATTTTTCAGACGCAATCAAATCAGTGTCAGAAGAAGTGGAACGCTTTTTTATCGGTATGACAGAAGTGGTAGATACTTTTATCGAATTGACTGAAGAAATTAGCGAGCAAGTTCAAAGTACGTTACTTTCTGAAGTTGATCAGTATTTGCAAGATTTAGCTGAACCATTTTTGGAAGTTTATTGGGATTTTGAAGATGTTTTGGGAGATGATTTGAATAGTCATTTCCCTTATCCTGTTGAAGCAACAGCAGAAACAAACCCTGCTTGCATCGGTTGTCGTAATTACCACGGACAAGTTTACAACGGTAATTTATTAGTTTGCGGGATACATCCTCATGGATGGGAAGATCAAAGTTGTCCCGATTGGGAACAAGAGTGAGAAGTTAGGAGTTAAGAGTGAGGAGTTAGGAGTTAGGAGTTAAGAGTTTAGAATTAGATATTGTCAATCAATACCCAATTACCAATTACCTATTACCAATTACCTATTACCTATTAATAAATGACTAACAATAATACTGAAATTAAATATGGCGAGCGCGAGATAACGGAAGGAAACTTAATTACTTTTCCTAATCCGCGTATAGGAAGAAAATATAATATTAATATTACGTTGCCGGAATTTACCTGTAAGTGTCCGTTTTCTGGTTATCCCGACTTTGCCACAATTTATGTAACTTACGTTCCCGATGAGAAGGTTGTAGAGTTGAAGGCAATAAAACTTTATATTAATAGTTATAGGGATAGATATATTTCCCATGAAGAATCAGCCAATCAAATTTTAGATGATATTGTGGCAGCCTGCGACCCTTTAGAAATTACCGTGAAAGCTGACTTTACACCACGGGGTAATGTACATACCGTTGTTGAAGTTAAGCATCAGAAATAGGTTAAAGGTTATAGGTTAAAGGTTAAAGGTTAAAGGTTAAAGGTTGTATCAAGAATTTTTCGGTAAAACAACATTTCATTGTGTTTAATAAAATAATAAATTTTTCGGGGGGTAAGAAGTCGGGTTTTTATTACTGTTTTCTGGTGTTACGAATATTAATCGTAAAAACCCGACTTCTACGCAACCTTCGGGGGTACTCACGTTAACTTACAAACTCGAAACCAAAGACTTTGTAGATTCATCTGTCGATTGAGAATTTATCTGCTCAAAAATCTCGATCATTTCCCCTTCAAAAGCCACCTGAGCGCGATTAGTTTTACCGCCAATGTACAAATTACCTTCTGAGTGCAATGCCCATACTTGGGAATGAGAAAAGTAACTCATAACGACTCCCATCATTAATATGGCAAAACCAGTGTAAACTACTGGAATACCTGGGTCAGATTTGATTTGTAACCCCGTAGAACCAACTACTTGTAAAACCTTTAAGGTAACACCATTTACTTCAGCGGACATTCCTTCGCGGACAGTATTTACTAATTTACCTTGAGCATCATAAATGATTACGGTTCCTTGTAAATCTTTGGCTAGTAAAGAAACTCCTTCACTTAAATCTGGTTTGGTGGGAATCCAAGTTCCCCAAAGTCGTCCTTTTCCTTTGGTGTCAAGTTGAGCCATTGGTAGTTGAAAAATCGGGCTTTTGTTGACTCGGACTTTTACTGCTGCAATTCCCCAATCTGTTTGATAAAGGGTAACTCCTTTGTATCGTAAGGGATGATTAACGTAAATTGTGTCGCTGTCTACTTGTTTCCCTTGTTTATCTAACACCGACATATCCGAGTAAAATTGGTCGATACCTCCACTTGGGGTGTAATCAATCCAAAACCGATTTACTTTTACAGCCCAATCTTGGGTAACTTGTGGTGCTGCCCATGGTCCAGCATCTATGATATTTTTAATTTGGAATGTTTCGCCACTGGGAACCATTTCTTGAGCGATAAATCCCGTCATTGCACCTAAAATTGAGCCAAGTAAAATAACTACAATACCTATGTGAACTATTATCGGACCAATTCTACCAATAATTCCTTTACGAGCGTAAAGTTTGTTGTTATCTTCTGGAAAAACTTTGTAACGACGCTGTTGAAGAATTTCGGTAATATTTTCAATAGAGGTTAAATTGTCTTTACTGTCTTTATTTATCTCAAATTCTGCACTTAAGGCTAACTTTTGAAATCGCTGGGGTTTATCATAGAATTTCCAACGACGTGCAGCTTTGAGCGCTGGAAGTTGTCGGGTGAAGGTACAAGCAATTAAACTAGTACCGAAAAATATTAATAACGCTAAAAACCACCAAGTACGATAAACATGATCTAAACCTAGAATTATTACAACTTTCCAAGTAAGAAAGCCGAATAAAGCCGGACTTTCCGGATAATTTTCTTGATAGAAAGCAATAGATTGCCCTTGTTCAATCACCGTACCAGCGATACTAAATAAGGCGATCGCCAACAGCAGAATAATCGCTAACTTTAAATCTGTGAGTACGGGTAGAAATTCTTTACGGATAAAACCCGTAAATGCTGTTAATGGTGTTTTTAATGATTTTTCTAAAGCCATTCGATTATAGATTTTAGATTTTAGATTTTGGAATAATAATTTGTTAGAAGTTTCCCAAGGGAATCCGAGAAATCAATGAAAATACGCCAAATCCGACTAATAAAGCACCGCTGACGGGATTAACCCAGCCAGAAAACCGCCGTATTTCGATTATTTTTTTAATTGAAGCAGTAAAAGTACCAGCTAAAATTAACGGTGTAACGTAACCAGCGGTGTAGGAAAGCAGCAAAGCAGCACCTAAGATTAAATCTTTGGTACTGGCTACCCATCCCAGTAAACTTGCTAAAACAGGAGTACTGCAAGGAGAAGCTACTAAACCGAAACTTAAACCTATACAATATGCTCTCACACCTTGGGGTAGTTCTTGAGAAATCCATTCTGTACCACCCCAAGAAGGAAGTTGTAATGGTATTGCTTCAAGTAGGTTTAATCCCATCAAAATTGCGATGATGCTGACAATAATCGGTAAACCTATACCAATTTGACCGTAGACTTTTCCTACCGTTGCTGCTATAATACCAAGTCCTGCCAAAGTAGTAGCTAATCCGAAAGCAAACCAAGTAGATTGTGCAGCAGCTTGGATACGACTTTTCGCTTCATAACCCCCAATATAACCAATAGTAATCGGTAGCATCGAAAGCATACAAGGAGTAAGACTAGTCAGCAATCCAGCCAGAAAAATAATGCCGATGCTTATTAAACTCAGGTGAGTTAATTGGTTAGAAACAAGCGTGTTAGTGAATTGCTCTAATTGATAAAGTTGAATTTGCAGGGTTTCGACCATGAGGTAGATAATACAGGGAATGCTTGCACTGCTTCAATTTTAACGCAACAACAGGTATCAGTTATCAGTTAACAGTTATCAGTTAACAGTTATCAGTTATCAACTATCCACCATCCACCATCAACTAACAACTATCAACCATCAACTAACCACTATCAACTAACCACCAACAACCATCCACTGTCCACTGTCAACTGATTTTTGATAAGGTGATTACAATAACTCCAATAATCATAATTATCGAACCAGCGATTCTTTCTTGAATACTTTGTTCTTTAAAAATTAACCAACCCCATAATACGTTAAATAAAGCGCTGGTACGTTTGACTGCAATTACATAAGATACAAGAGTGAGTTGTAATGCAGTCATTTGACATAATATCGCGAAGGTATTTATTAAACCAATTAAAATTAAGTTTCGCGAATTAGATGTAATATTTTGGATATTCGGTTTAGATTTAAGAAATAGTATTGGTAAGCTAAATAGAGCTACACTCAAATGTCCGGCAATTGTCCAGATAATCGGAGAGGAATTTTGTACACCGATTTTATCAACATTAGCTGTAATACTCCAGACTAATACCACCAAAAACATTAATCTTGACCCAGTTTCTTTGAATAATGATTTAAAAGGAACTAAATATCCTCTACTTTTCTCTTGAAATTTTAATACATAAGCACCAATTACAATAATAAATATTCCCAAAATGCCGATAGGGTTGGGAAATTCACCGACAATAAATGGAGATGTAATTAAAAGTAACAGCGGACTAAATGTAGTTATGGGAGCAACTATTGATAAATCAGAAGCTCTGATGGCTTTAAAAAAAAGTAAGAATGCGATGGTGTTGAAAAAACCGATAACAATTACAGCATACCAAAAATTATTTCCTAAATTTGGAATATCGTTAAATAATAATAGTGGCAAGGAAAATAATGCTGTTAATAAGTTTAAAGAAAAAGTAATCAGGTATTCGTCTATCCTGGAAATTGTCTTTTTATTAAAAATATCTCTGACTGATTCTAGAAAAGCTGTCGAAATTGCGAATAAAAACCAAGACATATCAGGGAATCGTTGATAGTTGATAGTTGATGGTGGATGGTTGATAGTTACCAATTACCAATTCTAATCACTGATTAAAAAGATTACACGGATTACACAGATTTGAATTACCCATTACCAATTACCAATTACCCATTACCCATTCCGTGATTCACGTCGAATTTTTGTAGACTGTCTTCGTAATGGAACGATTTCAGCTTCATTACTTTCTCTAGCAACTCGAATTAATAAAGCTGTAGCAACTAATGTAGCAATTATTGAACTTCCACCGTAACTAAAAAATGGTAAAGGTAAACCAGTGGTGGGTAAAACTCCTGTAGCAACACCGATATTTATAAATGATTGTCCTGTAAGTAAAGTGGTAATACCAATTGCCGATAATCTGTGTATGCTATTTTTAGCTTTGAGAGCTACCATTAATCCTAAAGTTGCAAATACAGCTAACATTCCCAACAGTGACACACTACCAACAAAGCCGAATTCTTCAGCAAATACAGCAAAAATAAAGTCGCTATCTTGAATTGGTAACCAACCAAGCTTTTGTTGAGAAAATGTAAATCCTGAACCCCAAGTATTACCAGAACCTACTGCTAATAAACTTTGAATTAATTGATAACCTGTAGTTTGAGCTTTATCCTTAGCCCATGGATTCAAAAAAGAGGTAATCCGCTTAAATTGATATGTATTGACGGTAACACTCAACAGCGCTAATACGACTCCACCAGCAGCACTACCTCCTAAATATGTGTAAGGTAAACCACTAGCTAGGGCGATTAGCCAAATAGTGATACCACAAAGTGCGGTGGTACTCAAGTTGGGTTGTGCGAGAATTCCTAATAATACGAATCCAAAAACCACTAACCAAGCGATACGAATTCCCCAACTGAGTCTTTCCCAATGTCCAAAAACTCGCGCACTTTGCAATACTAAAAAGGGTTTAATCAGTTCTGAAGGTTGAATGGGGAATCCTCCAATGGATAACCAACGACTTGTACCGTAAACTCCCCTAGTTCCCAAACCTGGAACTAAAGTGATAAAAATGAACCCCAAAAACAATATTAGCAACCAATGGGACACCGCGATGACTTTGCGGAATGGTAAATTAACAATGATGTTAAAGAGTATTAAACCTAAGAATACAGTTATCAGTTGACGTTTGAAAAAGTAAAGCCCGTCACCATACTTCATGTCAGCGGCTGGGTAAGAAGCCGAAAACAACACGGCTAAACCTACAAATAACCAGATTAACGTTAACCAGCGTAACAGCCGTGCTTCCAATGCCCAACTGGACACAGTTTCATCGAAGAATGGAATCAAACTTTTTAATTGCAATTTCACAGTGATTCGTTAAGTTCATGGTTTTATAGATTTTAATAGGCAATGAGTAGTTTCGCATAGAGGTGTCGGCTTCATTTATCTTCAGATTGTGATATCAAATAGACTTGCATGGAGAGAAAGGACGCTCAGCAGTTGCTTAAACTTAATAATATAATAGTTAAAAATTTTAGCTCATTAGTAGTTAGTATGCTAAAAAAATAGTCAAAAAAGGGAAGAGGGAAGAGGGAATAAAAAATAGTATTGATTCTTAAAACCGATTAATAAAGCTAATTTCGGTTCATCACAGTCAGAGTTTCAAGTTTTTAATTTTTATTTTTAGCATACTATGTACTGAAGAACCAAAATTTTTTAGTTCCCAATTCCCACTCACCGTAGATGGGAGTATCCCAATTACCAATTAGCAATTACCAATTAGCAATTACCTATCTTTTGACAGAAACCAAATCTATCTTGTTAGAGAGGTTAGAGTTAACCAAATTGTTCACCATATATAATATAAGAGTTCAAAAAACCGATTTTTGTTTTTAGGTAGAGATTATGTTGGGAATATTTTTAACCACCCTAGCAACAGCACTGAGTTTACTAATTGTAGATATAGTAGTCCCTGGTGTAAACATTGCTAATTTTCCATCAGCTTTAATTGCTGGTTTAGCAATTGGTTTAATCAATGGTTCAATCAAACCTGTTATATCTACACTTTCGTTACCAGTAAACTTGGTGACATTGGGAGCTTTTTCCCTTGTAGTTAACGGACTTTGTTTCTGGTTAGCGGCTGTTTTAACTCCTGGATTTGCTGTCAAAGGAATTATTGCTTTCTTTATTGGGCCAGTAATTCTGTCTTTCGCAAATACCTTCATTAGTAACTACTTTGTGGAAAGAAATCTTCTCAAAGGTACTGAAACAAGCAATAAAGCAGAATTACCTTCTAATTAGTAGTTAATTAATCTTTAAACCAAAATATATCTTTAGATAGAGTCGTAAATTTTGGTTTATCTCGAATCAAATCAATCAATTGTAATTCAAATAATCACGAAAAACATGAAACTTTTACTTGGTATACTTTTACCTCCCGTTGGTATTTTCCTAACTTATGGAGTTGGTCCTACTTTATTTATTAATATCGGACTAACCTTATTAGGTTGGCTTCCCGGAAGCATTCATGCTGTATGGGCAATTTCCAAACGCAACGAAATTAATCGAGAAGGAACTTTATAGTTTGCTGTTCTGCGTAAATCAAGATTTTGTGTTGAATAAAGGAGGGTGGATGATGTCCACCCTTTATCCAATTTTTGTAGAAGTCGGTTTTTTAAGAAGCCCGATTTTATCATAATTATTGCTATATTTGTGATGAATTGTAAAATATAAAATACATAAAAAAACGTAAATTAAAAAGACGTAGCATTGCTACGTCTCTACATTAATATTCATCCTCAAACAGGAATTAAATTTTTAGTTATTTTTCTTTTAACCACTGAGCAGTTGTTAAGAGTAACTCTCTTAATTTTTCTTTTAGCTGACGTTCTTTTTTAGCAAAGGATGTACCAGCTTCACCAAGTTTAGTTTCCATCTCAGAATGCTTTTCTTTGACTTGAGAAATCATTTCTCCTGCTTGGGGACGAGTTTTTTCGTACCAGGTTTTTGCATCATCCAAATAAGTTTGTACATCAACGGAATCTCCACCATATCGTGCAGCTAAATTAGCTTTAACAACAGCTATTTGTGCTTGTAGCTGAGCATAACGTTTCTTTAATAAAGATACTTCTTCGCTGTTTTTAATGGTTTCAACTGCTGATTTAATTGCGCTTTGAGCTTCAGTAGATTTTTCTTGGGTTGTGTCTTGAATTTCTGTCAAAATGCCTTCAACTTCTTGCTGAATTTTATCCTCTTCTTGATCCAATTGAGCTTGTAATTGCTTAACTTCTGTTTGAGTTTTACTTAAAGCTTCCCGTCGTTTACTATTAATCGCTTCCACTGCACCTTCAATAGATGCTGTTACTTCTTCTTTAATTTCACTACCTTTGCCTTGTACATTTTCAACTACAGCAGAAACAGCATCTTTGACAAGTACCCGAAGTTCAACAGAACCTTCTTTAAATTCAGAAACTACTCCACCAACGGCAAGTCGAACAATTTCTCGAATTCGATCAATT
Source organism: Nostocales cyanobacterium 94392 (assembly GCA_035285725.1). Classification (GTDB taxonomy): domain Bacteria; phylum Cyanobacteriota; class Cyanobacteriia; order Cyanobacteriales; family Nostocaceae; genus Rivularia. The sequence goes on along the minus strand of JAYKJL010000007.1, from coordinate 39,028 downwards.
CTTTGTTGTCCAGTTTCTTTGACTTGCTGTAAATCTGTTTTAATTTGCTCTTTAATATTGTCAGCCATATTCTATACCTATGCAAAATAATTTAGAAGTTTTTGTTGACATCATGTCTCCTCTATATAGTGACGTACCATTTTATCTAGTGGTACATCCTTTAGATAGAAAATGGTTGTAAAAATCAAATATTTATTCCAAGATTCATATCTTGCACCATCAAAACTTATCGTCAAAATAATTACTGATTGTTTGACTTCGTTTTTACCCGCCTGGGACTGCAAGTCCCAGTCTGATAGCAGAAGTCCATTAAAATGGACTAAAATATTATATTTTTAGTTTAGTAATATTTTTATTCCTATTTTAGGATATATAGTTGATTATACGTAGGCATGAAATGTGAGAAAAGATATCTTTAGTAGTTGGAAACTGGTAATTGAAAAGTGATAAAGTTAAACATGACCTAAGAGGATGTTTTAAAAGTCAAATTATATACTTTGGCTTTAAGGACTGTAAGTCGCAGCTGCACAAGTAAAACCCGCCTTTGCGGGTTATAAATCGCTTAGTCCACCCAGGTGGACAATGCGGCGTGTAGTAGCGGTAATAAAGCGCCAGATACTTTTAAAACATCCTCTAAACTCAAAGTTAATTTTGATAAAAATGATAACTGCGATCAAGTTTTTATTGTTAATGTATTTCTTATTGATAATTGGTTTGCAACAACCAGCTTTCGCGGATACAGTCGATGGAGCAAAAATATTTGCAGCAAATTGTGCTGGCTGTCATCTTAACGGTAGTAATATCATCCGACGCGGTAAAAATTTACGAATCAAGGCTTTAAAAAAATATAATATGGATTCTATAGAGGCTATTTCTGATATTGTGACCTACGGTAAAAATAATATGTCAGCCTACAAAGACCGTTTGAGCCAATCAGAAATCCAAACTGTAGCCACCTATGTTTTAAACCAAGCTGAAAATAATTGGCGTAAATAAGACAGTTGATGGTGGATAGTTGATAGTGGATAGTTGATGGTTGATAACTGATAATTGATAAGTAAGCTGGCACAAAAAAATAACGCGCTTATAAAGAAATGTAAATCAATCTTAAACCAAGACAGCCTTTTACCTCTTACCTCTTACCTCTTGCCTCTTGCCTCTTGCCTTTAACCTTTAACCTTTAACCTTTAATAATATCCATAAGGCTTAGTCGCTTTATCTCCATTAATCACCATACCTAAAACATTGGTTCGAGCCATTTTTAAATGTTCTATGGCTTGCATCATTGCTGAACGGTCTGTTTGATGTATTCTAGCTACAACGACAACACCATTCGTGTAAGGTGCAAGTAAATTAGCATCAGCCAATCCTACTAAAGGAGGTGTATCATAAATAACTAAATCAAATGTAGAGTGTAAGTCTTCCATGATTTGCTTCATCTTTTGTGAAGAAAGTAATTTGATAGGATCAGGAGGAATTGGTCCTGCGGTAATTACTGATAATCCACCGAATGAAGATATTTCTCGAATAGCCGTTTCTCTGGGTATATTTCCGGAAATTAAGTTACTTAATCCCCACAGATTGTTTAAATTAGCTAAATCATGAATTTGAGGTCGTCGCATATCTGCATCTACTAATAGTACACGTCTTCCCATTGCACAAGCGGTTTGGGCTAAATGGAATGCAACGGTAGACTTGCCGTCTCCAGACATCGCAGAACTAATAACTAAAGAATTAATCGCTTCATCGGAACTAAGTAATTGAATATTCGTATGCAGTACTCGAAATGCTTCTGAAAATCTTGATGATTCAACATATCGCTCAATAGCTATCTGACGATGGGGAACAATTTTGGCAAAATTAGAGTTGTTTTGAGGAAGTACATTTACTGTTTCTTCAACAAACTGTTCTTCTGAAGCAAGTTGTTTTTGACTGTATGATAACTGTTTTTCAAAAGGAATATTTGCTAGAAGTGGTAATCTAATATTTTCTCTAAAAGCTTCTATGGAATGGTATCGAGTATCCAGCTTTTCAATTAATAGTCCGCTACCTATTCCTAAAAGAGTACTCGCAACAAATCCTAAAATTAAATTACGGGGAATGCTGGGAGATATAGGGATTTGCGGTTGAATTGGTGCTTGAATTAATTGCCAGGGAATTTGTGTTTGTGCGGCTTCTATTTGTAGTTTTTCACGAGTAGCTAAAAAACGATTTAAACTATCGGTTGCTACTTGTAATTCCGTAGTTAGTTCGGTGTATTTTCGATTAATAGATGGGGATTGCTCAATTTTTTTATTCAACTGTTGTTCTGCACCACTCAAAGCTTGACTTTGCTGTTGTAAATTTTGTAATTCGGAAGCTGCTTGAGCGCGTTTTATATATAATACTCGTTGTGCTTCTTGATTTAGTAAAGGTAATAGTTTTTGGCGTTTTTCTTGTAGATTTTGAATAGGAATACTGTTTTCGCGAAAACGTGTGGATTCATCAGCAATCTGAGTTTCTAATTGACGCAACTGGATAATCAATTGTTGATATACTGGTGCATCATTCAGTGCTGCTAATGCTCCTTGTTGAGTTTGTAAGCTATTGAAATAGGAATAAGCTTTTGCTAATTCTTGATTGGCTACTACTCGTTTTTCGGATAATATTTTTAGTTGGTTTGCAATTTGCTCTGATTGAGTTTCCGGCTGAAGAAAATCGTTTTTTTCTCTAAATAATTGTAGTTGTTGCTGAATTTTATTTACACGCTCTTGAATTGGTGGTAATTGGGTTTCTACAAAATTAATACCTTGACGTAAATTAGTTTGACGGTGTTCTAAACTATATTTTAAATAAGCTTGAGCAATTTTATCTAATACAAATTTAATTTTAACTTTGTCATTATCTTTGTAAGCTACTTCTATAATTTTTGTTTCACCCAAACGAATAATACGTAAAGATTCGATTAAAGAATTATAGTCAATATCTCCATAAGAGGCTCGCAACTCTTCAACAATTTCTGTCATCAATTCAGGACTTTTCAATACCTGAATTTGAGTTTCATAATCTAACCCTGGCTTAGTTAAACTTCCTTCCAGAAGTGTAGGAACTTTGTTTTCTTCGCTGTTTACAGGTTCGGCTAAAATTTGAAACTTAGTTTCATATTCTGGTTCTTGATTGAGAGTGAAAGTCACAACACCAGCCATTACCAAACAAGAAACCCCTAAAATTGCTAAACTTCGTCGCTTCAGAATGGTGAAGAATTGACGCAAATCCCAATCTTCTTCTCCAGCTTCCATCCAAGGTACAGATTGAGCTTGTAGCAACTGAGGTGCATAGTCTGTGTCTCGATTACCAGATGAGGGTTTAAAAGAATATGTCTCCATTGCTTCTTCACGCTTACTAAAAATCTAAACCATACGGGAGCATTAACACTACTATTCGGAGTGCTTTAAAGCAAAATAGTAACCTTATCTGTAAGATAATGACTCCCTTGAATTTACGTAGATTTTTAATTTATTTTATAGGGAACAGGGAACGGGGAATAGTATCTAGCGCTTCAAACCGCAGCTATACAAACGAAACCCGTCTGCACGGGTTTAAAATTCATTAATAACTTGTTCCTAGACTCTGGCTTGGAATAAAGGATTGCAGGCGGAGCCTAGGGATGAGAACAATGCTGATATTTTTTTACTCTGTTTAACGAATATTCAAGAATATTAAAAGTATCAGTTGTTTAACCGTACAATATCAGGAAATATAGCTGCTTTTGGGAAAAATTAGTATATTTACTGAAGTATTGTTCATAACCAGTATATATAAATAGTTAAAGAAAAATTTAGTACTTGCGAATTTTTACACGGTTATCCTGTCTAGTATTTATAAAAGCAATTTGTTTATTACAGTGATTACTCAGGTATTATTTCATTCTTGAAAATAGATTAATTTAATCATAGGAAAATAAAATATATGTAAAATTTTTCGTTACTTTGTTATAAATCATGTTTTTTTTGGGCAAATTAAAATTAAGTTTCCAATAATTTTTGGTAAAAGAATAAGATGACTAAATCTTTTCAAAGGTTAAAAACACCTATTATAAGTAAGTATGATCAACTCCAAGATGTAAAGCCGGATTTTATAAAAATTGGACAGTTAATTAAACTATCTGTGATTACCCAATTTTTCCCCCCAGATTACGCTCCAACCGGACAGTTAATTGAGGAATTAGTGACTCATTTAGGTAAACAGGGTGTAGATATCGAAGTTTTTACCGGACAACCTGCTTATGCTTTCGAGAATAAGAATGCTCCTGTTGTTGAAGTTTGTGGAAATGTGAAAATAAAACGCTCCCGCACGACACAACTTTGGTCTAAGAGAATACGCGGTAAAGCTGTAAATGGAGTATTATTTACCCTGCGCTCAGCTTTGTATTTGGTTTCTGCTGCTCGCGATCGCAATACAGTTTTGCTAACTACAGCCCCTCCATTTTTGCCTGTTTTAGGGTATTTAGCTCATATCCTATTCGGACTCAGTTATATTTGTATACTCTATGATTTGTATCCAGATATTGCTGTTGCTCTGGATGTAGTACCCAAAAAGCATTGGTTAACTAGATTATGGAAAGCGATGAATAGAAGAGTATTGCGAAAAGCCTCCGGAATCATAGTTCTTAGCCCTGCAATGAAACGACAGCTGGTAGCAAATTATCCGGAGGTAGCCGATAAAATATCCGTGATTCACAGTTGGGCAAATACCCAAAAGATTGTACCGATTGCCAAAGAAGATAATTGGTTCGCTCAAAGACACACACTGGTAAATAAATTTACAGTAATGTACTCAGGCAACATGGGTCGATGTCATGATATACAAACTATGTTAGAGGCTGCTAAATATTTGCAAGATGAGCCTATTCAGTTTGTATGTATAGGTGGTGGAGTAAAACGTGAACGGCTGATTAAGCAAGTAAAAAGATTAGGATTAAAAAACTTTTTATTCCTTCCTTATCAACAACGACAAGATTTACCTTACTCGTTGACAGCTTGCGATTTATCCTTAGTAAGTGTGGATGCGGGTATGGAGAATTTAGTTGCTCCCAGTAAACTTTATCCTGCTTTAGCGACAGGAAGACCAGTAGCAGTTATCTGTCCGGAGCATTCCTACTTAAAACAGTTGATTGCAGATGGAGATTGCGGTGAGACTTTTGAGAATGGAGATAGTCATGGGTTAGCAGAGTATATCCGTCAATTGAGTCAGGATAGTATTTTGGCACATAAAACTGGTGAATCTGCGCGTAAATACGTAGAGTTATATTTCACTTCCGAAGTGATTTCTAAGCAATACTATGACATATTGTTGCAAGCGATAACCTGATAGATATTTTGTAAGGGAAAAGTGCATCTACCATAATATATAGCAATTAGCAGTTGTGATAAATTTAGTTTTAATCGGTTAGTTTCTCTTTCCAAATAAGTAATAGGATAAAATTAAGTTCATTGAACGTCGAGACTTATTGTAGGGTGTGTGACACTGTGAGAAATGTTGAATGTAATAATAAGCTTTGTCGTGTCACGCACCAACGCCCTGTTTCTAATGCTCGATCAAACAAGCAGGGAGTAGGGGAGGAAAGGAATTTTATAACTAATAAATCAGGCAAAGTTAATTTACTCGACTATTATAAGGCTACTAATTAAAATCAGGTATATGGTGCGTGAAGCTACAAGTCTTATAGAACCGTTCAAATTATCTCCTAGCGTCACACACCCTACAGTTTACAGTGTAAAACTGATTTAAAAATCAAAGCGGATTCATAGTAAATTTAGAGTTTGTTAATCGGAGTGAAATGATCAAGAATAAAGGTGTAACAGTTTGGCTGACAGGTTTGAGTGGTGCGGGTAAAACGACAATTGCTAGACGTATCGAAGCAGAACTCAAGGCTCGAAATTGTCAAGTTGAGGTTTTAGATGGTGACTTAATCAGAACTTGGTTGTCTCAGGGATTGGGTTTTAGCAAAAAAGATCGGGATATCAATGTACGTCGGGTAGGATTTGTAGCTAACTTACTCAGTCGTAATGGAGTTGTAGTAATTGCGGCAATGATTAGTCCTTACCAGGAAATTAGAGATGAAATCCGAGCTATTAACAAAGATTTTGTTGAAGTTTACGTGAATGCACCTTTAGAATTGTGTGAAGCGCGAGATGTCAAGGGGTTGTATGCTAAAGCGAGAAGCGGAGAAATCAAGGGTTTTACGGGTATAGACGACCCTTATGAGATTCCTCTGAATCCAGAGGTTGTTTGTGAGAGTGGGGAGGAAACTGTGGAGGAAAGCGCGAAGAAGGTGATAAAGGCTTTGGAAGAGTTGGGTTATGTGCGGGTTGCGGTTGAGTATCAGATATAAGTTGTTGTGGGTTTTTCCTTGCAATCATAAAATGACTATCAAATTCAAAGACTATGACCAATCGTTCCAATATTATTAATTAAGATGCTCAACCGAATTTCTGCATTCATCAATTTGGGTAAAGCAGATAGCTTAAAGCGTCGTTTGATTAAGGGTGCGGTAGGTTCGTTCGGATTAAAGATTGCTGGTACGGGTTTGACTTTTGTTAAAAGTCTAATATTTGCTCGGTTGTTAGGTACAGAGGGTTTTGGCATTTATGCTTATGCTATTACTTGGGTTGCTTTGCTGAGTATTCCGGCAAAATTAGGATTGTCTCAGCTAATTGTACGTGAAGTAGCTATATACCAAACTCAATCAGAATGGGGTTTGATGCGAGGGTTTCTAAGTTGGTCTAATCAGATAGTACTAGTAGTCTCTATTGGATTAGTTTTGATCGCAGGAGGTATTGCTTGGAATTCGGACTTAGAGATCAATTCCCAAATGCTATTAACTTTTGGTATTGCTTTAATTTCCTTACCTATATCTTCTCTCACACATCTCAGACTCTCAGCGATGCAAGGACTGCATCAGGTAGTGCTTGGGCAATTACCAGAGGTGTTGATTGCACCGATGTTGTTAATTATCTTAACTGGAAGCGGATATTTGATTCTCAAAGAGGATTTAAATGCTTCTTGGGTAATGGGAATGTATGTTGTAGCAATGAGTATTACATTTTTGATTGGGGCGCATTTATTGAATCGATCCTTACCAAATTTAGTTAAAGATGCAGTTCCTAAATATCAAGTAAAAAAATGGTTAAGTAGTGGATTACCTCTAATGTTTCTCGGCGCGATGAATATTATTAACTCTCAGACTGATGTGCTGATGCTAGGGGCAATGAAGGGTGCTGAATCAGTAGGTATTTATGCAGTTATTAATCGATTATCATCTTTGATTATTTTTGTCCTTGCCGCTACCAATAGTATCCTTGCTCCTAACATTGCAACTCTTTATGCGGAAGGTAAAATCGAAAAGTTGCAAAAGATGATTACGAAAAGTTCTCGTGTTGTTTTTCTAGCATCCCTTATTATTACTAGTATTTTAATTATATTTGCTTACTGGCTATTGTTAATATTTGGTTCAGATTTTACGCAAGGTAAAAATGCTCTTATAATTTTATGTATTGGACAGTTAGTTAATGCAGCAGTAGGACCAGTCGCTTTATTACTTAATATGACTGGAAACGAAAATTATACGACTATAAGTATAGGAACTAGTGCTGTATTAAATGTAATTCTTAATATTTTATTAATACCTCGATGGGGAATTGAAGGGGCAGCAATTGCGACGACAAGTAGTATGATTGTTTGGAATATTATTAGTTTTGTTTGGGTGAAAAATAAATTGGGTATTAATTCTATAGCTTTTGGTAAATAGAATTTTTAAATAAGATTAAACTTGTCTTTGCAAAAAGATATTTGAACTAAGCAAAATAAAGTGTACTAAAAAAAATAATCATAGCTATAGCTATTTGGAAAATCGTGATAAAACTGAGGAATTTGATTTGAACTCTATCTTAAAACCATTATTTATTTTTTCACTTCCCCGTTCTGGTTCTACATTACTTCAACGGATTTTAGCTTCTCATGATGAAATTGCAACAGTTGCAGAGCCGTGGATTTTATTACCTTATCTTTATACACTCAAAGAAAAAGGAGTTTATGCCGAGTACGGTCATGATGTGATGACTAAAGCTATTAAAGATTTCTGTAAAAATCTACCTAACCAGCAAGATGATTACTTGAAAGAAATACATGACTTTATCATTAAAATATATGCTAAAGCCGCTCCTGAAAATACAACATATTTTATAGATAAAACTCCGCGTTATCATTTAGTAATTGAAGAAATTATTAATTTATTTCCTGAAGCCAAATTTATATTTTTATGGCGTAATCCTTTAGCAATAGCCGCTTCCATGATAGAAACTTTTGGTAAAAGTAAAGGAAAGTGGAATCTTTATGGATGGAAAATAGACCTTTTCATTGGTTTAACTAATCTTGTCACTGCTTCTGAAAAATTTTCTAAAAAAATTTATACTCTACAATATGAGGATTTAATTTATCAACCAAATATCGAATTATCAAAATTATTTAACTATTTAGATTTAAAGTTTAATCCTGAAGTGATATTAAACTTTAATCAAATTAACTTAAGAGGTAAAATGGGTGACCCTTTCAGAGATAAGCAGTACCAATTTATTAGCTGTGATTCTTTAGACAAATGGAAGCAAACTTTAGCTAATCCTATCCGTAAACTATGGAGTCAGCGTTATTTAAATTGGATTGGACAAGATAGACTAACAACAATGGGGTATGATTTACAAGAATTATTAAAGGAAATTGAGACTATTCCTACCAATTTGGATATGTTTAGCTCCGATATCTTACGTATAAGTTATGGCATAATTTATCCATTTTTATAATTTATTTTTTTAAAATAAAAGCTGAAATATTTACGATGAATATCGAATACTTGTACATATAAAATGTGAGAAAAAACAATGAAAATATTTTTTATGATGATATAAATTAAGATAAATAAAAATAAAATACTCATTACACTAACATAAGATTTTTTTAATTATAATGATGATGAAACTACATTTGAGATCGGAAATAAGACGATTCATTGGTAATTATCCTAAATTATTCTATTCTAGCTATGGCTTAAAAGCATTAAATCGTAAATTGTCAGTCAAGCCAGATACCGATATTGTCATTGAAGGTTATCCCCGTTCAGCAAATACATTTGCTGTATTAGCATTTGAAAATATGCATGGCAATCATCTTAATCTTAAAATTGCTCACCATCTGCATGTTCCGGCACAAATATATCAAGCTATTAATTTTAAAATCCCTCTTTTAATTCTAATTCGTCATCCTAAAGATTGTATAACCTCTCTCAAATTAAGAGAGCCTTCAGTTTCTATTGATCAAGCATTGAGGCACTATACTTCTTTTTACAAAATTATTGCAAAAAATAAAAATCATTGTATTATTGGAAACTTTGATGACGTTATACACAATTATGGTCAAGTTATTGCTAAAGTGAATCAAAAATTTGGTACTAGTTTTGTAACAATTACGCCGACTAAAGATGAAACAAAAAAGATATTTGACACAATTAGTAATATCAATAAAGTTTTTTCTAATGATAGAGAGCTAAGTTTAAGCGCTCCATCTAAAAAAAAAGAAGAGGCTAAATTAAAAATAAAAGAAACTCTTAATTCTTGTTTTTATGCAGACAAATTGTCATCTGCTACAGATTATTATGAGTCATTAACTAATTCATAAATCTAAAATTTAGGTGTTATAAAGCTTGGTAATAAATACTCTTTCAACAACATATTAAAGGCAATTAATTGTATGGAAATTAGCTATGTGGTGCCAACATTAAATAGCGTTAAAACTCTAGAGCAAACTTTATTATCCTTAAAATCTCAGAATGAAATTGATATCAATATTATTGTAATAGATAGTGGTTCTAAGGATGGAACTCTAGATATATGTAAGAAATGGCAAGTAAAAGTTTTGTATTGTGAACCTGGAAATATGTACAAAGCTATTAACATAGGTCTTAGTGAGTGTAAAACATCTTGGCTGGCTTATCTGAACTCAGATGATTGGTTATATCCCGATGCAACTTCACGTTTACTAACTTTAGGTATTTCTCAAAATGCACAAATCGTTTATGGAAATTGCGACTACACTGATTTTCAGGGAAGATTCTTGTATTCATTCACACCTCCAAAGCCTCAAGAATTAATATCTGTGGTACGTGGAGGAAATATTGGCTTTGCTCAGCAAACTACGATATTTACTAAAGAAATCTATGAAAAACTTATAGGTTTTAATGAAGAGTATCGTCTTGCCGCAGATAGAGAATTTTTTGTCAGAGCTTTATTAGCTGATGCAAAATTTAGCTTTTTACCCGGACCTTCGGTAGCTTGCTTTAGGTTACACAAAGCTCAATTAAGTCATACTCATTTTAATGAGATTACTTCAGAAGGTAAAAAAATTATTGATTTTTTATCTGGAAATCCAAATATTTATGATCGATTAATCCGTTTAAAATGGCGAGCAGATAATTTACCTAACTATGCTCTGCGAATTTTAAGGCAATCCATACTTACTCGTAAAATAGTATTTGCTAAGTCTAAAGATAGTGGTTCACTCACTTATGATTTTTAAGATAACTAAGGTTATTCATCTTCATACACATTAGTATTAAATATTTATTTTATGAGTCAATCTTCTTATTTTAATAATTCTTCTTGCTTTAATAGGGCTTCTAAAATATGGAGCTTTGACTTTTTACTCTGCATTTTTTTACTTATTTCTGCACCATATCAAATTTTTGATACAGCAGTTGCTGCCACTTTCGGAGTGGCTCAATTACAATTTGAATGGCTGTTAATAATTCCATGTATTTTAAGACTGGTATATATTATTTTATTTCCATCTTCTAGAATACGAATACAAAGAATACGTGTTATTTTTTATTTATTATCTCCTATTATACTAATTATTGCTTACACCCTATTAGTTACTACTATTCAACCTAGTTTTTTGATATCTAATTCTGTTATTCAAGATAATTCAACTATTTACAGTTTTATTTTAAAAAGAGGTTCTAAATATCTTGTATATATGGCAGTTTCAATATATATTTCACTTATTCTGAAAAGCTGGGAAAGAATAGATATTGCTATTCGTTTCTTTGTGTTGGGTCTGTGTATTGCAGAACTATTAGGTTTAACTCAAGAAATTATTTATTTAATTTTTAAAATAAATATTATTCCAATTGTCAGAACAACGAGGAACTTTTTAGAAGTATCTCCAACTGTTAATTTCCTAGGTTTAAACTTTCTGAGGATTAATTCAATTGCTTCTGAACCAAAAGTTCTGTCAGTACTCGTAGTATTTCTAATTTTGTTCAAGTTTTTTTGGTCTTCTTATATTGTACAATTTCCATCTCAAAAAATATGGTTTTCAAAGATGGATTATTACATGAAAACTTCTTTCCCAATATCTGTATTGACAATTATTTTAACTTTTTCTGGTAGCGGACAATTTGCTCTATTGTCTGCATTCGTTTTAATATTAATTTTTTATAAACATATTCCAACTCATAGCCGTTTAAATCAGTTATATATTTACTTGATTTGTGTTATTTGTTTAGCTCTTATTTTATTATTACCTAGTATATATTCAGCTATTCAATCTTTTTTGGATGTTTCTATTTTAAGAAGAGCAGGAAAATTATTTGACAAATTAACCCTAGATTCTCTACTTTACACAACTTCAACAGATGCTGAAGATGGGGCTTTTATTTATTCTTTTTTGAGTCATCCTTTAGCATTTTCTCATGGTCTTGGCTTTGGAGCTTACAGTAATCTTGCCTATGAATTTGTAAAAACCAAATATGATGCTACAATCGCCTCTCCATTCTCTAGAAATATTTTTATTGAGTTAGTTTCCTCTACGGGATTAGTTGGTTTATTTTTGGGGTTCATTTTTTTTAAAAGAAATGCTTTAAATTTCTTCTATATAAAATCCTCTATTCATATTATTATCGGGTTTCTAATATTATTGAATTTTTTTGTCAGAGCCAATGTGATTGTATTTTTCATTATTATTGGTATTTTACTTTCTATTAATTCTATTATTCTATTACAATCAAAAGTAACAAACATCTACATAAATAAAAGTTTAAATTTATATTAAAATTATGCTTAAAAAATTCCGAGTCGCTCAAGTCGTTACCAGTATTAATTGCGAAATTGGTGGACCTGCAATTTCTGTTCCCTACCTTGCCGAACATTTATTATATGAAGATTTAGCTTGTTATTTACTCACACTCAACTATGCAAATAAAGGTAAGCAAACTCCGGTAAATTGCTCTATAAACTTTCATAGCCACTCAGTTTCGGCGATTATACCTCGTTTAAGAGGATTTTCTTTTAAGTTACAAAATGATTTACATACTCTTGCTTCAACCTCTATCGATTTAATTCACAATCATGGACTGTGGATGTTTCCTAATCTTTATGCTCGTCAAGCAGCAGTTCGTAATAAACTTCCTCTAATCATTTCTCCTAGAGGAATGCTTGAATCTTGGTCATTGAAACAAAGCTGGCATAAAAAATGGTTGGCATGGTTTTTATATGAACAAAGAAACTTAAAAAATGCGACCATTTTTCATGCAACTTCAGATGAAGAAGCACAATCTATTCGTAAGCTAGGATTTAAGCAACCTATTGCTTTAATACCTAATGGAGTGAATATTCCTTTACTTGAAGAACAATCTAGCAAAGAAGTTTTAGTCCAAAGATTTCCCCAACTAAGCAATAAAAGATGGTTAGTATTTCTATCAAGAATTCATCCTAAAAAGGGGATAAATAATTTATTATATGTTTGGCACTCACTTGCTGCACAGTTTCCTGAATGGCATTTAATAATTGCTGGTCCTGATTTAATCGGTTATCAAGCAAACTTAGAAGTATTGGTAGAAAAATTTAATTTGAAGCATCAAGTAACTTTTACTGGAATGCTATCAGGAAACTATAAAAGCTCAGCTTTGAATAATGGAGACTTATTTGTCCTACCAACTCATTCAGAAAACTTTGGCATTGTAATAGCGGAATCTTTAGCTTATGGTTTACCTGTCATCACAACTAAAGATGCTCCGTGGGAAGATTTACAACTCCATAAATGTGGTTGGTGGATAGAGAATAACCAACAAGCACTGTATATGAGTTTAAATCAGGCAATGAATATGTCACCAAAAGAACGCCGAGAAATGGGTTTGAGAGGACGAAATTTAGTTGCTACTAAATATTCTTGGAATTTTATTGCTAAAGATATGGCAAATGTTTACCGATGGGTTCTTGGTGATGAAAACACGCCTAATTGTATTCAATTTGACCATTGAGGATGATTGTTTCTGACTGTTTATAACAAAAATATTAGGGAAATATGGAGTAATTTATGAACACAAAAATATTGACAAATACGAAGATAAACCAGAAATATTTTATTCCTCGCTTTATAGTTGGTATGTCCCGTGCTGGCACAACATGGCTAGGTAAATGTCTTAATGAACATCCTGATACAGCAGTATTTGGTGAAAGTTTATATTGGGGTAGAGCATATGTTGAACCGCAAAAAGATGACACATATAGTCTCGAACAAGTAGATAGTATTCTCTCAAGATTAATTCAAAAGGGTTGCGAAGCTTTTTTAGGTAAAGGGAATGGTAATCTTAAAAAAATTACTCGAAATAATTTAAATCATATTATTCAAACAGGTTTTTACGATACTGAATTTGTACCTACACCAGTATCAGTTTATAAAAAAATCTGTCAAACAATATCTGAAGCAGAAGGGAAAAAAGAATCCATAGAGAAAACACCTCATCATATTAACTGGATTGATAAAATTATCAGAGCAATGCCTAATTCACTATTCGTAGTTATGGTTAGAGACCCCTATGGTTTTATGCTGTCTTACAAACATCAAGGAGACCGTTTGCAAGAACCTCTACGAACTAAATTTAAAAGATTATATCATCCTCTAATCTGTTCTTTACTTTGGCGAGGTTACATACGCGCTACGATGTATGCGATACGTTGTTATCCCCAAAATACATTAGTTATTCGTACAAAGGATATGAAAAATAATCCTGAGTCCGTACTTCATGAAGTTCAGAATTTTTTTTTACTAAATCCAGTTCCTAATCTTGCAAATAAGATACCACCAGATAACTCCAGTTTTCCTATTGGTGAACCTCCATCTCTTAAAAGTGAAGATATTTTTTGGATAAACTTAGTTGCAGGTAAAGAAATTAGTGAATTTGGATTTAAAAAACAGGTTGCAACTATTGAGCCTTTAGGCATTTTCTTTTCAATTTTTCATTTACCTATTTGGATTCTAATAAATTTTATCCACTTAAAAAATGAGACTAGTGGTTCTGTTTTTCAATATCTTATACGTTGGTTTAATCAGTTATCTATGTCCTGAATAGATAAGCCTCTATATTTAAGTGTTTATTTACTATGATAATCTCAGACTATAAAAAGATATCTCTTCTTGAGCAGATTACCCCACTAATTCTTACTTATAACGAAGCACCTAATATAAAACGCACCCTACAACATCTTACCTGGGTAAAGAATGTGATTGTAATTGATAGTTTCAGTACAGATGAAACTTTAGAAATTCTCAAATCATATCCTCAAGTTGAGATATTTCAACGAAAATTTGACACTCATGCAAAACAATGGAATTTTGGTTTAGAAAAAGTTACATCTGAATGGGTACTTTCTTTAGATGCAGACTACATTATTACAGATGATCTAATTTCTGAAATAGACGCTTTACAAGTAAATAAAGAGATTAGTGGCTACTTTACTCGCTTTAAATACTGCGTTTATGGTAAGCCGCTTCGAGGTAGTATACTTCCCCCTCGTCAAGTTTTATTTCGCAAAGAAAAAGCAATATATATTGATGATGGTCATACTCAACTTTTACAAGTTAAGGATAAGTCAGCAATGCTATCTTCTTACATTTACCATGATGATCGCAAACCATTAACTCGGTGGTTATGGGCGCAAGACCGCTACATGATATCTGAAGTCAAAAAATTGGCACAGACTCCAATTAATCAATTGAGCTTGGGTGACAAAATACGAAAACAAAAAATTATAGCTCCGTTTATTATTATATTTTATATACTTATTCTCAAAGGTGGAATTATGGATGGTTGGCATGGTTGGTATTATGCTTTTGAGCGTGCTTTCGCCGAATTGTTATTAAGTATTCGTTTAATTGAACAAGAATTATACGATAAAAATTTTTAAATAAATTGAAATAAGATCAGATAAATATTATACTTTAATGAATGAGCTTACTTGATATGTTCCGTAAATTATTAGAAAAATTAAGTCAAGGCAAAGTTATTAAAAGAAAATTGCCAAGTGAGTTTCAGAAAACTCCTTTTTTCGTGTCTCCAGATGCACAATTAAAATTCCTGAAACCAAACAATAGCGCTTTTTCTCCAGATTTATTAAAAATTGCTATGGAACATATTAAAAGTGGAGATGTAGTATGGGATATTGGGGCTAATGTGGGTGTATTTACTTTTGCTGCTGCCAGTTTAGCAGGTTCAGATGGTTATGTATTTGCTGTAGAACCTGATATTTGGCTTGCTAATTTAATTAATAAATCTGCACATCTTCGTGCTAACTCACATTTTAATATTAATGTTTTACCAGCGGCTGTTTCGGATGGTAATAATATTGAAACATTATTGATAGCAGAGCGCGGACGTGCATCTAATGCACTGGCGAAAGTAATAGGACGTACTCAAATGGGAGGAGTCAGAGAGAAAAATTTGGTTCCAACAGTTACGCTTGACCAAATTCTCTCGGCTTCAAAATCGCCCTGTTTTATTAAAATTGATGTCGAAGGTGCAGAAGTCGAGGTTTTAAAAGGGGCTTCTAAAGTTTTGTCTCAGATAAGACCAATTATTTATTGTGAAATTGGACCGCACCAAAGAAATGATGTAACTAATATTTTAAAATTAGCAAATTATAATTTATATGACGGTAATCTTCCCAGAGAAGAACGTTCTGCACTTACATATTGTACTTATAATACTCTTGCATATCCAATTGAGAAAGATATATTAAAAACTATACCCCATTCACTTCAACAAAACTGGCAATCAAGCGATAACTGATCTACTATCAAAAAAGCTTCGCTCTCACAACTAATCTTAATTAATGAAATGGCTCTACTTCATCCTTAAATACGGATCGATCGCAATATTCACATTTCTCCTAATTCTCCTAGCAACAATCCCGCTCAAATTAGCCATCGCATCCTACCAAGCACCCAAACCCCAAGCTATTCTCATGCTTGGTGGTGGTTCGGAACGAGAAAAATTTACTGCTCAATTCGCCCAAAATTATCCAACTCTTGATATTTGGGTTTCTAGCGGTGTTTCCTGCAAGAAAGCAAACCAGATTTTCGGCGCTGCGGGTATTGCGAAAGAACGAATTCACCTCGATTACCGTGCTGTAGATACGGTCACAAATTTTACTTCCTTAGTCAAGGATTTTGAAAAACTTAATATCAAACATTTATATATAATCACATCTGAATTTCATCTGCCCAGAGCAATCGCGATCGCCACTGTAGTTTTAGGCAGTCACGGTATAACCTATACACCTGTTGCGGTTCCTTCGCAAGTACCAAAAGAATCATTTTTACATATTTCTCGCGACGTATTTCGTTCCATATTGTGGACGATTACAGGTCATACCGGCGCAAGTCTCAATCCCAGACTTCCTTATATAGATGATAGAAAATGCGATAATTAGAAGAGAACCTCCTGATAACTGTTAACTGTTAACTGTTAACTGATTCACAGTAGCGCATATGTATCAAACAGACCCACCAATTCCGGCAAAAGAAAGTCTTCCGACAATGTATGATTTACCTAGTGAAGACCCACAGGAGCCTGGTTTGCCGGATGAATTTCATATTTATCAACCACAATTGTTGGAGGAAACTTTTCGTCCACCAACTTATGGTGCTGATGAAATTTTTGTCGCTACCGATTTAAATCTTTACTATGATTCCCGCAATCCATTGTGGTACAAACGTCCTGATTGGTTTGCGGTAGTTGGAACTTCCAGATTTTACGAACAAAGAGATTTACGTTTAAGTTATGTAATTTGGCAAGAGGGAGTCAACCCTTTTGTAGTAGTAGAATTGCTTTCTCCAGGAACCGAAAAAGAAGATTTAGGACAAAATTTACGTATAGTAAAAACAGACCAACCACCGACTAAATGGCAAGTTTACGAACGAATTCTCCGGATTCCTTATTACATTGTATTCGACCGTTACACAGATACTTTACGAGCTTTTATTTTACAAGCTGATTCCTATACAGAACTTAATTTAAAAGAACCGCGTATTTGGATGCCAAGTTTAGAAATGGGTTTGGGACTATGGCAAGGTAATTATAAAGGTATTGAGCGTTTGTGGTTGCGCTGGTATGACGATAAAGGTAACTGGCTCCCAACTCCATTACAACAAGAACACCAACGAGCCGAACAAGAACACCAACGAGCCGAACGTTTAGCAGCAAAACTGCGAGAATTAAATATTAATCCTGATGAATTATAAAGTAGTTTTATAGCTAACGAGTTGGAAATTCACAAAAATAATTTATCCTTAAAATTAGTGCGAGCTTGTAGTTCTTATTAAATAACAAAAACAAATCGAATATTTTTTTCCGTTTACTCTTCTATTCTCTCTTTGTCATTCTTAACTCCAACAAGCCAATAGATATTAGCTAAGATGATACACAGTCCCCTAGGGTTTGCTGTATCTTCTCATAATAAGAACTGCAATAACGCTGCTTAAAATAATGCTCCTCAATCAAAAGGTAACTTATGCAAACAAGTACTCTACTTCTTTCCCAAGAACTTCCCAATTTACAATACTCTTCGACAAAAGAGCAGTTTGATGAAACTTGGGCAGCACCTTTATCTACTTTATTAGGTTTGGGACGTGCTGCTGGGGCTGATTTTATTGAATTCTTCTTAGAGCGTGTCAGTTATATCAGTTGCTTAGCAGAAGAAGACACTATTACTAGTATTACACCCCGTCTTTCTACGGGTGCGGGGGTGAGAGTATTTCGTGGTAAGGCTGATTGCTACGTCAGCACCAATGATATTTCCTTTACTGGTTTAAAATTAGCTTTGGAAAAAGCTTTGGCAATTGTGGGGTTAGAATTACCCGTACCGAATGCTTTTATCCCGGAAATTAATCTGGAATTACTCAGAGACTACGCTACAAAAAGAAGCAAAGATTCATGGCTGCCTTTGTGTGCTTCCATGCGGGAAATGGGGGAAGTGTTGCTTGATAGTACCGCTCAGGTGAATAAAAAAGCTAGTCACATTCAATCCCGTCGTGCTTCTTATTTCCGCGATTGGCAAGAAATTTTAGTTGCAGCTAGCGATGGAACTTTTGCTCGTGATATCCGCTTAACTCAATCGGTAGCATTAAGCTTGCTCTGTGCTGATGGAGCCAATCGCAGTTCTATAGCCGAACGTGCCGGTAATACCAGTGACCCCAATTTTCTCAAAACTTGGGATTTTCAGCAAGCAGCGGAGCAAATCGGTGAATCTGCGGGTAAAATGCTTTATGCTGACTATGTAGAATCGGGTGATTATCCGATTATTATGGCGAATCACTTTGGTGGAGTTATCTTTCACGAAGCTTGCGGACATTTACTTGAAACTACTCAAATTGAACGCAATACCACACCTTTTGCTAATAAGAAAGGCGAAAAGATTGCTCACGAAGCTTTAACTGCTTGGGACGAAGGACGTACTGATAATGCCTTTGGCACCATTGATATGGACGATGAAGGGATGCCAGCCCAAAGAACATTATTAATTGAAAAAGGCGTTCTGAAAAACTTCTTGGCAGATAGAGCCGGTTCAACACGTACTGGACATCCTAGAACAGGTAGTGGAAGAAGGCAGAATTTTACCTACGCTGCGGCTAGTCGGATGCGAAATACCTACATTGCCAGTGGTGAATATTCAACAGATGATTTATTCGCTTCCATTGATAAAGGCATTTACTGTAAGAAAATGGGTGGTGGTAGCGTTGGAACTACGGGTGAATTCAATTTTGGTGTAGAGGAAGCTTATTTAATTGAAAACGGTAAGATGACTAAGCCTCTAAAAGGAGCTATTCTTATAGGTGAAGCCCAGGAAATTATGACTAGAATTTCCATGTGTTCCCAAGATTTGTCTTTAGCTCCGGGTTTCTGCGGCTCGGTTAGTGGTAGCATTTATACTACCGTAGGACAGCCACATATCAAAGTAGATTCAATTACTGTTGGCGGACGTTAGGGGGTCTTAGATTTTAGCTTTTGGATTGTCAACAAAAATGATTTTTTGTTGGGTAACATTTATGCTCGACTCAACAAAAAATCCGCAATCCAAATTGATCAATTTAATTTATAATTATAATTTTATAATTTGTAAATTAAAATTATAAATCTCAAATGATAAATCTAAAATCGTTTCCTTCCTCCGCAGAAATCCCTCTATCCAAAATTAACTATGCCCAACATACAAGAAATTGCAGCTTCTGCTAAGGAAAGTGCCGAACAACTTGGTATCAAAAAATTTGACATTTATGGTTCTATAGTAGATTCAACTAGTGTTCAAGTAGACCAAGGAGAGCCGAAACAAGTTAAAGCCACTAATCTTTCTGGTGTTACCGTCCGAGTCTGGAATGAAGATAATACAATGGGTGTCACTAGTACTACGGATGTAGACCCCAAAGGATTAGAATTAGCTTTGAAAACTGCATTTGAAGCAAGTACATTTGGTGTGAAAGAAAATACACCTGATTTTAGTCCAGAAGCTAAAGCTGAGATAAACAACGGTAAAACCGAGCAGAAAGTAACTCAAGCACCTGTTTCATCTTTGATAGATAGTTTATTAACAGCAGAAAAAGAAGTATTAGCAGGTCATCAAGCTATTAAAGGAGTACCATATAACTCTTTATCGCAAAGAGATTTTGAGAGATTTTATCTTAATAGTGATGGTGCAATGAGAGCGGAATCCCATTCTTTAGCATCAATTTATCTCTACAGTAAAACCGAGGAAGAAAATAGAAAACCTCGTAGTGCTGGTGCTTTTAGAATTAGCCACGGTTTAGAAAATTTAGATATCAATGGCTGTATCAAAGAAACTGTAGAGAAAACCATCAGTCACTTGAATTATCGAAAAATTCCCACTGGGAAGTACATGGTTGTATTCTCTCCCGATGCTTTTTTAAGTTTACTAAGTGCTTTTTCTAACTTATTTAATGCTCAAAGTATTCTTGACAAGCAAAGTTTATCGACTCCAGATGATTTGGGTAAACAAATTGCTTCTCCCTTGCTTTCGTTATACGATGATGCACTACATCCAGCCAATATTGGTGCAGAAACTTTTGATGGGGAAGGAACTCCCACTCGTCAGGTATCATTAATTGAAAATGGAGTTTTAAAAAACTTTCTTCATAGTGCGGGTACCGCGAAACGAATGAATGCTAAACCTACGGGTAATGCTAATATTGGGGCAAAAGTTACCATTAGTCCTAATTTTTATCATATTTTTGCGAGTACAACACCCGAACAAACCTTAAGTTTAGAAACTGCTGAAAATGTAGTTTTAATTGATGATTTACAAGCACTCCATGCAGGGGTTAAATCTTTACAAGGTTCATTCTCTTTACCTTTTGATGGTTGGTTGATGAATAAAGGAGAAAAAACCAGTGTTGATTCAGCAACTGTTGCTGGTGATTTTCTTGAGCTTCTTAAATCAATTGTTTTTGTAGAGAAAGAAGCAGAATTAACTCCCGGAGGAGTTTGTCCCCGTATTTGGGTTCAAGGTTTGTCAATTACTGGAGAATAAAAGACAATCATACTTTCGTGAACTATAGAAGTCGGGTTTTTAACCTTAATATCTCTAACAACAATGTGAGTTCGATGTTCATTGCTTCGATTCCGCTTAAATGACAAGGCAACTGTAAAACCAGGATTATTCGTGGGGTTAGAAGTCGGGTTTTTATGATGATTGTCTGTTACAACCCAGAATTATCTTAAAAACCCGACTTCTTTCTTAACACAGAGACGTTGCATTGCAACGTCTCTACATCATAAATGTGATTTATTCTTAGTAATTTAAAATTTTATTCTTCTTCTGGTGATTTTCCACCAACACCAATTGAAGTATCAAATACGTCCGCACCATTCAAATTTGCACCAATTAATGTAGCATCTTCTAATTGAGCGCTATAGAGTTGAGAATTACTTAAATTTGCATTTGTCAAATCAGCTTTATTCAAAGTTGTGCTATTAATAAAAGCGCCAGATAAATTTGCACCTTGCAAATCTGCACCTGTTAAATCAGCACCTTCTAAATTAGCTTCTTCAAGATTAGCACCTGTTAAATCGGCATTTCTTAAATCAACACCAATTAAATGAGCGCCTCTGAGATTAGCACCTCTTAAATCGCAAGCAAAACATTCTCCTGTTCGATTTAATCGTAATACTTGTCGTAATACTTGTGTAGATACAGGAGCTTCAGCCTTGGCTGGAGCGCTTAAAAACATTGTAGTTAAAGCTGCTGCCGCTGCAATCATTTTAGTTTTCATATTAGTTTTCATCGTTTAATTCCTCCACCACTCAGCAATTATTTGCGATTTTCAGTTATATCTACAAAACACATTTGGATTTTCCTGAAATCATCAATAATTGTCAAACTCTTTGTTTAATTAACTGTTTATATCATCACTCAAATTAATCGTAATGTCTTCATCCTAACGATTGAAATCTCAGGGATGAATACTTGTTTTCCATTTATATTTTGCATTTTTTAAATAATAAAAATACTATCCATCTACATCAATAAAATGGAGCAGGGAAACGAATTAGCCATAAAAATCCCAAAAACACCTCAAAACCATAGTATTTCCCTTTTTACAGTGCTGCTCTGGGAATCCCAAACTCTATCCCTAGAATTAGATTCCCCGACGGACTACTATCAGCTGTTAAGCGTCTAAATTGTAGATATAAAGCGGGCAGGATGCCCGCACTACAAATAGCAAATTTGTTAACAAGCAAAACTGACTAATAGATACCAAATATGAAAAAGATACTGACGTTTTATGAAAATGCGTCGAAGATAACATCAAATAAAGTTAAATTATTGTAAGTCTAAAGATAGATAGATCGTAATTCCGTGCTTGAGAACTTAAACTATTAAATTGGAACTATTTGTATTTAAAATGCGTATTTTAGATATAAGCAAGTCGGATTTTATGGCTGGAGGTATAAATCAACGCTTAATTATCAAGTATTAGAGATTTAGTACGGAAGTCAAAAACTGGTACTGTCACATCAGTTATTACTTATCGACGAGCAGTTTTCCGAATATTAATTGAATTTCCTGCCGTAGAAGATTAACTCAATACATATAGTAGAGGGTTCAAAGCTTACCCATAGTCTTCAGAGGCTGTTCTAGTTTCATATTGCAAAAACATTTATTTCCGTGATAGTTAAAAGAATAACGAAAATTGATCATGACATAACCGCGATTAAATCTCTAAAAATGATGTATAGTTTACTCTACTTACGTGCGTAGAATCGCGATTCCGCTAAAATAACTAGAACATATCCGTGATAACTCAACACAGCTTGAAAAGCGTCTAAATAAACGACACTCATGAATCAACTTAGCAATGGTTTCACCATATTTCTTAGCCTGTTAGTGGAGGCAATACCTTTTTTATTGCTAGGAGTTTTGTTCTCCAGTATGCTGCTATTTTTTGTCGATGAGCGTACATTGCTGGAAAAAGTTCCCAAAAATCCCCTACTTGGAGCTTTGGCTGGTAGTATGATCGGCTTTTTGTTTCCAGTGTGCGAGTGCGGTAACGTACCTGTAGCGCGACGATTGCTGATGCAGGGAGCGCCGACATCTATGGCAATTGGTTTTTTGTTGGCAGCACCGACAATTAACCCGATTGTAATTTGGGCAACATGGATTGCATTTCGCGATCAGCCAGAAATAGTTGTATTAAGGGTAGTCTTATCTTTACTAATCGCTACGATTATTGGCTACGTTTTTAGCTTTCAAAAAGACTTAAGCCCCATTGTTCAACCGACAATTGCCCGTTATTTAAAATTTAATCAACTCCGAAAAGCCGAACCTAAAGAAGTTTTGGAACTTTCTAGTTTAGAAACACAAGCAACGGTACCAGCTTTGCTCAAACCGGGTACTTATTTACTCGGCGGAAAACTCGGTCAAACCATGCGAATGGAAACTATGGGGATGGAAGCCGCGATCGCGACTTCTGCACCAAGCAAACCCCTAGCTGGCAAGATGCGACTAGTTGTAGATAATACAATACAAGAGTTACGAGAATTGAGTGCCATACTCGTTTTAGGAAGTGCGATCGCCGCTGCAATTCAAGTATTAGCACCCCGCGACTTGATTCTGAGTTTGGGTGCTGGCCCAGTTAGCTCCGTAATTACAATGCTCATACTTGCTGCGGTTGTGTCGATTTGTTCCACAGTCGATTCCTTTTTTGCTTTATCTTTTGCTTCAGCATTTACAAGCGGTTCGCTATTGGCATTTTTAGTTTTTGGTCCAATGATTGACATCAAAGGCGTTGGTTTAATGTTAACAATATTTAAACCAAAAACAGTTTTTTATCTGTTTGCACTAGCCGGACAATTAGCGTTTCTATTCTGCTTAATAATCAACCTACATTTTATTTAAAAAAAATAAATATTCATCGCCAAATCCATCGGCTAAGTCAGTGTATAAATCAATGATTATTGTCAGTTGTATGGAGTTTAAAAAGTCCAATGTAATGTAATTTAACGTGAGTTCTATGGTGAATCCTCTGGGGGAAATAAATGGTGTTTTTAGGATATAAATATCCGTAACATCACAAAAACCCGACTTCTGTGATTATCGAACTCACGATGGTTTATGTACTATATTTCGATATTAGGGTAGCTTTCCAGTAAATTTGTTCCCATTGATGTTCCGAGCGCAACTGTCTTCGCTTCTTCACACCCATAAATAACAAGCAATGAGTTCAAGAAAACAACGCCGATCAAAAATCTTAAATAATTTACTTCCTTGGCTAGATGTAATTGCTATTGTAGCCTGGGGTTTTTTAATGTTGAAATATTGGCTGACCCAAGAATTGTATTTACTTATTCATCCTAACTACTTCCCATTAGTTGTTGTAGCCGGTATCGTATTGATAATTATTGGAATTGCCAAAGGAGTAGAGCTTTTACGACGACCTGGGGTTGCTCCAAACGTCCAGCACATGAACTTAATACCCCCTCGTTTGGGCAGTGTTTTATTAATAGCAGTAGCAATTCTCGGTTTTGTTGTTTCACCCCCAGTTTTTGCCAGCGACAAAGCATTACAAAAAGGTGTTACCGACTTATCAACAGGAAATTCTCGTCTTCAGCCCCAGTCATTCCGGGCTTCGATTCGTCCGGAAGAACGTTCCTTAGTAGATTGGTCACGAACACTAAGCGTTTATCCCGAACCCGATGCATATACTGGACAAAAAGCAAAGGTAACAGGATTTGTCATATATCCGCCAGATTTAGGTAATGAATACATATTTTTAGCAAGATTCGTGCTAACTTGCTGTGCTGCAGATGCTTATCCAGTAGGTTTACCCGTTAAATTACCACAAGGTCAAACAAGAGAACAATTCAAAAAAGATAGTTGGCTAGAACTTGAAGGCAAAATGGCAACAGAAACTCTTGCTGGAAAACGTCAATTAACAATTATTTCTAATTCCGTGAAACCAGTTCCTCGACCTAAAAATCCTTATAGTTATTAGATATTGGATGGTGGATGGTGGATGGTGGATGGTGGATGGTGGTTAGTGGATGGTGGATGGTGGTTAGTGGATGGTGGATGGTGGTTAGTGGTTAAGATTCAAGAAGTAACTGTCAACTATCAACTATCAACCAATAACTATCAACCAACAACCAACAACCATCAACTATCAACCAATAACTATCAACCAACAACCAACAACCATCAACTATCAACTATCAACCATCAACTATCAACCAACAACCAACAACCATCAACTATCAACTATCAACCATCAACTATCAACCAACAACCAACAACCAACAACCAACAACCATCAACTATCAACCAACAACCAACAACCAACAACTATCAACCAACAACCATCAACCATCAACTAACAACCAATGACAACTAATAAAATATTTACTCAACCATTAGATCGAGTTGCTCTAGGACTAATACTAGTGTTAACTGTATTAATTGGATTGATTATATTGCAAGGTGATGGGGTTAAACCAAGCGTCCGCAATTTTAGCTGGGAAAATTCTAAAATTGGAGCGGATGATATATCTTTTAACCTTAACTTTAGCCGTCCAATGGACATTCAAAGCGTAGAAAAGAATTTGAAAATCCAACCACCTTTAGCGGGAAAAATCAGTTGGTCAGGACGAAGAATGGCTTATACGCTTTTGACACCAACCCCCTATGGAGAGAGGTATACAGTAGAATTACAGGGTGCTAAAGATAAATTTTCTGCAATGAGGGGAGAAGAAAAATTTATCCAGCCATTCGTAGGTACTTTTCGCTCCCGCGATCGCGTTATTCTTTACTTAGGTGCCAAGAAAGAAGAAACAGGAAGATTAGTTCTGTACAACTTAACCCAAGAAAAAAAGACATTACTGACTCCTAAAGACTTGGTGGTATTGGATTTTGAAGCATTTCCTGATGGAGAGAGAATTTTATTTTCTGCTCATAGTGCAAACAATCAAGATATTTTATCGGCTCAATTATATACAGTCACTACAGGTATTTCTGGAGAAACAGAACAAAATCCCAAACCACCAGCTAAGGTTGATTTAGTTTTAGATAGTAAAGAATATCAAATTCTCAAATTTGATTTATCTCCCGACGGAAAAACTATAGTTTTACAAAGAGCGCATAAAAACAATCCCAGTGATTTTGGATTATGGTTTTTCCCAATGGGGGATAAGGGAAAACAAGATCAACCCAAACCCATCAAAAACGAACAACCAGCAGGAGATTTTGTAATTACTCCAGATAGTCAAGCTGTAGCAGTTGCTCAAGGTCAAGGAACAGCGATACTACCGATACAAACAGACGCGAGTAAACCTCTAGATTTTCTACCACAATTCGGCTTACTACAAGCTTTTTCAAAAGATGGTTCTCAAGCAGTTTTAGTCAAATTCAATACCGATTACACGCGAGATTTATTTTTAGTCACCAATCAAGGTACTCAAAAACAATTAATAAAAACTACAGGTTCGATTCTTAAATGTGAATTTGACCCAGCTTCACCTACTCTTTATTGTTTGTTAACCCAGTTATTACCCGGAGAAAGTTATCAAGAACAACCATACTTGGTAGCAATTAATCTGAAAAGCGGAGAGCAGAAGCCATTACTAGTATTACCTCCGGACAAACGAGAGTTACAAATGAGTTTGTCTCCCGATGGTTTGGGGCTATTATTCGACCAAGTAGAATCAATCACAGATACTAGTACGGGAGTACGAGGAAAAGTATTAAAAACACAAGACGGGCAGGAAATCAGTACAAGCAGCTTATGGTTAATGCCGTTATTACCTGTTAGCGACAATGGCGAAAATAATGTTAATGCACAATTAAAACCAGAACAACTTCCTTTAGTTGGTTTTCATCCCCGCTGGCTTCCTTGAATCAGTTATCAGTTAACAGTTATCAGTTAACAGTTGACATGAATGCCTCTTAGCTCTTGCCTCTTGTTACGATTATTACTTGCTTAGAGGGGGGATTCATTTGCTACATTAGGAGACAGCGAAGTTTTAGCAGCTACTCTTGTGGGTTTCGATGAGGGACTACTGTTAGTACAGCATCTCCCGGAGGGTGAATTAATTAAATCAGTGAACAGTCAACAGTTATCAGTTATCACGGTTTTTAACTGATAACTGATAAGTGGGGGACTAGCCGTGCCAATTGATTTACAGTTTTTAACTGATAACTGATAATTGTTAAAAATCGCTGTCGAGTACAATTACTTGGGGCTGTATGGAGTTTGTTAAATTTTTTCAAATTCTATTTTTTGCGCTAAAACCCGGAAAAACGACAAATTACTGTTACTAAATAACTTATATCGGCGAAAGTATCTCTTGCCTTGAAGGAAAGATTTTGTTAAGACAGCATAAATGAACAATTATACCTTAGTGTCTGCTTTTAATCGAAGCTGGTGGGTGAAGAGTAATGCATGAAGCCCAAACCCCAGATGATGGGGCTTATATTCAAAATTTAAATTCTGTTGATTTGTTACAGTCGTCTGAGAAAGCCGCTAATCCTTTTCATGCGATTTTAGCTGGTGAAAATAAAGCAACAGAAGTACTGTTGCTAGCACCAGCCTCTGAGGAACCCTCGGGACATCAAACAGTGAGTTCCTCAGAAGAAGATCAAATCACACAAGAGACAGTAGAAATAATTATTGATTCTCAATTGAGTCAGTTACCTGAATTTGAGCAACAAACCAACTCAGAACCCCCTTTAAAGGATGACTGGGTTGCCGAACCCAACGCTCAACAACAAGCGATGGTAAATGCAGAATTTGAGAAACTGCTGGAATTGAATGAAGAATTACGTTCTGCGAACAATCAGCTATACCACCAAGTGGAAGAACTAACCACGGCTTTAAGTGAGTCCCAAACGGCTTTACAACGACAAAAAAAGCGTTCAATCGTTGCAGAATCGATGTTTCAACAGCAAGCTCAAGAATTAAATGCTGCTCAAGCACAGATACAATCTTTGTTCGAGCAGTTAGAAAATACCGTAAAAAATGCTCAACGTCAAGAAAGTTTAGCTGAGTCGTATAAAGGACAGATCGAACTTAATCAGCAACGTCTTGCTCAAATGGAACGCGAATCGGCTTTAATACAAACTAAGTACAACGAACAATCTCAGCTTTTATCGCAATCAGAAAATGCTTGTCAGGAGTTGCGTACTAGACTTAAACGTCAGCAGCGTCAAGCTTTACAATTTAAAGCTGCTTTGGAAAAAAGTCTAGAAACATCAATTCCTGGTTACGATATCCTTGATGATAGCGACAGTGTTTATTCTAATACAATAAGTAATGCAAAATTAAGTAAATTCAAGCATACTCAAACCATAAACAGTATACAATCAATTCAACCTTGGTCAGCTCCACCGGAATCATACAAAATACAAAATGACCTTTGGCAAGAAATTGTCACGACATCCGCAGCTAATGATAGTGAAAATCCAATTCAAGAACAATCTTCTACTTGGGAATTTTCAGCTAATCCAGATATTGTGCCAAAAGAAGATTTAGTAAATGATGCAGCAAACGAGCAAGGAACCGAACACCAAATAGTTACCCCCTCAGATTCATCGGAATTAGAAGAAAAATTAGATAGCGTTATCCAAACATTTTTTTCTCAAACTGAATCTAGATTGCAAAAATCTCCCCCAAAAGAAGATGCAGAAAACTCATCGGCGATAATTCCTAATTGGAAAACTACGATCAAACCCAATGGAACAAATAACGATGATAATTTGATAAATAATCTTGAAACCGCTCAAAATTATTCCACACAGGATGAGCAGACGATAAGTTTTACCTCATCGATGCCTGAGAATAATGACAGCGAAACTCAAGATTATTGGGAAGAAATTTCTCATTTTCCAGCTTTTGATTTATCCGAAAATGCTCCATCTTTAGAGTTCATCAACAATGATCAGTATGATCATAATTCCCCTTCCCCGTTGATTTATCCCCAACGTCCACCTAAAGGACGAAAATCCTTTGCATCCGTCGAATTACCCAAATTTACTGACAAAGGTGATACTCATGAGTAATGGGGAGATGGGGGGACAAGGCGACAAGGCGACAAGGGGATGGGGGGACAAGTTACCCATTACCCATTACCCATTACCAATTACCCATTACCCATTACCTGATTGCTTTCAACTCTTAATTGATAATTGTGGTTTTGGGGAAGTGGTTTACCAGCGCTAAATGCATAACTTATAGCCAAAAGTCGTAACCATAACCCTGGGAAACGAGGTTCTAACTTTGGCTGTATTGAGCGGATAAATCCCTCAAACCATTTACCAAATAGAGCACTAACTATGCTGTGGCGGGCAAAGTCAATATAGTTACCTACCCATCTCAGTAAATCTTTCGCCCCCGCAAGTTCCAAAATCCACAACAGCAATGCGGGATTTTTCTTAGCTGCTTTCAATGCGAGTCTGTTAAAAGTCAGCAGATCAAATCTATCTTTGATAAAGTTATCTGCTACTTCCAACGGTTCATCTGCCAATAACCCAAAGAAGTTATTCAACATAGCATTGATGCGCTCCGGTGGGATAAATTTTCCGGTGGGAACCATCATACCTTTGGAAAACATCCAAGTTACGGCAATATTATGTTGAAAAGCGCGAATTTGATTTAAATCTCTTGCTGAAAGTAAATCATGCTTGAGCGCAGTATCTAACAATTCCGTTAACCTGCCGAGATTGCGTACTAAAGAACCGAAGCCGGTAAACACCAGGGGAGACTGAAGCGATGCAGCATCACCGATCGCAATTAAACGATTATAAGCAACAGTGCGATCGCGACTACCAACACTGAAATGTCCGGGTATATATCCAAACGTAGGCTTTTTCCACACTAGTTTATCCATATCGCAGCGGCGATATTCTGGCAATATGTGGAAAAAGTCTTCGTACATTTCCATTAAGGAGCCAGGATTTTCAGAGTTTACTTGATGATAGTGAAATAAGTAAATCGTCAGTTCTTCATTTTCTCCAGGAAATAATTCCCAAATCAACTGTCTTCCCCGTGAAATATCTCCATGACTATTGAGAACATCGCCGTATTGAGAATCCCACACTTGTCGTTCAAACCCACTTTCAACCACTGCTCCTACTGTCGGACATACGCTGTCAAAAGCCCGTTTGGGATTAAGTTGCCATGCAATCGGTGATGCTGTTCCCATCGCATCTACCAGTAATCTACCACTCACAAGATGTTGATTTTGTGATGATAAATCCTTAAGCGTCAAAACAACTTGAGAATTGTAAATATCCGCTTTGATAAACTCCGTTTCATCCCAAATTTCACCACCTGCCGATCGCAATTTCTCGCCGCATAAATCCAGTAATTTTTCTGAATTCAAGGCTATATTTAGGACATTCGGTGTATGAAGAATCGGCGATTTGAGTTGATTGGGAATATAAGCATCAAAAAATTTATTAAATCCGTCTTTGTATTCTCTGGCAATAATTGATTCCACTTCAGCAGCAGTCAGTAAACCCAAATTTACCAAACTTTGAATTTCCGAGCGGGAAATATTCCATTCCCGATTCATCTTGCCAAAAGGTAAGCGTTCTACCAACAGTACTTTATAGCCTAATTTCGCCATGACTGCCGCATGAATCACCCCTAAAGCCCCACCGATATAGATTAGGTCGTAAGTAGAAGAGGACAAGGGAAGAGGGGAAGAGGGGGAAAATCCGCTTGTAGCCGTTTCATGGTGCGAAAATATAACTTGCTTGGGCTGCTGGGGATTCCTTACACCTTCGCGCCAGCGTTGCTCCCACCAGTAAGCACGGTTTAAATGGTACTCTCCCTTAGGCATTTTCTGAAAATACTTCACAGTCAGGGGATAATGAGGAGCTAACGCTGCAAAAATTGATTGTTTAGACAAATCAATTGCTGGTGGTTCGGGATAATTATGAGGAAAGCGATCGCGCACCTCATCCGTGAGCTTTCGTAAAATTTGTATCTCTTGGGGAAATTTTTCACCCCATCGAAACACCTTTAAATACGTGGTTCGCTGCACATTCCACACAAATACAGATAATTCGTTTGGTAACTTTTCCGTAATACCTGAAACAACAGATGTAGTATCAAACGACTTCAAGCGAATGCCATCAGACGTTAATATTTTGTCACAAGTTCCCGGTTCAAAAGATTTTTGCAACCAGTCTGTGACCACTGCTGTATCGGTCATTGGGATTTCTAAATAAATAATTTCTTTCATTTTTGATGGCAATATACCCAAAATCTACTCATTAAGACAGATTTAAGAAAGTTGTAAATCGCGGTAAACTCCGCCCTATCAGTTGAATAAATATTCTGTAAAGAAAGTTTAAGAGTTCCCAAGTTTTTTTGTTCCTTTAATTATTCACACACACGCCATGAATTATCCCATCCCAGATAACCCCCAACAAATTTTTGCCATGAGACAGCAGCCAGTTAACGAAGAATTAGTTGCTGTTGCCATAGCAGGCGTAATAAAATTAGTCCGTTCTCAAGGTCAATCATTAGAAGAATTGACTTCGCAACTTTTAGCAGAAGATGCCGTACTTGATAAACAGCAACGTCGTTGGCTAAGCCAAGTCGTAGCCCAAGCTTGGGAAAGTTTAGCGTAAATCTTGAATCCCAAAACCCAATTACACCAAAGAATCTGTTTTAAGCTTGCTAAACCAATCATAAATTAGGTGTGAGAGTGTTTTTAATATTTTGTATGAAATTGCTAATGGGTAATGGGTAATTGCTAATGGGTAATTGGTAATTGGTAATTGTCAACTGTCAACCATCAACTAACCACTATCAACCATCAACTAACCACTATCAACTAACCATTTAATTGCGAGTGTTTCATTAAACCGTATTCCAATCCTTGTACTACTGCTTGATAAGAAGCTTCTAATATATTGTTCGAAACTCCTATGGTTGTCCAGCGCTGCTGTCCGTTGCCGATTTCAACCATTGCGCGGGTTGTGGCTGAGGTGCCGCTATGTCCGTTGAGAATCCGGACTTTATAATCTGTTAGTTCAAATGTATTGATTTGCGGATAAAATTTGAGTAAAGCTTTGCGTAAAGCCGCGTCCATTGCTGCAACTGGTCCGTTGCCTTCGGCAGCTTCCCAAATATCTTCACCAATGACTGCGACTTTAACTGTTGCGAGGGCTTTGGTTGTTTCCAAAGATGAACCTAAATCGCAATGAATTTGAAAGCCTTTAACTTGGAAAAAAGAGGGACGAGTTTGTAAAACGGAACGCATCAACAATTCAAAACTAGCTTCGGCTGCTTCAAACTGATATCCCTGACTTTCTAATTCTTTGAGACGCTGTAATATTTCCCGCGTTGCTGGATGATTTTTATCAAGTTCAATGCCAAATCCACTGGCTTTAGCTAAAACATTGCTGATTCCTGCTTGTTCGGAAATTACTATCCGACGAGAATTTCCGACTTTTTCCGGTTCGATGTGTTCGTAGGTGAGGGGATTTCTTTGTACTGCGGATACATGAATACCACCTTTGTGAGCAAAAGCCGAACGTCCGACAAAAGGAGCGTGTTCGTCAGAAGCAAGGTTAACTACTTCACTGACAAAACGGCTGGTTTGTGCCAGATTCGATAGTTGATTGGGAGCAATGCACTTGTACCCCAGCTTTAACTGTAAATTCGGAATTAAAGAACAAAGATTAGCATTACCGCAGCGTTCCCCATAGCCGTTAATTGTCCCTTGTACCATCGTTACCCCCGCCATAACTCCAGCCAAAGCATTGGCGATCGCCGTATCCGAATCATTGTGAGTATGAATTCCCAATTGAATATGTTCGGGAAAGTTTTTCTTGACATCGGTAACAATTTGTGAAACTTCATGAGGTAAAGTACCACCATTTGTATCGCATAAAACTAACCATTCGGCACCGGCAGCAACCGCAGTGTTTAAAGTCTGTAAAGCATAATCTGGATTGTGTTTGTAACCGTCAAACCAATGTTCAGCATCGTATATAACACGACGACGATAACCGTGAAGATACGTAATCGTATCGCGAATCATTTCTAAATTTTCTGCTAAACTGGTTTTCATACCTTCGGTGACGTGTAAATCCCAAGACTTACCAAAAGTAGTTACCCAATTAGTACCCGCAGCAAGAATAGCTTGCAGCATTGGTTCGCTACTTGCCTGTGTATTAGGTCTTCGAGTCGAACAAAAGGGAACAATTTGGGCTTGCTTGAGTGGTTGTTCTTTCAACTGCCAAAAAAGCTCTACGTCTTTAGGGTTAGCTCCGGGCCAACCACCTTCAATAAAAGGAATTCCCAGTTCATCTAATCTCCTAGCAATACGTAATTTATCTTCCAGCGAAACTGATAAGCCTTCACGCTGAGTACCATCTCGTAGCGTGGTATCGTATATCCAAAGTTGATGTGAGGAATTTACGGTCATAATTAGTAGAGAGTAGAACAACAACTCACAAAACGATGTGTCAATGTATAAGAATAAAAAGCCAGTTTGGTAATCTCAGATGCCTGTTTGTTTAGCTCAACCTAAGACAATGATTATATATGCAATTCCGGCGTTGCAGTTCCCAAGTACAAGCTGATATTTTTATTATTTGTTTTGCAACAAAATGGCATTGACCTTTATAACAACAGTGAATACAGTAATTAACAATTAACTGTTAGTAATATTGGTAAGTGTACCGATAAAACCGTTATATAGTTCAAATCGGAAAAGGCGGAAATTTTCCATTTTATTTTTGGAAAATGGAAATATCGAAAAGTAAGAAAAGATACCATTAAGTTTGAAAAGGAGATAAAACAAAAATGGGTAGATGGACACCGTTAATTTTGATGGCAGGAGGCTTGGCGATTTTGCTAGGTACATTGTTGGGTATCAATTTTCCCATGGACGGACGCAATGCTGAAGTTGCCACAGGCGAAAAAAAATCCCAAGTTCTTCCAGCTAATATTAATGTTAATAGTACTGCCACTGGGTCTTCTGGAGAAAGCAGCGTTGCTCAAAATAGCAACAATAACCAAACAACTGTTCAGAGTGCGCCTACAACAACCGCTCAAGGTAGCGCAACAACAGAATCTACTACACCATCAACTAGTGTAGGTGAAAGAAGAAGTACATCTGGTAATAACGTACCAATTCGGGCTTTATGGTAAAAAATGCTGGTTATTAGCAGTCGATTATCAGTTGGGAGTTATAAGATATAAATTACTAGTTATTTGTTACTAGTTAATAATAACTAACGACTCATGACCGGCTGACTAATGACTAGTGATATTTTAATTATTGGTGGCGGTGTTATCGGCTTAGCAACAGCCATTGAACTCAAACTACGCGGTGCTAAAGTCACCGCGATAAGCCGAAATCACAAAGCAGCAGCAGCAATAGCCGCAGCCGGAATGTTGGCACCTTCTGCCGAACAAATTTCCGATCCGGCTATGCTGGAATTATGTAATCGTTCCCTATATTTATATCCAGATTGGACGAGAAAATTAGCTGAAATAACGGGTTTAGATACTGGTTATTGGGCTTGTGGTATTTTAGCCCCAGCTTTAAGAGGACAGGGGGACAGGGAGGCAAGGGGACAAGGAGATAAAGCAGAATTTTCCTCTTTTTCCCCCCATCCCCCTATCCCCCCGTCTCCCTCCTATTGGTTAGATAAACAAACAATCCATCAATACCAACCGGGATTAAGTGAAGAAGTAATTGGCGGTTGGTGGTACCCTGAAGATGGTCAAGTAGATAATAGGGCTTTATTTCAAACACTTTTAACTGCTGCTGAAAATCTTGGTGTAGAAATTCAAGAAGGGATTACAGTAACAGGAATTATTCAACAGCAAGGAAGAGTAACAGGTTTACAAACCAATGCTGGCATCCTCAGCGCTTCTGTATACATCTTAGCAACGGGTGCTTGGTCATCGGAATTATTACCTTTACCCGTGCGTCCTGTGAAAGGACAAATGTTGAGCGTTAAAATACCATTGTCTGCTCCAGAATTACCTTTGGGTCGAGTACTATTCGGAGATGATATTTACATCGTACCCAGACGTGACGGCAGAATTATTCTTGGGGCTACTTGCGAAAATGTTGGTCTTACAAATGGAAATACACCTGTAGGCATTCAAAGTTTACTTACAGCAGCTATTCGACTATATCCTCAATTACAAAATTATCCCATCGAGGAATTTTGGTGGGGATTTCGTCCTACTACTCCCGATGAATTACCCATCCTTGGTAATAGTTGGTGCAAAAACTTAATATTTGCCACTGGTCATCATCGTAATGGTATTCTGCTAACACCCATAACGGCGAAATTAATTGCCGACTTAATTTTGTCAGAAAAAGGCGATCCGTTGCTAAATCATTTTGATTATTCACGCTTTCATAATTCATCATCCAAATCTACCCCCATGCTGACTTCCGAAGTAAATTTTTCTAATGGTAATATTTCTTCTCCATTACCAATTAAAGATTCTATTTTAAAAATAGCTAGTAAAGAATTTACATCGCGCTTGATGACAGGTACGGGCAAATACTCAAGTATTGCCGAAATGCAGCAAAGTGTGGCAGAGAGTGAATGTCAAATAGTTACAGTTGCAGTACGTAGAGTGCAAACCAACGCCCCCGGCCATGAAGGTTTAGCCGAAGCATTAGACTGGAATAAAATTTGGATGTTGCCCAACACCGCCGGATGTAAAACCGCAGAAGAAGCAATTCGCGTTGCTCGTTTAGGAAGAGAAATGGCGAAAATTCTCGGACAAGAAGATAATAACTTTGTCAAATTAGAAGTTATTCCCGACCCAAAATATCTACTTCCAGACCCCATAGGCACCCTGCAAGCAGCCGAGCAACTAGTAAAAGAAGGTTTTGCCGTACTCCCCTACATCAACGCTGATCCAATGCTAGCAAAGCGCTTAGAAGAAGTTGGATGTGCAACCGTAATGCCTTTAGCATCTCCCATCGGTTCCGGGCAGGGATTGCAAACCATCGCCAACATTAAAATTATTATCGAAAACGCCAAAGTACCAGTAGTCGTAGATGCGGGAATCGGTTCCCCATCCGAAGCAGCCCAAGCAATGGAAATGGGTGCAGATGCTTTACTGATTAACAGCGCGATCGCCCTTGCCAAAAACCCACCTGCAATGGCAAGAGCCATGAATATGGCAGCAGTAGCCGGACGTTTAGCATATCTAGCCGGTAGAATGCCCATGAAAGATTATGCGAGCGCTTCCTCACCCTTGACAGGAACAGTTGACAGTTAACAGTTATCAGTTAACAGTTGACAATTGACAGTTACCAATTCCCCATTACCAATTCCCAATTCCCTATTTTTACAAACTATGTCTTTGGGAAAAGAGTAGATATACTGGTCATGTAAAATAATATTGAGAGAAAAACAAGGATTTTAATTATGCCCTATACCACAGAAGAAGGCGGTCGTTTAAATAATTTTGCTCGCGAGCCAAAGGTTTACAAGGCTGAGCCTCCAAATAAAAAGCAACAAATCACTTATGTTGTCTTAGGAATTGGTGCTGCTGCATTGATTGGGGGTTTATTTTTCGTCGCTTTCTCGGTGTCTAATGTTGGTTAATATCAGTTTCTGACAAAAATTTATCTATTTTTGGTATAACAGGTTCCAATCTATCTAGGAGCCTGGTTTTTTATTTGTTAAAATACCACCAGGAGATAAGTATAAAATAAAACTTTTGCCATCCGTAAAAGCAGAAAGACCGGATTTTTCCTGAGCAATGCCATAATTACTTGAAAATCCTAGTCATAGTCACAACGAAGGTTGCTGCTTATATATTGTCCCTCAAGGGAAAGTAAACTGCATTTGGCTGATGATGAGCCGCTATGAGCTTAAAGGATACTGTAACATCGGATAATTCAGCTTGGAACCGGCAAGTATATCACCGCTTGAAACTTGCTTTGAGTCTAGGCTTGCGAAGACAAATTTTCATAGCGGTATGTGACGATTTAAACCTGAGAAATCAGGTAGCGGCTCGTTTGCATTCAACTTTGGCATATCCCGTAGGGCAGGTGTTGTATCAGCCTATCAGTAATGAATCTGAAGCTAGTACCCCAGCTTATCCGCGATTGGTCACTTTACGGTTGAATTTAAATGACCCAAATCCCATAGCGCAAATAAATCAATGGTTAACTAATTATCCCCCACCAGTTGTAGGTGGTTCCCAAGATGTGCCGGGAAAGGCTTTGCCAATACCGTCATTTCAAATGGTGGGTACGGAACAGTTAACTAGACAACCCGTTGCGATACAACGTTTGTTTTTACATTATTTACGTTTAACAGAACAGCACCTGTCAAGTCAAAAAGACAGCAGATTTTTAGAATCAAGCTTGTTACTATGGGTTCCACGTCCCTGGTTACGTGCAATTCAACAGTCTGCACCACAGTTTTGGCATTGTCGGACGGGTATATTTTTGTTTGCTGGAGAACCAACTCCAACAACCCAAACTAGAAGTACACCGCGACGTTTTTCGGTTCAGAGGAGTTTTGATTTAGACTCTGTGGAAGAACCACTCATAGATGAAGAACAATTAACAATGCCACTTGAGGATTTGGAGCTTGGGGAAGATTTGGATTTTCCACTAACACAAACCCCTTATGATTCAGGTAATTCCTCCGAATCGCTACAAGCATCCTTAACAACCAAGGAAGAAAATCCCCTATCGGCACTCGAAGTATTTATTCCTGGAATGGAGCAGGAGGAAAATACCCAACCCATCGGCAAAAATAGTTCCAGTAAGATTCCTAATCTGTCAGATTTGCCTCATATTAGCAAAGAGTTAACCGAGTTGATATTGGCAACCATCGGCACTACAATTGCTGACGATTCACAGCAAAACTTGCAAGTACAGCAAATTTTGCAAGAAATTGAGGATTTACATTCACAACAAGCCAATGAAGCAGATATTGGAGCTGCTTATTATCGCTTAGGAAATATTTATCGCATCCGTATAGAACAGGGACAATCGACTTTAGAAAACTTAATGATAGCAATTCTGGCATATCAAGAATCAATTTCTTATGATGATTCTTCTCCTGTGGTACCAGATATGTTAAACGATTTGGGTACACTTTATTGGATGCTCTATCGTACCCCACCTAATTCTCATGAAGGTCAATCTTATATTGAGCAGGGTATTGAATTTTACGAATTAGCGTTAAAGTTGATTTCACCAGAAAGCCATCCAGAAACTTACGCTAGAGTACAAAATAATTTAGGAACAGCTTATGGTGATTTAGCTCGTTTTCACAATCCAGATCAGAATTGGCAAAATGCTGTGACAGCATATACAGAGGCTCTAAGTTTTCGTACTGCCGAAATGGAACCCTTAAAATATGCAGCTTGTCAAAATAATTTGGGTACAGCTTACTGGCATTTGGCGCAATATAATCAACCTGTACCAAATTTAAAGCAGGCTGTAATCGCTTACAACCATGCCCTTGTTTATTATAATTCCGAGCAAGAACCGTTAAAATACGGTATGATTCAAAATAATATTGGTACAGCCTGCTGGAATCTTGCACAATACGAACAGCCGGTAGAAAACTTGCAATTAGCTATCAATGCTTATAATGAGGGATTAAAATATCGTACACCAGCCAACGTTCCCACAGCTTGCGCCGCTACACAAAATAATCTTGGTACTGCTTATTGGCATTTAGCAAATCAACCGCAAACCCAAAAAGATGATAAATTAGAGTATTTAAAAATGTGTATTGATGCTTATGATGAAGCCTTAGCTTTAGCTCATTCACTTGCAGGTGTATCTTTAAGTTTTGATGTGTTTGCAACTCATAATAATTTGGGTTTAGCAAACTATCAGTTAGCTACAGATAAATTTTTTACAGAAGATAAATCAATTCGTTCCCAATATTTAGAAAAAGCATTAGAGAATCATTTACAAGCTTTAGCAGGAATCAGTAAAGATTCAGTTTCCTATCAAAGCACTATTAGTTATATGATTAAAACAATTCGCGGTTTTCACGACGAATTAGGAATTCAAGGACAAAATTTAGCTTTATCAAAAATTCCAGGGCAATTGTTACCGGAGATTTTACCAAAGCTATAAGTTTAAAGGTTAAAGGTTAAAGGTTAAAGGTTAAAGGTTAAAGGT
>JAYKJL010000006.1:0-23807 GCA_035285725.1 Nostocales cyanobacterium 94392 | reverse complement strand
CGAATTAGGAATTCAAGGACAAAATTTAGCTTTATCAAAAATTCCAGGGCAATTGTTACCGGAGATTTTACCAAAGCTATAAGTTTAAAGGTTAAAGGTTAAAGGTTAAAGGTTAAAGGTTAAAGGTTAAAGGTTAAAGGTTAAAGGTCAAAGGTTAAAGGTTAAAGGTTAAAGGCAAGAGGCTTTCTTGCAAGAGGTTGAAGGCAAGAGGCAAGAAATCTGTATGTCAACTGATAACTGATAACTGATAACTGATAACTGATAACTGATAACTGATAACTGATAACTGTTTACTACTCTCCTGCTTTAATTGCAGCGAATAAGGATGAATAATCTTGGTTTTTCATTCCCATTTTTATGGCCATTTCGAGAATTTCTCGTACTCCTTGAATACTACTAACGTTTAAACCGGCTTCTTTGGCTTCTTCAATAAAATAATCTGTGTCTTTGACTAAGTGTTTCATGGGGAAGTTGGGATTAGTATAATTTCCCTCTACCATGCGTTGCAGTTTTTTATCAAAAGTGGGTGCGTAAACCGCACTTTCACGCAAAATCTGCATAAATACGTCTGGATTAATACCTTGACTTTGGATAAATCCTAAACTAAGACCAAAGGCAGATGTTAAAGATGCAATTAATTGATTTAAAGCTAATTTTAAGGCCGCTGCGCTGCCTACGGAGCCTACTAATATCGGTTCGGGACCAAAATGTTTTAGTAGTTCCAAACTGTGTTTATATTGGTCTCGTAGTGCGCCTACCATGACAATTAGTTTACCAGCTTTGGCTTCGGGTATACTACCAAGTACTGGTGCTTCGATGTAGTCTCCACCCGCTGCAACTACTGCATCTCTAATTTCTCTGCTTTCTGTAGGGGTAATTGTCCCCATTTGAATCACTTGTTTTCCTGCGACACTTCTAGAAGACATATCGGAAAGCAACACGCTGTAAATAGCTGCGGTGTTGGTTAGCATCAGGACTACGTAGTCTGCTGCACTAATTGCTTGATGGGGATGCTCGGCAATTTCCCCACCTGCTGCCATAATCGGTTCTAATTTTTCTGGGGTACGGTTGTAAGCTATCAACTCAACATCTTTTTCTAACAACCTTTGTGCCATTGGTTGTCCCATTAATCCAGTACCCAGGAATGCAACCTTCATTTTTTAATTCCTGCTTTATAATTTGTTTTAAAAGTGATATGGGGATTGAGGAAAGAACGAATAAGAGGATAGGGAGCTAGGGCGATAGGAGGACAAACTAAATTACTCCAAGCTCCAAACTCCAAACTCCTAACTCCTAACTCCAAACTCCTAACTCTTAACTCTTAACTCCTAACTCCTAACTCCTAACTCCTAACTCCTAACTTTTTTACCCTCCAGCGGCAAATGTCACCATAATTATCACTGAAAGCAATATTCCTGGAGTAAGTAATCCAATTAACATTAATAAGTCATGTGTAGACATAATTATTACCTTTGTTATGTTTATATAACGTTGCAATTACTGTTATGGTAGATCAACAATCGCGATGATCAGTTTTTTAGTTTAATTTTTTAATTTTTTGAGTTTAATTTTTCAGATTTACACTCGCTTCTGTTTACTGTGGTTGGATAAAGCCTTGAAGGGGTTGAGATATTTCTGTTGCTGTTAATCCTTTAGCTTGAACTAAAACATGAAAACCACCAAGCCCTAACGGGTCTAACAGTTGGTGTAGTGAGTCGCGTCGTTGGAGTAAACTAGATAAAGGTTGCTTTGATTGAGATAAAGTCGCTACACGTTCACCTAATCCCAAAGCCATCAAAAATAATCCTTGCTGAGTTAAACCAATTTTGTCTAAACCATGGCGATCGCCATTTTTTTCTAAGGCTGTAAAATCAACGTGAGCGGTGATATCTTGTTGTCCAATGTTAATATAGGGGTCATGATGGCGATGATGTCGAGTGTAACACTGTAAGGTTCCTTTATCCCGTCTGGGATTGTAGTAACGGTTTTGAGTATAACCATAATCAATTGTTAACACATAGCCGCGCTGCAAACGGTTTGCTACTACACCTAACCATTCTAAAGCGGCTAAATTAATTTCACTACGATATCCTGAAGGGTATTTACTAATGTCAATTTCTAACAATTTTAAATAGTTAATAAGTTCTGGTGTGGAAGGTTTATCTGCAATTTCTGTAAATAATTTCCCTGTTTCAATTTCTGTTGTTAAGGTAACATAAATTTCTCGCAATTCTCCATTTTCTAAGATAAATTGTTGAACGGGAAAAGCGTCTAGTAATTCATTTGAAAACAAGCATC
Source organism: Nostocales cyanobacterium 94392 (assembly GCA_035285725.1). GTDB lineage: Bacteria > Cyanobacteriota > Cyanobacteriia > Cyanobacteriales > Nostocaceae > Rivularia. The sequence goes on along the minus strand of JAYKJL010000006.1, from coordinate 21,509 downwards.
CAATGACAGAATTATTTGGTATTTCTTCTAAGCTACACCAGTTAATTTCAAAAGTTTCTAACCGTTGTTGTTGAAGCTGTTTTAATCCAGATGATTTTTCGACAATTATATATTTCAATGCTTGAAGAAAATCGGGATATTTTTGTTTAATATAGTTAAGAATATCTGAGGCTAAATGTCCTTGTCCAGCACCCATTTCTATTAAAGAAAAACGTACTGGTTTACCCAATATTTCCCACATTTGGACGAATTGAATTGCTAACATTTCACCAAAGTCAGCACCAAGATGTACGGAGGTAAAGAAATCGCCTTCTTTCCCTAGGTTTACCGCATTTTGGGAATAATAGCCGTATTCTGGGTGATATAAGGCTAATTCCATGTATTCAGCGAAAGTGATTCGTTGGTGAGGACTTGCGGTGATGCGGTTGGTAATTTCCTGATAAAGTTGGGGGTTATGTTCCATATTGAGTTTAATTATATGTATTATTTCTGGTTATATAAAAATCCTGTTTAATTTTAAAATAAATTGCAAGATATAGGGAACTCTTAACAGGAGATAATAACTAATTATGGTTCTTCAGTACATAGTATGCTAAAAATAAAAATTAAAAACTTGAAACTCTGACTGTGATGAACCGAAATTAGCTTTATTAATCGGTTTTAAGAATAAATACTATTTTTTATTCCCTCTTCCCTCTTCCCTTTTCCCTCTTCCCTCTTCCCTTTTTTGACTATTTTTTTAGCATACTAACTACTGATGAGCCCTAATTATTCGGACTTGATAGTAAGATAAACCGGAGGAAATATAACTAAGCTATCATACTTCTCCAACATAATTTAAAGAATTAAAAAACAAAAATAATTTAATACTACAGTAAAGCATGGTCATTGCAAAAAGCCCCAAAGATATCCCAAAATAGCCAATCTTTAATATCCACATACTAATTAAGAATAATCCAACTATATCCGCAATTAAAACTGGTAGACGTTCGGTAATTTTCCAAGTTTGAATAGTATTTTGTGATGAACTATTGATTTTTATATTAGCAAATAAGTTAAACCAGATTAAGCCGATTAAAATGACAATCGAACCCCATCCTAACCAGATTGATGCTAAATAAAAGCCGATTAATTCAATGATAATTGTCACAATAGTAATTATTTGAAAATAATTCAAGCGAGCATCTTTAACAATATCTTTAGCATCAGCGACTTTTTGTAAATCCTGATTTGCCATATTGGCTTGCTCTATACACAGTAAAAATATTGCAAAAGCTAATAATTGATGGGCTAATTCCGTACTCCAAATAACTTGTTTTAATATACCAAGACAAGCAGGAAAGAAAAATAAAAAGATTACTAGAGAAATCACAAGATTTGGGATTTTATGTTTTGGATTGATGTTTCAAAGTCTCAGACGTAGCATTGCGGAACTCTGAACTTCGATAGCAATCCTATTTGATTGTTTAGATCCCCGACTTCTTCAAGAAGTAGAGGATCTAAATTCTCATATATGATTTAGGATTGCTATATACTTAATACTCAAAATAAAAGATTTTAGATTATGGATTTTCATCATATACAGGAATGACCGCAAACGTCACAATACTCGGATGGTGGGTGACACTAAAAGCCTTATTATTCGATTAGAAATCAAGCTCCCGTGTCACAGCAAAGGCAATAAAGGGGGAAGAAAATCTACACCCTTTTTTGCCTCCCCTACAAATAAAATGTGCCAGTTGAGTAAGTCCTAATATAATTCAAAATCCAAAATCCAAAATCTAAAATTGAAATTATCTGTCAACGGAACCCATAATTACGTCAATACTACCCAATATCACAACGATATCTGCTACTTTTACACCCTTTAATAATTCGGGTAAAATTTGTAGGTTGTTGAAGTCTGCTGGGCGAATTTTCCAACGCCAAGGAAAGACATTATCATCACCAACTAAGTAAATTCCTAATTCACCTTTACCACTTTCGATGCGGGAATAGATTTCACCTTTAGGAATCTTAAAGGTAGGAGCTACTTTTTTGGCAATATACTGATATTCAAAATCGTTCCACTTGGACTTTTTACCTTCCTGCATCCGCTTCGCTTCCAGGTTCTCATAGGGACCGCCGGGAAGTCCTTTAAGAGCTTGCTTGAGGATTTTGACTGATTCGCGCATTTCCCGCATTCTCACTGCATAACGGGCGAAACAGTCTCCAGCGGTTTCCCATTGTACATCCCAGTCAAAATCGTCATAACATTCGTAATGGTCAACTTTCCGTAAATCCCATTTCACCCCGGAAGCCCGTAACATTGGACCAGATAGTCCCCAGTTGATAGCTTGTTCGCGAGTAATTACCCCAATTCCTTCCACACGACGGCGAAATATGGGATTTTTGGTTACTAAACGTTCGTATTCGTCTACTTTGGGTAAGAAGTATTCGCAAAATTCCATACATTTATCTACCCAACCGTAGGGTAAATCAACCGCTACACCGCCAATGCGGAAGTAGTTGTTGTTAACCATGCGATAACCTGTAGCCGCTTCCCATAAATCGTAAATCATCTCGCGTTCGCGAAACTGGTAGAAAAAGGGAGTTTGCGCGCCCACATCAGCCATGAATGGACCCCACCACAACAAGTGGTTAGCGATGCGGTTCAATTCCAGCATGATGACGCGGATGTAGCTAGCGCGTTTGGGAACTTCGATATTCGCTAATTTTTCCGGTGCGTTCACGGTAACGGCTTCGTTGAACATTCCGGCTGCGTAATCCCACCGACTCACATAAGGAACGTACATGATATTAGTACGATTCTCGGCGATTTTTTCCATTCCCCGGTGCAAATAGCCGATAACGGGTTCGCAATCTACTACATCTTCACCGTCTAAAGTCATGATTAGACGTAAAACCCCGTGCATCGAAGGATGGTGCGGTCCCATGTTCAGCACCATTGGTTCGGTGCGAGTTTCCATTAATGCCATGAATCAGTAATTCTCCCCAAGATAAACTTTCTTTGCTCTCTTCCCTCAGCTTCATTATTTTAACCATATATTTTTAATCAAATATTTGGTTATGTTAGCTGTTTGGTTGGGTGAAGATTAATAATCTACTGTTTCTTTAATTATGAAGGATGAATGATCAATGAAGCGAGGTCAAGTGCATTATGATGTCTAACTTTAAAGATTATTCAGTTACTGTAGCTGATACTACTGAATTGCTCAGTGTATGGTCGTTTCTTGAGAATCCAGCGATTCAACCGACAAATCAAGGTACTGTTAATACAACTTTTTTTGTAGATGCTCCTGATTCGGGTAAGTTCGTGTTGAAATTGTACGACGATTCTACAACTACCGCACAAATAAAATATGAGCATTCGTTGCTAGCACATTTACAATCTGCCGATTTGTCTTTTGCGGTACCAGCACCGATACCCGATGCTGCTGGTGAAACTTTGTTAATGGTAAATAAAAATAATTCATCGCTACGGTTTACTCTACAAAATTATATTCCCGGACAGCCTGCTAATCGTCAAAATATCTATCATCTTCGCTCAGCAGGTGAAGCATTAGGAGAATTACATCGTGCTTTAGGTGAATTCGATTCTCAAGGAAAATTAGCCCACTTACCTCCTTGGGGAGAACTTAATCTAATTCACCCGTTAATAACCAATCCTCTTGAAGTAATCTTACGGGAAGATAATCTATAATCTACACCGCAATTTACCTCCCCTACACCAATCAAACTAGCCGACAGCAAAATCCGTAAACTTACGCTTGTAAGGAGCATGAAAACCCAGAACTATATCTGATTTTGGTACGCCCAACTTTTCTAACTCACCAGCAATACCTATTTCTGTACCATCATGTTGAATCCAAATTTTATCATCTTTAATATCTACGTGTAAAACACAGCCATATATTCGACGTTTATTTCGCCAACCAACATGAACTAGCTGATAATGGTCGTTTTCGCTATCAAAAATTGTCTGTGCTTCTACTTCTTCATTTAGACTTTTATAATTGCTAAATTCTGTAAGTATTTTTTTGATATAATCTCTATATTGCTCTACTTTAACCATTTTGTAATTACCTCCTCTTCTTGCTCGTAAACAATTAAACTAATTTGATTTCGTGTAATAATTTTTTGTGTAAAAGGTAACTGAAAAAAGGTTTCATATACATCTATCGGAATAGCTAAATATAAAATTCTTCCTGGTTCTTCTTCCTCCAAAATCGACCGATAATTAATAAACTGCCCTACTGCTAGGTGAAATTCTGAAATTGTTGAATAGCCAAGAAAACTTTTAACCTCTATGGCTATTTTTTCACCACTTCTTTCTGCTGCAATAAGTTTTTCTGCTCCAATGTCAATATAAATTTCTACACCACCAGAACGAATAAAAAATTGCTCGTCAGTAACAAACCATCCTTCTTTTTCTAATGCACGTTTTACAGTGTCGTGAAAAATATCTTTGGCACGCATCAAAAAATAATTATAAATCTTATTCTTTATTAATACACTTCTAATATATAACGTATTATCAAATATGATGGTGCGTTACGGCTTGAACTATATCTTTCGTTCTCTCCAATTACATCTCGTGCCGCAACACACCCTACAATAAATCTATACAAAATGTTTAGAAAAATTTACTATGATTAATGAATCGCCAATACCATCGAATATTGAAACACCTGCTTTTTTACACGTTCCCGTTTTAGGAAAGGAAATAATTACAGGTTTGGCGATACGTAGTAATGGTCATTATTTAGATACAACTGTTGGTGGTGGTGGACATTCTCGTTTAATTTTAGAAGCTGCACCGGATACACGAATAACTGCACTCGATCAAGATGAAGATGCTTTAACAGCAGCAAAAAATCAATTAGCTGAATATGGAAATCGTGTCGAATTTGTCCACAGTAATTTTGCTGTATACGAGTTTCCACTTAATACTTTTGACGGTATTATTGCAGATTTGGGTGTTAGTTCTTACCATTTAGATAATCCGGAAAGGGGTTTTAGTTTTCGTCACGAAGCTGAACTGGATATGAGGATGGATCGAAGACAATCTTTAACTGCTGCTGAGGTGATTAATCATTGGGATGAGGTGGAATTAGCGAACATTTTCTTTAAATACGGTGAAGAAAGGTTATCACGACGGATTGCTAGACGTATTGTAGAACAACGTCCGTTTCATACTACAACTCAGTTAGCTGAAACTATATCTTACTGCGTTCCTCGTAAGTATCGATATGGGAGAATTCACCCCGCTACTCGCGTTTTTCAAGGTTTACGAATTGCTGTCAATGATGAGTTAAAGTCTTTAGAAACTCTTTTGGAAAAAGCACCAAATGCACTTGTTGTAGGTGGAAAAATAGCAATTATTAGTTTTCACAGTTTGGAAGATCGGATTGTTAAATACGCTTTCAAAGATAATCAATCATTGAAAATATTGACAAAAAAGCCGATTATTGCTCAAGAGGAAGAAATTTCTACTAATCCCCGCTCTCGCTCTGCTAAATTGAGAATAGCGGAAGCAGATTCAGTGAAAACTTATCAATAATTACCGATTACCAATTACCAATTACCAATTACCGTTCTTGGTAATTCGACACGAAAGGTTGAACCTTCACCAAGTACACTTTCTACAGCTATTGTTCCTCCCATTAAATTTAGTAAATCTTTGACTATCGCTAACCCTAAACCCGTTCCTTCGTAGCTGCGATTTATAGTTTGATCTCCTTGTCGAAATGCTTGAAAAATATATTTTAAATCGATTTCTGATATACCAATACCTGTATCTTTAACTATGATGATAATCTGATCTTGATTTATTTCTTGTAGTTCAACTAATATACTGCCAACTTCTGTAAATTTAATTGCATTAAAAATTAAGTTAGTTAATATTTGTTTCAGACGAATGCTATCGTTAGTAACTATATTATTTGTGAGATTTGTATTAACTTCTAATTTTAAACTTTTTTGTTCGGCAAAAAAACTTAATTCTTCTACAGTTCTTCTTGCTAACTCTTCAATACTAAATTTTTGTAGCTTTATATTTAACTTACCTTCTTCTAATTTAGCAAAATCCAACATACTATTAATCATGGTTAATAGATGTTTACCATTTTTTTTTATTCTTTGTATAATAGTTACGCACTGAGGGGTAAACTCATTTTTATTTAACCGCAAAAGTACATCAGAAAAGCCTATTATTGCATTTAAAGGTGTACGTAGTTCGTGGGATAGAACTGTGACAATTTTCGATTTTAATTGGGCTGCTTCTTGTAATTGCAAATTTTGCAGTTCCACACAGCGTATTTTCTTTTCTGCTTGTTTGCGGAGGCTAATATTACGTAATAACCAGCGTATACCGATGCAGTTACCCTGATTTTCGTTTATGAGACTAGCACTGATTTCGCAATCAAACAATATTCCCTGATTATTTTGTAAATTAATTTCCCAATTTTTGAGTTGTTTTTTACTGTATAAATTATGCAGTTGTTGACGGAATTCTCGACGTGTTTCTTGAGGAACGAAGACTACCAAAAGTTTACCAATAAGTCTCTTTTTTTCAATTCTAAGTAATTGTGATGCAGCTTGGTTCGCTTCGAGAATTTTTCCATTAATATCTGTCACAATGTAGCCATCAGGAGCAAAATCAAACAATTCCTGGTAACGCTGACGTTCTTTTTCTATTTCTGTTTGATATTCTACTAATTGCTCGTTTTGTTGAAGTAATTCTTCTTCTGCTACGTGAAGTTCTTCTAAACTAACACTTAATTGTTCTACAGCTTGCATTAACAATTGTTGCTGCTGCTGAGGTGCTTGATTCACGGAACAGTGTAGTAAATCTGTTTGCTGACGAACTCCTTCTATTTTTCTGACGAATTTTTCAAAGTTCATAAAATACCTTTGTCTAATTACAATAAATAAATTGTTAATATTACAGCCCAAATATGAGATTATATCTTTTGAGTAGAATCTTGTATCTATCTTATTGCTTATTTATCCAGTATATTTCTATCTGAATACTGAACATCAAATTAATAATTTAATAGCTCTTAACTCCGGGAGTCCCAATTCTTAACTACAAATACTTTTTTAATCAAGTTTTGATGGCAATCAAAATATTGAAAGACGTTGCAATGCAACGTCTCTACATGATTGTTTTGTTATTATCAATATAATATGAAACATCTTGTTAACTATCTTTACCTTCTGGTTTACATTCTTCCATTAATAAAATTGCTCCTTGAATATCCGGCGTTGAATTTATCAGTGGAGTCAAAATTATATGACATTCAATTAATTTACCTCTACGGTTTCTTGCATTTAATGTTGATTCATGATATGCGCTCTCACCATTAAGAATTGCTCTTAATGGCTGTCTGAGTTTTTCAATAGGTAAACCGATATCTAGACTCATAAAATGCTGGGAGAAAACTTCCTCAAACCGCAATCCCCATAAGTCTTCTGCTTTGCGGTTCCAAATTAAAATATGTAGTTCCGGACTCAGAACAATTACCCCAGAACGTATGCTTGTCAAAATAGATTCTAAAAAACAGTTAACACGGTTTAATTCGTGGCTGTTTTCGCGCATTTCCTCGTTCATTGTCTGCAATTCTTCATTGGTTGATTGCAGTTCTTCGTTCATTGTCTCTAATTCTTCATTGGTTGATTGCAGTTCTTCGTTAGTAGTTTCTAATTCTTCCACGGTGGACTGAAGTTCTTCGTTAGTAGTTTCTAATTCTTCGTTAGTGGATTGCAGCTCTTCATAAGCGGTTTCTAATTCTTGGTTAGCATTAATTAATTCTTGTTGCAAATGCTTAAAACGGGTAACATCAGTAAAGATAATTTTAATCCCAAGTAATTCATTAGTATTATCATGCAGCAACGGCATAATATCTACATCGAAATATTTGGTTTCACGGTCGGAATTTGACCATTCTATGTCTTTTAAAGAAATAGCTCGTCGATTGCTATGAACTTGGTCGATTCGGGATCGCAATTCTACGGGGCGATAGGAAATTTCTAAATCTTGTAAGGGACGACCGATATCTTTGGGATTAATGTTAAATATGGTGCGGGCTTTGGCATTAGCCAAAATAAGGGTACTGTTAAGGTCTACGATGATGTGAGCTACTGGATCTGTCTCGAATATAGATTCATAAATGTGGTTTCTATCTACAGCTTCGGGAATTTGTTGTTGATTATTAACTGAGTAACCCATTCCAATAAGCATTTGACGAAAATTACCATTAGGAATTTTGCTAAACACTCTTTGTCGTAAATCTATGGCTGAAAATAGATGGTTGCGGCTAAAAAGCATTTCAGCTTTACCCAAAAACAAGAAACCCTCACGATTTAAAGCGAAGTGAAAGCGGTCGATAATTTTGCTTTGAGTTTCGCTATTAAAATACATTAAAGTATTGCGACATATCAGCAAGTCTATTCTAGATATAGGCGCATCTTGCACTAAATCGTGACGACCGAAAATAACCCCACGACGCAGTTCTTTTTGAACACAGAAGTGATTATTTACTCGTTCAAAATATTTTTCCAGTATGGGCGCGGGGATATTCTCGACTTGTTTAGTAGTATAAATTGCGTGACGAGCGTGTTTGAGAGCTTCCATATCAACATCGGTCGCAAAGACTTTGACTTGCTGCGAGTATTCTTCCATACCCAAAGTTTCCGCGAGCAAAATAGCAATGGTGTAGGTTTCTTCTCCGGAAGCACATCCAGCAGTCCATATCCGAATTGGTTTACTTGGGTTCTTATTACTAACAATAGCCGGAATAATTTCCGCTGCAATATATTCCCAAGCTTGTGGTTCCCGAAAGAAAGTGGTGACATTAATTAAAATTGTATTAAATAATTCAACAAATTCGTCTGGATGTACTTCCAAATAATCCAGATATTCAGCGTAGCTTTCGAGACTCATTGTTTGCATCCGTTTGCGAATGCGACGACTTAAACTAGCACGTTTGTAGCCGATAAAATCAAAACCACGGTTGCTTTTGATGTATTGTAATAAACTTTCTAATTCGGGGTTTTCTGCTGGTGTATTGCTCAAGATAGTACCTTCCGTCAAGGATTATGAATATGGAAGGAAATTTTGATAGTGAATTTACTTGTTCTCAACAATTTTACCAAGCAGTGGTTAAAAAACCCGACTTCTGATCAACTGGTAGTCTGTCCGATTAAATATGACTCGTTTTAACCGCAACCCGCCGGGGAATGTAATTCCCCGTCTAATGGTAAAAGTCGTATAAATAGGACTAAAATACAAACCGTCAAATTTAATGAAAAGAACTACTAATAATTTATTTCATTGATAATGATAGGTTAATCAAAGCTTGTAGTAAGAGTTTCAACTCTTACATTGAGGTAACGAATCCTCACTACAAACCCCTCAGAATAAATCAGGAATAGCCGCAAGTGTCACAATCGGTGGTTGGTGCGGCTATTCCTGTACTTCTTACTTATTTACTTCTTACTTCTTACTTATTACTTATTACCAGTCGGTTTTTCTTGCGTATTCATGCTTCCCTTTATTAATGTCTCTCGGATAACATTGGCACGAATCAAAGCATCTTTCGCTTGTTCTTCCATGCGCTCGGCGGCTAAAATTTGATTGTGATCGCGCATTCTTTTTCCCATACGTTTTGTTAAAGATGCTTTTTCTTCCAAAGCTCTCAGAGCAACCCATAATGCATCTTCTAAAGCGTCAGACTGCTTTGCGAGCAAGTTTTCAAAGGAATAAGCATGGCCGATGCGACAGCGAAAACGCAACAAATTTTCTTGTTCTAATTCCCACAAAGTACCACCACAATCGGGACAGCCAAAAGTAGAAGGTTTACCAGCCCTGTCATCGTTATTTAAAGTGAAACTATCCATATCTACCAAATCAGTTTCTATTTGCATCTCGTGGGAAACGGGGTTATCTGAAGAGGTTTCGATGGGGGTATTAACTAGTTCCACCAAAACCGCTGGAATCTCCGACAATGGTTGAATATAATCAATATCGTTTACATTTTCAATAGCACTGCGCGGCATTCCTTGATAAGTTGCATCTTCGGGATCTTGAACAATCGCTACACCACCGCGCATTTTTACGGCTTGGAGTCCCGCAGTACCATCATCAAGTACACCCGTAAGCACTACCCCCACAACTCGCTTTCCATAAGCTCTTGCAGCGGTGCGAAATAAAGGGTCGATCGCCGGACGATGATTATTTTCTCTTGGTCCGCGTATTAAGGTAATATATCCAGATTTGACCAATAAATGGTAGTCCGGTGGAGCAATATAAATATGACTGGGAAGAATTTCTTCTCTACCCTTGGGGTGGGAAGCAGGTATTTTTCCAGCACGATTAAGAATATTCGGTAAAACGCTTGTTGCGTGGCTGGGTACGTGTAGAACTATCATGATGGCAGCATTTAAGTCCGACGGCAATTGACTGACTAGACAAGAAAGCGCTTCTACTCCACCTGCCGATGTACCAATAACGATGATATTCCTGTTATTTTTAATATCTCCTCCTAAACCCGGTTTTTTCAAGAAAAACCGGGTTTCAAAAACAAAATAAATTTAGGTTAATTCAAAACTTAACGAAGAGTATTATCTCTGTTATCAACAATTTCTACTACATCATGGTCAACTGTAGTTTTTCTGTCAACTACATTTCTATCTACAACTTTCTCTCGGTTGACTACATCCACATCTTTTTCCATAACAGGAGTTGGATTCAAATTTTCAACTTTAGGAGCGTCTGCGTTAAATACTTTCCAATTACCAATCTGATGACTATTCAAAATAGAACCAGCACGGTCTATTTCATCTTCATAACCTTCTACTATTAATAAGTAGTAACCGTTATTAATTCTATCTTGGTACATTTGGGCATCTTCTTCAGGAATAGCCATACCAGTCAACGCACCAACAATACCACCTGTTGCTGCACCCAATCCAGCACCAGCCAAGGTAGTAGCAATAGTTCCCGCTGCGAGAAAAGGACCAACTCCAGGAATTATTAATTGTTCTAAACCCAAGAGTAAACCACCAAGACCACCTAAAATAGTACCAGTGGTAGCACCAATTCCAGCACCTTCTGGAGCTTCATTTTCACCACGTTCGTTTTTTACGTCAGTGCCAGCAATTTGTTCATTACCATCAGCATTTTTTGCTAACAAAGAAACTCTATCCATCGAGAATCCGGAATCTCTGAGTTTGTAAAGTGCTTTTTCCGCATCATCTCGGCTTGCAAATGTACCAACTGCACGCTTGTATTGTTTAGTATTTACCATGTTTTCTCCTTGTGTAATTACAAATTTATTTGCTGATTTAGCTCGGTTTTTGCGATAATTAATATTTTGTGTAGGAACTTGTCTCATCAAAATGATTCAGCAATTAGTAATTTTTAGGACTTAGCAAAAAAGGCATATTCTGCTCGTAGGGTGCTGTGACACTATGCTTGATTTTTAACGCAATGCCGGAGGTTGGCGTGTCACGCACCAACCGGGGTTTTGTGACAATTGCGTAAGTCCTGATTTTTTGTGAATTTGCCCCATTAACATTAACTAGTGTTAAAAATGCTAAATTTTGGGTTATAAATCGTTGATTTTTCCCAGGAACCACCTTTTTTAAAATTGGCTTGCGAGCAATCGCAAATTATCGATTAATTTGACAAGTTTTTTTACCGATTTGCTCTTCATAGTGTCTTGTATTTAATTTGAAAATTCATCAACCTTTGGGTTTATCTTATGACGATATTTATCTATCAAAAGTAGAGTTATATTGAATTTGGATTAACGTGAGTTCGATAAATATAATCCTGTAATCATAACCATAATCAGAAGTCGGGTTTTTAGGATGATTGTCTTGTGTATTGAGATATTTAAGTTCAAAAACCCGACTTCTCACCGTCTTGCGACACGTGCTAACAAGAATAAACCAATTCCCAATCCGAGAAAGTTGGGGAACCAAGCTCCGAGGAAAGGAGAAAAAACACCAGCTTGCGCTAATCCACCAGTAATAAAACTGAATAAATAGTAACCAAAAATAATTATTACACTAATACCAAAACTTTTTGCCGAAGCAGTTCTTCCCGGTATACTACCCATGGTGGCACCAACTAAGCCGAAAACCACACAAACAAATGGTAAGGACATTTTTTGTTGAATTCTCACCTGAAGTTTACGAATTTTTTGCTGATCACCACCGAGTTTTTCTAATTCTAATTGCTCTAATGCCTGAACAATATTCATTTCACCGTAGTCGCGGCTTTCTTGTGCTAAATCTAATGCAGTACGGGGTAATTTTAATTGTTGCCGATCAAAGCGGACAATATTACGATAAGAACTGTCTGGAGATATCAAATAAATAGTACCATTATAAAAGTCCCATACGTTATCTTTGACGTTCCATTCTCCCGATTCTGCTTGCAGAATTTGACTAAAATCCTCTTGGGAACGGTCGATAATTGTCAAACCTTTCATCTGTTTACCATCAAATGTATCCGCATAAAATAGCCGCGCTAAAACTCTTTGTTTACTACCATCTTTTTGTTCAACTTTTTTATATTCAGGATAAATTAAATTTTCTCTTTTAAAAGTTGGTTGCTCGGTTTTGAGGGCTTTTCGCATCGTCTGAGTTGCTTGGTACTTTGCTGCTGGTGCAATTTGTTCGTTAAATACAAATGTTAATCCTGTCACCAGAAAACTCAAGCATACACCTGTCGCAACCATGCGATAAACGCTAACACCACAGCTACGCAATGCGATTAATTCGCTTTGACTAGAAAGACGACTGTAAGTCATCAAGGTAGCTAATAGCGTAGACATGGGGAAAGCTAAAACTATAAATTCCGGAAAATTTAAGATAAAAACTCTAGCAGCTATTCCTATAGGTAATCCGGATTCTACAACTTTACGTACTAATTCAAAAACCGCACCAACCGATACTCCCAACGAAGAAAAAGCCGCAACACCAAATAAAAATGGTGGTATCATTTCGCTGGTAAGATAGCGATCCATGATTGACATTGGCAGCAGGGAAAAACTATGAGAAGATTTGTATTTAGCCATTATTCATAAAAGGTTAGAGGTTAAAGGTTAGAGGTTAAAGGTTAAAGGTTAGAGGTTAAAGGTTAGAGGTTAATAATTAGGATTTTCTCTTCTCGATTTCCCATTCCCCATTCCCCAATTACCAATTACCAATCCCCAATTACCAATTACCCATTCCCATACTAAACCTGAAAATTTTCACCCAAATAATATTGTCTTACAAGAGGATTATCATAAAGTTCGTCGGAGGAACCGGAGGCTAATATTTGTCCTTCACGCATGATATAACCCCGGTCGGTAATGTCAAGGGTTTCGCGGACGTTATGATCTGTAATCAAGATTCCCATGTTGCGATCGCGAAGTCTGGCGACAATTTCTTGAATCTCAGAAACTGCTATGGGATCAACTCCAGCGAAGGGTTCGTCTAAAAATAAAAATGAAGGACCATTCCTACCAGATGCTAAAGCTCTAGCTAATTCGGTTCTACGTCTTTCTCCTCCGGAAAGTTGAATTCCTTTGCTGTGAGCAACTTTCTCTAAACTAAATTCCCGCAACAGTCGATCAACACGTATCTCCCATTCGGGGCGGGGTACTTTGGTTTGTTCGAGTACCAATAATATGTTTTCCCGCACGCTTAATTGACGAAAAACACTGGGTTCTTGTGCTAAATAACCAATTCCAAGACGTGCTCTTCCATGCATCGGGATAGTAGTAATATCACGGTTATCAAGCCAAACTGTTCCTCGATCTGGTTTTTCTAAACCAGTGGCAATATAAAAAGTTGTCGTCTTACCAGCACCATTTGGTCCGAGTAAACCGACAATTTCACCTTGAGCGACTGAAAGGTTAACCCGATTAACAATTGTTCGCTTACCGTAGGATTTGTGAATGTTCTCTAAAACAATTTTCACGATTTGTGTTTTTGTTTTATTTTCTTTAATTAGAACGTCTTAAATTTGGCGTTGACGGCGCTTTTGATGGTTGAGTATTAACATTAGCATCATCTATAATATATATCGACTCTACCTGACCACCACTTTTCGGTGTAGCAACAAATCTTTTTTCATCAATTAAATAGGTAACTGTCTCTCCCCGGATGCTATTTCTACCTTCTTGCAAAATATACACATTACCACTGAGAATAATCCGCCGTTCCCGATTAAAAAATTGGGTTTGGGCTGCCGTTGCTTTAATCTGAGCAGAGGGATATGAAAGTTGTACATTACCGCGTCCGGTCGCTACTTCTGTATTAGAATTATATTCTTGTAAGTCCGCACGAATAGTCAGAGGTTGATTATTTCTTGATGCCTGGTTGCGAGCGTTTGTATTATTATTGTCTACAGTATATGTTGAAACTACTTGACTGCCGCTTTTGGGTGTAACGATAAATCGCCCATCATCCATTAAATAACTAGCGTTCTCTCCTCGAATGCTATTAATGCCTTTTTCCAAAATAGACACATTACCATTGAGGTTGATTCGACGTTCCCGATTTAAATATTGCGCTTGGGCTGCTGTAGCTTGAATTTGACGAGCAGGATACAAAACTTGAACGTTACCCCGTGCAGTAAATACCTCACTCTGGGAGTTATATTCTTGCACATCCGCACGGATAGAAAGAGGACGGTTATCTGAAGAAGTTTGGGCTGTAGCAGTTTGTAGCTGAGTAGGGAAAACTACCGCACCATACAGCGCAACAGGTAGCATTAAAGCCAAACCCAGACGACGCAATTTAAGTTTAGGTAGTCGGTAGTTGTTAATCATAGGGAAGGGAGTAGGGAGTAGGGAATAGTAACTAATCTTTGGACATGATAATATATATACTTTGAATGACTATTTGGCTACAAATAATCTCTCATTATCCAAGACGCTTTAACAACTCCCAATGTTTCAAAGATTAAAGGTTAAAGGTTAGAGGTTAAAGGTTAGAGGTTAAAGGTTAGAGGTTAAAGGTTAGAGGTTAAAGGTTAAAGGTTAATAACTAGGAAGCTCCTCTCCCCATCTCCCCATCCCCCCATCCCCCCATCTCCCCATCCCCCCATCTCACTCCTCAACTCGCAAAATCCGGGGGAGAGGTAAAGTATCTGCTTGATCGGAGGAAGAGTCGATTTGATCGAGTTGATTTTGTTGGAGTGCTTTTAATAAAGCGATGCTTTGTTCTAATAACTCATCAACATCAATTTCGCTGTAAACAGATGGGTAACGAGCGAGACGATTGCTACCTTCACCAAGTAAAATTATTGCACCGCGCATATTGCTGTTACCCAAGTGATACAGCGCTACTGCAATTTGTAAAATTCCTTGATAAAAAGTTTTGTCTGGCTCTGTGGCTTCCATCCACAAAGCTTCTAATGTATCGTGACAGGCATAGAATTGCCCTGTATTAAACAATTCTATACCTTGCCAAAATTCTTGGGGAATTTGTTGACTCATAAGAGAAGCATTAACCCATGCTATCTCTGACTTCTTTAATCGTTTCTAAAGAAATTTCCTGTTTATCACCAGCGAATTCATTATCTGGGGTTAAAAACAGCATACAATGGCATTCTTTGCGTTCACGCATGGGTACGCAAGGACAATTCCAAAAAGTAGCGCTGACTTCGGCTTCTTTGTCTTCGTAGTGACGACAAGGACATAAAGGAGCACCCAGTTCATCTTTATGCTTGGCAAGTCCTTCGATTACAACCGCTGTCACGGAAGGTTCGGAACAAAAGTAAGTTCCGGTACGCTTAGCATATTGCTCGGAAAAATGCCGCATTGCTTCTAAATTCTTATCGCTGGATTTCGTATTAGTATTTGCTTCTGATGAAATCATGAGGAACGGCTAATGTAGTTTTAGTATCTATGCATTGTACCGCACCATCCGTAAGCTATGACTGGGGGAATTTACTCCTTTGTTGAGAACTGCAAGGGAAGTGGGGGAAGAAATTTGCGAATAATTTTTGTCAAATGCCATAGATGACATAAGAAAATATCATGTTAAAGTTTTTTGCAGTTGTGGTTGTAGGGATTGTTTAGAATCAATCATAATACCTGGAATATCTCTATTTATGACAACTTGCGATCGCGATTCGGATGAATTATTTTGCCATAACATCCAACGACTACCGTAAGGAAGTGATGTAAAGGTTGAAGGGTTTTGAGTCAACCAAATCACAGGTTTATTATGAGGCTGCGGTTTAATAGTATCATCTTGGGGATGAATTGCTGCTAGAGCTTCAAGAACATCTCTTTTTTTGTTAATCAAACCTGTTGATGCAGTCCATAATTGTACTTGCATTTGCTGTTTTCGTGCATAAAAATACATCGAAGCTGCGGCAATTACTGCTTGTTCAAAATGATTTTCTTGCCATTCACCGTTATCTAAAGCAATAATAATTTCCTGTCCACTGGTGAGCATTTCTAATTCCCGTACTCGTAAATCCCCGTAACGGGCGCTACTCCGCCAGTGAATCATACGTAAAGGGTCGCCCATTCTGTAGGGACGCAAAGAGCTTGTCAATCCTTCGCTAGCGCTTTGTAGAGGATTTCCGTGAGGTTGACCTTTGATGCTATCTTCTTTACCCATGTCATCTACTAAAGGACAAGATTTAAGCGGTAAAACTTGGGGATAAACAATTGCGATCGCGTTTAATTGACGCTGACGACGAGTCCAAAATAGTCCTAGAGGTGCAGCAGTAGCTAATTCGACATTTTGCCAGCGGTAAATACCCCGACGCTGTGTAGGTTGATAGTATACCCAGTTGTAAGTAGTTTGCGGTGAAATAGTTTCTATCGGATGTAAACGTGGTTTATCTAAAACGAAAGGTAATTTATCTTCTACTTGTAATAAAGAAATCGGCTTTTTAGTTTGATTAAAAATTTCTAATTCAACAGTTAAATCATCACCAGCGGTAACAGGTTGAATCGCTCGTCGTTTAAGTACTAAACCCGTGAGAGATTTAGGAGGTAAAACAGCAGCATAACCCAACAAAGCAAAACTGATACCGCTGATAACGTATAACCAGCCAGCCATAGTATTCATCGCTGCTCCGAAAAAACAAATTGCAATTCCCGCTAAAACCAAACCGCTATATGCTGGAGCGCAGAATCGAGATTCAAACCAATAAGCGATGCGACGAATCATATTTATGAAAAGGGTGTAAAAAGGTACCACGGTTTTAGCATATTATTCTTTAAAAGTCTTTTAAGTGCTAACTCTTACTCCTTTTCCGCTGAAAGATTACCGAAAAAAAAACCGCAGAGACGCAAAGAACACAGAGGAAAGAGATAAAGAGAGAAAGCTAATTTGCTAATTTTAAGACGGGAAGGGAGTAACTCCGGTGGTACTAACTCTCCCTATTTCCAACCATTGATACCAATCTTCTAATCCTTCTCCTGTAAGTGCGGAAAGTTGAAAAATACGTATACTTGGATTAACCTGTTGTGCATATTCGATACATTTTTCTACATCAAATTGCACATAAGGTAATAAATCTATTTTCGTAATTATCATTACGTCACTAGCTTTGAAAATATGAGGATATTTGATAGGTTTATCTTCTCCTTCGGTTACGGAAAGAATAGTAATTTTTGCTTGTTCTCCTAAGTCAAATAAAGCCGGACAAACTAAGTTTCCGACGTTTTCAATCATTACTATCGAATCAAGTTGGGGATTAAGTTGTTGTAAGCCTTTTTCTATCATTAATGCATCGAGATGACAGCCAGTTCCGGTATTTATTTGCACTACTTTACAGCCGGTTGCTTCGATTTTTTTCGCATCGTTGATTGTTTCTTGGTCGCCTTCAATTACACTAATAGTTAATTGATTTTTTAAATCGTTAATAGTCCGAGTTAATAAAGTTGTTTTCCCCGAACCCGGAGAACTCATTAAATTTAAAGCGAGAATATTTCGACCTTTAAACCATCCGCGATTTTGGGCTGCGATTAAGTTATTTTTAGCTAAAATATCTTGTTCTAAAGATATGGTTGTATTATGTATTTTGGCATGAATTTCGGATGTCTCTTTAACGGTATTGTGGCTGTGGGAATGATTGATTATCGTGCCATCGGGTAAGGTGTGAGTGTGATGATGCTCATCACTATGAGAACTGATTGTTACAGCTTGATTTTGAGGATAACTAATTTTTGCATTATCATCGGAACAACCGCAAGTTACACACATAATTCTTCTACTTCTATTTCCTTAATTTTTAATTCTTCTCCAGCGATTAAATCTAATTGTGTGCTACCACAATTACATTTTCCAAAAGGTTTTTCTAAAGTAATTTCTGTGCCGCATTGACGACAAACAGCTAAACCAGGAGTTTCGATAATTTCTAATTTTGCGTTTTCTAAAACCGTACCTTGAGAACAAATATCAAAACAAAATTGTACGGCATCTGGCATAATTGCTGATAGTTTCCCGATTTCTAATAAAACCCGTTGAACTTTTTTACCTTCAGCATATTCGCTTACAATTGATATTATATTTTGAGTAATTCCAAGTTCGTGCATATTTTAAAGGTTAAAGGTTAAAGGTTAAAGGTTAAAGGTTAAAGGTTAAAGGTTAAAGGTTAAAGGTTAAAGGTTAAAGGTTAAAGGTTAAAGGTTAAAGGTTAAAGGTTAAAGGTAAGAGGTTCAATATCAACTATCAACTATCAACTATCAACTAACTATTGATTAGCAAATCCTTGGTAATTGTTCACCGACTAACATATCAATAATTCTTTCGGCACCAAAACTAGTTTTTAATGATACTATTCCTTGGGGTGAGGAAGTTACTTGACCGATAATTGCAGCATTTTTTCCCGCAGGATGTGATTTCATTACTGATAATACTTTGTCGGCATTTTCCCTTGCTACAGCTACTACTAATTTACCTTCGTTTGCTAAATAAAAAGGTTCTAAACCTAATATTTCACAAACACCTTTGACTTCTTCACGAATCGGAATTGATTCTTCTTCAAGATGAATTGCGACATTTGAAGTTAAAGCAAATTCGTTTAAAACTGTAGCTAAACCACCTCTAGTTGCATCTCGCATTGCATGAATTTCGGGACAAATATCGAGGATTTTTGCAACTAAATCGTGTAAGGGTTGACAATCACTTTGAATATCCGATTCTAAGGCTAATTCCCCACGAGCAATTAATATTGCTGTACCATGATTTCCGATTTCACCATTAATAATTATCGTATCTCCGGGTTTTATATTGCTAGCAGAGATACAAATATTGGGACGAATCACACCAATTCCAGTTGTGTTGATAAACAGTTTATCCGCAGCACCCCGATGCACAACTTTTGTATCACCAGTGACAATTTGTACGTCTGCTTTTTGTGCTGCTATTTGCATACTTTGAGCAACACGGCGTAATGTTTCTACAGATAAACCTTCTTCCAAAATTACGCTACAGGTTAAATATAAAGGTTTGGCTCCGCTGACTGCCAAATCATTTACCGTACCGTTAATGGCTAATTCCCCAATGTTACTACCAGGAAAAAATAAAGGGTCTACAACATAAGAATCGGTTGTAAAAGCTAGTTTATTTCCAAACTGCATTAAGTTTGCTAAATCGAATTTTGCTTGGTCTTCTAATTGGGATAAAGTTGGATTATTAAAAGTAGTAACAAAGATATCATCGATTAAATCACGCATCGCTTTTCCGCCGCTACCATGAGCAAGTGTGATGTGAGTATCCGTTACTTTAGCTCTTTTTTTGCGGTTTTTCTCCAGTTTTTGAAAAAATTGATTTTGTGGATATGTTGGCATTTTTAATGTTTTAATAACAGTCCGTGAAAAATTAATTTAACAAACGTTTGGATAGGGAATAGGAAACAGTCAATGGCGAATTAATTCGCTGCTACACAAGCAAAGTCCACCTGCGTGGACTAGTTACTTAATAATTTATAATTATTTATTGATGATTTTTTTATCTAAATTTTGGCTTTAATTGCACCGTATTTATAATAAGCTGCACAAGCACCTTCAGAAGAAACCATACATGAACCAATTGGTTTTTCTGGAGTACAAGCTGTTCCAAATACTTTACATTGCCACGGTTTTAAAACTCCTTTAAGAATTTCTCCGCATTGACAAGCTTTATGGTCAGCTACTTTCAAATTAGGAATAGTAAATTTAATTTCTGCATCGAATTTTGCATATTCAGGACGAATTTTTAAACCAGAATATGGGATTTCATCTAAACCTCTCCATGCAAAACTTTTTCTAACTTCAAATACTTGATTTATCGCTTTGATTGCTTGTTGATTTCCACTGTTTTCAACTAAACGACTATATTGATTTTCTACTTCGCAGCGATTTTCTACAAGTTGCCATAATAACATCCAAATTGATTGCAAAATGTCTAAAGGTTCAAAACCAGAAATCACGATTGGTTTTTTATATTCTTGGGCAATAAATTCATAAGGATTTGTCCCAATTACCATACTGACATGACCAGGACCGATAAAACCATCTAACTGTAAGTCGGGATTATCTAGTAATGCTTTAAGTGCTGGAATCACTAAAACGTGATTACAAAACATCCTAAAATTATTAATCTTTTCTGATGCTGCTTGTAGGATTGTAAAAGCTGTACTGGGTGCAGTAGTTTCAAACCCAATTGCAAAGAATACTACTTCTTTTTCTGGATTATTTTTAGCAATTTGTAAACAATCTAATGGTGAATAAACTATACGAATGTCTGCTCCTTGGGCTTTGGCTTGTAGTAAATTAATTTTTGAACCTGGAACTCGCATTGTATCGCCAAAGGTTGTTAAAATAACCTTGGAATTTTGAGCAATATAAATTGCATCGTCTATTCTACCTTTGGGCATTACGCATACTGGACAGCCAGGACCATGTATTAATTCTACTTTAGACGGTAGTAGTTCTTCTATACCGTATTTGAAAATAGAATGTGTATGTCCCCCGCAAACTTCCATGATTTTGACGGGTTTTTTAAGCAAGTTTCCTAACTTTTGAATTTGCCATTCTAAGGCTTCACCTTTATAATTATCTCGGAATTCATCTACGTATTTCATATAAAACAGTTGACAGTGGACAGTTAAAGCTTAAAATTCATAACTCCGGTGGTACTAACTCCCTTACAGACGTAGCAGTGCTACGTCTCTACAACAACTCCTAACTCCTCTTAGTAGTCAACCATTAATTCAGCCATTTCTTGCAGTAATTGTAGTGTTTCTAGTGCTTCTTTTTCGTTAATTCGATTCATTGCAAAACCGACATGAACTAATACCCAATCTCCAATACATGATTCGGGAGGATGTTGTTCGTCTACTATACAAGCAATGTTAATTTGACGTTTAATTCCGCTTATTTCAACTGTTCCTAATTTGTTTGTAGCGTCGGTTATTTCTATGATTTGACCGGGTATTCCTAGACACATTTTAAAATATTAAGTCGTAATTGTTAAGCTAATTAAATAGTTTGAGA
>JAYKJL010000005.1:0-4120 GCA_035285725.1 Nostocales cyanobacterium 94392 | reverse complement strand
GATTAATAATCATCAGCTAGATCAAAATCAGCATGGGGGTACAGCCTAGAAACCTAAAGTTTTTTTTACTAACAGACTAACGAATCCTCAATTACTGAATTCCTATGAAAAGAAGCTATAAAACCTTAACTTTTTGTGGGGATAAGAAGTCGGGTTTTTACGATAAATATCTGTAACAACACAAAACAGCAATAAAAACCCGACTTCTATGATTATTGTCCTAAAACTAATCCCAAATCTAAGCTGTCCTAACCGCTTTCACTCCTGCCATATCCAATATTGGCACTATCAAATCTTCGCGTTTCACTGCCATCATATGCACTCCTTGACACAATTGTTGAGCAATTTGTACTTGCTCAGCAGCGATTTTCATTCCTTCTTCTAAGGGATTATTTGCTTGCTCTAATCTATCAATTATATGGTCGGGAATTTCAACTCCAGGAACACATTTATTGATAAATCTGGCATTTTTTGCCGACTTTAACAGAAAAATTCCTGCTAAAATAGGTTTGTTACAACCTGCGGCAATTTGAGTCATGAATTTCTCCAAAACGTCAAAATCTGTAATCATTTGACTTTGGAAAAATTGCGCTCCTGCTGCTAATTTACGTTCAAATCGCTTTTGCAAACCGCTCCAGCTACGACATTGTGGATCTACCGCAGCACCAACAAATAAATCGGTGGCTCCATCGGTTAAGGGTTTATCGTTACTATCCAAGCCGTTGTTGAGTTTACCGATTAATTGCAGCAAGCGTACTGACTCCAAGTCAAACACACTTTTAGCGTCGGGGTGATCGCCTGCTTTTACAGGGTCGCCGGTCAAAGCTAAAATATTACGAATACCCAAAGCATGAGCGCCCATCAAGTCACTTTGTAAACCAATGCGGTTTCGATCTCGACAAGCCATTTGACATATCGGCTCTATTCCCTGTTGTTGTAAAATTACAGACGCTGCTAAGGAAGACATCCGTAAAACTGCGCGGCTACCGTCGGTGATATTGACGGCATGAACTCTCCCCTTAAGAGTCGCCGCCATTTCTACCATGTGTTGTGGATTACCGCCTTTCGGTGGTGCTACTTCAGCAGTAACTAGGAATTCACCGTGGCTTGCTGATGTACGAAATGTTGTTAATTGAGTTGAATTTAGCGTACCAAGCATAACATTGAGATATTTCGATACTTGGTACAGCTCTATCACATCTGACTCTCCGTTGGAAAGCTTAAAAAGGTATGGAGAAACCTAATGCTGATTTTACCTGTTTTAAAGTTTGGTTGGCGATCGCCTCGGCTTTTTCCCTACCGTCGCGTAAAACCTGCTCTAAATAAGCTTTATCGTCCATTACGGCTTGATATTTCTCCTGGATGGGTTGCAGAGCATTAACAGCAGTTTCTGCTAATAAGGGCTTAAATTGTCCCCATCCCATATCCTGACATTCTGCTACTACTTCTTGTTTGGTTTTACCCGAAAGCAGCATATACAAAGTTAATAAGTTATTGCATTCAGGACGTTCGGGATTATCAAATTCTAAACCGCGCACGGTATCAGTTTTACAGCGTTTGATTTTCTTGGTAATTTCCCCTGGGGTATCTGTCAAATTAATCCGACTTAATTCTGAGGGGTCAGATTTTGACATTTTCTTAATACCGTCAGTCAAACTCATTACCCTTGCCCCTTCTTTACTAATCAAAGGTTCTGGTAATTTTAATATCGGTTGATCGGGCTTGGCGAATTGATGATTAAATCTATTGACAATATCTCTGGTTAATTCTAAGTGTTGTTTTTGGTCTTCACCTACGGGAACTTTATCAGCTTGATACAGCAAAATATCAGCAGCCATGAGTACGGGATAATCTAATAATCCGACGTTCACATTTTCACCCTGCTTAATGGCTTTTTCCTTGTATTGAACCATATCTTCCAACCAATTGAGGGGAGTGATACAGTTAAATAACCAAGTTAATTCACTGTGAGCAGAAACATGAGACTGTACGAAAATACTAGAATAATTTAAATCCAGTCCACAGGCTAGGTAAACAGCTGCTAAATGATAAGTATTTGCGGCAAGAGCTTTCGGATCTTGTGGTACAGTAATAGCGTGTAAATCAACGATACAAAAATAATTTTCGTATTGTTCTTTATACTGATTTTGAATTTCCACCCAATTGCGAATAGCTCCTAAATAATTACCTAAATGTAGATTACCAGTTGGTTGAACTCCAGAAAAAACTCGTTGCTTACTCATAAATCAGTTAATAGTTTATTATGCGCGAACTATATCCACCCAGAGTTGCTTATCAAGAAGGTAAATTACAAGTTTCCGATTTACATACAATTTATTTTGAAGAATCGGGTAATCCTCAAGGTAAACCAATTGTAGTATTACATGGCGGTCCGGGTGGTGGATGTCCGGATTATTATCGTCAATATTTTAATCCAGAAAAATGGCGTTTAATCATGTTTGACCAAAGAGGTTGCGGTAAAAGTACTCCTCATGCAGAATTACGCGAAAATACAACTTGGGATTTAGTCGGTGATATTGAAAAATTACGCGAACATTTAGGTATAGATCAATGGATTGTGTTTGGTGGAAGTTGGGGAAGTACCCTTTCTTTAGCTTATAGTCAAACTCATCCGCAGCGTTGCACGGGTTTGATTTTACGCGGTATTTTTATGCTGCGTCAAAAGGAATTACATTGGTTTTATCAAGAAGGTGCGAGTAATATTTTCCCCGATGCCTGGGAGGAATATTTAAAGCCAATTCCCCTAGAAGAAAGAGATGATTTGTTAGCTGCTTATTATCAAAGATTGACTAGTGAAGATAAAAGAATCAGATTAGAAGCAGCAAAAGCTTGGTCAATTTGGGAAGCAAGTACGAGTAAATTATTGTTAGATAAACAGTTGATGCAAACCTTTGGTGAAAGTGCTTTTGCCGATGCTTTCGCCAGAATTGAATGTCATTATTTTGTCAATAAAGGTTTTTTTGAACGAGAAGACCAATTACTTTTAAATGTTGATAAAATTCGTCATATTCCCGCTGTCATCATCCAAGGAAGATATGATATTGTTTGTCCGATGATATCAGCTTGGGAATTACACAAACAATGGAAGGAAGCTAAATTTATTGTAGTTCCCGATGCCGGACATTCCATGAGCGAACCGGGTATTCAAACAGCTTTGATTAATGCAACCGATAGCTTTTAAATCTCCGCGTTCCTCTGCGTTTACCTTTGCGATACTTTGCGTTTCAAAAAAATTCGTTTACCCTATTCCAAGAAGTAACTGGGAGACATCTTGAAAAAATCAGCTAACTGTTCTATCTCACTTTCAGTAAGTTGACTTTTACCATTTAAAATATCTAAAACTCTTGATTCACTTTTGCAAATAGGAATTAAATCTTGGGATAGGAGTGAAGATTCTTCTAACAATGCTTTGATCAGAGTAACTCCTTTTAAAATTGGTATTGCTTCATGTTGATTTTCGTAATCATAAACCAGGGTACTTAATACTTTTAGGTAGTCTCTATCATCTTTTGTAATATTTTTTTTATCTAGTATAGAATTAATTCGGTTTTGAGTAGCTTTTAATTCCTCTTCATTAGTAATTGGACGCGGAGGAAAGGTAATGATTAATTCAATGTAATAGCTACTAGGAGTTTTCAAACCAGTCGTCATTTTTCCAGTTTTCCTTATCGTATTCAGCGTGAGTAAGTACAGCGCGAATAAATATTATTTGATATTCATAGTCTATATAGGTAATTAGCCTATAATTATTACCGCTAATATTAAAAACGGTAAAATTCTTAACTAAATCTGCCGAGTGAAATAACTGACGTATATCATTGAAGTTTTTGAAATTAGAATCAGATATGCGCTGATACCATAATATGAGACCAGTTTGAGCGTTTGAGTGCTTCTCCCAGAATTCTCTCAGCGCTCTTTTAGTAATAACACGCATTTAATTTAACTGTTAGTTTCTAACGTTCCAATGCTTCTCTATCCCATTTACCGAGTACTGCTGCTGCTTCGTAAGTACTTTGTAGGAAGGATAATAAGGTTTCTTCGGGGGAATCTGATATTCTTAATGCTTCTAAGGGTAGAACGAATTCTTGTATATCTTGGT
>JAYKJL010000004.1:0-10696 GCA_035285725.1 Nostocales cyanobacterium 94392 | reverse complement strand
CAATACACCGAACCAACCGATATATAAACGGTTGTTGGTGCTGGTAATCCATCCGCAGAACTGTTCCCACGCACTAGCGCTCTCGCGTCTTTGTAATGTGGTTGTCATGGTTCGGATAATTGCTTTTGATTTATGTATGTGTAAGCTTTTTTGCTTACCTATATTTATACATTAGAGCATATTTTACGTTTTGTAAAGCTTTTTTAATAAAGTTTTTTTTATACAATTCATCAGTTTTAGTTATCAGCGAGCAAATAGTTAGCAGTCAGTAGTTAATAGCGAGCAGTTAAGAATTAGGGATTGGGCGTGGAGGATTTCATTTTTGCCATGTGAAAAAATAAGGGAGCATTTTGCTCCCACTACAGATAGTTTTATAAACTTATAACTCATAACTCCTAACTCCTAACTCCTCAACCGGGTGGCCACTTCATCTGTCTTCCACCAAGAATATGTATATGTAAGTGATGGACGGTTTGTCCACCGTCGGAACCAGTGTTAATTACTGTGCGATAGCCGTTGGTTAATCCGGCAATTTCTGCGACTTTTTTGGCTGTTAATAAAAGATGTCCTATTAAAGCTTGGTCTTCGGGGGAAGCATCGGCTAGTTTGGGAATGGGCTTTTTAGGAATAACCAGGATGTGAACGGGTGCTTGAGGGTTAACATCCTTGAAGGCTAATGCTAAGTCATCCTCATAAACAATGTCGGCAGGAATTTCTTTTCTAATGATTTTGCCAAAAATTGTGTCTTGGGTAGTCATTTGTTATTTTTTGCAATTACTGTGCGTTAATTGTTAATCATAGGACGGACTGATGACCGAAATAATTTTTAAGAAAGCAATTCTTGGTTGAATTTTTAATTAATTTAAGAATCTACCGATGCTTCTAATGTGACTGGCAATTTTGAATGATCAACGATTTGCTGTTGCGATCGCGTTAGCAGTTCTTTTTCAGCAGGGATTCTCAGCTTTGATGCTAAGTTGAGAAATTCAAGGGAGCAACGTGATTTTTTAGATATGAGAAATTTTTTCCCATTTCAATTGCTTGAGCAATTTGTGAAGGTTTGTTCATTTTCATGATATCGAGGAGTTTTCATCAGCAAATGCCAAGCATCCCCAGCATCCAATAAATTAAAGCGTTCGGGATAGTGAATTTCTAACAACTTCCTAACCATTGGATAATAGTCTGAGTTCATTCCTGGGAAAATATGATGTTCCGTATGGTGTGAAAAATTGAAATGCAATTTATCAAATATTTTTGGAACTCGAAGAGAAACACTATTAATTAAGGGATCGTTAACCTCGGTCATTTGGCACAGCAGATGATTTGTATAAATATAAAATATCAAGCCTGCATAACCAATTCCCACAGGAAGAAAATAGCTAAATATGAGTTTTAGCGGGTTAAATTGCAGATAAGTCAAAATGCTCAAATGAATCATTAATATGACAAAAAATTCACAGAAGATCGCCAAACGGTCTTTAATACTAACTGTAAAGGCTGCGGGGACATAATCTACATCTTCCCGATTAAAAAACAGTACAGATGTGAGATTGCGAAAAGTATGTACTCCCCAGGCTGTTGCCATGCCCACTGTTAACCATATGGGATTAACTTTAACAGAAGGCACAAATAAATCCTGAATCCATTTTCCCCAAGTCTGAGGCTGACTGTATAAATAGTGGCGGTCGGGATCTTTCAAAGAATTAGTATTGTTATGATGCACTCGATTGTGAACTGCTTTCCACAAAGTTGGTGGCATCCACAACATCGTTAGTCCTAACAAGCTAATCAAATAAGTTAATCGACGGTTCCTAATTACGCTACCATGCATCAGGTCGTGAGAGCTAAATAATAAGACAATAACGCTATTGCCCATGATGATTGCTAGGGGTAAATAAAGCAATATCGGATATAGCTGCCAAAAATCTAACTTAGTCGCTATCACCCAGCCTAGGATTAAAATTGCCAAGTTAATAAAAAGAATAAATAACTTATTAGGATTGGGTGCAAACGCTTCAGCCGGAAGTAAGGGACGCAATATTTTTGCATAGGTCCCCTGGGGAATTAGTTTTTGATCGTTATTAAGCTTCATAAAAAATAGTTAATTTTTAGTACAATGAATTGATTTTATAACTATCAATTTTATTTGGTCATATCATAGTCTTATACAAATAAAAATTTAATTTACAAGACAATTTTAAGGAGTGTACATATGACTTCCACCATTCCAAATAATACCCAAAGACATACTCCTTTAGTAGGAGATGTGACTAATAAAAGCGGAATTAGTTACCAAGTCAGCCGCACAGCGATCGCCGGATTTAATGCAATCGTAATGACAGGAGCAGAGGCTTATATCAATGGACTAAAAATCTCCGAACAAGTGCTTAAATCGCTTTTAAATCTCTCCATGCTTTGCAGCTATAAGTATTTTCCTTCTCTTTTAGTTCCCTATGAATGGCTATTGCTTCAAAGCGATCGCCTTGCAGAGGGATCGCAGGAGCTAATGAACATTCAATACAACCTACCCGAAGAGATGTTTAGTCTCATGTTGAAAGAGACAGAACTCTTATATCCCAAATACAGCATGGCTTTATGGGAAAAAGGAGCATCTAGCCTTGAGCAAGCCCAAATGCATATGCTCGATGATTTAATTGAAAAAGCAGGCATTCAAGACGGAGACAAAATCTTAGATTTGGGATGCGGTTGGGGTTCTGCATCAAATTACATTCTCTCCCGATTTCCTCATGCTCAAGTGACGGCTTTGAATTTAAGTCACGAGCAATGCGAATATATACGAAAAAAAATGCAAGACCCTAATAGTTACCTCAGTTCAGATAGATTCACTTTATATGAAAAAGACTTTAATGATATTGATTTGGAGACTAAGTTTGATCAAATTATCACAATTGGAGTTTTTGAGCATATAGGTAATTTAACGAAATCATTCCAAAAACTGGTTTCCCTCCTCAAAGATGATGGCAAAGTCTTAGTTCACATAATCACAACCAAATTACCTTACAACATAACCCATCCTTTTATCAACAAATATATTTTTCCAAATATGCGGGTGTGGAGTTATGATGTCATCCCGCTTATTAATACAGACCTGAAAACCATTAATAGATGGTATCTAAATGGTGCTAACTATTCTAAAACTCTGAAAAATTGGTTGATGAATTTTGACCAAAATCAAGCAAAAGTCAAAGATTTAAATTATGGCATGAACTACGATAAGTTCTGCCGGATGTGGAGACTTTATTTGCTCTTATGCATTTCGTATTTTGACGGTTGTGATGGTGAAA
The DNA here is from genome assembly GCA_035285725.1 of Nostocales cyanobacterium 94392. Lineage (GTDB taxonomy): Bacteria > Cyanobacteriota > Cyanobacteriia > Cyanobacteriales > Nostocaceae > Rivularia. The sequence goes on along the minus strand of JAYKJL010000004.1, from coordinate 7,391 downwards.
TTCTTGGAAACGGTCAATATCTATTAGTTCATGCGTAACCATAAAAACGCAACAGTTGTAAGCTGGGTTAGACACAAAAATCAAACTTGACTTGTAACGAGGACTTTTTTATCGTGTGGTACCGCAACCACAGCGATCGCGAACAATCAGTATTGTTATATTTGGAGATATTTTAGATACTTATAACTTAATGTTGGGTTACGGCGCTTTTGATAAGGTTTTAAAGTGTTCAGAGTGAGGATACAAGTCAACAATTTTGTTAATAATCCTATCTGACCCCTACTTACTGGGAATCACATTTAAATTCACATTGCGATCGCGCTTGTTGATTGAGATTCGCGGTGATGGCTTGACCTTCTCCGAGACGTTTGAGTATTTCTGTTACATCTAAACCTGTGGTTTGCCGTAGTTGTTCGATAAAGGCTGCCATACGGGTGGCGGGACTACCACCGTTGGCATCAACAAAGGTAATATTTTTGACGTTTACTTCGGGGATACTCGATGCCATGGCTTTAAGGAGAAAGTCGAGTTTTTGCAGTAAGAAAATCTCTCTAGCGCTATCTCCAGCACTCTTCCAGGATTCAGCTAGTTTGCGGATACCTTCGGCTTGGGCTTTACCGTCTTCGATAATTTGAGCAGCGTTGGCTTTGGCGATCGCGATCGCCCGCTTACTTTCTGCTTCTGCGGGAGCGATGGTGTCGGCTTGGAGTTGTTGTTCGATTTGTTTAATCCGTTCGGTTTGTACGGCTACTTCGGCTTGGGTGCGGGCAATTTCGGCACCGACTAAGGATTCGGCTTCGGCAACTAATGCAACTCGTTTGGTTAAAGCATCACGGACACGTCTTTCGGCATCGGCTTTAGCTATTTCTAAGTCGCGTTGGATACGACGGAGGGCGGTAATTCGTTCGTTTTCGGAAGAACGAATTATCGATTCGGCTTGAGCTTTAGCTTCGGCAATGCGTGCGTCACGTAATAATTCGGCTTGTTGTTTGCGACCGATGGAATCTAAGTAACGGACATCATCGGAAATATTTTGAATTTGTAAACTATCGAGGACTAAACCGAGTTTTTCTAAGTCGTCTTCAGCTTCTTCTAGTAATGTTTTGGCAAAGGTAATTTTATCGGCGTTAACTTGTTCTGGAGTTAAACTAGCGAGAACTCCCCGTAAATTTCCTTCTAATGTTTCTTGGGCTAATTTTTCAATCTCCTTACGACTTTTACCGAGCAAGCGTTCAATTGCATTATGAATTGTTGGTTCTTCCCCAGCAATTTTAATGTTAGCAACACCGTCAACAGTTAAGGGAATCCCACCTTTAGAATAGGCATTAACTACTTTTAAATCAATAATCATGTTGGTCAGATTCATCCGATAAGTCTGTTCCAACAAGGGGGTTTGGATACTACTACCACCTTTGACCAAGCGATAACCAACTTCCCGACCATCTGCAAGACGACGTTTTCCCCCAGCGAAAATCAATACTTCACTGGGTGGACAAATATGATACAAATTTTTAATTACTAAAAAACCTGCACCAGCCCCAGCCCCAAAAATTCCTAATAGTAATCCAATTAGTTCAATCATTGTTTATTATCTCCATATATCGCAATTTGTAATTTGTTTAAGAAGTCGGGTTTTTTGGGATAAATATCTTTAACACCAAATAATCTTAGGACTTAGCAAAAAGGCACATTTTCTTTGTAGGGTGTGTAGTTTAGATTAAATTTGAACGTAGTAAGTAGGTAGGCACTAAAAAACCTTCATTATGTAACGAAACGTAAAGTTGCCCAAAAACCTCTTCCCTTCTGCCTCCTGCCCTCTGCCTTCTGCCTTTGCTCAACGATAAATATTTATGCCCACCTACTTAATAAGGTTTGTAGCGTCACGCACCATCAACCTGAATCTTTGTAAAAACCCGACTTCTCATGAATCCAATGTTTCAGATGAGGCTAATAACCGTCTTTCTTGGCTGCGGTTGAGAGTTCCAACCACATCAATTCCTAAAGTTTGGTTCATCATTTCTAGGAACTGAGTGAGAATTTCTGGATAAACTTTCATTAAACTAGCAAGAGATTTTCCATCACCGTTGTCAACCACATTGATATTTTCTAGTTGCAATCTTCCAGGAATTTGGGTTGCTTGGTTGAGAATCATTTCTAACTGTTGAATCATGAATAATTCACCCGCATCAACACCAGTATGATTCCATACTTGAGCGAATATTTCATTTACTTGGGCAGCAGCTAAAGCATTTTCTGATAAGGCTGCGGCTTGTCCTCTTGCTAGTAATTCTTGAGCTTGACGCTTGGCTTCTGCTGGTAATACGGTGTCGGCTTCTAAACGCAATCGCTCTAATTCGGCGCGAATCTTTTGTAAAGTTTGTTCAAATTTAGCCCGTTTTTCGTTTGCCGCAGCGATGGTAATTTCTTCTTCTGATTTAGCTTGCTGTTCCAGTTTGGCTTTAATTTGACGTAATTCGTTTTCCTTTTCCACAACTATGATGCGATGTTGGGTTTTGGCAACTTCGGCTTGTTGTTGACATTCAGCTTCGATCCGTTCAGCTTCTCCAATCGCATCCGATTCCGCAATTTCCGCATCTCTAATGACATGAGCGATAGATTTACGACCGATAGAACGTAAGTAATCTACATCATCGGAAACACTTTGAATTTTCAGTGTATCGATTTGTAAACCCAACTTCATCAAATCACGACTAACATCTGAGGCAATGCGTTCAGCAAATTGCAACCTATCTTCATTTACCTGTTCCGGTGTTAAAGTCGCTACGACACCCCGTAAATTACCCTCTAGGGTTTCCTGAGCAACACGAGCAATCGTCGAACGATCGCAATCCAAAAAGCGTTCGATAGCGTTACCAACAATGTTCGGATCACCAGAAATTTTCACATTGGCGATCGCCTGAATATTTAAGGGGGTTCCTCCTTTAGAATAAGCATTTGTCACCTCTACCCGTACCGGCATAGTTGTCACATCCATGCGTTTAATCGTTTCCAGAATTGGGATTCTAATCGCTCGTCCCCCCGGCAAAACGCGATAACCAATTTCATGCCCATCCTTACCTTTATATTTGCGTCCCGATATAATTACCACCTCATTCGGTTTGCAAATACACAAAAACGACTTCAGAAACCAAACTGCTATGACACCAGCAAAAATAGTCAAAGCAATGGGAATACTGGTAGCCAAAAGTCCATCAATTCTAGACATTTGCACCCGATTGGAGGCACTAGTTTGAACTTGGGCAATTTGTACTACAGCTACATTATTATTTTCAAAATAGGAATTCATAAAGAGAATTTTGGATTACAGGGAATTGTTAACAGTCAACTGTTAAGTGAATTTTCCGAAACGACCAACACAAGATTTCTCCTGGCTTCGACAATCAAAACGCGATCGCCTTTGTTAAAAAATCCGGATTCTTCGGTAATAGCGGTGAAATCTATGGTTGAGCCGTGAATCGCTAATCGTACTTTTCCTTTTTCCGTCGAACTAAAAGGAACTTCGACTACCGCATAACGTCCAATCAAGGTATCGGTTGACACCATACTATCCACTACTTCACGCTGTCGCCTCAGAGCAATCAACGAGACAACTAAGAATCCCAGAGCAACCCCAATCGCGATCGCAATTAGGGCAATAAGTATTATTTGAAAATTCATGTAAACTAACTCGATTTGAACAAGCTAATCAAGTATTTCATCTTTTCCCGACTCAAAAACTCGAATTGTATTCAAAAATTATTTTCTGTTGACATTTTTTATTAACTGCTGACAGTTAACGGTTGACTAATACATACACAGCAAGAACTCAGAAAATTATGCAGTTATTCCGAACACTGCACCATCTTAGATAGAGTTCTATTTGTTAACCACATTAACAGACTTCTCAATTCCGCAAAGAACTACTTTTTTACAAATTAATTAAAAATAAAAACTTTTTAAGAATTCAAATTAGCGTTGAAATCAAATTTTTGGGGTTTTCGCTATTTGTGGTTATAACTGATGAATAAACGTTTTATATTTAAGGTTTTATATCAAAATGTTAGCAAGAGTTTGGAGTGCGTCAATTGTAGGAATTGATGCTGTAAAAGTGGGTGTGGAAGTCGATGTATCCGGAGGCTTACCGGCAATTGTGATGTTGGGTTTACCTGATAGTGCGGTACAAGAATCCAAAGAAAGAGTCAAAGCTACTTTAAAAAATGCCGGTTTTGGTTTTCCGATGCGAAGGATTGTAATTAACTTAACTCCCGCTGATTTACGTAAGGAAGGACCTTGTTTCGATTTACCTATTAGTGTAGGTATTTTAGCGGCTTCTGACCAGGTTAATCCCGATTTATTAGGTGATTATTTGTTCTTAGGAGAAGTTTCCCTTGACGGTAGTTTGCGTCCGGTGGCTGGTGTGTTACCTATTGCTGCTGCGGCGCAAAATATGGGAATCACAGCTTTAGTAGTACCTACTGACAATGCTCAAGAAGCAGCAGTTGTCAAGGGTTTACAAGTTTATGGGTTTGAAAATATTTCTGAAGTTGCTAATTTTTTAAATAATCCTGCATCTGACAAACCCGTAGAACTAGATGAAACGGTAGAAACTTTCTCTGATCCAAAATTTCACCACTTAGATTTAAAAGATGTCAAAGGACAAGCACACGCACGTCGTGCTTTGGAAATAGCTGCTGCTGGAGGTCATAATTTAATCTTTGTCGGACCTCCCGGAAGTGGTAAAACAATGTTAGCAAGACGTTTACCTGATATTTTACCTCCTTTGGGTTTTGATGAATCCTTGGAAGTCACCCGAATTTACTCCGTCGCTGGATTATTAAAAAATCGCGGTAAATTAATTCGCGATCGCCCTTTTCGCAGTCCTCATCATTCGGCTTCTGGCCCTTCTTTAGTTGGTGGTGGTAGCTATCCCCGTCCTGGTGAAATTTCTTTATCACATAGAGGGGTACTTTTCCTAGATGAGTTAACAGAATTTAAAAGAGATGTGTTGGAATTTCTGCGTCAACCTTTAGAAGATGGTTATGTAACTATTTCCCGCACCAAACAATCTGTGATGTTTCCGGCACAGTTTACTTTAGTCGCGAGTACCAATCCTTGTCCTTGCGGTTTCTACGGCGATACGATTGAGCAGTGTACCTGTTCGCCTAACAGAAGAGAACAATACTGGGCGAAGTTATCGGGTCCATTGATGGATAGAATTGATTTACAAGTAGCGGTAAATCGTTTAAAACCTGAAGAAATTACCCAACAACCCAACGGAGAACCATCGAGAAGCGTTAGAGAAAGAGTTTTAATTGCACGGGAACGAGCATCTGAACGATTTGTAAAAGAAAAAAATATTCGTTGTAATGCTCAAATGCAAAGTCGTCATCTGCAAAAATGGTGCAAACTAGATGATGCATCTCGCAATTTATTAGAAATGGCAATTAGAAAATTAAGTTTATCCGCAAGAGCTAGCGATCGCATTTTAAAAGTAGCACGTACCATTGCAGATTTAGCCGGTGACGAAAACTTGCAACCCCATCATGTTGCTGAAGCCGTTCAATATCGCACGATAGATAGAATGCAATAATAAAAATTGGTAATGGGCAATGGGTAATGGGTAATATAATTTTAATTACTAACAACTGTCAACTACTTCCTTTTAAGTATAATTACTTTGTCCTTTACCCAGAGTTGATACTAAAGTAAAATAGATAAATCCCTAAATTCGCAGAACTATTGATGGATTGGAGTAACGTACTGCGAAGTTTACAATCCGACTTTATCAAGCGCTTAGCTGATGGTTGTTTGCTGCATTGCGAACGTGTTGGTCAATATAGTGAATTAACTGTTATCTCTGGTGAAAGGTTAAAACAGTTACGAGAGTTTTGCTGGGTGATGGCTGAAAAGTACAAGCGCGTCTCTTCGGTGCGCGATGTTTTTATTAGCTATCTCAAGGGAAAGTTGGGTGAGGAAGTTGTTAAGGAAAGGTTGGCTGATTTCATTACTGAAGTCGATTATGAAAAACGATTCGGCGGCGATGGTAATATTGATTTTATGTTGACCGATAATCCTTTAATTGGGATTGAAGTTAAATCTCGTCACGGTAATTTTGATAAGGTTCGATGGTCGGTTTCTGTTGATGAGGTGCAAAAAAATGCGGTTGTGGTTTGCGTTTTGATTCAAGAAGAGGTAAATGAAGCGCAATCTCAATATCATTTGGTTTTGGCTGGGTTTTTGCCAACTGAAATGATTAAGTTGAGAACTGGCAAAATTTCTTTTGGGATTGAACAGTTATTTTATGCTGGTGGGTTACGCTGTTATTTGGAACAATTACAGGCTTGTACTAATTATATTTCTCGGAATTCTTCTGGGCAGCAATTATTTAATAAATCAATACAGAATTTTGTCACTCCAGTAAAAATCGAAGAGAATTCCAATCAACTTTATATTCAGCAGGGTGATGAATGTTTTGCAAAACAGCTTTATGATGCTGCCATTGAGAATTATAGTCAAGCCTTACAAATTCATCATGGTGATGCCAGTACTTATTACAAGCGCGGTAATGTTTTTTACCGTTTGAAAGATTATCAAAAGGCGATCGCAGATTTTACGGATGCGATCAAGATTAATCCTAATTTTGCCAAAGCTTATATTAAAAGCGGCTTAGCGCGATATGAATTAGCAGATTATTACGGAGCAATTGAAGATTATACTCAAGCAATTAGAATCAATTCTTACGATGCGGTAGCTTTTCAAAACCGTGGTGATGTACGTTCTATTATCGGAGATAGTCAAGGTGCGATTGAAGATTATACTCAAGCAAGAAAAATCAATCCCCTTTTGGTAGAAGATTGCGGAAATAAAAACCGCAGAGACGCAAAGAACGCTGAGGAAAGAGTTAAAGAGAGATTGGTAATTTTAGACCAGAATAGCACAAATGAGCGCGAAAATCACCAGCGAGCGATCGAAGTTTTTACCCAAGTAATTGAAATTAGTCCCTCGGATGCAGTTGGTTACAAAAAACGCGGTAACGTACATTGTGATTTGGGAGATTATAGAAGAGCCATTGAAGATTTTACTAAGGCAATTCAAATAAATCCCTATGATGCAGATGCTTATTTTTATCGGGGAAATGCTTTTTATGAGTTAGGAGATAAACCCGAAGCAATAGAAGATTACACTCAAGCAATTAAGATCAATCCCAATGATGCGGATGCTTATATCAATAGGGGAAACCTGCGGGATGAATTAGGAGATACTCAAGGAGCAGTTGCAGATTTTCAGGTAGCAGCCGATTTATATCAGAAAGCTGGTAAAGTGCAAGAACATAAGGATACGAGAGAAAAGATTTTAGATTTGGAAATTGAAGAATCTTTGGATGTTTTGGA
>JAYKJL010000003.1:0-11109 GCA_035285725.1 Nostocales cyanobacterium 94392 | reverse complement strand
CTCATCGCACGAGTGCGATCTAGATTATATTAATGATATTTTTTATACTCAAGTTCAAGCCCATACTCGCTCCTTTCCCGCATAATGTAAGGTCTTATGATTGATGTGGCGTGTTGATAGTAGTTTGTTGGTTAAAAATTGTAAAACTGCTTAAGTTTTTATTCTTCCATGACAATATCCTATGAATGACTAATTAATAAGCTAAAGTATCATCCATCACTTATGTGTTTATCGGAAAGCACTCAAAACCAAAGCTAAATTGTTATCCAGTGCAGAATTAGAAAATTGGGCATATACTCCCAATAGCAAGTCGGGGTCAACGACTGGTAAACCATAAGTTTGTGCGTAAGGGTTCCGAGTTTACAATCGGGCGATCGCACTTCCCCCTCCACTTCCTTAATATCATCCACAAAGTTCGTTGGGGTTTTGTTACTGCTACGGCAACACTCAAAGTAATTGAAGACCTGGAAAATGCTGTAAAGCAACTTGGTGGATTATGCGATTGTTCCTTAAAGCGTTTGCCAGTAGGTGAAAAATCTTTTCAATGGCGTAACGAAATCACAACTCATATAGAAATTGTAGAAAGACCTGATTCGGATAATGATATTCCAGATTCACAGCGACTCAAGAAAACCATAGATTATTTGAAAAAACAGCAAAAAGAATATATCAAAAAGTATTCTAATTTGGGAGTTGCGATTGTTTATGTTCCTACTCGCCGTATGGCACAGAAGTATTCAGAAGAACTAAATAAAGCTGATTTTAAAACAACTTATTTCCACTCCCGTATTAACAACAAACAGCAGGTTATTGAAGATTTTAAAGCCGGAAATATAGAAGTAGTTGTCGCAACTAATGCTTTTGGTATGGGTATTGACCGAAAAGGTATGCACACTGTAATTCATGTTGCGCCACCTGCTACCCCAGAAGCTTATTTACAAGAAATTGGTCGCCTTGCCCGTAACGACGGAGAGCAAGGTTCTGCTTATCTATTCTGGCATCCAGATGACTTTGACTGGATATTTCAGCAACAAGGGCGATCGCAAATTAGTTATAAGGCACTTAGAGAATGCTGGGATGTAATTCGACCCCTAGTAAGAAACAAAAAAGAGAATAACGTAGAAGCTTGGATAAGTTGTTTGGATTTAGCAAAACCTTTAGGCTTAGAAGAACCAGAAGATTTAGAAATATTGGAGACTCAAGCACGAGTTGCTATCTACTATTTGGAAAAAGCAGGATTAATCGTGGAAGCAGAATCTTGCCCTTGCTACATCAATATTCGCTTGAAACAAGAACTTAACTTAGAAGATATTAGTCAATTAAGCGGTGATGCGAAGAAGTTAGCTCTGTTCCTATTTGATATTGGTTTCACAAAAACTCAAAGTAGTATTCAAATAGATGTACGCGAAGTATCTTTAGCAATAGAAATTTCACCTCAATCTGTAATTAATACTCTCCGTAAATTGGTTAATTTAGGGTTGGCAGATTGGGAATATAAAATCGCTTTTAAATTTGGCAAGCAATATGATAGAAAGCTGAAACAATTTAAATTAAGCACCCAAGCTTTTTTGGAATGGCTCCAGTCGGAATCACCAGAAATCGAATCAGAAAAATCTATATTACTTTATCTAGAAGTTTTACAAGAACAATTAGATAAAAAAGTAGATATTCCATATGCCCTGAAAATTTTAGCTCAACTCAAATTAGCTTCTTATAAAAAAGAAAGCCGTAATACAACTCGCTTATTTTTGAAACAAGAGGAAACACTAACTCAATGGTTGAAGTTAGCAAGCCAAAAGTGGGAAGAACAATGGCAACATATTGACCATGTTGAAAAGATTTTAGATAAGTTATTTAAGGACAAAAAATGGAAATCGGAAGAAAGCCAACTTCTTGATTTAGCAGAGTTAGAAAGATACATTGATACTCATAAATATCCAGAACTAGACCTTTTGAAAGTTTTAGATTTTATGCAACGTCTTGGGGTAGTTGTTTTGGGAAGGGGAGATGTCAGTAATTTAATGCTTTACCGTTTGCTTCCAGGAGAACGGAAAAATTGGTCTGAGGGAGTGTATGAACCTTTAAATGAACACTATAAACAGCGAAATGAGCGCATTAATATTATGCGCCAAGTTGTAGAGACTCGAATGCAAGGTGAAAAAAAACTCATTCAAATCTTAGAAGATTACTTTACCCTTTCGTTAGATGAATTTTCTCAACGTCACGGAAAAATCGGTCATAATTCACCAATTGTAGAAAATATTCTCAAAAACCTGAATCCAACTCAACAACGGATTGTTACAGATGACCAAAGTCGCGCTTTATTGGTACTAGCAGGACCAGGTTCGGGTAAAACCCATACAATTGTTAGTCGTGTAGGCTATTTGGTATCAGCAAGAGGTATCCCACCAGAGCGTATTCTAGTTTTAGCTTATAATCGCACAGCTGCTGCCCAAGTGCGAAAACGTTTGCACAAACTTTTAGGTAAACCGGGAACGCTGGTAGATGCTTTAACTTTTCATGCACTAGCAACTAAGCTGACAAAATTCAAAAGTAATGATGTTCCTCAAGAAATTAAAGGTGAAGCTCGTTTTCGGTGGTTATTAGAGCAGGCTATAAACCATCTTCAACAACAAGAAAACCATCCGGGATACCAATATATTTTGGTAGACGAATACCAAGATATTGACAAATTACAATATCAGATGATTAGTCAATTAGCTGGATTTGATCGTCAAGATGAAGATGAAAGCCAAAAAAGCTTTTTGATGGCTGTGGGTGATGATGACCAAAACTTGTACGAATGGAATGGTGCAAGTGTTGAGTTTATCCGCCGTTTCCGTGAAGATTATCAAGTACCAGAAGATGCTGTAATTCCTTTAATAGAAAATTATCGTTCTCGTCCGGCTATTGTTGATTTTGCTAATTGTTTTATTGAACAAGCCATTTCTCCTGAAAAAAGGCTTAAGGGTATCAACGAGAGAATACAATCGGTTCACACTCAGGAACCCGGAAAAGTATTTTGGGGTGAGTATCGACATTTGTATGATGCTGCTGAATGGATCGCAGATAAAATAGCCGAAATCTTAACTCGACCAGAGGAAATTTATGCCGAAAAGATAGCAGTTTTGGCACATCGTTGGGAAGACCTACGTTTTTTACAGCACGCTCTCCCAGAATATTGGGGAAATGACCAAGATATGGCTTACCAGTTATACAATACAAAAGATGATTTGCGCCCCATTAAAAGTCGTGTTGGTCAAGCAATCCTCAAGCGATTACGGGAACAACCTAGCTTGCGTGTTGATAACCCCCAATCCCATCTCGAATACTTACGTCAAGAATTAGGTTATAGCGATCGCGATGCAGCTTGGTCTGCATTATTACAAGCTTTGTCTGGTTGCTCACAGATGACGCAAGAAGACATAGCATATCTCCTAGAAGAAGCTGCTCCTGTACGACCTGGGAAGGTAGTTTTGTCTACTTTCCATAGTGCCAAAGGTTCAGAATTTAGCCACGTTTTTGTACTGGAAGATGGTTTTGTAGATAAGGATCAACTAGAAAGTCGTGCCAGGGAGTTGTATGTAGGGTTTACAAGAGCCAAGGAAGAATTATATATACTTGGGAGCAACAATAAGCATTCAAGACACCCAATATTATTGGATGTTTTGAATAGTATGAACTCTCCTCAATCCAATCAATATATTCAAAATATTCAGGTAGATACAGTTAATTTACCTCCTAGTATTCGTTATCAATGGTTTCTAGATCCAAGAGACTTGTTTTTGAGTCAGCGGATGATCGCAAATGAATGGGGACAAAAGCGTATAGATGCTTATGCTCGTGAATGGGGGCAACTTAACAACAATCAAGTTCCCTATGAGATTTCCTGTAATAATCTACAGAATGGTAATTTAAGTGGTGGCATTGTAGCTATTCTTTCTCAAAAAGGAAAAGAGCAGTTAAATAAGTTTCTTGGTGCTAACCTATGTTTAGCTGTAAAGGGTCATACTGTGTTTCGAGTTGAGCTAGATGACCAATTTTTTCTGAATGTAGGTCAACACCCACAAGAAGATCATCACTATGTTGTTTTACCTTACTTTGAGGTGGAAGAAGTATTTTAATTTTTAAAATGACTTTTCAAAAAATATGACTATTGATATATATTTATGAAGGAAGAGGGAATAATAACTCACGATTAAAATCGTGTTAGCGAAGCGTGACCGTCAGGTCATGATTGATGATGAATGATAAGGTGGGTGATGCATTAAACCGAGCCTTGAAATATGCCCAGAAAGCCGAAGGGTTTGCCTCTATAATGGAAAAACTTCAGCCCCATCTAGCGAAAATTACTGTATCTACTGGCTTAGAATTTTTGTACTTTCGCGAAACATTATTATAAGTTTAAGAGTCAAGCTGCAAAACCTCTTGTTATCGGGCTTTGTGGACTCTATTTTAGTTTTTCAGGCTTTTTCTGCAAGCCCTAGCTATTAATAGTTTAGAGGCGAAAAAATATAATTTCCGATTTTGAGCAGAAATATTATTTATTTTACTGTTAATACCCACGAGCTAACTATAGTAATGATTTAGCGTTATAGAGATTAATTTTAATTAAAGCTTCCTTTTTTAAGCCAATTTAATTTATGGACGAGTCTAATCTTGTCTTCTATTTTACTAAATATTAAAAAAATACTTAGCAGAATACTTGCTTTTGATTGACTTATCTAACGCGCAATCGCGGAGTAATACGATTTTTAATTTTATTGTATAGGTCAATTTCAGCATTAGAATGGCTAACCGATATCACCAACGCATATCTTTGCGTATCAAATTCGCCTTCTCTTGCCCATTTTCGGTTGCAACTGACAACCAAATACATTGATTTATTATCATATTTCCATGACTTAGAAGAAATATTAACTTTTCCTTTCTGAAGAGTTCCTTTTTTCCTTAAATTAATTCCTGGTTGTAAATTTACTATGATACTAGAGCCGTATTTCTTTTTTAACTCATCTATTGTTAATTGGGCAATTTCTTCGGAGTTATCTTGATTCTCTTTTGTTGACTTAATAAAAGCAGCCTTCAAATCTTCACTGTCAATATTCCTAAACAACTGAAATTCCATTGTCACCCCTAAATACGAGTCACCTCTTGTATGTTTTGTAGGTGGGTCAAAAGCCAAACAAACAGATATACTTCTATCCCCTTTAGTATCCAAAAATTCTAGCGGTAGGGGTGGAATTTCGTAAATTTTAAAATTTCCAATTTCTATATTCTTATTATCAACAAGTAGAACTACATTATTATCAGTAGAATAAGCTGATTGTGCAAAATTAGTTTGTCCGTATCCATATATTTTTATGCGATTATTTTTATTTTCATTACCTTGTAATTCTTTCGGTATTTCTTTAGGTAATTTAGCTGCATTAGCACTTAAAGCACGAATCAAATTAGATGAAGCATCCGGATATTTAGAAAATAAACGAGTTACAGTATTTGAAACGCGAGGTGTCGAAAAACTTGTTCCAGAATATGCTTTAAACAAAGAACCGGATTGAAAATCCTTGGCTAGTACAATTGCAGAAGCTCCTATTTCGTTTTCAATAACCCTATCCCTATTTAAAATAAAGTCACCTCCGAAATCTACTAGTTCGGGTTTAATCATTCCATCTACTCCAAAGCCAGTCCTAGTAAAAGGAGATGGATATCCTTCTACTTTTGCAATTGCATTTCTACAAGCATCTTCATGATATTGAGTGCTTCCTTTACCCATAGATAAAGAACCAACAGTTAACGCAATAGCAGAAGTGCCTGGATCTATAATACGAGCATCATCATTTAATAAATATTCTGGGTAGTCTTGTCGAATTAATTCTTCAGATTCAGCATCGTGATAATAATTGCCAGCAGCAATTACAAATACTATATTCCTATGCTGATACTTATACGCTATTTCATCGATTCTAGCAGCTAACCGAAACTGTTTCTGACCATCTCGATAAATGCAATTTGAATCACCAAGAGAAATATTGATAACCTTGCAATTCGGATAGTTACTTGTAAAGTAATTAATAGCTTCTTCTAACTGTTTATCCAAAAGAAAATCTGGGTTATATTCGTTATTTTCATTGGTAACGCGAGCCGAAAATAACCAAGTTTGTGGTTGAAATATTTTATCTTTAATACATTGACCAACATCACCATATATTGCAATGCTTGCTACTCCGGTTCCATGTCCACCCGTTTTTGTATCGCCATCTTCCGCTTCTCCCTTAATAAAATGACCATCAGGGTCGCGAAAAACTTGAGCATCACCCAAAACTGCTCCTATAAGCGGATGACCTCCATTAATACCCGAATCAATCACCAAAGTTCCACAAGCTGATTCACGAGGAGAAACAATATCTGGAATGTCGCATAAGGGAATATGTATTTCTTTTGGAGATTCAAAAGCTGGTGATGGTCTTCTATCTATTTCTTTGACAGCATCTTCGGTTAAGAGAAGTTCTAAAATTTCTTTGTTCAGTTTTACTCGTGCATCGCAAAAATAATCGCTGATATAGGTGTCGGTTACTTTCATCCCAGGATATTCTTCAAACGAGCGTAAGAATTCATCGAGCTTTTTAAAGTAAACTTGCATCTCATCTTTACTACCTGTGTGCCATAGTTGAAGGTCTAAGGATGCCAATTCATTAGATTGTAGCGGTTCTAATTTCAGCAAACAGCCAATTCTATCTTCTGGTTCTAACGGAATAATGTCTTCGATAGCATCTAAATATCCATATTCGTAATCATTATTTGCAATACCACTGTAGGAAGCTAACTTGTCCCGAAATTGTTTTAATTCTTTATCTGAAGAAAATACAACAATAGCTTGTTTCGCTTTTGATTCTTTAGATAATAGATTTAAACCCAAAGAAGAAAGATTTTTTTCTTCTAGGTTATCTTGTCGTCTTAACTTTATCTTAAATATTAGCTCTGGATTAATACCAAATGGAGTAATTTCTTGGGAGGGACGATTGATAAGCAACGAAGCTTGCTTTAAAAGTTTCTTGCCATGAGATTGACGATTATCTCTTTTTTCCCCACCACCAAATCCAGGTCTAGAACGCCTTGGTAGGTTGATATTAATTGTCGGAAGTTCTAGATGGTCATATTGATTGCTCATCTTAACAATCTACATTTTTCTCCATTAAATTTGTTGAAGTTTCTATTATACGGATTCTTGCTAAATGACGTTGTAAAGCTTCCTCTAAATCAGATGCCGTAAGCAAATTTTGACTTTTTAGAATTACTGATTTTATCGCATCCGAGCATATTCTTTCAATATCAGCACCTGTCGCATCCTGAAGCCGAGATGCAATTTTTTCTAGATTGATACCTTGATGCCTGATACTAATCAACTTTTTTTCTAGAAGATTTTTTCTTAATTCAAAATCAGGCTTATCAAAAAATAAAACTTCATCGAATCTTCTCCAAATAGCAGCATCTAATAAAGATTCATAATTAGTAGCAGCAATAAAGATACTATTATTATTTGAATTATCTATAATTTGAATTAAACTGTTGACTAAACGCTTGATTTCGCCATGCTCATTTAAACTATTTCTATCTTTAGCAATAGCATCAAATTCATCAAACAATACAACCCATTCACCTATTTGGATATAATCAAAAATTTTTTTTAAATTTAGTGCCGTTTCTCCAAGATAAGAGGAAACAACAGAAGGAAGGTTTATATACACTAATGGTAAGCTTAAAACACCTGATAACACCTTAGCCGTAAGTGTTTTACCGCAACCTGGCGGACCGCAAAAAAGTAGCTTAGAGCTAGGTTTCAAGTCATGGGCGTGCAGAATATCTTTCTTTCTATTCTCCAAACATATTGTTTCTAATATTTGTAAATTATTGTTTGAAAGAACTACTTTATCCCATGTAAATTCATAGAAATTCACATCGATTAAAGGAAGTCCGCTATCTTTATCTTTTGGTACATCAGGATAAACATTCCAAGGAGAATTATTAGAAGCTGATTTACGAGGAGGAGCTTGTAATATTTTTTCCAAATCTTTGGCAAGCAAGGTATGATTTTTATCTCTCTCCTCTTGAATCAACTCCATTGCAGCAGCATAAAATTCCTCTCGATTATTCTGCGAGAAGCCTTTAAATAATTTTCTTATAATTTCGCCTCTTGCCATGATTTGTATTATTTTTTATTCAAAATTCTCAAGGCACTTTAATTTTGATTAAATTAATAAAACTTTATAAAATTCATTTGCTATTATATGCCGGAAAGCCTACTCATTAAATCATTAGTCTTTACAAATCAACATAAATTATTACCTTAGACGCAATATTCAGCTTCTTTTCAAGCAAAGTAAGCTGAAATTTTTCGACTTATGCTTGTAATACATAAGTACTACTATAGTTTAGTTTTGATGCAGCGTTTAGCTGATACGAATATCAGCTAAACGCTGCTAGCTTGAATATTGAGGGCTTAATAATTTTTTTTCTAAGCGATGGTCAAAAATATGCTCGCTATATAATCTGCATCAGCAGTCAAGCTGTACTATAAGTTAAGTAGCTATAATCTTTGTAGAAAGAGCTTTTTACCATATTATCATTTCGGATAATGTGGCTGTGCAATTAATAAACCCACTTAGAATCACCTCGGTTGCACAGGACTAAATTAAAAGCCTGCTTTACCAAACTTTATTTACCCACCAGGTTAATAGCTGAAAGGTCAAATTCCATCAAAGTACACAGCCTAGGCAAGAGGATATGAAAAGAGTGGAAGCACTGTGATATATAGTGATGTGGTAGTTGAAGCCAGATTGAAAACCTTTTCCTCTATAAGGGCGAAAATTAACCGATATATCATCTTACTATTTTCTAAGATGCTGTAATAATTCTCCCTAAATATTTGAGAATTTTTAAAACTTCGTTCAGATTATTTCGATATTGCGACCTAGTTGAAAACAAATCAGAAACACCATACTGTTTACCTAAAGTTTTGACAAACAAATGGCTACTACCATTAGTTATCATTCCGTAAAGAGGTTGTTCTGGTTTTGGATGAGCCGCCATATAAGCTAGTGTCTGAGGAAGTGCTAACTCCAAATCAAAGGTCGTCTTCTTCGATTCTATTAGCACAATCCACAATTTACCTTGTAGAACTAAAGCATCAATACGTCCTCGTAAAATTTCTTCCTTATCTCCTAATGCTTCAATTTCCACAGATACTTCGGTTTTAAACCTATAAGGTGACTGATAGAAACCTGCAAGTTCCAGTAACGGTGAAAGCACCACCATTTTAATAGTTTCTTCTAAAAGACTTCCATCTCCGATTTGATAAAGATAATTTTGTCGAACTTGTTCTAATCTTACTTGTTCTGCTTCATTCAGCGGAGGTAAATCTCCCATCCATTCGGTAAAAAACTGGCGTTCGTCGCTAAGTTTTAATCCTAATTTCTCCTCAACTTGACGAAGGGTAGTAATATTTTCTGCAATAGCTATATTAGTTGTCATATTTCACTTCAAAATTTAATTTAAGAATGCTCTCGATTTCTTTAACTGTTTTTGAACAACTTAAAACTCTGGCACAAACAAATCCTTACTTGCTCCAGCATAATGCTCGTAAATCATTTTAGGACTAGTTCCAACTAACTTAGCTACATCCTTTGCATCAAGCATCTTGGTTCTTCCGTCTGGGGTCGGAATCGGTGTTTCCAATGCAGCTGTAATAAAAGTATGCCTGGTTTGATAAAGTTTGCGATACTCTATAGTGCCATCTAATTCTTTAAGCACGGAACGCCATACTCTATTCGTAAGGTTATGGACATCAATCCATTTACCTTTAGGAGAAGGAAATATTTTAGTCTCGCCAGTTGCATCTTCAGGCTTGATAGACTCCAAAAGTGCTGCAAGTTTGCTATTGACGGGAAATAAACGTTTTTTCTGAGTCTTCAATCCTTTTTTGCAAACTAGCCCGTTCTCTGCTTCGACTACCGCTTGCTCAAATCGTATTGTACTAAAGTCATCTGAAATATGCTTCCATTGCAAAGCAACAGCTTCGGATGGTCTACATCCGCTCATGAAAAGGAATTCTATTAAAGGAGCATAATAATTGTAAGAATGATTATCCTTGAAGGTCTGAATAATCTTGTCCCTTTCTTCTAAACTAAAAGGATTAATATCCTTATATTCGGATTGACACGCCGGAATTTTGATTTCACTCGCCATTCCTTTAAAAGGATTATGACTAATCATCTGAGATTTGAGCGCCCATTGGCAACAAGCTGCTAGCTGGGTGACTATCCGTTTAGCTGAATTTGCTGTCTTATTGGCAACTAACCAATCACGGATTGCGATCGCATCGTTTAAGGACTTACTTGGTAACTGTAATTCGACGCAGCGAGCGATTTTGGTATAATCCTTTGCCAAAGTGCTTGGTGATAGGCTTGAGCGCTTAAATTCCGTATATTTCTCCCACAACTGCGGCAGAGTTAGTTGAGAGGGAGATGGTGTAGAAGATGGTGTAATATCCCGACTATCAAATTCTGACTTATATTTGCCTAAATCCTTGGGGTCAAACCGCTCAAACAAAATATCTTTTTCAATTTCCGAAGCCTTCAATTTGGCTAACTTCCGATGATGCGGCGTATCGGGATAGCCAGTAGAAATATAATATCGCTTGCGAGCAAAGTGAAATCTAAGCTGCAAACGACCATTAGAAAGTATTACCGATACAGAACCTTTAGAAGCTCTGCCAGTTGGTGTTTTAGAAGCCATGAGTACTGAAGGTGCAATCTACCTTCTAGTGTACACAAGGATTACACCATCTTTACACCATTTTTTTATCTAAATCGACCTAAACATACCCAATAATTTGGTTACACCTTATTTAAGTCATCCTCCGAAACTCTTACCCTGTAAGCAAGAACATCGAATTTTCAGTAATGCCAGGAACCAGACTTGAACTGGTGACACGAGGATTTTCAGTAATCAAAAAACTAGAATTTTTCAGTACTTTCACGCTATTCAAAACTATCCTACCCCAATTTTACCCCTACGATACCGATACTTATAGGGTAGTTTACGCTGTTAAAA
>JAYKJL010000002.1:0-35281 GCA_035285725.1 Nostocales cyanobacterium 94392 | reverse complement strand
TCAAAAGTCATGACAAAAGAATATAATCAATTGTGTAACGATGTAGAACAACAACGAAAAACCGTAATGTATAGTTATGGTGCAACTAATCCCGCTGAATTCTTCTCTGTAACAACCGAAACATTTTTTGAAAAACCACAGCAGTTACAAAAAAAACATCCAGCACTTTATGAATTATTGCGAAATTATTATCAATTAGACCCTCAAAAATGGGATATTAAAAATAATTAAATAATATTTTACAAGTTTTTTGTAAATTAATACGTTCTGAAAAAATAAAAATCTCATACTGTGCGGATTACTAATACCATCGGTTTTCTAACAGTTTTACTTGTATATTCAAAACTTTCAATTTTTTATTCATTATCAGAATGTGTGAATAGCGATTCTAAATCTTGACGACCGCTAACTACTCGCAAAATTTCAACCCTATCATCAATGATTTGGTAGATAATAATATATCCATCTAATGGTAAGCCGCGTAATGAAGGTTTTATATGAGCATAGCTGCGTCCCATTTGGGGAAAGTTAGCCAGATTTTTGCACTTTTTATTAAACTCTTTAAATAGTTTTTCTCCTGTTTCTAGATTGTGTGTGAGAAAGTAATCAGCAATCTGATTTAAATCTCTAGTTGCAGATGGCGAAATAATATAATTTCTCATTCCTGTAACTCACGTGCTTTTTGAAATCTTTCTAATATTTCCGTCACTACTGTTTCACCGTCCTTACCTTCCCCACGTTCTAGTTCTGCAATGGCGACATCAACTTTTTGGCGAGTTTCTTCAATCCATTGAGCATCCAGGGCGTTTAACTTTTCTAGCAGACGAAATGCTATATCAGCCACTTCTTCTGGATTTTTATATTTACCTGTAGCAATTTGCGCTTGAATGAATTGTTCGTGTTCGGGCTTGATTTGGATATGCATTAGTTTCTGTCCTTATTAGTGTAACAGTCAAAAAATTGGCTATGATTAGACTCCAGGAGGAAGAATTAATAGTTATTTATTTTGCTTTGATGGAGATAGAGGATAAATTGTTATCCTACGGACAGGCTCCCAATAACGTTACTACAGGTACAAAACTCGGATGGGTTGCGGATTACTAGTCTAGGTCGTCGGATTTTCTTTGTGTAGTTGCGGTTTCAACCACCAGATAAAGCATCAAATTCAACTTGGTCGTAAATATCTTCAAGGCTAATTTCAAATTTAATTGAGTTCAAAAAAATAGTTTCATTAACATCATAATATTCAGAAAAATTCCAGCTATTTTTACCAGTTTTAAAATACTGCTCAACCTTCATTGTATGCTGCTCAATGAGAAGATATTCTTGAAAAGTAGGGATTGTACGGTAGGCTGAAAACTTTTCATCTTTATCATAACTTCTAGTCGATTTTGATAATACTTCAACAACCATTAACGGGTTGATAATTGTATCTTTTCTACCTTCTTGTAACTCCAATTCACCTTGTACTACCATCACATCAGGATAAGTATAAATGCGTTTTTCGGGAATCCAAATTCTTTGATCTGCGACAAAAACGCGATAAGGTTGACGCTTGAGTCCAAAATTAAGCGCTGCATAAAAATTTCCTGCAATTTGATTATGATTCGGGGTTCCACCAGCCACACAAATAACCTCACCATCAATATATTCATGGCGTTCTTCCGAGTTTACCTCATATTCGAGGTATTCTTCCGGGGTGTAATGTTTTGTTTCTTGTATTTGTGCAATCATATGTTAACCCTCAAAGCCTTGATAAACTGCTTTTGAGATAGATAGTATTGATAAAACTATTCTAGTTATTTTAGCTTATATACATACTATAATCAGTTGATTTAGCGCAAACAAAACTAAGATTTTAAATTCACTAGTCCACCTTACGGTGGACTTTATTTTTGTAGTTGCGGTTTAAACCGGCGGATACTTTTCAAACATCCTATTAGATAAATCCATCAAATTCGCCAATTTCAAAACAATCCTTGCTCCAACATTACCATCCCATTCAGCATCACCAACTTCACAAATATCAAAACCAATAATTTTTCTACCACTATTTACAACTTCTCGAATCAAACAATAAGCTTGTTCTAATTCCAAACCACCAGGAACAGGAGTTCCGGTATTTGAACATAGTTTGGGGTCTAAACCATCGGCATCAAAGCTAATATAAACGTATTCTGGTAAATGACTAACAATTTCCTTACATAAATCAATCCAATTCGTTCCAGAATAAAGTTTTTGCTTGGTTATAGAGTCGTAATAAGCAACTATTCTATTATTAGATTGGTTAATTATTTCTACTTCATCATGACAAATATCCCGCAAACCAACTTGTACTAATTTTGATATTTGCGGTAACTTGATTGCGTTGTACATAATTGAAGCATGGGAGAACTCAAACCCTTCATAAGCATTACGTAAATCCGCGTGAGCATCAATGTGTAAAATTCCATAGTTTTCATATTTTGCTGCTAAGGCTTGCATATAACCCAAAGGTGAAGCGTGGTCTCCACCAATGACTGCAACCCTCTTACCATCCTTGATTGCTTGCTGAGATTTATCAAATAACCACTTGTTGACGTTATCACAGGCTTGGTTGATTTCCCTGAGTAAGGATGTTAAATCTGGTGCATCAGTTAATGATTTACCTTGCTCGAGTCTTTCAATAATTGTTGCTGCTTGCTGTCGGTAATATTTATTTTTATCTAACATATCTTGAGGAATTTCCATCATAAAAAGTCCCTGCTTCCACCCATCGGGATTATCAAAATCGAACAAATCTAACTGTGGTGAAGCATCCAAAATCCGTTGTGGTGCGTTAGCTGTACCAGCACCATAGGAAACTGTGACTTCCCAAGGTACCGGGATAATAATTAATTTTGCACTATCGTAATCGAAAGGTAAACCGAAGATATTACCATTGATTTGTCCAACATCGCTGGGATTGTAATTCTCGATTGTTTTGTTCATAATAAGTGGTAATTAGACAATAGGATTGATTCAAATACTGATATGATTACAAAATGTAAATTACTCACTTTATCAACATTTGTAAACAATGGATTTTCCGATTTCAATCAAAGGTGTATTAATTATAGATGAAAAAGCTCTGTTACTTAAAAACGAACGTGATGAATGGGATTTACCTGGTGGAAGAATTGAATTAGGAGAAACCCCTGAAAATTGTTTAATTCGTGAGTTTCAAGAAGAAGTATCGGTAAATGTCGTAGTTGAGCAAATAATTGATAGCTATTTATTTGAAGTTATTCCTGATAAACACGTTTTTATTGTCACTTATGGTTGTCACTTAAAAGGTGATTTCTGTCCAAGAATCAGCGACGAACATCAAGAATTTGATTTACATCCAATTGATCATTTACAAGAGATTAATATTCCATTCGGTTACGCACGCTCGATTAAAAATTGGGCAAAAAGAAACCCTGTACATCTTTAAACATTGAGTTTTAGAATCGAGCTAATCAAAATAAATTACAAAATACCATAGAGAAAACTCTATCAATACAATCGAAAATAAATATATACAAATTTCTTAGACTAGATATCGCTTAATTTTCTAGCTAACTCGTTCCTTTTTGGAACGTATAAAGTTAATGTATATATAGGAATTAAGATTAATTATTTTAATCTTCCTCAAGCTTGAGATTTTAACTTGAACTAAACGGTTGTAAATCTATAGCCGTATATTGTTATGATGCTTTCTTTAGAGGTGAATAAATGGCGCAATATCTACTAGAAACAGTTTGGTTAGTGCCGATATATGCCTTGATTGGTGCGCTTTTGGCTGTTCCTTGGTCTCCCGGAATAATCAAGAAAACAGGACCAAGACCAGCTGGTTATGTCAATTTGATTATGACATTTTTGGCATTTTGTCATAGCGCGATCGCCTTATCAATCAGTTGGAATCAACCTGCATATCAAGTATTTATCCCTTGGTTAGAAACAGCGGGTTTAAGATTATCAATAGATTTAGAAATATCTGCGATTAGCATTGCCGCAATGACTGTAATTACTGGGTTAAATCTGTTGGCTCAGATTTACTCTATCGGTTACATGGAGATGGATTGGGGTTGGGGACGCTTTTATTCTCTGCTGGGATTATTCGAGGCTGGTTTATGTGCTTTGGCTTTATGTAATAACTTATTTTTTAGTTATGTAATTCTGGAAATTCTCACTTTAGGTACTTATTTATTAGTCGGTTTGTGGTTTAGCCAGCCTCTAGTAATAACGGGTGCTAGAGATGCTTTTTTAACTAAAAGGGTAGGAGATTTATTTTTATTGATGGGGGTATTGGCAATATATCCTCTAGCTGGAACCTGGAATTATCATGATTTAGCACAATGGAGTGTGAGTGCTAACGTTAACCCGACAGTAATCACATTAGTTTGTTTAGCATTAATTGCTGGTCCAATGGGTAAATGCGCTCAATTTCCTTTGCATTTATGGTTGGATGAAGCCATGGAAGGGCCAGTTCCCAGTACAATTTTGCGGAATTCAGTTGTAGTAGCCAGTGGTGCTTGGGTATTAATTAAACTGCAACCAGTTTTGAGTTTATCACCGATTGCTTCAACTGTAATGGTGGCGATTGGGACAATCACTGCTGTAGCTGGTTCCTTAATTGCGATCGCGCAAATTGATATCAAACGGTGTTTATCCTATTCTGTCAGTTCCTACATGGGTTTAGTGTTCATCGCTGTAGGAACACAACATGATGAAGCAGCTTTATTATTGGTGCTTACTCATGCTTGTGCTGCGGCTTTGTTAATCATGAGTACGGGTACAATCGTTTGGAACAGCATTACTCAAGATATCACTCAATTGGGTGGATTATGGTCGCGTCGTCCAATATCGGGAATCGCTTATATAGCAGGATGTTTGGGATTGATTGGGTTTCCACCTTTAGGTAGTTTTTGGGCATTATTACAGCTAGCTTCAGATTTGTGGACTACCCAACCTTGGTTAGTAGGAATAATTATAACCGTCAATGCTTTAACAGCAGTCAGTTTAACCAGAGAATTTGCTTTGGTTTGGGGTGGAAAAACTCAACCGATGAGCGCTCGTTCTCCAGAAGTGAGTTGGCAAATGACTTTACCAATGATGATTTTATTTGGTTTTGTCTTACATTTACCCTTGATATTACAAAGCTCATCCATATTACCAAATTGGGTAACTTTGAATAAAGATGTAGCCCTATTATTAATTTGGTCAAGTATTTTCGGTTGTAGCATCAGTGGAGTAATTTATTTTGGCAATATTCCCAAACCCGTGCTTTTCCCTTGGAAAGGTTTACAAAATTTAATTGCTTATGATTTTTATACGCCAAAATTATATAAAATGAGTATTGTCTTGAGTGTCGATTTACTTTCTAAATTAACAGATATGATTGACCGTTTTGTGGTTGACGGTATCGTGAATTTAGTTGGTTTAGTATCCCTTGGTGGTGGAGAAGGTTTAAAGTACAGTAATACCGGGCAAACTCAATTTTATATGTTCACCGTACTTTTAGGAGTCGGAATTTTAGGAATGATTGTGACTTGGCAATATTGGGGAAATCAGTAACACGGATTAAAAGGATTACAAGATTTCACAGATGATTATTATCTATTCATCTTTCAATCAATGTCATTGATTAATCCTTTATCATCCGTGTTCAATTACTCAATCAGCGTAATCGATTAATCCTTAATAATCCGTGTTCAATTACTCAATCAGGGTAATCGATTAATCCTTTATAATCCGTGATAAATCATGATAAGTGCTTTAATTTGGATACCTATTTTTGGGGCGATGATAATCGCTTTATTACCTGCAAAAATTTCTGCAAATCGAATTCGTTTAGGGACTGGATTAGTCGCACTAATTACTTTTTTATGGAATGTATTCTTACTGTTTAGATTCGACATCAATAATCCCAGCATTCAGTTACAAGAATATCTACCTTGGAATGAAACTCTGGGTTTAAACTATCAATTGGGAGTTGATGGAATTTCCATTTTAATGTTGTTTTTGAATAGTCTCCTTACCTGGATTGCTATTTACAGTAGTGGCAGAGATACACAACGTCCCCGACTTTTCTATTCTCTAATTCTCCTAGTTAGTGGTGGTGTTGCAGGTGCATTTGCAGCCCAGAATTTACTACTATTCTTCCTATTTTACGAACTAGAATTAATTCCTTTTTACCTATTAATTTCGATTTGGGGTGGGCAAAAACGTAGCTATGCGGCGATCAAATTCCTGATTTATACCGCTGTTTCGGGAATCCTAATTTTAGCTACTTTCTTAGGTATAGTTTGGCTAAGTGGTTCATCTAGTTTCAATTATGATGCTATTTCTACCCAAAATTTATCCGCAACACTGCAATCATTATTACTTGTAGGAATAATCCTCGGCTTTGGAATTAAAATACCTTTAGTTCCTCTACATACATGGTTACCGGATGCTTATGTAGAAGCAAACACACCTGTGGCGATTCTTTTGGGTGGAGTATTAGCTAAATTGGGAACCTACGGGATTTTAAGATTTGGATTGAGCTTATTTCCCGAAACTTGGAGTACCTTTGCACCGACTTTAGCAATTTGGGGAGCCATTAGTGCTATCTATGGAGCAGTAACGGCGATCGCGCAAAAAGATATCAAGCGCATGGTAGCATATAGTTCCATCGGTCATATGGGTTATATCCTACTTGCAGCAGCAGCAAGTACACCTTTGGCTTTAGTAGGTGCAGTTTCCCAAATGTTCAGCCACGGGATAATTTTAGCCATCCTGTTCCATTTAGTGGGAGTTGTAGAAAGCAAAGTCGGAACTCGTGAGTTAGATAAGCTCAATGGTTTAATGAGTCCGATTCGAGGCTTACCGCTGATTAGTGCTTTACTTGTATTAGGTGGTATGGCTAGTGCAGGAATTCCTGGTATGACAGGGTTTATAGCGGAATTTCTGGCATTTCAAGGCAGCTTTAGCGTCTTTCCACTACAAACATTATTGTGCGTTGTTGCTACAGGTTTAACCGCAGTTTATTTTGTGATTCTGCTCAACCGTACCTGTTTTGGCAAACTTGATAACCACTTAGCTTACTATCCAAGAGTACCTTGGAACGAGAAAATGCCAGCATTAATTTTAGCAGGTTTAATCATCTTTTTGGGAATACAACCTACTTGGTTAGTGCGTTGGAGCGAACCTACAACTACGGCAATTGTTGCACATATTCCCGCAATTCAAAAATCGGTAACTCCACAAGTAGCGTTGAATCAAAATTAAAAATTATTCATAAAAAACCCTCTTATTAACCATCAACCAACAATCATCAACTAACAACCAACAACTATCAACCAACAACCAACATGGTACAAACAACTACAAAATTACCACCATCAACTCACGAATTTCCAGAAGTAATTCACCGCTTAGAAGCTGGTGGTTCGATGTTACCCGATACCCCGGAAAACTTGATGCAAATTATCGGGATTTATAAAGCATATGCGGTACCAATGGATTTTTATTGGCGCGATTTACTTTATATTGCCGAAAGAGAATTTTTAAACCCTTTTCCCTTCTTTAAATATTTCTTACCTAAAGAGTATTTACAAAGGCATAATCATTATGCAGGTGATGATGCCGATTTAAGAGTTTGGCGCGGTGAAGCAACAGCACATCCGGAACTTTTGGCATTTATTGAAAAAGGCGAAACAGTGAAAATGCCTAAATTACTGCATCATTTATTTCATGACAGAATTAACATGGAATTCGCTGAAGCCTGTATGCGGGCGATGCTCTGGCATGGAAAGGATATGGGTTTAGGTAAATTTGATGATTATTTAGATACAGAAGAATATCGGAAAAATGCGGATAGAGCAATCAAAGCCTATTTTAAAGGTAATCCTGTGATGCAGGGACTTTATAAACTGTTCCCAGATATGTTTTTGGAACAGTGTCGTCAAGCTTCATATTATTCTAATTTGGGTTTATTTTGGGAAGTAATGGCACCAGTTTTCTTTGAAATGTCAGATATGTATGACGAAGGGAAATTGACAAGTGTACCCCAAGCAATGGAGTTTTTAGTAAATGGTATTTTTGCGGTAGCAAATCGTCCGATTTATCATCACGTTTATATAGGGAATGAATGTTACGAAGTTATTCCCAAATCAAAAGGTTTTGTATGGTTAAATGAAGCTGCATTACCTTATGTAGAAGCAATTTTTTATCGTACTGCTCCTTTTCGGGGGACAAAATCTTATAACGCTCAAGCAAAGCAAATACCTTCAAAACAAAAAGATTTTCATTATGGAATTCTGTATGCTGATGTATTTCCCGTAGGTACTGCGGGAATTCCCCCCACATTATTAATGCAAGATATGTTGCATTTTCTACCCCAATATTTAGTTGATTATTATCAACAATATTGTCGTGGTGAAGATGATATGTTGATTCAATTAGGAATTAGTTTTCAACGTTCGATGTACAACGTTACATCAGCAGTAATTCAAGCTTTACGCACAGCAACTTTGTATCCTTTAGATGATACCAACCCAGAACATTTACAAGCAAATCGAGATTTTTTTGAAACCCAATTAAATCGATTTACTCGTTCAGATTACGGAATGAGAGATGCAGCGAGGTTGAGGGATATTCAGCAAGAGGATTATCGTTAGATTTTTCCAAACCCTCTTTTATCATAAGAGGGTTAATAGTTATAAATCCCGTGAAAAGCTGACAAAATAATAGCTTTCACATCCCGAATCGCAAACCCTAGTTATTATTTCCACATCTCTAATAAAAACTAAAAATTCTTCTTCTCTTGATTCCCTATTCTCTATTTCCTCTTCTCTTGGTTATGGTATAATATCCTTTAGACTTACATCGGAATAATAAAAAGTATGTACAAAAAAACTCTGCGTTCCTCTGCGCTTACCTCCGCGTCACTTTGCGTTAAAAATATATAATTCCGATACAAACGGATTTGATATAACTGATTATTTGATCAAACCGATATCAAAAGATTATCATCCAAATTCCCACTCATATCACCTTGAATAATATTAATTTCTTGATGATCAATATTTGGTGATCAATCTTGAGTGCTAGCCAATTGAATATCGTTAACTTCTACCTTCCATAATTCATTATCAGAACTGAAGTATAACTTATCTTCAATTACAGTAAAATTATTTGGGTCAACACCATCACTTTTACGATCAATATTTTCTTGAATTAAATAAGTTCCTGCAACAGTACCATCACTCACCGATAATTTATTTCTTCAATCACCATCATTAGCTGTAAAGAAAATTTTATTGTTGAAACCAATCAAATTACTAGGTTTTGAGCCGTCATTTCCTGGATAAATTATTTTAATTTTATCTACATGATAATCTTGAGAATTAGACATGATTTATACTCTTAAAATATTATCAATTAGTGGCAAATATCATAAAATATAGTTGATAATATTACAACATTAAAAAATTACATATCTTCAGATATATTCAGGTGAGAAATCGGGTTTTTTATAAACATTGTCTGCTGTTACAAATATTTATCCTAAAAACCCGACTTCTTAAATATTTAATTCTGAAGATAACAATTATTACATTTAATTAATTTAATTTAATTTAATAATTGCCTTAAGGCTATCAAAAAAACTGGGATAAGAAACTGATGCAGCTTCCGCACGATTAATCGTAGTCGAACCAGATGCATTTAAAGCCGCGATCGCCAAACTCATAGCAATGCGATGGTCAGTAAAACTGTCAAGTTCGGCACCAGTAAGAGGAGTACCGCCAGTAATTTCCATTCCATCAGCTAATTCATTTATTCTGGCTCCCATAGAATTGAGTTGGTTTGCCATTGCAGTAATGCGATCGCTTTCCTTAACTCGCAATTCGGCGGCATCTTTAATTACAGTAATACCCTCGGCAAATACTGCTGCCACAGCTAAAACCGGAATTTCGTCAATCAATCTGGGGATAATATCTCCCTCGATGGTACAACCTTTAAGTTTGGTGGAACGAACCCTTAGATCGGCTACAGGTTCCCCTGCAACTTCCCTTTCATTCTCACGGGTAATATCAGCCCCCATCATTTCCAAAGCTTCCAAAACACCAGTACGAGTCGGATTAATGCCAACATTTTCGATTAGCAGTTCAGAATCTGGTACAATTGCACCAGCAACCAACCAAAAAGCCGCCGAACTGATATCTCCTGGTACAATCACAGTTTGTCCGTATAGCTGCACCGGACCATTAAGACTAACACTATGAGTTTGGTGATCAATATCCAATTTTGCACCAAATGCTTGTAACATTCGTTCACTATGGTCACGAGATAGCGCTGGCTCGGTTACGGTAGTTTTACCCTCAACCGATAAACCAGCCAGCAAAATACAAGATTTAACTTGGGCGGAAGCTATGGGAGAATGGTAATGAATTGGTTTCAGGTTTTGCCCCCAAACTGCCAAGGGTGCTTTAGAATTATGATCTCTTCCCCAAATTTGCGCTCCCATTTGTTGTAAAGGTTTAACAACACGAGACATCGGACGTGAACGCAAGGAATTATCTCCGGTAACGGAAAAAAAACGTCCCTCATGGGATGCCAAAATTCCCAACATCAGCCGCAAAGTGGTACCAGAATTGCCAGCATCCAAGACATCAACAGGTTCAAGTAAATTACCCAAACCAATACCTTTAACTTTTACCAATTCCGTATTCAAATCTGAAACTTCTGCTCCCATGGCTTGGAAACATTTAGCCGTACTGCGAGGATCTTCTCCCAAAAGCAATCCCTCGATCCGGGTTTCACCTTCTGCAAGTGCTCCCAACATTAATGCTCTATGGGAGATAGATTTATCACCAGGTACACGAATTCTACCATTTAAAGATAATCCCCTTTCTGGTCGCCGAACAACCAACTTTTGGAGGAGGTTTTGTTTAGTTTCTACGGTTATAACAAGAGCCGACATTAGGATAAACTGGCGTGTAATTGTACGAGAAAGTTATACCAAAGCAAAAGCTAAATGTACAAACCTTCTCGCTAGTATCCTACCGTTAAACACCGCACACCTGAACCTACATTAAACTTATTTATCCAATAGCTTCTCAATCTATTCCTCCCATGCTGACCCATCAACGTAAACACGTTTCTTTATCAATTATGTCAACAGATTTACCAGTTGAATCTGTTGTAGAAAGCACTGCAACTTTATACCAAAAAGATAATCAGCGTTTTCACTTGCTATTAAATGCACCACCAATTAAAACTTGGCAAGAAGGAAAAGCCCAAAATTCACCAAATACCCCAGCAAAACCAGCCCAAGCCAATGCTCGCGTTTCGGGAAGCCCCAGAATTTTATGGTTAGAAATATCACCATATAGAGTAACCATGACAATGCAAGGTAATCCACACCTAAGTTACCGTCACTTCTGGGAAAAGGGAATTTACGGTATGAATCGTTACTGGCTACCTAGTGAATCCTTGCAAAATAACCAACCAATCCGTCTGAGAAATTTTACACGCAATCTCACATTGATCGGGCATCCTTTACCAGAACACCTGCGGCTAGAATACGAATTGTGGAGCGGCAAACTTCAATTAGGAAATTACATCCTCAATTTAGAAATTCATAATTAAATGTTAGTTGTTGGTGGTTAGTGGTTAGTGGTTACTTGTTAGTTTTAGTTGTTAGTGGTTGGTGGTTAGTGGTTAGTTATTAGTGGTTGGTGGTTAGTGGTTTTTCTAGTAACTAGTATCAACCATCAACCATCAACTATCAACCATCAACCATCAACTATCAACCATCAACCATCAACCATCAACTATCAACTAACCAAAATAACTCGGCTCATTTCCCGGTTTCCACTTAATATTGCAACCTATGCTCGGCTTTTGTTCTGACGTTAACGATTTCCCCGCTAAAACAGCATTTATCCCAGCACGTAAATCTTTACCCGTTACGGCTTTTCCATTACTTGGACGACTATCATCGAGTTGTCCACGATAAAATAGCTTAAGCTGATTATCAAATAGGAAAAAATCAGGTGTACAAGCCGCAGTGTAAATTTTTGCAGTCTCCTGAGTTTCGTCATAACATAGAGGAAACTTGAAATTCAACTCTATCGCCATTATTTTTAGTGAATCCGGTGCATCATCTGGATAATTTTTGACATCATTAGCACTAATAGCAACAATCCCCAAATCGCTTTGAAAATAATCTTTTCCCAATTGAGCTAATTCTTCCTGTACGTGCTTTACAAACGGACAATGACGACAGATAAACATTATGAGTATTGCTTTTTTATCCGCAAAATTAAAAAGAGAAATAGTCTCTCCAGATACCACATCAGGTAGTTGAAAATCCGGAGCCTTCGTTCCCAAAGCCAACATCGTTGAAGCAGTTAAAACCATAATTTTTCTGACACCTTGATTAAAAAAATATTTTTCAGTTATTGTAAACAATGAAGCATAAAATATGAAAAAATAAATATTATATCTGTCCCAATTCCCGATGCCCTATTCCATAATTAAAACATGAATCGATTTCGAGTAGAAGTTCTAACAAAAACACCAAATCCACAGCAAATTATTTACGCTGCAATGCATCAAGATTACACCGATAGCTTTGTGTATGATCAACGTGAGGAATTTCCCTCAGAATCAAAATGTGGTGAAGTGATAGTTAAGCGTCTTCTCGCAGGAGAAAGAGGACATTATGGACCTTTAGAACATCCTCAAATCGTCTTCAATTGTGGTTATTTTCCCCACAGCGTCATGCAACAAGCTCGTACCCATCGTATCAGCGTATCTTTTGATGTTCAATCTTTCAGATATACCTCAGAACAATTCCTAAAAGTCGCTGAAGGAGAAAGAGACATAGAAGACGTTTTTTATCTACGTCCTATAGATTATTACACGAATCGTCAAGGCAAAAAATATTACTATTCACCCGAACAAAGAGAAGCCGATTTAAATTGGTGTATGGAGGCTGTGAAGCGATATAAAATTGATTTTGATAATGGCATTTCTGAAGAACATATTAGGGGAAAAATGCCATTTGACTATCGTCAGCATTTTGTAGTTAGTTTTAATTTAAGGTCTTTGATGCATTTCTTAGACATGAGAAACAAAAAAGATGCTCAACTTGAAATTCAAAAATTATGTGAATTAATGTTAATACATTTTGAAAATTGGGTTCCAGCAATCGCACAATGGTATAAAACTCATCGTTTAGCTAAAGCCAGATTGGCACCATAATCAGTTGACAGTTGACAGTTGACAATTACCCATTACCAATTCTAATCACGGATTAAAAAGGATTACACGGATTACACGGATTTTAATTACCAATTACCCATTACCCATTCCCTTTTTTAAATTCTTGCAATTGTTACTTTTTCAGGTTGGTCTTGATATTTACCCTTACGAGCTTCATAACTAATAGCACAAGGTTCACCTTCAAAAAATAATAACTGTACTACACCTTCATCAGCATAAATGCGACAGTCTGCACTTGAAGAATTAGAAAATTCCAAAGTTAAATGACCCCTCCACGCTGCCTCTGCCGGTGTAAGATTCGCAATTATGCCACATCTAGCATATGTAGATTTACCTATACAAATTACTGAAATATTATCTGGAACTTCCAGTCGTTCCAAAGCAACACCCAAACCATAAGAGTGAGCAGGTAAGATAAAATAATCGCCAGTTCCAGAGGTATGTAACTGTGTTGACTCTAGATTTTGCGGATTGAAATTTTTCGGATCTACTACAGTACCCGGAATATGTCGAAAGATGCGAAACTCATTTCGAGAAAGGCGTATATCATAGCCGTAAGAAGACAAACCGTAACTAATCACGCGATGGGCTAAACTATCTTCGTGATGATTAACTTCTCTAATTAAATGAGGTTCAAAAGGAGTAATCATCCCCTTTTGAGCCATTTGAGAAATCCAGATATCGTTTTTAATCACAGAATACAATATTTAAAGGTCAAAGGTTTAAGGTCAAAGGTTAAGGTCTGCATGTTTAAAATGGTATGGGGTATAGGTTAGTGAGTTAGGACTACGGGAGTTAATAATTACGAATTACGCTATTGGGACGACGAATTTCTGTAATCTCGTCTGCTAAATCCAGAATAGATTTAGGCATCTCCGCTCCTGTAAAAATAATATCAACACTTTGGGGACGGTTGAGCAAAAATTCTAGAACTTCCGCTTCAGGAATTAAACCAAAGTTCATAGCTAAACTTAACTCGTCTAATACAACCAAAGAATACGTACCCTGATTTACTACATTTAATGTATGCTGCCACAATGAATGTAATGCTTCAGTTTCAGTATCATCTAGATGGGGTGTGTCGATACAACGCGGTAAATTACAGCGAATCCAGTGCAAATGCTGTCCAAGAACAATAGGATTATCTTGTCCCTGAGCAATACCACCTTTGAGAAATTGGACTATTAATACTGGTGTCCCTTGACCAGCTATTCTCAGAGCTTGCGCCATGACGCTAGTAAAAAAACTACGGTAAGAACTAGTAAAAACTTTTACTAATCCTTTGATGGTATGAGATGGACTAACAGTCGATTTTATACTTAGAGTTTCTAGCTGAGCAACCATAAGTTAATGTAATAACGTAAAAAAACAATAATATAAGAAAGATTAAGCATTTTTTCTGATCCGCTTTTTAGTAAATTTACTTATGAAGAATACTTATAAATTAAGTCTACTAACGAAGATATATGATATTTAAAAGCTAACTGCATTCTTAGTCAACCACTACATTTATGCTTAAGTCAATAGTTATTAAAATTTATATTTATATTGTCAAAGCTAAATATATGTGGTAGAGAAAAACTTATTTTAATCAGTCACAAGACTTACGCAAGCACTATTTGTCATTGCGAGCGGAACGCAATGCAAAAAAGTAATCGCAGCGTTTTTGGCGATTACTTCGCCAAGGGAATAATGACGTAAAATCGTAGTTAGTGCCTAAGTCCTCAAGCCAGTTAAACAGATTTAAAGCTAAAAAAAGTCGCTTATAACCCGATAGCTAACCAAAAATTGTCTAAATCACATTAAGTTGTCGTACAAATAAACAGACTAAAGCCATATCTACATAAATAAGGATGTATAATTGATGTTTTCTTGCCATCGCGATTAGGAAATTTAGAGTAAAACGGCGTATCGCCGTCCCACACCCAAAACAAGACTAGTTATTAATTTCACTGTTCAATATTCTTTGAGAATACCCAAGCTAAACTATATAACGTTCGGTAGTGCTAAGATGGCATGATAGTACATATATTCTATTAAGTTTATCAAACCAAAACTCCAAATCAATCTATTTTAGAGGCTCAAATGGCGGTTAACACAGATAACGCAAGCAAAGAGAATGCAGGTAAGCAAAAAGCTCTCAACATGGTACTTAGCCAGATAGAGCGTACTTTTGGTAAAGGTACAATCATGCGTCTTGGAGATGCAACCCAGATGCGTGTTGAAACGATTTCCAGCGGGGCTCTGACCTTGGATCTAGCTTTAGGTGGTGGTTTACCAAAGGGACGAGTAGTGGAAATTTACGGACCAGAAAGTTCTGGTAAAACAACGGTAGCCTTGCACGCAGTTGCTGAAGTGCAAAAACAAGGTGGAATTGCCGCTTATGTAGACGCGGAACACGCTCTTGACCCTACTTATGCTGCGGCTTTGGGTGTCGATATTGAAAACTTGTTGATTTCGCAACCAGACACCGGAGAAGCTGCCTTAGAAATCGTAGACCAGTTAGTACGCTCTGCTGCGGTTGATATCGTAGTCATTGACTCGGTAGCAGCACTAGTTCCCCGCGCAGAAATTGAGGGTGATATGGGCGATGCTCATGTAGGTCTCCAAGCGCGATTGATGAGTCAAGCTCTACGCAAAATTACTGGCAATATTGGTAAATCTGGCTGCACAGTCATGTTTATTAACCAGTTGCGTATGAAAATTGGTGTCAGCTATGGTAATCCCGAAACTACTACTGGTGGTAACGCTTTAAAATATTACTCCTCGGTGCGTTTAGATATTCGACGTATTCAAACCTTAAAGAAAGGTACGGAAGAATTTGGTATCCGTGTTAAAGTCAAAGTTGCTAAAAACAAAGTTGCACCACCTTTTAGAATTGCCGAGTTCGATGTCATCTTCGGTAAAGGTATTTCAACCCTAGGTTGTATTGTTGACCTGGCAGAAGAAACTGGGGTGATTAACCGTAAAGGAGCTTGGTACAGTTACAATGGCGATAATATTTCTCAAGGAAGGGATAATGCCATCAAATTCCTTGAGGAAAAACCTGAAATGCTCGAAGAAATTAGGCTAAAAGTCCGTGAAAAACTCGAACTAGGTGCTGTTGTTTCTGCTAATTCTGTTGGACAAGCAAGCGATGAAGAACAGGAATCTGAAGAAGAAGAAGTATTTGAAGACGAATAACATCTAATTTTATTCCGCGATAATACTTATCCTACTTGTAAAGGTGAGTAGTATTTAACAAGTAATTAGCCGGACTTGATATCTTCAAATCAACCTGAATTGGTATTCTATAAATAAGGCGGCTAATATTTATAGCCGTCTTTGCTAACATTAATATAGGTATATTTTTAACTTTTTTCCGATAATTTATAAATTCAAATATAGAAATCCTAATTGAATATTGAAAAAAAAATCAGTACACTTAACTTTTCGCTGTTCCCTATTCCTTACAACTTATTCAAAAATCAAACCGGATTCTTATATTTATCTAATTTCATCTCATCAACCTCATGCAGATCAAAACATAAAACTTTCTCAACTCTTTGTCAAATCGCGATTAAAAAGAATCTT
The DNA here is from genome assembly GCA_035285725.1 of Nostocales cyanobacterium 94392. Classification (GTDB taxonomy): domain Bacteria; phylum Cyanobacteriota; class Cyanobacteriia; order Cyanobacteriales; family Nostocaceae; genus Rivularia. Next base: position 18,430 of record JAYKJL010000002.1, on the reverse strand, counting down.
TTGATGTTTGTTTACCATAAAAACTTTCTAAAATATCGGATTTCCACTGTTGACTTAATTGCTCCTCAAAATTCTGTATTCTAGCTATTTCATTAACTAAACTTTCCTCTTGGATGCATTCGCTATCCGAAAGCTTTCGAGTTTTAGTTTTGCTCTGATTGTACAAGAATGTTTCTGCTTGATCGTGACCTGTTTTAGGTACCAACTGCATCAATAACTCTACGGCTACTGGAGGTAAAACACAGCAACTATGATTGACAAAAAAACAAAAACTAATATTACCTACCCGAACAATATCTCCGTCTTCCAGCTTTGTCGGTTGGTAAATCTGTTCACCATTGATAGAAGTACCATTAGTACTGTTAAAATCTATTAAATAAAACCCTTGGTTAATGTATCGAATCGCAGCATGTCGACGAGATACGTATTTATTATTAATCTGGATTCCGCTGTTGCGATCGCGCCCTATAGTCCAAGTATGCTGAGACTGTCGTAAGCTTTCGCTTTTTCCATCACGTAAATTTGTTGTTACATAAACCATATCGTCATCAACGACGGCTTGTATATAATGCAACTGATTTATCTTCAACGGAGATTGGGATAAATTTTCTAATTTAAGAATTTGTTCTAAAAGACTACCATGATTTTCATACAACCTAACAAAAACCTGATATAGACTCAATCGCTGCTGTAGGTCTTGTGTTATGAATTCGGGTTTTACGGGTGAGCCTTTCACTGATAAAAAATTTAACTCGCTAATATCGCTCATAGCTATTTTGTCTCAGCCTACAATCAGGGACAGCTAATTATATCGGTTTCCATACATATTTTTACTGAAATTCCGGTTCTTCCGTACTTAGCGTGCTAAATGTGTTGATGAATTAGCTTAAAACCCTTGCTATACTTATCTTACAGCCATTATTACCTTTATAATGGTAAAATTACATAAATTTCAACTATAAGTGACTGTAATACTTAATAATAAAGGATACTTATAGATTTTAATTAAAATTTAGCACGCTATGTACGAAAGAACCAATAAAAGATTCCTCTACAGCAATCTTAAAATCAAAGGAACTGTAGAGGAATCTTTTATTATGCACTTAAAAATTTTTATTTGCGGAGTGTCTATTTATTTGCTTGTAAAAAATCCTTGAGGAATTTTCAAACAAGACACTCCCGTTCCAAATATAGCGATATTGATATTATGATGATTTGGGGCTGTTTTCCGCATCTTTAGGATTCTTATTTTAACGGTAAAATTTTCGCTTGTTTTATTAAAGGTTAATATATCAAGGTTTATGCTTCAATCAGCATTAAGTAAAATTAGGTAAAACTATTTCTATTTGTCAATTTTTGTCTTAAATCACAATAAACCTCTTCTACCATTAGGACGTATAGTCATCCAATTAGTTTTAGCTAAGGCTAACTGTTCTGGAGATATTTTAGCTCCAGTAAGATTCGCACCACACAAATTAGCTCCACGAAGATTAGCATTACTTAGATGAGCATAACTGAGGTCTGCACCTCGAAGGTCTGCGGATTCCAAATCAGCATGATTAAAATAAGCTTTACTTAAATTAGTATCTTTAAGATTAGCTTTGTTTAAATTAGCTCGTCCAAAGTCGCTATTGTACAGATTTGTGCCTTGTAAGTTAGCTTTTTCCAGCTTAGAAGAATGAAAATTTGTTTCTGATAAATCCGAGCCTTGTAGGTTTAGCAAACTTAAATTGTGCGAAGCAAAATCCCTTCTTCCCTTCAAGTAAGCAGCTAGTAAGCTTTCAGAATTTAAGCGACGCTCCGGATTGGATTTATAAGCAGAAGATTTAGCAGAATCGGAGATAGAAGCTGCTGTTTTGGATGTCAGTACACTACTGTTAACACTTCGGGTTGTTAAAGTATTACCAGAAGCGGCTTTAGCTTTTCTTGCTCGAATAGCTGCTGCAACTTGAGCTACTCCGGCACTAGAGAAATTGGTAGAAGAACTGTTGCTATTCGTACTAGAATCAGCAAAACCAGTGGAATTTTTCTGATTGCCAACAAGGTTTGATGGAACAGCTAAACCAGAAGCCAAACTATCAAGGTAAGGCTCCATCTCCATTGCTCTAAGAACTTCTTCCGCTGATTGGTAACGGTTGCGGACTGACACATCCATCATCTTTGTCAGGACTTGTACAAAGTGATCGCTTAAGTGTACAAGGTGTTGCCACATCACTTCACCCGTCGCAGGATTATATTCCAAATCCTTGGGAGATTTACCAGTTAGTAAGTATATACACGTAATACCTAAAGCATAAATATCGCTAGCGTAAACCGGACGCATCGCCATTTGCTCTGGAGGAGCAAAACCAGGAGTACCAATAGCATAGGCAGTTAATGCTGTTTGTCCCGATTGCATCGCTGCTGTCTGACTAACTTGATTTTTCACGGCACCAAAATCAATCATGACTAATCTTAAATCTTGAGCGCGACGAATCAAGTTAGCGGGTTTAATATCGCGATGAATCACTTTTTGGGAATGGATGTATTGCAGTAATGGTAAGATTTCACTTAAAAACTGCTTGACTCCTACTTCACCTAATACTCCGTTACGTTTAACCTCCTGCTGTATAGTTGAACCGTGGACATATTCTTGAATTAAATAAAAATGTTCCCGGTCTTCAAAATAGTCTAGTAAACGTGGAACTTGGGGATGATTCCCAATCTTGCCTAGGGTGGCGGCTTCTCGCTCAAATAATTCCCGTGCCATTTGTAAAATATGGGGTGCGCTTCCTGAAGGACGTAGTTGCTTGATTACACAACTCGGTTCCCCCGGTAAAGCTTCATCTTGTGCCAGAAAAGTCGCTCCAAAGCCACCTTGACCCAAAGATTTGGTGACTCGATAGCGATCGCGCAACATAATTCGCGCTCCACAAGATTGGCATCTTTCACTAAATGGCAGGTTTTCAGGATTGGGACAGTTCGGATTTAAACAGTAGCTCATGCACTGTCAACTCGCTACAAAAATAACGGTGAGCAATTACTCTATTTTTATTATCGACAGATGAATTCTAGGATGCCAGGTGTAAATTGCTGGTTTAGTTTTGAAGAGTTTCTAAAGTTAGATAGATATTTGATTAATTATCAGTATATGTACGTACTGTTTTTTTACTAATTTGTGATGAAATCGGAATATTAAAACAAAACTACAATCTTTATCGCTTTTATCTATCCATCAAAAACTATGTTATTATACATATGAATATATGTTCAATTGTTCTGAGATATTTGTAAGTAAAAAGTATTTTCCGGAGGCTAAGGAAAAATGACAACTACCGTAGATTTAATGAAATGTGCTTGCGAAAAATGTTTATGCATTGTCAATGTTGAAAATGCGGTGAATAAAAATGGTCAATACTATTGCTCCGAAGCTTGCGCTGAAGGTCATAAAACCATGAAGGGTTGTGGACACAGTGGCTGCGGTTGTAATTAATTAATCAAGTTAAATTTTGCGTGTAAAAGTTCAATCCCGCCTTATTATTGAGACGGGATTGAGATAATTTCTACTTACAAACCAGACATCACATTTCGTGCAGCTTGCAAAGTTCGTTCAATATCTTCTTGGGTGTGAGCGATAGAAGTAAATCCAGCTTCAAATTGAGAAGGTGCTAAGTAAATACCGTGTTCCAACATTCCATGATGGAATCGTCCAAATTTTGCCGTGTCGGAAGCTTTAGCATCTTCATAGTTATGAACCGGACCGCTGGTGAAGAACATTCCAAACATCCCGCTGATATTACCACCACAAGCGTCATGACCAGTTTCGCGAGCGACTTGCAATAAGCCATCCGCTAACTTTTTAGTAATTTGTTCTAAGTAGTCGTAAGTACCCGGCTTTTGGAGCAATTCTAGTGTTTTAATTCCCGCAGTCATTGCCAAAGGATTACCACTGAGGGTTCCGGCTTGATACATTGGTCCTGCGGGTGCAACCATAGACATGATATCTCGACGACCACCGTAGGCTCCTACAGGTAAACCACCACCGATAATTTTACCTAAAGTGGTTAAATCTGGAGTTACGCCAAATTTTTCTTGAGCTCCACCATAGGAAATACGGAAACCTGTCATGACTTCATCAAATACTAATAAAGCACCGTGTTCGTGAGTGAGTTCGCGGAGTCCTTCCAAAAATCCAGCATCTGGAGTCACAAAACCAGCATTTCCTACCACTGGTTCTAAAATGACACCAGCAATTTGGTCGCGGTTTTGTTCAAATAATACTTTTACAGCTTCGAGGTCATTGAAGGGTGCGGTTAGAGTATCGCTAGTAACAGATTTGGGAACTCCCGGAGAGTCGGGTAAACCCAAGGTTGCAACCCCAGAACCCGCTTTCACCAAAAACATATCCGCGTGACCGTGGTAACAGCCTTCAAATTTGATTATTTTGTCTCGTTTTGTAAAAGCTCGCATTAGCCTTAACACAGCCATACAAGCTTCTGTACCAGAGTTAACAAATCTTACCATTTCAATACTGGGGACGGCATCAATCACCATTTCCGCCAAGACATTTTCCAATACAGAAGGAGCGCCAAAACTAGTACCTTTTTCCAGAGCGGAATGAAGTGCAGCAATGACTTCGGGATTGGCGTGACCACAAATTGCTGGGCCCCAAGTACCAACATAGTCGATGTATTCGTTGCCATCTACATCCCAAATATACGCGCCTTTTACTCGGTCAAAAACAATAGGTTGCCCACCTACAGATTTAAATGCACGAACGGGAGAATTTACTCCTCCGGGCATCAAGTTTTGAGCTGCTGCAAAGATTTCTTGTGATTTGGTAGTTTTAATCGTTGTATTTACCAAGGCTGTCTCCTAGAGTCTAATTATAATGGTCTCTCTTTTGATAGGGGTTCATGCTGTTTCAAGGTTATTTTCAAACTCAATTAGCTGAACCAAAAAAATAACGATATGTTATACAAGTCAAATCAGGATTTGCCGTCTTGAAATTAGCAATCGCTACTAGCTAGGCTGTTCAAGATTTCTATACGGAGGCTTTTAATTTGGCTGTTGATTGTTATGTTTAAGTTTCCTTGATCTGCTGATCAAGTTACTTCAAGCCCATTAAAAATGCACTCAGTTATGCAAAAAAAATGTCATTGTTTGAGCTATTTAGTTAGCATAGAACAAAAACATCCCGTTAAGATACAACATAGAGATGATATCGTGAATTTATCAATCATTATTAATAAAGGACAGTATGTTTTTTTCTGTAACAGATTCGCAAAATAGCATTCCTCTTGACAAAATTCGCTACGATGAACGAGGTTTGGTGCCAGCGATAGTCCAAGATTATTTAGATGGCACTGTTTTAATGATGGCGTGGATGAACCAAGAATCTTTAATCAAGACTTTGGACACTGGTGAAACTTGGTTTTGGAGTCGTTCTCGTCAGCAATTATGGCATAAGGGTGCCACCAGCGGGCATATTCAAATTGTCCATACTCTCCGCTATGACTGCGATAGTGATGCTCTGTTAATTGGTGTAGAACAAGTGGGAGATATTGCTTGCCATACCGGCGAGAGAAGTTGCTTTCATCAGGTTGACAATCACATTATTCCTCCTCCTGCTGATACTTTGTCACAGTTATTTAATGTTATATCTAACCGACGGGATAATCCTACTGAGGATTCTTACACTTGCAAGTTATTTAGAGGTGGTGACAATCAGATTTTAAAAAAAATTGGTGAGGAATCGGCTGAAGTCGTTATGGCTTGCAAGGATAATAATACTGATGCTATCGCTAGTGAGGTGGCTGATTTGTTATATCACACTTTAGTCGCTTTAGCTTATCATCATGTTGATTTAAAATCTGTTTATCGCAAGTTGCAAGAACGCCGCAAATAAGATTTGTTACGATTTGCAATATTAAATTTAGATAACTTTTAATCATCCCTTGTTTATTAGGGTTCAAAGCTAGTAATCAAACTCAAAGAGTTATTATTTTTTAATTTTTAATTTTTCTCTGCGACGATTTTTTTTGAAGGGGGGTAGATTTTTATCAGATTTTCGTGATATTATTTTTATAATGGAAATATTGACTAAAATTTTAATCCTGCAAATATTCAGATTATAAAAATAATACTACGAATTCGCCGCGAGTTCAATACCTGTAACTAATATTCTTAAAAAAAAATTATACAATCACAAAACAGTACTGAGGGTGGTTGCTAAAATTCAAAATTAAAATTTGATAATCAATATTGGCTATGTAGTTGGGGAGAAAGGGGTTTACAGAAAAGAAGAAACGAGCATTTTTTTGTAATTCTTATTATTAACTAAAATTTTCCTCATCGATTCCACATGATTTCCACAGACTCTATCTGAGTTCTCCACAGAGTTTTTACGTTGAAACAGGCTTTAGAAGGTATTACTGGGGATTGTTGGAAAACAACAGCAAAGGTTTACAAGGACTGAGTTATTGTTAAGTGTTGTAACAATATAGAGCATATAAGCTTGATTATTCCGTGAGTAATAAAATTTTATACCGAGATTTGTAACATTTCGCAGCATTGACAAACCTACCCCCCTTTAGCGCAAAATGATGCGACAAGATTTTTTCGTCAACCCAACTATTGAAGTTTGTGGATAGCTTACACAGCAATGCTCATTGGGGTTTGTATGGTGACGACAAAGGTCTTCGTTCGCTCAAAATCCTTTTTGATAGTCCGATTTTAGGAGAAGAATTATGAACGCTACAATTAGTCTCGCAGCACAAGTCCCCGAAACACTTCACGAATCCTTGAAGAATTACTTAGAAACACATCCAGATTGGGATCAAGACCGAGTACTGACAGCCGCTCTGTCTTTGTTTTTACTCCAAAATGGAGATAGCGATCGCCGTGCAGCCCGTGTTTATTTAGAAACGTTATTTCAAAATTTTTAGTACATAAAGGCATAATTAATTAATTAATCTTCGCGATGTCCCTTCATGGCACGCAACTAAAAAGAAAATAGCCATAAAAATATTTTCTTATCATAGTTGGGTGCTAATATCAAGGGATAAAATTATTGACTTACAGGGTAAAAGAATAAATACACAAATAGTAAAAAGAATATAATCTTAGCTACAGTGGGCTGGGGTTAAAGAATAAAAAAATCCTCCGAAAAGAGGATTAATTGGAAAACTTTAATTGAAGATTGAAATTTTTATTTAAAATAAAAAAAATTATTAAACAAAGAAAAGCTAAAAATAAGGTAGATTCAAGAGATTTATCAAGAATACATTATTGGTTTGCCTTTATGATTGACATCTTGATGTAATTGAATTTGTCATGTTTAAACTAATTGAGAGCTAAAAATACGTAAAAGGAGGTTTGACCTCCTGTTACATTAAACTACTTTGTCAGGCTGCTGATCTGGGGCTGGGCATTCAAATTTATAGCCAACACCACGTACCGTCTGAATCAATGCAGGCTGGGCAGCATCAGCTTCAATCTTTTTACGAATTTGACCGATATGTACGTCTACGACCCTTTGGTCGCCAACATATTCATAATCCCATACCTCTTGGATAAGTTCGGCACGTCGCCAAACTCTACCGGGATGACTGGCTAGGAAATGCAGTAAGTCAAACTCCAACGCAGTTAAAGGAACTGGTAGATTATTGAGTGAAACTTCTCTTCGCACAGGGTCTATCATCAATCTTTCAAAAACCAAACGTTTCTGTTCCGCTGTAGTTACAACGCGCTGACGGCGCAGAATAGCTGCGACTCTGACTTCTAACTCTCCCAAACCAAAAGGCTTGGTCAGATAGTCATCAGCACCTTTAGAGAAGCCGCGAATTTTATCGGCTTCATCCGCACGGCTAGTCAGCATGAGAACAAAAACACCGTTACGACTCTGCATTTCTTGGCAAAGATTAAACCCGATTACATCTGGTAAATTAACGTCTAAAATTACCAAATCCGGGTTAAATTGCTCGAAGAGAGCTAATGCGGTTTTGCCATCTTCGGCAGCTTCCACTTGATAGCTCTGCTTCATCAAGAAGCGTTGAATTAAATTTCTAACGGCAGGATCGTCGTCAACTACAAGAATCTTGGCAGCAGGAGCCATGACCATCACTTTGCAAAAAAATTCATAGGATTTACATACGGATTGCATTTTTTAGACGCGAATATCCGTTTTTGGGCAAAAATAATCTACAAGGCTAAAACTCTCCTAACACCTTATTCCAAAGACATACTAGTGTAATGCCTCGGCTTCGGTAATCAGAGCGTAAATTTTGTTTTTCATGCAACCCTGGGGATAAAGCAACAATGCTCTTCTTGGCTTACAAGAGTATCTAACAATTATAGATAGATAATGTAATATGCCACCGTGTTAATTGAAGATTAAACTAGAAAATAGTTTACTTCAAGTTACAAAGCAATTAAACGCTATCAATTTTAAATCTATATGCGGTTAAAAGGCACAAAACGAAGAAAGAGGATTATCGATTAAAACATCCCTCCGGAGAAAAACGGCAACTTTACAGAAAACACAAAGTTTAATTTTTTCATGAAAAATGTTCGCTTTTTATGTTTTTATCTCAAATTCTAGAGTAAAGCCCTTCAGACTCAACGGCATGAGGGTATACACGGAGTTATTGCGATATGTTAAAGTTAGTTTTAGTGAAAATTACTTGTGTTAACTCCGTTCATGTTATAACCTAATCTAGGTAAAATTATTAAAATTGACTGTAATAATATTGGTTTCTACTAAAATAAATCATAAAATAGTTTTTATTAACCAAGAAACTGCTGCCGACCTCGCAATCAGTAATTAACTCCCATGAGCGACCAAAATCCCTACGAAAAACTTGGGGTATCGGAAGACGCTAGCTTTGAAGAAATTCAAGATACACGCAATCGTCTAGTAGAACAATATAGTGGCGATACATCGCGTATTGAAATTATTGAAGCTGCTTATGATGCCGTACTGATGAACCGCCTGCGGATGCGTCAGGAAGGCAAGATTAAAGTACCCGAACGTATTCGCTTCCCCGAATCCAGAGTGCAGGTAACTCCCGATTTAAGTCCAGTTCCCAAAAAGCAGTCACCCCCATGGCTGCAACGTATGGTAGATAAACCCAGCACCCTTGACATAGTTGTACCTGGTATTTGGTATCTGGGCTTGAGTGCCAACAGTTTATTTTATAGAACTGGAGGCGACCAGGTTTTACAATTAATGTTGGTAATTGCAGTTGGAGTAAGTATTTATTTTCTCAATCGCAAGGAAAATAAATTTGGTAGAGCGGTTTTATTCACTTTAGTCGGTTTGATAGTTGGTTTAATTATCGGAGGACTTATAGCTAGTTCTCTTACAGAACCCTTAAATTCGGCTAATTTCACAACGAATCAGTTTGCCACGGTAATAACTTTTATATTATTGTGGCTAATTTGTAGTTTTCTCAAGTAACTTGAATTTGGGAAAATAGGGAATAAGATTATAAACCCCCTGTTTTCCGATTTTTTTATTACTTTTGAAATTAAATGATTATGCCGAACATTTGAGCAAAAAATTCGCTGCTTCTGTTAAATTTTTCACAATAATATCTGGATGATCAGCTTCGAGTTGAGCGCGATCGCGAATACCGCACTCTACAGCTATGGACTTGACACCATGCTTTTTAGCCGCAGCGATATCAGCTTCAGTATCTCCAACCATCCAAGTCTCTTCTGCGGGTGGTAATTCTTTTAAAGCCTGTGCCATAAGTAATGGTTTATCATCGATATCGCGGGTTTTTACGTAATCATTACTAAGACAGTAAAGACGATTTTCAGGAAAAAACTGGTATAAATCAAATTTTTGTAAAGCATATTCTAATTCCCTGACTCGGCGCATAGTCATTACCGCTAAATCAATTCCAGCTTGTTGAACTTTTTGCAAGGCTTCTACAGCGCCAGGTGCGAGGATGTCATATTCAAAATAAGGCTGGGTATGTACGCTTTGCTTGCGTAATAAAGCAAAATTTTCTGCTTGTGCTGATTCTAAACCGGACATGATGCCTATTTGTTTTTCTGGCACACGTGAACGTTTTAACTGCCAAAATTCATCTTTGGAAAGTATACGTATTTGTTGATTTTGACGGTGGTTTTTCTTTAAACAAAACAGATACACCTGGTAATAACGTTCGGAAACATCGCAAATCGGTCCATCAAAATCCGATATCAATCTGATCATTGTCAATAAATGTAAATTTTATTTACAAGTTATCACAATTGCGATCGCAGGGAATAGGGAGTAGGGAATCAAGAGAAGAAGGATTTTTTTGCTGTTATAAGCGTGTTACGGATATTTATTTAGGACTTACGCAACTGGCACGTTTTTCTTGTAGGGTGCTGTGACACTTAATTAAATTCTCAATAAAATTGACTCTGCAACTTTGCTTTGATGAGGACGTTGAATGTTAAGAAACATCTGAACATCAAGTTCTGGGTCTACTTCCATTCGTTGTGCAAGTACTTCAAATAATCTCTGGGCTTTTTCACCTTTATCAATAGCAAAACTGGAAATCAAAACGCTTTTTTTGGCTTTACTGAAAAGTTCGCGGACGACTACACTAGTATCGCGACTTCGGGAACCAGTGATTTCTGGACCAGTCCATACTAAATTAATGCGATCGCGTATTCGTTGAGAATTCTCTTTTTCTTCTGCAAGCAAGCGTAAGGTATAAGCCATGTGTTTACAGCCTACACCTTGGGAATTTAAGCTATTTAGTTCGTCTACTATTTCTTGGCTTAAATTTACAGGTACATAATTGAGAATACTGGATATGAGAAAGGGTGGGGAAAGCCTTCCGGTAAGAAGCGCTGTTGCCAGTTTATCCAAGTTAGGACGACTGAGTTTAAGAAAGCTCATTATAGTTAACTGCGGAAAAACTCTGCTCCCAAACTTTCAACTGTAGATATAACCAAAGCTCTATCCAAAAATTCATTACGACGTTCGCAGGATGTTTCTGCAATCAGCAAGCATCCGTGACAAGCAGAACCGTGTAAAAATCTTTCTTCTTCTTCGTTATCTGCTTTGTGTTGAGCGCAAACTGGGTCATTTGAACATAATTTACCTTGTTCTAAGGCTGACTCTAAATGGTATTCAATCCGTTTCCCAACTTCTACTAATCCGCCTAATGTACCTTCCGAGCCTGCAGAACCAGTGTATAAAAGTATTCCATATCCAGCATCACCAGCATAAATACGTTCGCGGATGGAACTTGCTGCATAACCGCATTCGAGAGATACTGCTGTAATTAGTAAGTGTGACAAAGAATGCAGCATTACATATGGCAGTCCTGGAAATTTAACTTTATCTACTTCTTGGTCAATACCTTTACGAGCGCACCAGATATCAAATCCCCTTGATAATTCTCGTCCCCGTTTTTTCACTGCTTGTCGCTGTAACCATTCTTCAATGGCTTCGTTACGGAAAGCAATAAATACACCTTCGCCTCTATTCTCAATTGCAGGAACCCAAGTAGGTTCAACATCTAATGCAGCACGTCTGACGCTGATATCAAGTTCGCCGTCAATATCGGGCATTTCAGCTTCAAAGCGGGTAAAACCTACCTGAGCGATAACTTCCCGGAGACGATGAACTAAAACGATACGCTCAATAAGCGAAGTAAATTTAGGTTTTAAATTACTTAAATCTCTGGCTGTAGCGTAAAAATCGCTTTCCGGTACGTCTTCTCCTACTTCTACGGGACTTGAAAGTAATGTCTCAATTTCTACTTGTTTAATACTTTTATGTTCTTTGACCTGTCCGCTTTGTCGGCGTTGAATTTCCTGCCAAACTTCCTCATCGCTAAATCCTTCTAGATTTGTAGATACTTTAGGCATCAAATTCTTAACAAATGGCAGTTGTTCGAGTGCTGTTATGTTTTTAAGAAAATCTTCGTAGACTATACTAACCGCGTCTCGCAAAGCTGTGTCTGAGTCGGGGAGGGAAATAACGCTGAGAAGTTGAGAAAAATAAGCGTTGCTAGCAGAACGAACTAATAAACGATTATATTCAGGTTTACCTTTTTTTTGGTTTATACATTGGGGTTCTTTGGCGAAGTCACCAATCCAGGGGCGATGTCCTTGACAAGGACCCAAAACTTTTGCATTGGGAACTGTTGCATCTGCAAGGGGACGACGAGCTTTGCAGGCTTCGCAACGGACGTAAATCTCTGCAAAGTCATTACCGGAGCCTCCTTCATCTAACCATAATTGTCCCCGACATTTTTTTTGGGAGTCTTGATGTACGAAGGTATACCAATCAATATCGCTAAGATGTCCTTTGACACAGGCTTGAACGAAGCGAACGGGTACAACAGGTACTTTCTTTTTTTCAGAATTGAGATATTTCCCAGAAACTAAACTTCCCCAAGGTAATAAAGGACGAGTACGGTAATTTTTTTGAGTTTTGCTATCAAACCAAGTTTCCTCTACCTGAGCTAAAAACCAAGTAGGAAACATAAAAGCATTTATTCCTGTACGGTTTGCTTTTGGGTCTTTTTCGTCAACTGGTGGCGCATACAGTTTGATACTCGAAACTTGTAAGATTTCAGCAACTCTGGCTTCTAAACGTTCTTCTGAAATGTTTCTTTTATCACCACGCCAATGGCTTAAATCTGCGATTAATACAGAATGCTCCGGTAAATCTACCATCGAACCGGAACCGAAGGTCGAAAGAATTTGACTTTGGCGAATTTGTCCTGCTGGGGGAATTTTTTTGTTAGATTTACTCATCAAATGTTTGATTAATAGCTAAGCGCTTATTCATAGTCACAGAGTCACACAGTCACAGAAAATCTCTGTCTCATAGCTAAATTCCTCTGGAAGAGGAATAAACTATGATTGATTATTTTTTTCATAGTCGTCTTAAGACGACTTTTGCTTTTAGACAGGGATTTTCAATCCCTGGCTAAATATCATTAATATCATTGGCTGAATACCTGGTTTAATTACTCATTTTATTGACTCCTCTACCTCATCTCCATTGGGATTAATTACCCACAGATTGACTGTTGGTTCGACATCGCGCAAACTGCGTTGGGCTTTAAATTTACGTGCTTCTAAGGGCTGGTTGAGTAATTCGGGGTCTAGGGGTTCAAATATTAATGGAGGTGCTTCCCCGACTTCGCGTTGGTATTGTAAGGTTATTTTGTCATTGGCGATTCGTTCCCACAGATCGAGTAAATCTTTAACCGTGTTTCTAACTTTTTGGCGCAATGCTTCACTATCGCTAGTGCTGAGTTCCTTATCGTGCATTTCTGCTCGTTGGGCTATTGTTTCTACAACAAATTCCAATTCTTGACGATTTTGGAGAATTTCAATTGCATTTGTTGGTGCTGTCATTTTTGTATGTCCCAAACGAGCTAAAGCAACGGTAATAGCTGCAATTCCTCGGTCAATTGCGCGGGGAGAAAAGGGAGTAACGCTAGTTGCTTCTACGGCGCGGTAGAATGATGAATGCCAAGCACAGAAGCGTTCGTAGTGGGAACGGTCTCTGGGTCGATGAATGTTAAGTAAGGTAACAACTAATCCCGGTCGTTTTTCATCTCTTCCTACACGACTGGTAGCTTGGATATATTCGGCTGCTGTCTTGGGTTGACCGAGAACTACCATTAAACCCAAGCGGGTAATATCCAAACCTACGGATATCATGTTTGTTGCTAAGACAACATCAACTTTATCCTCTTTATCGAAGGTAGATTCTAACCGTTGTTTGGTATTGGCTACTTCGCTGGTGCTGACGCGGGATGTCAATTCTTCGGGTTCGTCATCAATTTTACGGTCGGCAAATAATCCGGAGGCTTCACCAATTCGCTTGCGTTGACTGTAACGATTCAAGCGTGTTTTAACTTCATCTTCGACGATGCGACGGCTTCCTCCCAGTTCCCGCAGAGAATTAAAGTAACCTAATAATGTCATGTAGGGGTCGGCTGGATTTTCAAGGTTTTTCTTTCCTCCCGCTGCTAACCAGTGTTTTTGGGCTGCACCTAACAATGCTAAATAAGTACGTAATAATACTACTTTTGCGCTGCGTCCTTGGGCTGCAATTCCGACATAGGTACGAGGGTTTTTATCGCTTACGGGGACGGTTTTCGCAAAAAATGAGTCGCGTCTATCGGGTCCCGGTGGAGGGAAAATATCAACTTCGCTACGACCAAATAAGGCTTGAATTTGTTTACTAGCGCGACGAACTGTAGCCGTGGAAGCCACTATTTTGGGTCGGGTTGGTTTACCGTTGATTTCGCGACTGCATAAAGCATCAATTGCGGTTTCATACAGTCCTACCATTGTTCCTAAAGGACCCGATATTAAATGTAATTCGTCTTGAATAATTAAATCTGGTGGGGGTAAATGACTTCCTAAAGTTTTACCACGTCCGGGTTGAGTCGGTCCATAAAAACCATTTTGGTCGTAGCGGTCTACTTTTCCGAATAATGCACCTGTTTCTCCTACCCAAGGTAGACTAGCGAATTTATCAACTGTGGCAATTATAAAGCAGGGTAAACGACGATAAATTGGTTCATCTACGGTGACGATTGGTAAGTTCTTACCTTTTCTACCGCAGAAATCACAGCGACGGTTGCTGCAATATACGTGTAAGTTGCTTGGTTGGTCGGGGTTGGGATGTAATTGGAATGAATTACGGTCAAATTTGGTTCCGCACCAAGGACAATTTTCTAAAGGTATGGGTGAGGGGTTTCGATTATTTTTCTGAAAATCAAGGGTACGTTTTCTAGCGCTATAGTCGTCGTTATCTCCTTTTTTACCCATGCGGTTGGGAGTCGCCGATTGTCCTACCCATAGTCCGATTTCAAAAGACCAGGTTCCCAATAATTCGGGATTTTTCTCCCGTTCTAATTCTAAAGCGCAAATCATCGCCGCAGCACGTCCAAGTTGGTCGAGGGTAAGAAGTCGCAATGTATAGCGCATGAGAACGCTTAAACCAGCAGATTTTATTTTTGTTTTTGGGTCTGGATTACGCAGTCGTCGCAGTACTAAAGTAAAAGCAGCAAGTCCTAAATAAGCTTCTGTTTTACCACCACCTGTAGGGAAGAATAGCAAATCAACTAATTCCCTTTCGTTATGTTCGGGGTTAGCTACTCCTAATAAGTTCATTAAGATAAAAGCTAGCTGAAAAGGTCGCCATTTGGGAGGTGCGATACTTTCCGGTGCAATATTTTGACCGTGGGTTTTACGCTGACGGATATAAGTGGCGATCGCCCGATTTCCAATTTGGAAGGCTGTAAAAATTTGCGGGTCTTTTAATGCTTGTATTCCCTGATTAATCCGATTTTTGGCAATTTCCGCACGATTTAACAAGTCAGATGCGATATTTAAGCGTTTGGGTTCTTTTGGAGATGTTAAGCGTTGTTGTTCAATCCAATTACCATAAGCATCCACCATTGAAATCAGCATATTTTGCAAAGTTTCCGGTGTCTGGGCTTTGGCTAGTTGCTCCATCCCCAATTCCACATCTTTGAATTCATCTTCAGTCGCAATTACCTTTTCTACATCAGCAGTCGGTATCCAAGCGGTACGAACATTGTTGCAATTTCCATCGGGATTGGTAACAGCTACAGCCGAAACATTATGACCCACAGCATATTCATAATCATCTCGGTATTGCAAATCCGCAACACTTTCATCCCAATCATCATTATCCCGTCCGCGTAAATTGGGACGAGGAACAAAAGGTTCTGGGGTGCTAATAGCTAAACTAGTTTGAAAAGTATAGGTTGTATCGCGTTCTTTATCGTTTGTAGGGATGCGCTTATTTACCAGAAATACCGAAACCGAAAGACTACCAGCCGGAACAAGTTCCTTAGAAGCAACCGGACGAACCGAAACAACTAGCTCTAAACCGTTGCTATCTGGTATGGGAATATTTAAATTTGGCGATACTCCACTTTTATTAAGAGGTAATTCTAATTCTTTGGGATTGTGTTCCCCTATCGGAATAGTAATTTCTTGTTGACGAGGAATCCGCTTCCAACATCCCGGAATTGTTTGTGTTTGTTTTTCGTCTGTAGCTTCTAACTGTTCCTGTTGCGGAATAGTTTTATTTTCTGTAGCAATATCAATATTTTCGAGATTTTCTTGGTCTATATTTTCTTTATAAGGATAATAGTCACCCCAAGCGACGGTGACATTAAGATGACTAGTGTTTTGATTAACAAGTAAACTTAAACCGATTGATGAAGGGAAAAAAGCTTTCTTGGCAAAGGTTTTTTCGGGGACATTTTCATCATCACCCGCAGCACCACCGCTAACTTGGTCTAACTCATCATCCCCGTTATCATCAGTACGCTGTTCGATAGAAGCACCATAGGGAACGAGAAAACCTGTCAAATAACCTTTTGATGGAGCTTGGTCGAGAATTTCCTCTGCGTAATTTATATCATCGGGAGTCGGTCCTATAAGGTCGAATTGCAAGGCTTCGATGAGGTGTGATCGCACGGTACAGGATTGCGTACATTGCACTTGCTTAGGAATAGCTGCTGTCATAAGGTAATATTTTTAACTTTTTTATTACAGATAAAAATAAATATTGTGCGTAAATATCCATACATTAACGGTATAACCAATCAATGTTACCTCATACATATCGAAAACTTGTGCTAATTTGTTTTGTATAGTACAATTGTTTTATACAAGATTAATTTTGAGCAAAATTTTTTATCAAATAAAAACGCCAAAACCTTTTACAGAATGCTTTTTTTTTAAATTTCATCATTCCCCAATAAACTTTTACAAACAACTTAAAACTCTCGTTTGATTAAGATTTATAATTTAAATATCAATGATTCACCCCAAGGCTGAATTAAATTGTATTATAGTGCGGTTTCTACTGCATTTGCTTGGGGGAAAGCTTTGCGTTTTATCTTCAAGAAAAATAAACTTGAAGCACTTTATACAGAAGAAAAAGATGCTCATAAATACCCAAATGTGGTTGATGACTTTTTTGAAGTTATGGCAATTATTGATGCTGCTATAGACGAGCGAGACTTATATGCTCAAAAGGGATTGCGATTTGAGAAACTTCAAGGAAAACGAGGAAAAGCAGGAGAGCGCTCCTTGCGTTTAAATGACCAGTGGCGCTTGATTTTGACAGTGGATAAAGATGAAGATGGAAACTACCTAAACATTATCGATATTGAGGATTACCACTAATTAATACAGCAAGGGGAGCGGGGATATGAGCCAAAATTTGACACCAGCAAGAGTAACAAAACCTGGAAGAATTTTAAGTCGAGAATTAGAAGCTCGTGGCTGGACGCAAAAAGATTTAGCTGAGATTATGGATCGTCCGGTTCAAACCATTAACGAAATTATTCGAGGAAATAAGCAAATTACACCAGAAACCGCAATCGAATTATCCCAAGCTTTGGGTACTTCTGCTGAGTTTTGGACAAATCTGGAAACAAAATACCGGCTTCACTTAGCACAAAAGAACCAAAAAGAGGAGGGAAACCAGAAAGATATAACTCGTAAAAGTCGATTGTATACAATTTTGCCCATGTCTGAACTAACTAGAAATGGGTGGATACAAAAAACAGATTCAATTGATAGTTTAGAACAGCAGGTATGTAATTTATTTCGCATACCTTCTTTGGATAAAATACCTCAGTTTAACGTTAATTTTCGTTGTTCTGAACAAGGGGAGCCAAACCATATTTCTCGTATAGTTTGGCTTCAAAGAGTTAAGAATTTAGCTCAAGAACAAACAATTGGTAACTTTGACCGCATAAAATTAGAAAAAGCTATACCAGAAATTCTCGCTTGTGCCGAAGAAGTAGAAAATATTGTGTTAATCCCTAAATTATTAGCAGATTTGGGAGTACATTTTGTAATTGTGCCGCACTTAAGTAAAACCTATTTGGATGGTGCTGCTTTTTATTTGGACAATAATCCAGTTATTGCGTTGACGCTGAGATATGACCGAATTGATTCCTTTTGGTTTACTTTCATGCATGAATTAGCACATATAGTTTTAGGACATCAAGGCAGTTACCTGGATAACTTAGACGCTTTGGAAGAGAACGAGGAAGAAACAGAAGCAAATCAGAAAGCATCTAAATGGTTGATAAATTTTCAGTCATTTAATGATTTTATTACCAATAGTAAAAAACTCTTTTCTCGTAAAGCAATTGAACAATTTGCTCGTAGTCAAAGTAGACATCCAGGAATAATTCTTGGTCGCTTACAATATGACAAATTAGTTCCTTACAAAAATTTAAGAGCTTTACTGGTAAAAGTCAGTCCCCTTTTACAAAATTGGATAGATAGATAGTATCTTTACTCCAACGATAGCGCCAAGGTTTTTTATTTTGTTACTTACTGCTGTTTTCCGTATCGTCTTCCTTGTCTCCGTGGAAAATTTTACATGAAAAAAATAAACCCATTTATTCAC
>JAYKJL010000001.1:0-5770 GCA_035285725.1 Nostocales cyanobacterium 94392 | reverse complement strand
ATTGAAAATCCATGCCAAACCCACACCAAAGCCGGGGATTGAAAATCCATGCCAAACCCACACCAAAGCCGGGGATTGAAAATCCATGCCAAACCCACACCAAAGCCGGGGATTGAAAATCCCCGTCTAATAGCTAAAGTCCTCTGAAAGAGGACTGGGATATTTTATCCCACAATCAAAAAACAATCATCTTTAGATGATTTTAGCTATCAGGCAGAGGTTTTCAACCTCTGACTCTGTGAGTGGGATATTTATTCCCACAACTCAGAGCAATTCAAAGACTAATTAATAAACCAATTAATAAAAAGTTTTCAAAGGTAAATATGGCAAGGGATAGAGAAATTCAAGCGCATAAGGAATGGTTGGGTTTTCTGCAACCTGTTGGATTGGTAGTCTCACCAACAGCGTTAAATAATGCTCAAATGTCGGTAAATCGCAATGTCGTTGAGTTACAGCAACGGTTAATTGAAGTAGTCAACCGGGAATTTGCCAGTTACAGTACTGAAAATATTCCTGTGATTTCTGACTTTGCCGAGTTTACTGTCGAAGTTTTGGATTGGCAGGCTGAAGATTTAGTTGATTGTCCGGAAGATTTGACGGTATCGCTACCAGAATATGGTGAAATTTTACAGCCAACCTATGCTGTACGTGACCCGGATAACGATGATGGTTGGCTGATGCTGGTACAGATGATTTCTCCCGGTACTGACCTTGATAGAGTTAGCGAAAATACCAAATCGACCGGATGGCACGCTAGTCCCCAAGCTAAGTTTGAGCGATTGTTGCGAGAGAAGGAAATTCCTGTAGGTATATTGTGTAACGGTAGAGAATTACGTTTGGTATATGCTCCACAAGGTGAATCTTCAGGACATCTGACTTTCCCCGTACAGGCTATGTGTGAAGTGTCGGGACGGTTGATTTTGGGCGCTATGCATATGCTGTTGGAAGAACAGAGAGTGTTCAATGCACCAGCAGACCGTAGTTTAGTAGCAGTGCTGCAAAATAGCCGCAAATATCAAAATGAAGTTTCTACCTTATTGTCAGAACAAGTACTTGATGCTTTGTGGGAATTACTGCGCGGTTTTCAAACTGCCAATGCAGCAGTTAACGGAAATTTACTTGATGACATTGCCCAAAATGACCCCCAGCATATCTACGGGGGATTGATTACAGTGTTACTGCGGTTGGTATTTCTGCTGTATGCTGAAGATGAGGGATTGATGCCCCAGGGTTCGGTTTATACGCGCAATTATTCCGTAACTGGACTCTATGAAAGATTACGCGAGGATGCAGGAAACTATCCCGACACAATGGAGCAGCGTTATGGTGCTTGGGCTTGGTTGCTCAGTCTGTTTCGCTTGGTGTACGATGGCGGTTGTCATGGGGATTTATACTTACCAGCCCGTCACGGACAGCTTTTTGACCCGGATGAATATGCATTTTTAGAAGGTCGTTCCCGCAATACTATCTATAAAGAATGGGAATTGATTGAACCACCCCGCGTTTCTGATGGTGTGATTCATAAAGCCTTGCAAAGGTTACTGGTTCTTGATGGAGAACGTTTATCCTACCGGGCTTTGGACGTAGAGCAAATCGGCTCGGTGTATAGCGCGATAATGGGTTTTGAGGTTAAATTAGCGATTTCACCATCTATCGGTGTCTGGAGTAAACCTAAAAGCGCTAAATCTTCTGTAACTGTGGTTGTCAGTGTCGATGAGATTTTAGCAAACAAAGCTAATGACCGAGCCAAGTATTTAAAGACAGTTACAGGTTGTGAAATCTCCGGTAAATCCCTCAATGAGTTAAAACAAGCCAAAACTCCAGAGGATTTAATTGCTGCTTTAGGAAGAAAAATATCGACCCAAACCCCGACTTTATTACCTGCTGGTTCATTGTACTTGCAACCGGGAGAAGAAAGACGACGCACGGGTTCTCATTATACCCCCCGTGCCTTAACACAACCGATTATCAAAGAAACCCTCAGACCTATTTTAGAAGCTTTAGGAGAACGTCCCACACCAGAGCAAATTTTGGATTTGAAAGTCTCGGACATTGCAGTTGGTTCGGCAGCATTCTTGGTAGAAACTTGTCGTCAGTTAGCAGA
Source organism: Nostocales cyanobacterium 94392 (assembly GCA_035285725.1). Lineage (GTDB taxonomy): Bacteria > Cyanobacteriota > Cyanobacteriia > Cyanobacteriales > Nostocaceae > Rivularia. The sequence continues at coordinate 3,666 of JAYKJL010000001.1, read as the reverse complement.
AAAATTAGTACAAGCTTGGAACCAACATGGCACTATTGTAGAAATTTCATCCGATGACGAACCGTTACTTTATGCACGACGTTTGGTAGCACAGCGTTGTTTGTACGGGGTAGATAAAAATCCGTTTGCGGTGAATTTAGCTAAGTTATCTTTGTGGTTGGTAACTTTAGCGAAGAAACACCCTTTTACATTTTTAGACCATGCATTGAAATGTGGTGATTCCTTAGTAGGTTTAACCCGCGACCAACTTGTTAAGTTTAATTGGGAAAAAGATACTACCTATGATGACCCCGATTTACCTTTATTTAATGAGAATTTGCAGAAAAATAAGTTTTATCGGGATGAAATTCAAGTTTTAGGAGATGAGAATTATGAAGCCAAGCGCGAGTTTTATTATCAAGCAGAAAAATTATTAAAAGATGCGCGATTAAAAGGAGATTTGGTAATTGCTTCTTTCTTCGCTGCGGATAAAGATAAAGCCAGGAAAGATGAGCGGAATAGTTATTTTCAGAAGTATTATAATTGGCGAAAAAATAAAGACGATGATTTAGAAGTTACAGCAATAAGTCAGGGATTGCGACAAGCGGATAAATCTGTAAAAGTATTTAATTGGGAGATTGAATTTCCAGAGGTATTTGAAAGAGAAAATCCAGGATTTGACGGAATCGTAGGCAACCCCCCGTTTGCAGGTAAAAATACAGCAATCAATGCTCATGCAGATGGATATATGGATTGGTTGAAAGTAGTTAATCCAGAGTCACATGGTAATTCAGATTTAGTCGCTCACTTTTTCCGCAGGGCTTTCGCGCTTTTAAGAAATAATGGTTCCTTTGGTTTGATTGCTACAAATACCATTGCTCAAGGTGATACTCGTAGCACTGGTTTGAGATATATTTGTGAGAATGGTGGAACTATTTATAATGCTCAAAAGCGGTTAAAATGGCCAGGTTTAGCTGCGGTTGTGGTCAGTGTTGTTCATGTTTTTAAACAAGGAAATACGAAAATTCAATCGGAAAGCCGGAAGCAAATTCAATCACAAAACCGGGAGACAATTCAATCGGAAAGCCGGGGAATTAATTCATCATCAAAGACACGGGGAATCAATTCACCATTAAATAGCCGGGGAATCAATTCCCCGTCTGAAAGCGAAAATCCTCTGAAGAGGATTAATAAAAATGTTGATGAAAATTTTAGTCGGTTTCAACCGACTTCTGCTATTAGCCCGGAAATTAATTTCCGGGTGGGTGTGAATGCAAATCCAATTGATTCGGTGGGTGTAGATGTAAATCAAATTAATTCCCGGTTGGGTGTGGATGCAAATCAAATTAATTTCCAAAATGGTAATAATTTAAATCCAATTAATTTCCATAATGGTAAATATTTACAGCCAATCCTCGACGGTAAAGAAGTTGATCTAATTTCCGCATTTTTATTTAAGTCAGGTGGAAATAACAATCCTGCGGTGTTATTAGCAAATGCCGATAAAAGTTTTCAAGGTAGCATTGTGTTGGGTATGGGTTTTACCTTTGATGATTCTAACCCTGACGCTACACCCATTGCACAAATGCAGCGATTAATTAAACAAAATCCTAAAAATCAAGAGCGGATTTTTCCTTATATTGGTGGGGAAGAAGTTAATTCAAGTCCGACTCATGCACATCATAGGTATGTAATTAATTTTGGTGAAATGAGTCAGGTTGAGGCTGGGGAATATCCTGATTTGATGCAGATTGTAGAAGAGAAGGTTAAGCCTGAAAGATTAATTCAAAAAGACAAAGGAGGTAAAGAAAAATGGTGGCAATTTCTCAGACCTCGCAACGAATTACATAACGCGATCGCACCTCTCGAACGTGCGTTAGTTATTGCACGTCATCAACCACATTGGTGTACAGCATTTATGCCTACAAATATAGTTTTTTCTGACGCTCTAGTAGTACTCGCACAACAGCAAGATTCTTTTTTTTGCATCATGCAATCTCGCATCCACGAAATTTGGACAAGATTTTTCAGTTCATCCATGAAAGATGATCTCCGCTACACTCCCTCAGATTGTTTTGAAACCTTCCCCTTCCCTGAAAACTGGGAAACCAACCCCACCCTAGAAACCATAGGCAAAGCATACTACGAATACCGTGCATCCTTAATGGTTCGTAACAACCAAGGATTCACCGACACCTACAACCGCTTCCACAGCCCCGACGAATACGACCCGGAAATCATCAAACTCCGCGAACTCCACACCGCAATGGATAAAGCTGTACTCGATGCTTACGGTTGGTCAGATATTCCTACCGACTGCGATTTTCTCCTAGATTATGAGGAAGAAGAAGACGACGACACAGAAAACAGCAGTAAGCGACAAAAGAAAAAACCCTGGCGCTATCGTTGGAGTGAAGAAACTCATGATGAGGTATTAGCACGGTTGCTAGATTTGAATCAACAGCGTCATCAAGAGGAAATTTTAGGGGGGAAGGTTGCTGATAAGAGTAAGGGTAAAGGTAATAAAAAGAAGTCTAATAAAACAAAATCGAAAGTTGGTAAAAATTTGCCAGATATACCGGGGATTAGATAAGCCAAGGATTTACTCAGCCAGCCATTCACCCAGCCAGGGATTTAGCCGGGGATTGAAAATCCCCGTCTGATAGCTAAAGTCCTCTGTAAGAGGACTGGGGAAATTGGTTTATTTTTTATGTATTGATGTGCAATTTTTTCAATCATCTTTAGATGATTTTAGCTATTAGACGGGGTTTTTAACCCCCGGATATTTGAGGACAGAGGAAATGGGTTTATTTTTTGTGTTGATGTGTAATTTTGACAATCATCTTTAGATGATTTTAGCTATTAGACGGGGGTTTTTAACCTCCGGATATTAATTTATTTAAAAAAAATGGGCAACCTATTGAATATAGTTCAAATTAAATAATAAAAATTTATGTCCCTGTGGCGAATCTATTACCATATTATTTGGACGACAAAACAACGCCAACCTCTAATTAGTCCTGATAAAGAATCGGAACTTTATAATTATATAATCGGTAAATCTGATTTTCTAAATTGCATAATTCACGCCATCGGTGGCATGGAAGACCACATTCATATAATTACATCTATTCCACCGACATTAGCGATTTCTGAATTTGTAAAAAAAGTTAAAGGAAGTAGTTCTTATCATATTAATCACAATACTCCTACGACCTCAGATAAATTTTCTTGGCAAGAAGGATATGGTGTTTTTTCGTTAGGAAGCAAACAACTTGATAAAGCAGTTATTTATGTCAAAAATCAAAAAATACATCATTCACAAGGAACAACAAATTCTTATTTAGAAAAGGTCTAAATTGACTTAGCATTATTAAGCGTGATTAAGCCAAATTTTAGCCAGTCAGTCAATGATTCAGCCAGGGATTGAAAATCCCCGTCTGATAGCTAAAGTCCTCTGTAAGAGGACTGGGGAAATTAGTTTATTTTTGTATTGATGTGTAATTTTTTCAATCATCTTTAGATGATTTGAGCTATTAGACAGAGGTTTTCAACCTCTGGTGAATAAATGGGTTTATTTTTTTCATGTAAAATTTTCCACGGAGACAAGGAAGACGATACGGAAAACAGCAGTAAGTAACAAAATAAAAAACCTTGGCGCTATCGTTGGAGTAAAGATACTATCTA